>JAYSFV010000006.1:0-75162 GCA_041913105.1 Kaistella sp. | reverse complement strand
GTACTGCGAAAGCGGGAGAGTAGGTCGCCGCCAGTTTTTTTAAATCCTCATTCATCTATTTGAATGAGGATTTTTTTTATACCCTTAATCTAAATCAATACAACAAAAAAAGCTCCCTGGTGTAGAAGCTCTCATTAATTATTTAGTTGTCATAGGGGGAGGGGGTGGACTTTTCTTAACACTAATTTTCTTTTCTATCTCTCTGGCTAATTCTATTCCCCATGCACTTCCGATTTCCATACTTTCCTGCAAGATCAAAGGATTCTTTTCCACAATTTTCTTCCCTGTATCGCTACTGTAAAATAAAATCAAATCGTCGATCTCTTTTTCGTTGAAATGTGTGGTGTAAATAGGTATTAATTTTTGGATAAGAGAATCATAATTGACTAATTTTGCAGCTTCATTCCAGTAGCTAGCAGGTACCTCAGGCGATGATTTTTTATAATGATCAATCATATATTCGTAAGAGGTCTTCATTGCATTAGCTGATCCCATAATTTCTAATAGGCGGGCGGTCTTAGTCTCAATGGACGTTTGTGCAGACAACAAACTTCCAGATAACCCTAAGAGTAATAATGCTATATTTTTTTTCATGATCATTTTACTTTAAACTTTCTATTTTTAATAAGTTGAGCTATCGAAGTAATATCTTCACCAATCAATCGGTCATCTTCTAATTTGGTAACCTTTGAACGGATTAGCTCATAAGCTTCTTCCACATATTTGGAACATTTTGCCGGTCTTCGAAATTCTAAACCTTGTGCCGCAAACATAAGTTCTATAGCAAGAATATTTTCCAGATTCCCAAGTACTTGATTGAATTTTCGTCCCGAAATGCTTCCCATTGAAACATGATCCTCCTGTCCTAAGCTTGTGGGAATGGAATCTGCCGATGCGGGGAAACAAAGTGTTTTATTTTCGGTAACTAATGCCGCCGAAGTATATTGAGGGATCATAAAGCCCGAATTTAAACCTGAGCTTTCTGTTAGTAATCTTGGAAGTCCAAATTTTCCTTCCAATAGTAAATAACTGCGTCTGTCAGAAATATTACCAAGTTCTGCAGCGGCTAGCGTGCAGTAGTCTAAAGGAAGCGCCAGAGGTTGTCCATGAAAATTTCCTCCGGATATTGATTCTTCGGCACTCAAAATGATTGGATTGTCGGTAACCGAGTTTAGTTCGGTTTCGGTCAAACTCTTTAAATGCTCATATGCATTTCTGCTTGCGCCATGCACCTGTGGTACGCATCTCATTGAATACGGATCCTGAACGCGGTCACAATACTCATGCTCCTGTAGATTTTTTGAGTCTTTGAGGAAAATTCGCATTCTTTCTGCAACTTTTTTTGTTCCAGCAAATGGACGAATATTATGAATTTCAGCCTTAAAAGGACTTCCTGATCCTCTATAAGCTTCCAAGCTCATTGCGGCAGTTAAATCTGCCAGGTCTAATAAATATTCAAATTTAATAAGTCCTAGAATTGAATGGGCAAGAATAAATTGTGTTCCATTTATTAAGCCTAAACCTTCTTTCGGACCTAGCGCCAATGGTTTAATATTCAGCTCTTTGAATACTTCAAAGGTACTCCTAACCTCGTTCTTATACCAAAGTTGGCCTAGGCCTAGAAGTGGTAAGACTAAATGTGCTAAAGGTGCGAGATCACCAGATGCTCCTACAGAGCCTTGTTCAGGTACTACCGGAATTAAATCCTGTTCCAACATCCAAATTAACCGTTCAATAACATCGAGCGAAACTCCTGAAAAACCTTTCGATAGTGCATGAATTTTGGAAATCATCATCACCTTAGACAACTCTTTGGAAATAGGTTTTCCTACACCGACCGCGTGGGAAATAATCAGATTATATTGAAGTTGAGCAGTTTCTTCCTCACTAATTTTTACGTCACATAAAGGTCCAAAGCCTGTATTTATTCCATAAACTGTTCGATCTGAAGCTACTATCTTGCGAACGTTATTTTGTGATTGTAGGATTCTTTCTCTTGCATTGTCATCTAACTTTGCAACGCTAGGATTGTTTAGTATTTCAACGATATCATTTATTGTAAAGATATCAGTGCCATAAATCATAGAAAATATTTTTCCTTAAAAATAAGGAATTTTAATACTTGTCATCTTGATTATTAAAATTATTCCCAGATTACCGGAATGTTTTCGAACACGATAGGCTGTGGATTAGAAAGTTGATCACTTGGATAAAGGTAAAGGATAAATGCTTTGATTACCGGAAAATAATTTCCTACTTTTTTAAACATTACCCCGCCATTGTAGGGCACATTTTGTAAAATGTCAGTAGCAACCACTCTTCCGTTTGGAGCTAAAAATAATTGTGTTGTTTGATATTGATTGCCTTGCATATCTACGATAACTGCTCTTTCACACTGAAAATATTTGCGTGTAGTAGCGTTAGTGTTTTTGTAATTGAATAAAACTTCTATGCTACCTATCTTGCGAGAGCCAATCACTTTAATGACGTTTAAATCCAAATTTTCGAAAGTTGCCGAGCGAATGGCTTTGGTGGAGTTAAGAACTTTTTTATAGTACTGTACTTGACGGCTTAATTCCGAGATTTCTAGCCTGTTTTGGTTTAGTTGTTCATTAAGTTGCGCGTAATTTGCATTCTGTGAATACAGCTGTTGCGCCAGTACCAAAAGCACAGACAGTAATTTTATTTTCATTAGTTATTAGTTTTAGTGTTTTCTGTGGTTGTCCTGCAAAAACGTACACAAATTTAAAAATATAACCTCTCGACCGGTAGGTATATTCACCCAAAAGAATGTAACTGAAACTACTTATATTTAATAGTGCTGCAGCTAGATTACGGTGTATGCTTAATATTATCACTAACATAAATTCTCTATTTTTGTAACATGAATTCTGATCTCGATCTCCAGCTGAAAACACTACCATCCGAACCTGGGGTTTACCGCTATTACGATAAAAGTGGACAGTTGTTGTATGTCGGAAAAGCAAAAAATCTTAAAAAACGCGTCTTATCTTATTTCAATAAAAATCAGTCTGGATACAGAACACGAATTATGGTTTCTAAAATCCATCGGCTGGAAACAACCATTGTACCTAGTGAGTATGATGCTTTGCTTTTGGAAAATAATCTCATCAAAGAGCATCAACCGTTTTATAATGTGATGCTGAAGGATGACAAATCCTATCCGTGGATTTGCATTAAAAATGAAGATTTTCCACGTATTTTTTTAACTCGAACTAAGATAAAAGATGGTTCAGAATATTTCGGACCTTATGCTAAAGTGAAGCCTGCAAAAGTTTTGTTGGATACGATTAAGCATATTTACAAACTTCGAACCTGCAATCTAAATCTAGCTCCTGCCAAAATAGAAGAAGGGAAGTACAAAGTCTGTCTGGAGTATCACATTAAAAACTGTCAGGGTCCTTGTGAAATGTTAGAGTCCAAAAATGAATATGACCAAAAAATCGATGCGATCCGGGGAATTATTAAAGGCGACTTCAAAAAAGCAAAAAGTTATTTGACAAATCAAATGATGAAATATGCAGAAAATCTACAGTTTGAAGATGCTCATATAGTTAAAGAACGTATGGATTTACTGGAGAGTTATCAGCACAAACATACCGTTGTAAACCCTAATATTGACGATGTTGATGTTTTTGGGATGACTAGTGACGAAACCGCCGCATATGTCAATTACTTTAAAATCCAGAACGGAAGCATCATTCAAAGTTTTACAACCGAGATTAAAAAGATGTTGGAGGAAAGTGATGAAGATATTCTGGAAGAAGCAATGATAGAAATCCGACAGAAATTTGAGTCCAATTCTCCTGAAATATTAATTCCATTTCATCTCTCGTTACAGATTCCTAATGTGAAACTCATTGTTCCCAAAGTGGGCGATAAAAAGCGTATTGTAGAACTGTCTGAAAAAAATGCGAAAGAATACAGAATCGAGAAACTGAAAGCCGTTCAAATTGTAGACCCCGAACGTCATACCAATCGTATAATGGCTGAGATGCAGAAATTATTACGCATGCCGGTTGAACCTCGTCATATCGAGGGCTTTGACAACTCAAACATTCAAGGCACCAATCCAGTATCTGCATGTGTGGTGTTCAAAAATGGTAAACCGTCGAAAGCTGATTATCGCATATTTCATCCAAAAACAGTAGTGGGAGCGAATGATTTTGCCACGATGGAAGAGGTGATTCACAGAAGATATAAGAGGCTTTTGGAGGAAAATGAACCTCTGCCACAACTGATCTTGATTGATGGTGGAAAAGGGCAATTATCTTCGGCTGTAAAAAGTTTAAAACTTCTCGGGTTATATGGCAAGATCACGATCATCGGCATTGCGAAAAGGTTGGAAGAAATATATTTTCCAGAAGATTCAGTACCCTTATATCTTGATAAAAAATCCGAAACACTAAAAATTCTGCAGCGCGTGCGAGACGAATCACACCGTTTTGGAGTAAAGCATCATCGTACACGTCGTAAAAACTCTACAATAAAAACCGAACTTGAGGAAATCCCAGGGATTGGTGAGAAAGCCGTAGACCTATTACTCAAGAGACTAAAATCTGTTAAAAGAGTAAAAGAATCTTCACGGGAAACTCTGGAAGAAATCCTCGGGAAGAGCCGTGGGGGTTTGGTTTGGGAATATTTTAATGATCCTAGTTAGTAATTGAAATTACCATCTTCTTATAATTATTATCAGAAGTTGGGATGTCAATAACTACATTACCTCCTTCCATATAGCCGATTGTTTGAACATTCCCCCGTAATTGTACGTGAAAAATTCCTTCTTTGCTGGATTGCTTAAAGGTCGCAAATGGAGTAGATTGATTATCCTCGATGATAATATATTGGTTGCCGTCAATAATAATTTTCTTATAAAGAGTCGGATTTACTTTAATTTCTTTTGAAAGAGTAGCAGATTTTGTGGGTTTAACTTCAGTAATGTCAACTACGGGAGTTTCAACCGGTGATACCACTTTTTTGGGTGTTTCTGCTGCTAATTGTAAAGTCCCAGAAGAATTTTCTAAAGTTTTAACGGCAGAATTTAAGGCATCCTGATATCCTGCTAAATAGTCTTTGATGCTGGAAGAACCTTCGAGACTTGCAACTACTTTAACGTTACAATCCTTAAAATCGACCTTTATTTTATTTTTAAAGAAACTGCTGGTATTTAAAATTTCCGCTTGTAGCGTGTTGCACGGATTATTCTTTACGTCTTCCGGCCATAAGCTTTTATCAGGATTTAAAACTTCGTAATTTTTTTCAGATAATTTCGATTTTAGAAGACTCTGAAGTTTATATTCATTATTTTTAAAATCACCACTATTTTCCGGAATAGCTACATATTTATAGTCATTAATATTCTGAGCAGATATGCTAGAGATTAACAGTAGTGCACTTATGGACAAAAATATTTTCATAATAATTTGTTTAAGTATTTAGTTTCTAAATTCACCCATATCTAGTTTTAATGAGAAGAAATTAGAGTAGAAGTTAGAGCCGCCAATTCCGGAATTCGTAATAGCGTAATCTAAAGTTAGACCCTGATATTTGATTCCGATTCCTGCACTGGGTTGGAAGGAGACGTTTCTTTTTAAATCCTCAATATCTGTAATGGTTTGAAATCGGTTAACACCTACCCGAACAAATATCAAGTCCTGAAATGTAAGCTCTGCACCTGCATAGGGCGTAATGCTTGCGAAATCTGTCGAAATCAACGCAGCTGTTTTTGCAAAATCGACATTAATGCCACCTTCAGGGGTCAATTGCAGGTCGCGATTTATTTCAAAGTTTTTACTCAAACCCAAATTTAATTTCGGCATTGTAATTTCAAGTTTATCCTCAGGAGCAGGATTAAATTCTTCACCATTTACTATTGCTGAAAGTGCCTCTTGGTTAATGGTCCAGAAATTAACCGTAGTTGTAGCATCTCGAAGCATCGCGCCGTATTTCCAGCCCGAGTCTCCTTGATAGATTACCCCGACATCAAATCCAAATCCGTAACCACTGGCAAATTCTCCTACATTTCTGTAGACGAGTTTCGCATTGACGCCAACCGCCAACCGATGATTTCCGCCCGGGCGAAAGGCATAAGAAATTAGCGCCGCATAATCAGCTTGTGAGAAGCTTGTAATTTTATCGTAATCAATATTTCCTTCGGAATCTATGAGTTGCGTGGTGTTTAAAATGTTATCCACCCCCAAACGCACGAGGGATATAGCAAAAACTCCGTTTTTATTATCAAGAGGTTTTGCAAAAGCGAGATAATCGTATTTTGCAATCGATTCAAAATACTCCGCATGCATTGCCGCACCTTGCCAGTCGCGATCAATTTCAGCTAAACCTGCCGGATTCCACATTGGTGAGTAGACATCATTCTGGCTCGAGATTACTGCTCCACCCATTGCCAAACCACGAGCACCAGCACCAATATTTAAAAATTCGTTGCTGTATTTCCGAACGATCTGCCCGTCAACTACGGTTGTGAGCCAAATAAAAAGGAAAAGTATATGTTTTTTCATCAAACTTCAAGTTTTTTTGCCTGGTCACTTTTCCTCGCTTTAAGAACTCCGTTTGTTACAATTGCAAGAATCATAACCAGGGAAGCAATATAAAATATCGGGTTCATTTGTTCAGACTCACCAAAGATAAAAAAAGCAAGAATAATCCCGTAAACCGGTTCCAGATTAATGGTTAAGATTAATGTAAACGGTGAAATATACTTCATTAAACTAACCGACTCTAACATCGGATAGGCGGTGAAAACTCCTGCTAATAAAGTTATTAACGCAAGATCTCTCCAACTTATTTCACCAACAGATCCTATTTGTCCGGTGAAAGTATAGAAAACACTTAGGATTAAAAACCCTGAAAATATTTCGTAAAAAATAATGTTAGAAGAACTTGTTTTGCCATAGATTTTACCGTTGAAAACTTGAAAAATAGTGCCGAAAAGAGCTGTCAAAACGCCATAAAAAATTCCTTCTTTATAATGGAACTCAGTCTTGAAGATTAAACTCATGCAAATTACGATCACGATTCCCATGATTACTTCAGACAAATCAATCTTTCTTTTGAATATGATAGGCTCTAGTATGGAACTAAAAAGGGTGGAGAGTGAAAGACAACTCAGGGCGATAGCGACATTGGAGACTTTAATGGAATAGAAAAAACATAACCAGTGAAACCCCATAAACCCTCCGATGGCTACCAGTTGAATCAATAGCTTTTTAGAAACTCTTAAACTACTGCGCTGAAAAAATCTTATAAAAAGGTATAGGAAAACGGAAGCCAGTAACATTCTGTAAAAAACGAGAATTTGGGCATTAGCATGAATGAGCTTTCCTAACACCGCGGTGAAACCCCACAAAAAAACGATTAAGTGTAATCTAAGTAACGCAGAATTTCTATACACAGCAATTTTGATTTGTACAAATCTACAAATCCACACGAATTATCGTGAAAAAAATTAATAGGTACAAAAAACCCCAAAAACCGATGAGGATTTTTGGGGCCTTCAAATAATAAACTATTAAAAAAATAAACTAGGAACCGAATTTCTCGATGGTGCCAAGAAATATGAACGGCAATCTGATTATTTAACGCTACACTTACCGCAATTATTATGCTGTTATATTGTTTTATTATGTTAAAAAAATATAAATAATACACTCGCTTTCAAAAACTTAGTTAGAAAATCTTCGAAAAGTGTCGGTTTCCTTAAATATACTATCTTTAAACAAATTTTTAGAACTGTATGGATTTGGAATTTAATAAAAGAGAAGATCAAAATAAACTAAAACTGTCCTCGGTCAATCGTCTACTTACTGAAATCAAAAAAGGTGGCGGAGAAAAACGCTTACAAAAGCAGCGTGATGAAGGTAAATTGACAGCAAGAGAACGTATTGAATATCTTCTAGATAAAAATTCAGAATCGATAGAAATAGGTGCATTTGCAGGTTACGAAATGTATGAAGAACATGGCGGATGCCCCGGTGGTGGAGTTGTTGTAGTAATGGGTTACATTTCAGGACGACAATGTTTGGTCGTCGCTAATGATGCTTCTGTGAAGGCAGGCGCTTGGTTCCCAATAACCGGAAAGAAAAATTTAAGAGCACAGGAAATCGCCATGGAAAACCGACTTCCCATTATTTATTTAGTGGATTCGGCGGGAGTTTACCTCCCGATGCAGGATGAGATTTTTCCGGACAAAGAGCATTTCGGTAGAATTTTCAGGAATAATGCCAAGATGAGTTCCATGGGAATCATTCAGATATCCGCTGTAATGGGCAGTTGCGTTGCCGGTGGTGCCTATTTACCGATCATGAGTGACGAAGCCATGATTGTCGACAAAACCGGATCTATATTTTTGGCCGGAAGTTATTTGGTTAAAGCTGCTATCGGAGAAAATATTGATAACGAAACGCTAGGTGGTGCCACGACGCATTGTGAAATCTCTGGAGTTACCGATTATAAAGCGAAAGATGACAAAGATGCTCTCGATCGCATTAAGAATATCATGAAGTCAGTCGGAACTTATGAAAAAGCCGGTTTTGACCGTATTGAGAGCAAACCACCCGCTGAAAATATCGAGCATATTTTTGGGCACATGCCGGCTTCAAGAGCTGATCAATACGATACCTATAATATCATTAAGTGCTTGGTCGATAATTCGGAGTTTGAAGAATATAAACCTGATTATGGTAAAACAATTATCTGTGCGACCGCGAGAATTGATGGTTGGAGTGTGGGTATCGTAGCCAATCAGCGGAAAATGGTAAAAAGCGGAAAGGGCGAAATGCAGTTTGGCGGCGTTATTTATTCCGATTCTGCTGATAAAGCAACCCGTTTTATTGCCAATTGCAATCAAAGAAAAATCCCGCTTGTGTTTTTACAGGATGTTACCGGATTTATGGTTGGTTCCAAATCAGAACATGGTGGGATTATTAAAGATGGTGCTAAAATGGTGAATGCGGTAGCCAATTCAGTCGTGCCGAAATTTACTATAATCACAGGAAATTCTTATGGAGCCGGCAATTATGCGATGTGCGGAAAGGCTTACGATCCACGCTTAATCGTAGCGTGGCCGTGGGCAGAACTTGCAGTGATGGGCGGAAGTCAAGCAGCTAAAGTTTTAGCTCAAATCCAAGAATCTACTTTGAAGAAACAAGGAAAAGAAATTACCCCTGAAGAACATCAGGAAATTTTAGACTCTATTTCTAAAAAATATCAAAAACAAACCGAACCTACTTATGCTGCAGCGCGTCTGTGGACTGATGCCATTATTAATCCTGTAGATACCAGAACATGGATTTCAATGGGTATTGGAGCTGCGGATCATGCACCAATTACTGAAAAGTTTAATCTTGGTGTCATTCAGGTTTGAGATAAGAAAAACTTTCGGAAATAATTTAATTTAACCAATTTTAACGCTCGTCATGCTTAAACTCCCTCCGATTAAGGCATCGTTGAAGAGTGATAGCTGTTCCTCTTTTTCCTTCAATCCTAAAGTGTAAATGAGGGGCAAATAATGATCCGGCGTAGGAATGGCAGTTTGTAGCGCTGTGCCTTGTTGATGGTAGTTAACCATATTTTGAAAGTTTCCATCGAGAAGCCAATTATTGGTAGCTTCTCTGGCTTCGTGGGCCCAATCATATCCGTAACCGACGTTATTAATATTTCGGAAGTCCACCATCCTAAGATTGTGGATGATGTTTCCACTTCCGACGATTAAAATTCCCTTTTCGCGGAGTTTCTGTAATCTCCTTCCCAGATCAAAATGATACTGTGGGGGTTTAGTATAATCAATACTTAATTGAATGACGGGTAAATCAGCTTCAGGGTAAAGATGTTTTAAAACACTCCATGCTCCGTGATCTAATCCCCAATTATGGTTTTCCTCAACAATTACTGGAGATAAAAGTTCTGCGGTTTCCTTCGCCAGTTCGGGACTGCCTGGGGCGGGATATTCTACGGCAAACAATTCGTCAGGAAATCCGTAGAAGTCGTGGATCGTTCTTGGCATCTCCATCGCGGTAACATAGGTCCCGTCCGTGTACCAATGGGCAGAAATACACAGGATTGCATTAGGTGTTGGTATTTCCTGAGAAATTTTCCGGAAACCCTGCACGAATTCGTTTTCTTCGATGGCATTCATGGGAGAGCCGTGACCAAGAAATAATACGGGCATTTTGGGAGAGTTCGGGTAGAGCGTGGAAATGTTTTCTAAATCTTTGAGTTTCATTGAAGCAAAAAAAAAAATAAAAGTTCACCAAAATTCAGAATTTCAGTGAACTTTAAACAAAAAATATTAATTATTAAGCTTGTTTTACAAACTGAAGTTCGCCAGCGATTTTCACCTCATCAGACACCATTACCCCACCAGCTTCAAGTGCTGCATTCCAGTTAAGTCCGAAATCGCTTCTTTTAATTTTTCCTTCGAAAGAAAAACCTGCTTTGGTTTGTCCCCAAGGGTCTACATTAATTCCGCCGAAATCTACATCTAAGGTTACCGGTTTAGAAACTCCGTTAATCGTTAATGTTCCGATCACTTCACTGCTTAAAGAATCTGCTTCGAAAGTAATTTTTGGATGATTTTCCGCATTAAAAAATTCTGCTGACTTCAAATGGGTATCACGATCTGTATTATTTGTGCTGATAGAATCGGTGTCGATTTCGGCTTTAACAATCACATTTTTAAAAGTATCGTCCACACTTTCTAATGAGACATTAAAGTTTTTAAATTCACCTTTCACATTAGAAATCATCATGTGTCTAACTTTAAAAGTAATTTCGCTGTGCGTAGGATCTAAATTCCATGTAGTTGCCATAATATTTTGATTTTTAAATTATTAATTGATTTTTTTTACATTGCAAAGATACAGGCTGGTAGTAGTTTCCACATTGATGTAAGTTAAGAATGTCAATTTTAAAACAGAATTTAAATTCTTGTCTATTGTAAAATTATTCATAAATTGTCATTCCAGGTGTTTTTTATCAATATTTAACAAATTTGTAGATTATTCATCATCTAAACTTCTATCAGATAGTAAATACCTGTAACGATTTAATAAACTTCTCGACATAACAAGTAAAATTATTTTAAATGAAAAAGATTACGATTAGCATGCTGGCGTTTTCAGGCATCGTGTTTCTAAATTCTTGCGGTACAACAGCTACTGCTGAGAATAGCACTTCTGAAACTACTGTACAAACCGAAACAAAAAAAGAGACGGTAAAGGAAGAAGGTCTTAACCTTTCTTACATGGATACAAGTGTACGTCCGCAGGATGATTTCTTCAATTACGTGAACGGTAACTGGGTGAAAACTGCTGAAATCCCGTCAGATAAAGCTTCATGGGGAAGTTTTAATGCATTGCGTGAGGATGTGGATGTAGCTTCTCTAGAAATTTTAAATAAAATTTTAGGCGAGACTTATCCTGCCGGTTCAGAGGGTCAGAAAATTCAGGCGCTATACGGAACTTTTATGAACTGGGATAAAAGAAACGCTGATGGTATTAATCCTATTAAAGGTGATTTAGCTAAAATTGACCAAATCAAAACGGTTGATGACCTGGAAAAATATTTAATTGAAGCCACCAAAACTGGTGACAATCCTCTTTATGCATGGCGCGTAAGCCCGGATCTTAAAAATTCTAAAATGAACGCGGTTTATATTGGTGGACCAAGTTTAGGTTTAGGAAGAGATTATTATCAAAAAGAGAACGAAGCGAATGCAAAGACTCTTGAAGAATACAAAAATTATGTAGCGCAACTTTTCGACGTAATCGGTTATAAAAATGCCGATCAAACTGCGCAGAGAGTAGTAGCTTTTGAAAAGCAATTGGCTTCGAACTTATTGACAAACGAGCAAAATCGCGATGCAAACCTTCGTTATAACCCAAGGACACCTTCAGAGCTAAAAAGTTTGGTTAAAAACGTAGACCTTCAGGATTACTTAAAAAAAGCCGGAGTAAATACTGATAAAGTTATTGTTAGTGAGATCAAGTATTTAGAAACCATGGATTCCTGGTTAAACGAGCGTACTCTGCCGTTGGTAAAAGAATACATGAAAGCACGCATGGTCGCTGGTAATGCTACAAGTCTGGATCAGCGTTTGGATGATATTCAGTTTAATTTCTATTCTAAATATCTACAGGGGCAGCAAGAGCAACGATCAATGGACAAACGTGGCTTAGGTGTCGTTAACGGAACCTTAGGGGAAGCTTTCGGAAAGTTATACGTTGAAAAATATTTCCCTGCAGGTGCAAAAGAGCAGATGGAAACGTACATCAGCTACTTGAGAAAAGCTTTCCAGCACCATATCGCTAACCTTGATTGGATGTCTGCCGAAACAAAAGTTAAAGCGCAAGAAAAACTTTCAAAATTCAGCGTAAAAATCGCTTATCCTGATACTTGGAAAGACTATTCAAAACTAACATTGGTAGCGCCGGAACAAGGAGGAACATATTATGGAAACCTTCAGAATGTGACAAAATGGAACTACGAGAAGAATCTTGCTAAAATAGGACAACCTGTTAATAAAACAGAGTGGGGAATGTCGCCGCAAACCGTGAACGCTTACTACAGCGGATCGAATAATGAAATCGTTTTCCCTGCTGCGATCTTACAGCCACCTTTCTTTAATTTTAAAGCTGATCCAGCGGTTAACTTTGGTGGAATTGGTGCGGTAATCGGCCACGAAATTTCTCACGGGTTTGATGACTCAGGTTCACGCTTTGATGGTGACGGAAATCTTAACAACTGGTGGACCGATGCAGACCGTAAAAATTTCGACGAAAAAGTAGGAGAACTTGCTGATCAATACAGCAAATATGAGCCAGTAAAAGGGTCTTTTATCAACGGTAAATTTACAAGTGGTGAAAATATCGGTGATTTAGGTGGTGTTGCAGTGGCTTATACGGCTTTGCAAATGTATCTTAAAGATCACGGTAACCCAGGATTAATTA
Source organism: Kaistella sp. (assembly GCA_041913105.1). Taxonomy (GTDB): domain Bacteria; phylum Bacteroidota; class Bacteroidia; order Flavobacteriales; family Weeksellaceae; genus Kaistella. The sequence continues at coordinate 62,176 of JAYSFV010000006.1, read as the reverse complement.
GTGGTTTCACCCAAGATCAAAGATTCTTCATGAGTTGGGCAACCGTTTGGAGAACAAAATCTACAGAGCAGTACATGGTGAACCAAGTGAAAACAGACCCGCACTCGCCAGGATATTTCCGAGCGTTTGGTCCTTTGGTTAATCAAGATTCATTCTACGAAGCATTTGATGTAAAACCGGGAGACAAACTTTATAAAGCACCGGAAGATCGAATCAAAATTTGGTAAATAAAGAGTCACCCAAACATCGTTTGGGTGATTTTTTTGGCGCAGCTATTGCATCGAAGACGCAAATCAATCACAGTAACCTCTATTTTATTTGATGGAAGTCGAAATTCTTAGAAACCTCATTGTCACTAATCCCCATACAAGGGATTTTTTGGCTGATGCATTTGTTCCAAAGAAAAGCGGAAAGAAACCCTTGATTATTTTTGCACACGGCTATAAAGGCTATAAGGATTGGGGAGCTTGGGACTTGATGGCGCACAGATTCGCTGACGCAGGATATTTCTTTGTAAAGTTTAATTTTTCGCATAATGGAACGACCGTTGAGCATCCGAAGGATTTTGCGGATCTGAAAGCTTTCGCCAATAACAATTTTACTAAAGAACTGCTAGATTATCAGGCTGTAATTAATCATTTTATCGGTCACGATGAGGTCAATCCTGAAAAGTTGATATTAATGGGTCACAGCCGAGGTGCTGGTATTTCTGTAATTCAAGCGTTTGAGGACGAACGGGTAAAGGCTCTGATCTCTCTTGCTGGAGTTAGTCATTTTGGCTATCGTTTTCCATCAGGTGACCGTTTGGAAGATTGGAAAAATTCGGGTGTGATGTATTCTGAAAATGCCCGGACAAAGCAGGAAATGCCTCATTATTATCAGTTCTACGAAAATTATAAAGAAAATGAAGATCGGTTTTCAGTACAGTATGCGGCGCAGCATTTAGATAAACCCTTTCTAATCATTCAAGGTACCGACGATGCTGCTGTTAAGAATAAAGAAGCTTTTCTTTTAAATGAATGGTGTCGTGATTCTGAGCTGGAAATCATTGAAGATGCCAATCATACTTTCGGAGCTACCGAACCTTGGAATTCTTCTGAACTTCCTGAGGACCTCTCTGAAGCGGTAAATAGATGTCTTAATTTTTTACAGCGAAACTTTCCTAAAGACGAATGAGATCATATAAAATGAATTAATTTTACCCCATAAAACTTTGACAATGGATTTATTTGCAGGAATTGATTTCCCGAATTTTGCGGATCCTCAAATTTGGATCAGTCTTTTGACGCTAACATTTTTAGAGATTGTACTTGGTGTGGACAACATTATCTTCATCTCCATTATTTCAGACAAACTGCCTAAAGAAAAACAACGTTTCGCCAGAAACCTTGGTTTGGCTTTCGCAATGATTTTCCGTGTAATTCTCCTTCTCATGATCAACTGGATTATCTCACTGAAAGATCCGGTTTTCACCATAGGATGGCTTAATGAGCCTGGTACTGACCAAGGTCTTGCTTTAAGCTGGAAGGATATTATTCTGCTTGCGGGAGGTATTTTCCTTATTGCGAAAAGTACATTCGAAATCCACAGTAAGATGCAGCCCGATCATGCCCATCATAAGCCAAAATCGGCAGCTTCAGGTCTAATGGCAATGGTTATTATACAGATTATCCTAATTGATATGGTCTTTTCGTTAGATTCAATCCTAACAGCTGTGGGACTTGTTGACAATGTATTGTTGATGATTATCGCAGTAGTGATTTCTATCGGTATTATGATGGCGTTTGCTGGACCAATTTCCAGCCTAATTAACCGTTACCCAAGTTTGCAGATGCTTGCATTGTCTTTCCTTGTAGTAATCGGAGTGATGTTGGTGGCAGAGGGTATTCATCAACACGTAAGCAAAAACATCATCTACTCATGTTTAGCCTTCAGTTTAGCGGTTGAAATGTTGAACATCAGATTTAGAAATAAAGAAGAAAAGTACTTCAAACTCAATCCTGATCTTAATAAAGACTTAAGTCTGAAAGAGGATCAAGAACAATTATAAAATAAAAGGAGTGAATAATTTCACTCCTTTTTTATATTTATTTTGAAAGAATCTTCCACGCTTCCGGAATCTGTAAATTTTTAAGCAATTTTTTCGCTTGTGTATGAACAGTTTCATCAGAGCTGAAGAGACCTTCCGGTAGAACTTCAATGTTCGACAGCATCGCTAAATCATTGCCAGTGAAAATTTTAGAGTGTTTAATGGTGTCAGGAAGTTGATCGAAGCCAATGCCTTTCGTTACCAACGGTTTAGGAACTTCAAAAAGATTTTCTTCATTAGCTCTGGCATACCAACTGGATCCTAATCTGGCGACCAAATCTAATTTTAGTTGATCCAAATTTCCCACTTCATCCAAATATTCTTCCCGGACATGAATTTTAATCACTTCACAAATCACTAAATTTCCTGCGCCGCCTTCCGTTCCCAAAGGTTTTATTTCAAGTACTTTACATTCCAGATTTACGGGACATTCTTCGATAAGTTTCGGTTGAACGATTTCTGCCTTGCTCATTGTTAATCCGGCCTTTACAAACTCATTCACCTCTTTTTCATATTCTGTAGAAGAGAGGGAAACTTGTTGTACGATGGGATAATTCACAATTCCGATAACCGCTTCCGGGATTTGCTCCACATTTTCTAACGTATGTTTGGTCGTATTATCTCTCACTCTTCGCGAAGGTGAAAAGATGACAATCGGCGGATTAGTACTGAAAAGGTTGAAAAAACTGAAAGGACTTAAATTTACATTGCCCTCTGCATCAATTGTGGAAACTAAGGCAATTGGTCGCGGTGCAATTGCAGTTTGTAAAAGCGTTTGAAGCTGAAGATTATTAAGATCTTTAGGTGAAATTGTTTTCATTTATCAATAAATAGAAAAGAAAAATGTTAGACAGCCGGAAGAATCTTACCACAAACTTCTCCGAAACCGACGCGGATTCCGTCTTTCTTAGCGTAACCTCTCATAATGATGGTATCATGATCTTCGATAAACTTTCTTTCAGTTCCGTTGTCTAAAGTGATTGGGTTTTGACCTCTCCAGGTAAGTTCCAGCATTGAGCCGAAGGATTTTGGATTTTCCCCGGAGATTGTTCCGGACGCGTATACATCCCCGACTTCTACATTACAGCCATTCACCGTATGATGAGCCAGTTGCTGAGCCATATTCCAGTACATGAATTTATAGTTACTTTCGGAAATCAAATTTTCATTTCCACCGTCGGGTTGGATATAGACTTGCAGGTTGATATCATAGTTTTTATCCCCATTAAACTTCAAGTAATCCAGAACTTCAGGCTCTTGCGTAGGAGATGGTGTACGGAAAGGCTCAAGTGCCTCAAGGGTTACCACCCACGGAGAGATTGAACTTCCGAAGTTTTTCCCTAAAAATGGTCCTAGCGGAACATATTCCCAACTTTGGATATCGCGTGCCGACCAGTCGTTGAAAATCACCATTCCGAAAATAGCATCCTCGGCATCTGCAGTAGTAATACTTTCGCCCATTTCGGTGTTTTTGTTGACCACAAAACCCATTTCAAGCTCAAAATCGAGTTGTTTACAAGGCCCAAAGATGGGTTTGTCTGAATCAGCGGGTTTCATCTGTCCTTTTGGTCGAATAATATCCGTACCAGAAACTACGATAGAGGAAGCTCTGCCGTGATAGCCTACCGGTAAATGCTTCCAGTTGGGAAGCAATGCATTGGCCGGATCTCGGAACATTTTTCCAACATTGGTGGCATGTTCTATACTACTGTAAAAATCGGTATAATTTGGAATGTGCAGAGGCATCATCATTTTCACCTGTTCCGGCGAAAAGAAGCACTCCTCGATCGTTTTTTCATCATTAGCGAGCGAAGAATCCTCAAGGAATAATTCCTGAATTTTTAGTCGTACGGCGTTGGTTACTGGTTTACCCAATTCAATAAATTCATTAAGAGTATAAGCTTCAAAAACGTTTTCGTTAATTCCCTCAATATCATCGAAGAAGCCAAAGTCATACAGCGTTGCCAAATCTACTACCGTATCACCAATACGTGTACAGCAAGCGATATATTCCTGATTAAAAACGGCTACGCCGAATGGTATGTTATAAATTGAAAAATCGGAGTCTGGACTGTACTTTACAAATGATTTCATGTTACTGTTTTTTATAGAAAAGGTTCAAAGTAAAATTGCTTTTGACTTTGAACCTTAAATTTACGATTTTATTTTTTTGTGTTATTTCTTATTGAGGGCACTTTCTTCAATCCAACGCTCTTTAGTATTTACATCGATGAGGTAGAGCGTTTTCTTTTGCTTTACCAGCATTAAATTTTTAACGATAGGTAAAGCTATTTTTTCGCCTTCGAGTTTATCTGCTCTTACTGAGATTATATTATCCTGTGTACGAACAACATCTCCTGTGAAAACATTTGAACTTGTTTTGCCATTTTGCTTATCATCAAACATTTCTACATAGGTTGTCTGACTTCCGTTAAGAACAATAAAGCTTCTCTCGGTATGATCTTCGAAATCTTTAATCAACACAAATTTTGCATTGTCAAGATTAACGTTTTTCATGTTTTGGTTGATCCCCCGGCGTTCTTCAAGTTCATCCAAAATAGCGTTTATGCTTGCATATTGTGCTTGAAGGCTAAACGAAAAACCGGTAAGCAGCAGTAAAAATATTTTCTTCATGTTATAATTATTTGCAGACGATAAGCAAAAATGTCTCCAAGTCTTATTTCACTAAAGATTTCCTCTGCGCTCTTGCTCTTTCTCTAATGCTTCGAAAAGCGCTTTGAAATTACCTGCACCGAAACTTTGTGCGCCGTGACGCTCAATAATTTCGTAGAATAATGTTGGACGGTCTTCAACCGGTTTGGTGAAGATTTGAAGCAAATATCCTTCTTCATCACAATCGATAAGAATTCCTAATTCGGCAAGTTTTTTTAAGTCTTCATCGATGTTTCCGACACGTTCTGGCACCATGTCATAATAGGCATTCGGTGGCGCCGGGAGAAATTCAATTCCTCTTGCTTTTAGTTCTGTCACTGTTTTAATGATGTCTTTGGTAGCTACCGCAATATGTTGCACACCTTCCCCTTCATAGAAATCTAAGTATTCTTCTACCTGAGATTTTTTCTTTCCTTCCGCAGGTTCATTGATTGGGAATTTTGCATAACCGTTACCGTTACTCATCACTTTACTCATCAAAGCAGAATATTCGGTATTAATTTGTTTATCATCAAAGCTTAAGATGTTTACAAAGCCCATTACTTTCTCATACCATTCCACGGTAGGGATCATCCGGTCCCAGCCTACGTTTCCAACGCAATGGTCAACGTAAAGCAATCCTGTTTCTGTTGGGTTGTAGTCACTTTCCCATTTTTGATATCCTGGCATAAAATCACCGGAATAATTTTTTCTTTCAACAAACATGTGAACAGTTTCACCGTAGGTGTAAATTCCTGACATACGGACCTCTCCGTATTCATCCGTTAAGGTTACCGGTTCCTGGTAAGGCTTTGCTCCTCTTTTAACAGTTTCTTCGAGTGCGGAATAAGCATCTTCTACCCAAAGTGCTAGAATTTTAACTCCGTCGCCATGTTTTTTCTGGTGTTCGCAAATAGGAGAATCAGAACGAAGGCCTGACGTTAAAACCAATCTTATTTTGCCCTGCTGTACCACATACGACGCACGGTCACGAACCCCAGTTTCCGGACCAGCATAGGCTAAGGATTGAAAACCGAAAGCTGTTTTATAAAAATGAGCTGCCTGCTTGGCATTACCGACATAAAATTCGATATAATCGGTTCCGTTAATCGGTAAAAAATTTTCTGCCTGAGCTATTTTCTCTGCAAAAGTAAGTGTTGACATTCCTGTTAAATTTTTTGATACGCCAAATTACAAAATTTTTAAGTTTGTGAAAATTGGCGGGCTTCTTTGTCTCACAATTAAAAATCCCGGAAGAACCGGGACAATTATTAAAGACATTTAAACCTTTCAAAAGTTGCTTTTTCCAGCATTTCTCGATCATCTGGGTGAGAGATTTCGATGAGAGCCTTTGCACGTTGCTTTAAGCTTTTTCCATAAAGATATGCAGACCCAAATTCGGTCACCACATAATGGATGTGACCTCTAGTAGTTACGACTCCCGCACCTTGTTTTAAATACGGTACAATTCTCGGTACGCCTTTCTTTGTTCGCGAAGAAATGGCAATAATTGGTTTTCCGCCTTCAGAAAGTGCTGCTCCACGCATGAAATCCATCTGGCCACCAATTCCACTAAACTGGAAAGTTCCAATAGAGTCGGCACAAACTTGTCCTGTTAAATCAATTTCAATAGCAGAATTAATCGCTACCATCTTCTTATTTTTCATAATGTTGATAGGATAATTTACGTGCTCAACATCCATGAAAGCGAAGGACGGATTGTCGTCGATGAAATCGTATAATTTTCTCGTACCGAACGCAAAACTTGTGATGGTTTGATGATTATGGGTACCTTTGTATTTATTGGTAATAACATCGTTCGCTACAAGTTCTACAATACCGTCACTAATCATCTCGGTGTGTATTCCGAGATCTTTATGATTATTCAAGCATTTTAATACTGCATCAGGAATGGTCCCAATACCCATCTGTAAGGTAGACCGATCATCGATAAGTGCGGCTACATTTTGGCCAATAAGCAGTTCTTCCTGACCAACTTTAGAACCGTAATCCACGGTTAAAAGTTCTTCCTCATTCCACACCATTCTGTGGATTTTGCTGTAGTGAATAATGCCGTCACCATGTGTACGCGGCATTCTTGGATTTACTTGAGCAATAATTAGTTTAGCTGTATCCACTGCGCTTCTCGCCACATCCACTGAAGTTCCTAGGGTACAATATCCATGTTGATCTGGTGGCGACACCGTAATCATGGCCACGTCAATCGGAAGAATATCTTTTTTGAAGAGCAAAGGGATCTCACTCAAAAAAACAGGAACAAAATCTCCCATTTCGGAGTTTACCGCACCTCGCACTGGAGTGGAAACAAAAAGTGAATTAATGTAGAAACTGTCTTTATATTCAGGTTTTGCAATTTCAACATTTCCCTGTTGTGTGATTGAAACAAACTCCACACCGCGAAGTCGTCCCGCTTGTTTTGCTAATTCGCTGATGAAAAGATTTGGGGTGCAGGCGCTGCCATGAGAAAAGATTCTGTCACCACTTTTAATAACCGATACCGCTTCTTCAGCGCTTACATATGAGATCATACTGTTAGTTTTCATTTTATACCTCTCAAATTTACATATTTCCGTAGAGATATGGGGTGATTAAAGTCAGTTTGGGGATAGACTCTGCATGATTTTATTTATTTAGACTTAAAATGTATTGTCAGATCAATAAATTATAGTTTACTTTGTATTTCAAAGTGCTTTTAAATTTAAAATCTATATGGTTTCAACACAAAAAAGAATTTGGCTTTATGGTATACCTGCTATTTTACTCAGTTTACCATTTTTTGCAATGCAATTCACTCCAGAAGTTCATTGGACCTTCTCAGATTTCGTAATTGGTGGAGTTTTGCTCTTCGGGACCGCATTGGTTATTGATTTACTTTTAAGATTTTTGAAATCTAAAAGGCAAAGAATCATCGTCATTGTTGCGACGGTTTTATTGCTAATGATTGTCTGGGCCGAATTAGCCGTTGGACTATTTGGCAGTCCATGGGCTGGCAGTTAAACCAAATTAAAAGCTGACAAATTTGTCAGCTTTTAATTTATTCTTGTGATCGGTCTTCCAGATGATTACCATCCGTATCAAGCCAAGAATATTTATAACTTGGATCTTCAATTTTTAAGCCTTCTTCTGTAAGTTTCAAGGGACGGAACGGGTCTACCATCACGGCATATTCTTCAGTGAATTTCTTTCCGATACTTCGTTCCATCGCGCCAGGATGAGGTCCATGTACAATACCGCCGGGATGAAGAGTGAAATCCATCAAGTCGATGTGATTACGACTCATAAAATCTCCTTCCGTGTAAAACAACACTTCATCAGAATCTATATTAGAGTGGTTGTAAGGCGCCGGTATTGCTTGTGGATGGTAATCATACATTCTGGCAACAAACGAGCAAACAACAAAATTATGAGCTTCAAAAGTTTGATGAATCGGTGGTGGCAAATGCACACGACCTGTAATCGGTTCGAAATTTTTGATATTAAACTTGAACGGATAAAAATAACCATCCCAACCCACAACATCAAAAGGATGAGTGGCGTAGACAAAATCCCAGACAAGGTTTTCTTTTTTAACCCTTATTAAAAATTCACCTTTCTCGTCTTTAGGCTCCATCAATGTGGGCAAGACAATGTCACGCTCACAAAACGGAGAATGTTCCAACAACTGCCCAAACTGGTTACGGTATCTTTTTGGCGTGTAAATAGGCGAATGACTTTCAACTATCATAAACACATTATTTTCAGAGAAAAGCTCCAGCTGATAAATAGTTCCACGCGGAATAATTAAATAATCCCCAACGGAAAATTCTAAATTTCCTACGAAAGTTTTCAAAATTCCGTTTCCTTCATGTACAAAAAGCAATTCATCACATTCTGCATTTTTGTAATAATAATCCATCGATTTGCGGGGTTTCGCTAAACCCATTTTCAAATCATTATTTAAAAGAAGAATTTTGCGGCTCTGTAAAAAGTCGTCTTCTGCAGTAACGTTTTTACCTTTCAACATTCGAGGCGTCGCATTTTTGTTCACCACAATCTTCGGGGTGACATCTAAGGGTTCGCTGATGGATTTTATTTGCGTCGGCCGATGGATATGATAGAGAAGGGAGGAAATGCCATGAAATCCTTCTGTTCCGAAAAGTTGTTCGTAGTAGAATTTATCTTCTTCAGATTTAAAAATGGTATGTCTTTTCTGTGGAATTTTACCTTGCTGGTGATATCTCATCGTTGTACTTTTTGTTGAAAGTAAAAATAATGATTTTTTTGGTTTGAATTTTTTGCAACTACTTTGCAGGTTAAGCGTTCAAATTTTTCTAATTATCAGCCCTTACAGTACGTTAATCTCAAAAGCCGTATATTTGGCATCGAAAATTTAAATAGATTAAATATTAACCGCACTCAATACGGGGTGCACAGACGAACAGACTTTTTATGAATGCTCCACAAGCAATTATTGAAACAATTCAATTAAAAGATGGTAGAGAAATTACCATCGAAACAGGGAAGTTAGCGAAACAGGCTAACGGATCTGTCGTAGTAAAAATGGGCGGCACGATGCTTTTAGCTACCGTTGTTGCCAACAAAGAAGCAAATCCGGGAGTGGATTTTCTTCCATTGACAGTAGATTACAGAGAGAAATTCTATTCTGGAGGTAAAATTCCAGGAAACTTTTTCCGTAGAGAAGCCCGTCCATCGGACGAGGAAATCCTTACGATGAGATTGGTAGACCGCGTATTGCGTCCACTTTTCCCGGAAGATTTCCACGCTGAAGTTCAGGTAATGATTTCCCTAATTTCTTACGACAAAGAGGTGATGCCTGAAGCACTTGCTGGTTTAGCAGCTTCTGCAGCAATTGCTATTACTGATATCCCTTTCAACGGGCCCATGTCTGAAGTTAGAGTGGTAAGAATAAATGGTGAACTTTCCGTAAATCCAAGTATCGAAAATCTTGCTAAAGCAGATTTAGACATTATGGTTGGTGCTACCAAAGATTCTATCGTAATGGTAGAAGGAGTAATGGATGAAATTTCTGAAGAAGAAATGCTTCAAGCGATTACTTTCGCACACGAAGAAATTAAAACTCAAGTTGCTGCACAGGAAAGATTGGCTGAAAAAGTTGGAAAATCTTTACCGAAGAGAGAATATAACCACGAAGATCACAACGAAGAAATTCGCGAGAAAGTTTGGAAGGAAACTTACGATAAAGTATATCAAGTAGCGAAAACTCCATCTGCAAAAGAAGAAAGACACGAAAACTTCAAAGCAGTTTTAGACGAGTTTTTAGCGCAGTATTCTGAAGAAGAATTAGAAACCGTTAAACCATATGCGAAGATCTACTATCATGACGTAGAGAAAGAGGCAATGCGCCAGATGATTCTGAACGAAAAAATCCGTTTGGATGGTCGTACGCCGGAAACCATCCGTCCAATTTGGTCAGAAATTGATTACTTGCCGGGAGCTCACGGTTCTGCAGTATTTACAAGAGGAGAAACTCAGTCTTTAACAGCGGTAACTTTAGGTTCGGTTAAAGATGCGAACATGGTAGATTCTGTAGCGATTAACTATGACGAAAAATTCTTTTTACATTATAACTTCCCACCATTCTCAACAGGAGAAGCAAGACCTTTAAGAGGTACTTCCAGAAGAGAAGTTGGTCACGGAAACTTAGCACAGCGAGCACTTTCCAGAATTATCCCAACTGAAAACCCATATACCATCCGTGTTGTTTCTGATATCTTAGAATCAAACGGTTCATCTTCCATGGCGACAGTTTGTGCTGGAACTTTAGCGTTAATGGATGCCGGAGTACAAATTACCAAACCGGTATCAGGTATTGCAATGGGATTAATTACCGATAAAGAATCGGGTAAATTTACCGTTCTTTCCGATATCCTTGGGGATGAAGATCACCTTGGTGATATGGACTTTAAAGTAACCGGTACTGTCGATGGTATCACAGCTTGCCAGATGGATATTAAAATCCAGGGACTTTCTATGGACATTATGGAAACTGCCTTGAAGCAAGCAAAAGACGGCCGTTTACATATCCTTGGTGAAATGATGAAAACCATCGATAAACCAAGAGAAGATGTTAAACCACACGCTCCAAAAATGGAAGTTCTGGAAATTCCTAAAGATTTCATTGGTGCTGTTATCGGGCCTGGTGGAAAAATCATCCAGCAAATGCAGAAAGATTTCGATACGGTTATTGCCATTGAAGAAATTGGTGAGATCGGAAGAATCGAAATTTCAGGGGTAAGCAGAGAAAGTATCAATGCTACCATTGCTGCAATTAACGAGATTACTTTCGTTCCGGTAGTAGGAGAGGTTTACAAAGGCAAAGTAGTGAAGGTGATGGATTTTGGCGCTTTTGTAGCGATAGCTAAAGGTACGGAAGGTCTTCTTCATATTTCGGAGATCGAATGGAGCCGACTGGATAAAGTTCCTTATAAAGAAGGCGATGAGGTTGAAGTGAAATTTATGGGTTATGATGACCGTAAGAAAATGAAACTTTCCAGAAAAGTACTTCTTGAAAGACCTCCAAGACCAGAACGTAAAGAAGGTGAAGGAGATTCTCGTGAAAACCGTGGCCCAAGAAACGATAGAAGAGAAGGTGGCGACAGAAAACAAGGTGGTAACCGACCGAACAACGGAAAACCACAGCACAGCGGGAAACAAACCGAAAAACCGGCTGGTGAAGATACCTTCAAACCACTGAACGAATCAGAGAATACAGATGATGTGAAACCGGAAGGTTTCTAACAAACATCTTAACAAATAAGAAGACTGTCTTAAAAGGCAGTCTTTTTTATTTTCATAAACCCTCAATTGGTTATTTTTGCAATCGAATCTCAGCAAAAACAGATAAAATGTTATTAGAAACTTTGAAACATAATCCGGAAGCCATTCAGTTTAATGACGTGATCGCTTATATTGATAAGCATTACACTTTTACGCCGACTAAGTTTAGAAACGGTGATGCCATTAATAATGTGGGTGAAAATAATGGTTCTTGCAAAATTTTTAGTTTCGCAAAATTGAACAATCTTTCGAAAGATGAAACTCTGGCTTTGTTTGGCGGTTTTTACAGAAAAGATGTTCTTGAGAATCCGGAAGCAAACGACCATCAGAATATCAGAAACTTCCAGAAGTATGGCTGGGACGGAATTGCATTGGAAGGTTTAGCTTTAGAGAAAAAGTCATAAACGAGAAAATCTTTGGCTTAATTCTTGAAACCTTCTTCAGAAAATAAGCATTATGAATCCAGCACTTTTAAGAAAAATTCTAGTTTGGGTAGCGCCCATCGCAATAGGTTATGTTGTGAAAAAATACGAAGAAAGACAGGCTAGAAAAAGCCAGGAAAAAGCAGCAGCAAATCTAGCTGCTAATTAATAAAAAATCCGCTCATTAATTTGGTAAGCGGATTTTTTTATAAATCAAAAGTCTTGGCTTCGCGATATTCTTTAAGAAGATTCTTAAACACTTTCTCGACTGGCAGAATTTCATTGATTAGGGCAGAGGATTGACCAATCTCAAGTTCTCCTTCCTCCAAATCCCCTTCGAACATTCCTTTTTTGGCGCGGGCGCGGCCCAACGTTTCTTTAAGTGCTTCTACATTCCTTCCGGTTTCATACAAACGCTCCAAATCGTGGTAAAATTTATTCTTAACCAATCTTACCGGCGCAAGTTCTTTTAAGGTTAAATGGGTGTCACCCTCGTTAAGTTCGGTAATTTTCTTTTTCCAGTTGAGGTGAGCACTCGCTTCCTCTGTCGCAGCGAATCGAGAGCCGATTTGTACTCCATCAGCACCTAAAATCATGGCAGCTTTCATTTGAGAGCCCAAGGCAATTCCGCCCGCAGCAATTAAAGGTTTTGAAATATATTTTTTGACATTCGGGATTAAACTCAAAGTTGTTGTTTCATCTCTTCCGTTATGTCCGCCAGCTTCGAAGCCTTCTGCTACGATAGCATCAACTCCGGCATCTTCACATTTCATAGCAAACTTTGTTGATGAAACCACGTGGGCAACTTTCAAGCCCTCTTTTTGAAGCGTTTCAGTATAAGTTTTAGGATTTCCGGCGGAGGTGAAGACTATTTTTACTCCTTCTTCCAATACAATGTTGATGACCTCGTCAAGATTGGGATACAGCATCGGAATGTTAACACCAAAAGGTTTATCGGTCGCACTTTTACATTTGCGGATATTTTCGCGTAAAATGTCCGGATACATACTTCCAGCTCCCAAAAGACCAAGACCTCCACAATTAGAAACTGCAGAAGCCAAACGCCAGCCGGAATGCCATATCATCCCTCCCTGAATAATAGGATAACGGATTTGAAAAAGCTCATTAATTCTGTTTTGTTCTGCATCATACATTTTCTTTGCGATTCCGAAATCAATAAAATTACTCATAGGGTAAATTTAAAACTTATTTGGAGAATTATAAATGGATAGCAAAAAAAACTCTGCGATTGCAGAGCTTTAGTTTTATAATCCGTCGGTACTTTTTCGCCAGTCCGTTTTGAAAGTACAATCTTTGTAACGGTCGTTGATGGAGATGAACACTTCGGGCAGTTTCTCTTTCACCCACTGCTCAACCATTTCATTTTTCTTTTTGTTTAAAGCCAACTGCTTTATTCTGTCGTAATCAGTCGATAAATCGAGACGGTGTGCTGCGCTTACATCATCAATTTTAATAATGCTTACAACCTTTCTGTCTCGGTTAGTATCTTGGAAAACCTCTGTAATGTCACCTTTATTAAGACCTGCAATTTGGTAGGAAATAGTTGGTGGAAGATTCAACTTTTCGATTCTATCACTACCGTCCTCAGAAGTCATGATGCCCGCGTTGAATTTGGTTTGCTTGTCATCGGAGAAACGGAATGCCGCTTCCTTAAAGGTTAATTTTCCGTCGGTAATTAAAGTTCTGATACTGTCAAGTTCTTTTCGGGCGGTAGCAATTTCGTCAGCATTAGGCTCTGCTTTTAATAAGATATGACGTGCATCGTACAATTTCCCACTTTTCTTTACGAGTTGAATCAAGTGATAACCAAACTCCGATTCTACAGGATCGGAAAGTTCTCCTTCCTGAAGATTTAACGCAGCCGCTTCAAAAGGCTTTACCATTTTTCCTCTACCAATATTGGTGTAAAGTCCACCATTTGCCGCAGAACCTGGATCTTCTGAATAAATCCGAGCCTGACTTTCGAAAGATTCGCCGGCAAGAATATCCTGTTTAATTTTGTTAAGACGCGCAATAATTTCATCCTTGTGCGCTTCTGTAAGTTTTGGATACATAGTAATCTGCGAAAGGCTTACTTCGTCCTTAACTTCCGGAAGTTGATATTGGTAAGTGTTGAAAAAATCGGTCACTTCATTTGGCGTAACATCGGCTTTCTCCGTGATGCGTCCGTATTTCATTTGTCCGTAATAATTATCGGTATCAATCTTTTCAATGGCGTTTCTCATTTCAAATCCGGTACGGAATTTATAGGTCGCGAGCATCGTTTTTTCATCCGGAAACTGGCTGAGAATCTGGTTGTATTTTTGGCTTGCTCCTTCTTTAATGGCTGCAGAACGGTTCTCGATTAACGTATCTCTTTTAGCTTCGTATATCAGGAGTTTGTTGTTGATAATACTTTCCACAAACTCGCATCTATCGGCAACTCCTGCGCCCTGTTGCTGAGCATAATTGGCCTGTTCTTCAATATCCGACTCCAAAATAATTTCATCACCTACCACCACAGCAATCCCGTCAACAAGATCTCCGGATTTAAGTTGTGCATCCATCTTCAGACCGAAAAAGGTAAACATGAATGTGGTTAAAAGTGCGAATTTAAGTTGCTTATTCATTATCTGATTTTTAACGATTTGCAAAATTATCATTCTGGCTGATATAAGTTGCATATTTTATTATAATTATTTCTTAAAGTTCTTCTCTAAATCCGCTATGAAGCCCGGTTGAAGAGTAATTGGCGTCTTAGCTTCCTGCTGGGCAATAATTTCTCTAAGTTTTTGCTCGGTTACGGCTTCTTTCAGCATTTCTGAAGCTTCATCCTGAGTCATCTGGCTGGGCGGAAGTATTTTGTCGATGGCAATTACCAATGTTCTTTTTTCCATTTTTGTCTGGTGAATACCTGGCTTAAACGGTACTTTATACTTGGTAAAAACATCCGCATCCTCACTCATTTCTCCTTCTTCAAAGTGTACGACAATTTGTTTTTCCTCATTCAGTTTGCCATAATATTTTTCGTTGAGAGACTTCCAGTTAGACGTGTTTTTCATTTCCTTTTCGATCTGAGAAACCAATTTGTCATCGGCGATAATGGCGACTCTCCCTTGAGCACGTTTTCCCCACATATATTTTGCTTTATTACTTTGGTAGTAGTTGGCAAGCCACTGTGGATTTTTGGCGATTTCCTGAGTTAAGTATTTGGAGAAAACGTAATCCGAATATAGTCCTTTTCTAAAATCATTAATCTCTTTTTTTACGTCAGGACGGTTAACTAGATTTGCGGTGTAAATGCTCATTAAATGTCGAGAGTTTAGATCTACTACCGCCTCTTCCCATAGCGCAGGAGTGAGTTTTTCAGCTTGTGCTTTATTCTCGCCAATTGCGTCGCGTAAGTCTTTTGCTGCAATCTTTTTATTTTTAAACTGATAAAGAAGCGTGTTGTCTTTCGCTGTTTCTAGATTTCTGTAAGATTTTTTAATCAAATTAAAATCTGGTGTTTCTTGATAACTGGGATCACTTTTGAGATAAGCCAGCATAGCATCCTGAAGATTTTCACTGTAAAGAGAACTATTCAGTTCGCGTATAAAGAAATCACGGTTATTAGCGGTCAAAGTATAAGGTTCAACATTGTAAATATTGAATACAAAGTAATTTTCTCCTAATAAAATAGGTTCTGGAGTATAGTAACCTTTTTTCTGTCCTTTAAAGAGATTGTAGACTTCGTTTGGTAGCGTTGGCGATCCCATTACGATACCTCCGTTTTCCTTTTCGTTTTGGGTAGAGCCATAGAGTTTCGCTACTTCCTGAAACGATTTCCCGGCCTTTAAATCGGTGTAAATTTTATTTTTATTAACCTCTGCGTTGGCATCATTTGGATAAGAGACCGTCCCGAAAATCAGGTAACCTAAACTTGGGCGGGAACTAAGAACTTTCCCGAAAGCCACATAACCTGGTTTGTTTACAAAACTAGTGTAGGTGTTGGGTGCTAAAGTCTTAAGTTCACGATACAAACCGCTATCAACACTACCGGGTTTAATGAAAAGTGGTTTAGGGCTGCTTTTCGTGTATTTTGTTAGCGCTTCTTCCATCGTTAACTTTCCACTTTTTACCTCATTGTAAATCTGCTGATAATTATTTTGATCGCCTTCGGTCTTTGCAACAAGGAAGATTTGAACTTCTTTCTCAGTTTGATTATCCTTGATGAATTCTGATAAAACAGGATCGATAACTTGTTTAGGATAGAAATTCTGTTGTAGCAGTTCCGCCTCTTTTTCCATGATCTTTTCACGGAAAGAAGCAGTCGTGTCTGCTTTTTGTTCTGCAGCAAACTGCTGTAAGAGAAGAAAATCTTTGGTAGCACGAATAGTACTTTCTACACCATTGTTTTGCAGGCCATACTGATATTCCTTCTTGAATTCAGTGAGTGAAATGCTGTCTTTGCCGACAATCATATACTGTGCGTTGACAGACCAGCCTAAAGTTAGTAACGCGATAGTGGAAAATAATTTAGTCATATAGGAATAAAGTCCTTATTTTGTTTGGGTAGTGAGAATAATTAAACTTCAACTTCGAAAGAAGTAAGCTCTTTAAATTCTTGAATACGTTGATTCATTTCTACTTCTGTTACTTGCTGCAATCTTTCGGTACCGAATTTTTCAACCGTGAAAGATGCCATTGCAGATCCCACGATTAATGCAGACTTCATCGTTTCGAAACTGAAATCTTCTTTTTTCGCGAGATAAGATGCAAAACCTCCTGCGAATGTGTCTCCTGCACCAGTTGGATCGAAAACTTCCTCGAGAAGAAGCGCCGGGATGGCGAATACTTTTCCGTTGTGGAAGAGAAGTGCACCATGTTCTCCTTTCTTAATAATCACATATTTTGGACCCATGGTATGTATCTTCTTGGCCGCTTTTACCAAGGAATATTCACCTGAAAGCTGTCTGGCTTCTTCATCGTTAATGGTGATAACATCTGTTTTTGCAATCATTTCTAACAAAGTGTCCCAAGCTGAGTCCATCCAGAAATTCATAGTGTCGAGGATCACAAGTTTCGGACGATTGTTCATCTTTTCTAAAACTGAAAGTTGTACCCCAGGATGAAGATTTCCTAACATTAAAATCTCTGCGTCTTGCATAGATTCCGGAATTTTAGGCTCAAAATTTTCAAGAACGTTTACTTCCGTAACTAAAGTGTCACGAGAATTGAGGTCATTATGATAACGGCCGCTCCAAAAAAATGTTTTGCCATCTTTTACAATTTCAATTCCTTCGATATTAACATCTCGCTCTGTTAGCATATCAAGATCGCTTTGTGGAAAATCTCCTCCAACAACCGACACAATTCCTGATTTTACATTTAGGATAGAAGCTGCAATCCCGATATAGGTCGCAGCGCCACCTAGAATTTTATCTGTTTTTCCGAAAGGAGTTTCTATTGCATCAAAAGCGACTGAGCCAACAACTAAAAGTTTCATTTATAATGTTTTATATATTTAATTAGAATATTTTTTACCTTATTTCCACTCGAAAGTATCAATGAGGCGGAGTAAATCTTTTTTTATGTAATCCACTGCCGGCTTCAAAGAGTCGGGTTTAGGACGTGAATTAAAATAGAGGTTTGCAGTAACGTAATGTCGGGTTGAATCTGTTACAAAAAACTGGAGATTGGATGCGGTAGGACCTTGTAGCTCATAAAAGTTTCCGAAAACTTTACGTTCCGGGTAACTAAAAGACTTCGTTTCGATCGAACTAGCTTTAATGGTATGTTCGTAAACCATTTTCTCCGATTCTTTAACGTGAAGTGCAAAATCGTTTTTGATAGGAAAATAAGTAATGAAAACCCGTGCTTTCATCTTCGGATAATTGATATAGTACCAGCAATCTTTTTTGGCATCAATAACTTCTGCAAAATCTGAATGTTCAAAAGTGAATCCACATGGCGAGGAAAATTCCTGATAATTTGCCTTGGGATATTCCAGTCGAAGTTCACCTGTAGGTTTTGGTTGCGCTTCTTCCGCGCAGGAAATCAGTCCAAATCCTAAAAAAGTGAAAATGAGTTTTTTAAACATGGCGCAAAAATACAAATTTGAATCGAGATAGAAATGTCTGTCCAAATGCGGAATTATTGGTAGTTAACAAGGTATTAAAACAAACAAGATTTAGGAGTCTCAGCATTGGGTATCAATCATTTAATTCTATAAGACTCCTAAATCCGGATGAAAACAGCTTTAAGAGGTACAGCCGTTTGTATTTAAATGTACATAGTTAAGGAAAGTTAAATTACTAATTATAAATTGTTTAGATAGTTTTCCAAAGGTTTTGGGAACGATTTAAAATGAGAATCTTCCAAACAAATAATGCCACAGTTTAATTCGGATGCCAGTTTCTGTAGCATTATTAAATTGGGAACAGACGTTTTATATATATGTATCGTTAAATTTTTATGGGTCAGTTTGTGGGAAATAATCTTTTCTGAAACAATGTGGGAGGAGTATTTTTCGGGTAATAACTCCGGGAAATCGAATAGCTTTTTCCAGATGAAATCATCAGCGCGCTGTTTAATTAGAAATTGATCCTCGTGATGAATGTAATAATAACTCAAAATTAGATTGGTTGCTTTTGTCTTCTTTGACTTTACCGGAAAATCATGAACGCGGCCAGTTTGAAAAGCTACACATATTTTGTTAAGTGGACAATCGAGACATAATGGATTTTTCGGTTTACAGATTTCCGAACCTAAGTCCATCATGGCCTCATTATAAGTTCCGGCATCACCAACAGGCATCATTCTATAAGCGAGATCGGAAAAATAATCAAAAGCTTTGAAGTTTGAAATGTCAAAATCATCCCCAAAAAATCGAGAAAGTACCCGATAGAAGTTGCCATCAACTGCGGGTAGATGCGCCCCAAAACATATACTGGCGATGGCAGCTGCAGTATATTTGCCCACGCCTTTTAGGCTGATTATATCTTCATAATGGGTAGGGAACTTACCTTTATAATCATTAACAATTTGATTGGCTGCTTTGTGGACATTTATCGCTCTTGAATAATAGCCCAAACCTTTCCAGTATAATAAGACTTCATCAACAGTTGCTTGGGCAAGCGTATAAGCATCTGGGAAGCGCTTTACGAAATTATTGTAATGCTGGATGCCTTGTTCGATACGGGTTTGCTGAAAGACGATTTCGCAAATCCAGATTTTGTAAGGATCACGAGTTTGGCGAAACGGAAGGTCGCGTCCATAGATACGATACCATGCCAGCAGATCCTCACCAACGTGAAGAAAATCAGCATTTTGTTTTTTACTTGTCAAAAAATGTTGTTATATTTGCACACCAAAAATATAAATAAATAAAGGAAATGACAAAGGCAGAATTGGTGAGTACCATCTCGAATAAATTGGGAACTGAAAAGAATGAAACTCAGAAGGTTGTGGAGGCATTCATGCAAGAGATCAGAACTTCAATGTACAATGGAGACAATGTTTATTTAAGAGGATTTGGCTCATTCATCATCAAAACTAGAGCTGCAAAGACGGGAAGAAACATCTCAAAGAACACTGCAATTGAAATCCCAGCTCACAATATTCCGGCTTTTAAACCATCTAAAACTTTCGTTGAAAAGGTAAAAACTAAAGTAGCAGTTAAATAATAAACTCAAAAAAATATAAGTAACAAATCAAAAATTTTTAAATTATGCCAAGCGGAAAAAAAAGAAAAAGACACAAGGTTGCTACTCACAAAAGAAAAAAAAGAAGAAGAGCGAACAGACACAAGAAAAAATAATCTGTTCTCGATTTACAATATAACGATATAGTTGGTGTTTTTATATTTATAAATTTCACCGACTATATTTTTGTTTTAACAGACCTTTAATTACTGGTTTGGTTTAAAAAGGAGCTTCTGGCTCTGTTTTTTGTTTTTAAAGCAAATTTTTACGACAGTTATATTGATTAAGTATGTAACTTTAAGATTTGTACAGAAATAGATTTTTAAAATTTTTCTAGTATAAAATCAAGTATTAACTCCTATTACCACAATGAAGAAAGAATTAATTATTTCGCATGAGGATGAAATGTCTAAGATCGCGCTCTTGGAAGACGGGCGCCTCTTTGAACTGCATGAGCAGGAGGACAAAAGCGATTTTGTGGTGGGCGATTTATTCATCGGTAAGGTAAAAAAACTAGCACCCAACCTTAATGCTGCGTTTGTAAGCATTGGTTACGAAAAAGATGCTTTCCTCCATTATCAGGATTTGGGACCGCAGTTTTTAACTTACAAAAAGTTTCTAAAAGATACCGTAACCAAAAAGCAGGGTTCTTCTTCCCTGAAAAATTTTGAAATCCAGCCGGAAATCAATAAAAATGGTGTCATTGATAAGGTAGTGGCGAAGGAAGACAGTGTGCTTCTTCAAATTACCAAAGAACCAATTTCTACAAAAGGGCCGAGAATTTCGACCCAAATTTCACTAACAGGACGTTTTCTAGTACTAATTCCATTTGATAAAAGTGTTTCAATATCAAAAAAAATCAGCAATGCTGAAGAAAGAGAACGACTTCGTACGTTGATTGAAAGCATCAAGCCTGAAGGTTTCGGAGTCATTATCCGTACCGTTGCTGAAGGCAAAAAAGTAGCGGAGTTGCATAATGATATGAATCAACTCGTTCAAAAATGGGATAATGCCTTTAAAAATCTTCAGAAGAACAAGGTTCCGAGTCGTGTATTAAGCGAAGAAGATAAAGCTTCTGCGATACTTCGCGACAATTTCAACGCAGATTTCGTATCTATCATTTGCGACGATGAGCAAATGGTGAGCGATATGCGTTCTTATCTAGAAGTTATTGCTCCGGAACGTAAAAATATTGTTCAGTTTTACGACAAGCCTATTCCTTTAATGGAATACTACAATGTCGAAAAACAATTGAAGCAAAGTTTTGGGAAGCATGTAAATATCCCGGGTTCCAAAGGGGCTTATTTGGTGATCGAACATACTGAAGCACTTCACGTTGTGGATGTAAACTCCGGGAATAATATAACTTCTGCTGGTGCAGCGAATAAAGAGCATGGTCTATATGTTAATAAAATGGCCGCTACCGAAATTGCCAGACAACTTCGTCTGCGTGATATGGGTGGAATTATCGTGGTAGATTTTATTGATATGACCAATGCTGATCACCGACGCGAGCTCTACGAACATCTAAAGTCCGAAATGAGTCGCGACAAAGCACGTCATAAGATTCTTCCGCCAAGTAAGTTCGGGCTAATCCAAATTACCCGGCAGAGAACTCGTCCAGAAAAACAAATAGAAACTAAAGAAGAAAATCCTAACGCTGATGGAGAAATTCTCGCGCCCATCGTCGTGGTAGAAAGAATGGAAGAAATGCTCCGCTCTATCATGCAAAAAGAAAAAGGCAAAATCTTCCTCCACGTACATCCTTTCGTGGAAGCCTACCTAACCAAAGGAATTATGAGTATCCAAACAAAATGGTATATACGATACAAAAAATGGGTAACCATTATTCCGAGAGATTCCTTCAAATATTTAGAATATAAAATTATCAACTCAAACAAAGAAGAATTGGTAAGCTATTCTAATTAAAACATTAAACACTATGGTGTAAAATTTATTCCCGATTTTTTAAGATCGGGAATTTATGTTAAATATTGGGAGGGTATGACTATGAATTTTACTTTTTGGTAAAGGATAAAGAATTATTTTAGGGGGTTGCGTTATGTTTTTAACATTATTTAAAACTTTCTCCTCATAATCTTTTTCTATATTTGAGTATGGAAAGCTATGGACGAGACTTAATAAAAAGAATTCAAGAAGCAGAATTGGAAGGCGAACATGCGCATTCTGTCTATTCACCACCTTATCGTCCACTTTTTTCTTATGAAGAGATTATGGCTAAAAATCCCAAACTAGCCGCCGTAAATATTCTACTATATCTTAAAGACAATGAATGGTATTTCCCTTTAATCGTTAGGAGTATTAATGAAAGAGATCGCCATAGTGGGCAAATTTCTTTTCCTGGAGGTAAAGCAGAAGAGTCTGATTCGGGTTTTCATCATACAGCAAAACGCGAAACCAGTGAAGAACTCGGGATTGAGGAGCATTATATAAGGATCATTCGCGAATTATCACCAATGTATATCCCGCCAAGCAACTTCTATGTGCGCCCATATATCTCGTACACCAAGAAAAATCCACAATTTATTTTGCAGGAATCTGAGGCGGTAGAATTAATTGAATTTCCGGTTTCTACCATACTGGATTTATCAGGTAAGCCAATCATGATGTCGTTGCCAACGACTCGTGGAGTTGAAGTTCCGGTAATTAACTTTAATGGTTATATCATTTGGGGAGCAACCTCCATGATCTTAAGCGAATTCAGCAATATGATGAAAAAGTTGTAAATTCGCAGATTATGATTTAATGATAATGGCGAAGAAAAACATTTTCACCGATGCGTTCGGAAACCTCTATTTCCTTAAGCGACTTATTATTTTTGTGCTTGGGATAGTTTCTTATAGAAGGTTTAACGGATTCAATAAACTGAAAATTTCAGGAGCCGAAAACCTCATTGATCTGCCAGATTCTAACGTGCTTTTCGTCTCTAACCACCAGACTTATTTTGCGGATGTTGCTGCAATGTACCATGCATTTTGTGCGGTCAACAATGGCTATCTCAACACCATTAAAAATCCTGTCTATCTTCTTAATCCTAAAGTCGACTTTTATTACGTTGCGGCAGAAGAAACGATGAATAAAGGTTTGATGACCAAAATTTTTAAACTCGCAGGTGCTGTAACGGTAAAAAGAACATGGCGCGCGGAAGGAGCGAACGTCAACCGTCTCGTGGATCTTACAGAGGTCGAAAATATTATGAAAGCACTTGATAATGGTTGGGTAATCACCTTTCCACAAGGGACAACTTCGGCTTTCGCACAAGGCCGAAAGGGGACAGCGAAATTAGTCAAGAATCAGCGCCCAATTGTTATTCCGATAAAAATCAATGGATTCCGTCGTGCATTCGATAAAAAAGGTTTGCGCGTAAAAGTTACCGGCGTAAAACCGACTATGGAATTTAAAAAACCGTTGGATATTGATTATGATAACGACGATGCTCAAACAATCCTTAACAAAATTATGGTGGCGATTGAGCAGACAGAAGAGTTTAACGTTCTTCATGAATACGACCAAGAGCTCAAGGCTCAGAAGTCGGAAGAAACCATTTCTTAATAAAATTATCCTGATGAAACAACTTATTGCTCTATTCGTTTTAGTGCTTTTAACTGCATGTAATACTCATAAGAAATATTCAGACTTTGATTACAGCTATTCCCGTAGCGGAGGATACGCGCCGATCTATGAAAATCTATTAATTAAGAATAAGAAAGCGCATTATTCCTTAGAAGGACAAGGCAAAAATATAAAGAAAGACTTCTCGATTACAGCGGTAGATGAAGCCAATATTCAAAAAGTATTGGAGGAAAATAACTTCCGTATGATTCGTGAAGATTATAAAAAACTTTACGATTTTATTTCAACTACCATCAATGTAAAAAAGGGATCGCAATCGGCCAGTAAGACAGATGCTTCGTTAATAATGCCGAGTGATCAAAAGCGATGGGAGAATGTTCAGCAAGTTTTCCAAGATATTATCAATCGTAATATCGCAACGACGACCAAATAATGACAGATATTTCAACTGCAGATTCTGCGAAAACTCGAGTATTACTTTTTTCCGCTAATCGCCAAATATCTGCTTTGGTAAAATATGTTTTGCAGTTTCATGGCAAGAATGCAGACTTTTCTTCAAAAGCGACCAACTCTGAGTTTTTCATTAAAGAAAGCGTGGATTTAGAAAGTGCAATTGCTTTTAAACCCAATATCGCATTTGTGTTAACTCAGGTAACCGATTCGGAGGTATCCCAAATTGCCCATCATTTAACTGGTGGTGGAGTTTTAATTTTTCCTGCAAAGTATGGAGATACAGTTTCTGCGGCTTCTAATTATTTCAGAACAATCCCTTATGAAGAAGTTAAAGGAGTAAAGTCTGGTACTTCATTCGCCATTTCCACTGAAATGGGGGATTTGCCACTGCAGTTTAATGATGAAGATTTGGTTTCTCATATACAGGGAATTCAGCTTTTGCTACAGCAGTTCGTCATTATGGAAGAAGACTTCTATGAGGCCCTCTTGACTTTCAAACTTTAAATTTCCGGTTAATCCAAATAAAAAAAGCAATCCCGAGGGATTGCTTTAAGTTTTAAGAACTTAAGATTATTTTCTAAGACCAAGTTCAGCAATAATTGCTCTGTATCTTGTAATATCTTTTTTCTTTAGATAGTCTAAAAGTGCCTTTCTTTTACCTACCAAAGCTACTAGAGAACGCTCAGTTGCGAAGTCTTTGTGATTCTTTTTAAGGTGTTGAGATAAGTGGTTGATTCTGTAAGTGAAAAGGGCAACTTGTCCTTCTGCGCTTCCAGTGTCTGCGTCAGACTTTCCGTGTTTTGCGAAGATTTCTTTCTTCTTTTCTGTAGTTAAGTACATTCCAATATTATTTTAATGATTATTATGTAACGGGTGCAAAATTACAACAAAACTTGCTATTGACCAACATCTTGAGGATTTTTTATGTAATAGTAAAATACATGTTAAAATTTCTTAAAAAATTAATTTCAATTTTCAATTGATGGCTGTATTTTTGTAGTAATGACAATAATGAAGAAAATTTATCCTTTAGCTTTAACGCTGCTCACCATACTTGTTTTAACCAGTTGTCAGTCTGTAAATGCACAGAATGGCGATTCAACTACACTTGCAAAGACTCCTACGATCATCTATTTTAATCCAACTGTTTTCCCTGATATAGAGGAGATTAAAGATCCTACTTATACAGCTTTCTTTTCTGCTTTAGCCGAAGAAATTGACGATAAAAAGAAATATAAGATGTTACGTGTGGATACTAGTCTTCCTTTTGATTCGGTTGATACGCCCTCATTACAAGAATATTGCAAACATAACAACGCAGTTTTTGCGGTCGTGCCCCATGTTAAATACTTTAAAGTTGGAATTGGCAAATACGTGTTCTCGAATCAGGTTATCGTTAGCATGAAGTTGTATGACTCAGCAGGAAAACTCATTGCAGAAACCGACTATGATACTTACAAACGCAACGCTCGTCTTTTAGGTTCCGCCGAAAATTCGGTTAAAGTTGGTACGCAGGGTGCTATGAAGTTGATCGGTAAAAACTTCCGTAACCTGAAGTAAACATTTTCCATAACTCTTTTCCTTGTTACAAAAGCCGAAACAGACCGGTTTTTAAAGATTTTTGAGCTATTTTTGCATTGATTAAAGTAAAGATATTGGAGACTCAGGAACTTATTTTTAATCCCGCAGATATTGCAGAAACGCTCAGTCAATTGCATGTGAATGAGCGCGTTTTAGCATTTCTAAAAGTTCCGAAACAGTATAAAGCAGACGTTTTTTCTCATCTAAATCCGGACTTTCAAGAAGAAACCATTCGAAGCATCGGCAGCGAAGAAGTCTCTGAGATTCTGAATGCGATGACTCCGGATGACCGTACGGCATTATTTGAGGATTTCCCGGACGAGCTCATCAAATATTCCATTAATCATCTTAATCCGCAGGAAAGAAGAATTGCCCTGAAGCTTTTAGGGTACGACGCAGATTCTATCGCGCGTCTGATGACGCCGTATTACATCCAAATTCGCAAAGAGTGGACGGTGAAACGTTGTCTTCAACAGATTAAAAAAGTGGGCAAAAGGATGGAAACAATGAATCATCTTTACGTGGTTGATGAAAGAAATCAGCTTATTGATGATATCGCAATTGGATCTTTGCTGTTGGCAGAAGAAGACACGTTAATTTCTGAACTTACCGACAATCATTTCGTTGCCATTACTACTACGACTTCAAAAGAAGATGCAGTTCAGTATTTTGAAAAATATGATAGAACGGCGCTTCCTATTATAACTGAATCCGGTGTATTGGTAGGTATTGTAACTATTGATGACATTCTTGACCAAATCGAACAACAGAATACCGAAGACATTCAGAAGTTCGGGGGGATGGAAGCACTAGATGAACCCTACAAGCAAACCCATTGGTTTGAGATGATCAAAAAGCGCGGATTCTGGTTAATTCTGCTTTTCTTTTTTCAACTTTTAACGGCTTCTGCGATGGGCTATTTCGAAGATGAAATTCAGAAAGCGGTCGTACTTACGCTATTTGTACCTCTTATTATATCCAGTGGTGGAAATACGGGATCGCAGGCTGCAACGTTGATTATTAGAGCAATGGCGCTCCAAGAAATAACCTTAAAAGATTGGTGGCTCGTCATCAAAAAAGAGCTTGTGACAGGTTTGTTGCTCGGAGGAATATTAGGCGTGTTAGGATTTTTAAGAATATTGGTTTGGCAATATTTCGGATGGTTTAATTATGGTGACTATTGGGCCTTCATAGGAATCAGCGTCGGGTTTTCTCTCATGATGATTGTAATGTGGGGGACCTTATCCGGATCTATGGTGCCATTTGTTTTAAAACGATTTAATCTTGACCCTGCAACCTCTTCGGCTCCATTTGTTGCAACCCTCGTTGATGTGACAGGGTTGGTGATCTATTTCACGCTCGCGGGACTATTGCTAACAGGAAAATTATTGTAACGATGAGAGTGGTCTCCCTTGTACCCAGTATTACAGAAGCGCTTTTCGATTTAGGCTTAACGGAAAATGAGGTAGTAGGAAGGACGAAATTCTGCATTCATCCAAAGGAGAAAGTTAGGGATGTAAAGATGATTGGCGGTACTAAAAACCTCAATCTTGATAACATACGTGCCTTAAACCCAGATCTTATAATTGCCAATAAAGAAGAAAATACGAAGGAACAAATTATAGAACTTCAAAAAGAGTTCAAAGTGATGGTAACCGCCATATCAACTATTGAAGACAATTATTATCTCTTAAAAAATCTCGGAAATCTTCTTGGGAAAACAGAAGCAGCCCAAAATTTTAATCTGAAAGTTTATGAGATTTTTGAGCGACTCCCGAAAGTAAATAAGAAGTGCGCATATCTTATCTGGAATCATCCTTATATGACGATCGGAAAAGATACCTTTATTCATGAAATTCTTACTCAACTAGGTTTTCAAAATATTTTCGGACAGCAAAGAAGATATCCCGAAGTTAATGTAAAAGATTTACAGGAAGCAGATTATATTTTCTTGTCCACGGAGCCTTTTCCGTTTTCTCAGAAACATGTAGAAGAATTAAAAACTCGGCTTCCAAAAAGTAATATTATGCTGGTAGATGGAGAGGCTTTTTCATGGTATGGAACCCATCTCGCAAAGTGTGAAAATTATTTTAAGAATTTTCTTGCATCCATCAAATAAAAAGGCTTCAAATTTTGAAGCCTTTCGTTTATTAAATTTTTGCCATTTGGGCTTTAATCTTATCCTGTAAACCTTCGGTCGCGGCCACAAGTGGTAATCTCAAGTAATTTTTAATGATTCCCTTTTCAGCCAAGACTGTTTTAATACCGGCCGGATTTCCTTCTGCGAAAATCAAGCGGGTAATTTCTACAAGCTTGTTGTGGATTTCATAAGCTTCTTTAACTTTACCTTCAAAAGCTAAAGTAAGCATCGTAGAAAACTCTTTTGGATATCCTTGTCCAATAACCGAAATAACTCCGTTACCGCCCGCTAAGGTGATCGGTAAAGTAAATTCGTCATCACCAGAAACCAATTCGAAGTTGGAAGGTTTTAATCTTAAAATGTCAAAGTACTGCAAAATGTTAGGTGCAGCTTCTTTAATCATGATAAGATTTGGAAATTCTTCAGCCAAACGTAAGGTGGTAGAGGCTTCAATGTTCTGTCCTGTTCTTGAAGGGACGTTATAAATAATAATTTTCTTGCCAGTTTCAGCTAAAACTTTGTAGTGCTGATAAATCCCTTCCTGATTAGGACGATTGTAATACGGTGAAACGGATAAAATCGCTTCGAAAGCAGATAAATCTGTTTCTTCAATTTGGTTTTTCACCTCATAGGTGTTGTTGCCTCCAATCCCCAAAACTAAAGGAAGTCTGCCATTATTTACCTTGACAATATGCTCAGTTACCTGTTTTCGTTCTTCTGCTGAAAGCGTTGCAGCTTCTGCGGTGGTCCCCAATACCACTAAGTAGTTGGTGCCATTTTCTATGTTATAATCCACCAATTTGGTCAGTGAATCGAAATCAACAGATAAATCTTTATTAAAGGGTGTTACTAAAGCTACCCCTAAACCTTTTAAAATACTCATATTTTGTTGAATTATACTTTCAAAAGTACAAAATTTAAGTTGGAGTTAAGGAAAAAAGAATAGCAGTTTATATTCATATCTTTATATTTGCATAAACAGATTATACCTCTATGAAAAACCGATTTTTGCTGTTAACTGCAGCTTTCGGAATTGCCACTTCCTGCCAGGCACCTTATTCGCTTAGGCAAGTTAGCCCCGAGAAAAATATTGCATTAACGGCCGATCTTCCGGAAAGTAAAACATTTATTGATGTTATCGCACCTTATAAAAAAGAAGTTGAAGGCCAAATGAACCAAAAAATCTCGTATACGCCAATCGAACTTAATAAACAGGGAGACAACAGTAATTTAGGAAACCTTTTAGCTGATTATACTTTTGAAGGAGCGAATGCTTGGGCAAAGCAAAACGGAATCCCTAACGGAGTAGATGCCGCAGTAATTAACATCGGTGGAATACGATCTATTATTGGAGCCGGTGACATCCTTACGAAGCATGTTTTTGAAGTAATGCCTTTTGAAAATGAGGTCGTAATTGTTAAACTAGAAGGTGATGATCTTGATGGTCTTTTCGAATATTATCTCAAAACAAAAAGAAATAATCCCGTAGCGAATCTCTATATTGAAACTGACGGTGATAAAATCACCAAAAGATTAATCAACGGAAAAGAAATTGATGAAGATCGCGATTACTACATCGCCACTTCGGACTATTTAGCTTTAGGAGGTGATAATATGACCTATTTTGGCGAGGGCGAAATGATTTCTACCGGCATTCGGCTTCGCGAGCTTTTCATGGAGAAATTTAAAGCCACTCCTTCAGTGAAGGCTCCCACAGATATTCGATTGAATTTTAAAAATAAGAAAAATCAGGACTAATGGACAGAAAGAAATTCTTAAAAACAGTTGGTGGTGGCGCATTAGGATTCACGCTAGCTCCAAACTTACTTTCTGCAAGTCCTTTAAATCTATTTGCAGAATCACAAGGAACAAAAATTACGATTCTTCATACCAATGATCAACATAGTAGAATAGAACCCTTCGAAGCAAGTTACAGCCGAAATCCAAATCAAGGAGGTTTTGCACGCCGAGCTGCATTAATTCAGAAGATTCGTGAGCAGGAGCCAAATGTTTTGTTGCTGGATTCTGGTGATATTTTCCAGGGAACTCCTTATTTCAATTTTTTTGGTGGTGAGTTAGAGTTTAAACTTATGTCGATGATGGGTTATGATGCCGCGACCATGGGAAATCATGACTTCGATAATGGTTTGGAAGGTTTTAAGAAAGTTTTACCGAATGCTAAGTTCCCGTTTTTATGTGCGAATTATGACTTTGAAGACACGATCTTGGATGGTTTAACTCAACCGTATAAAGTTTTTAATAAGAATGGAGTTAAAATCGGGATCTTTGGTGTCGGGATTGAGTTGAAAGGTCTTGTCGGAAAGAAAAGTTACGGAGAAACGGAATATCTCGATCCTATTGACATTGCCAATGATTACGCGAAATTGCTTCGAAACGAAAAAAAATGTGATTTAGTCATTTGCCTTTCCCATTTGGGTTTCGAATTTAAAGACAATCCAAATAAAGTTTCTGATAAAATTTTAGCTTCGAAAACCTCAGGTATCGATCTTATTCTAGGAGGGCATACCCATACTTTCTTGCCGGAGCCTCAGCAGTTTTTGAACAAAGATGGAAGAAATGTATTGGTGAATCAGGTCGGTTGGGCAGGTCTGCTTTTGGGGAAAATCGATTTCCATTTTGATAGAAATAAAAAGATTAAAAATATTACTTGGGAAAATCAAGTAATTGATAACAGCATTATTGTTTAACATGAGAAGTTTCGTCCTTTGTCTTTCAATTTTGTGGGCGAACTTCGTTGTTGCGCAAGTAATTTCGTCAAGTCGATGGTCAGACCTCTTTTCCTATAACAATGTTTTGGCGATCCGTGAAGACAACGGTAAACTAATTGCGGCTACAGAAAACGGTATTTTCTTCTATACTCCTGAGACGGGAGAAATTACCAAGCTCTCCAAAGCTAACGGTCTTCACGAGGTTAAGATTTCTGCATTTGACTATAATCAAGAGACTAAAACCGGATTGGTGGGTTATGCCAATGGCTCACTCGATGTTATTACTCCGGAAGGCATTACTTATATCGTGGATATCCCCATTGCCACAGGCTATACAGGAGATAAAAAAATAAATCATATTTCCATTACAGGAAACTTGGCAGTAATCTCTGTAGGTTATGGTGTTTCTATTTTTAGACTGGATGGAAAGGAGTTTGGTGATTCAGCATTTTTCTCTACAGCCGGGCAATATCAACCCTCGCGGGAGGCTGTTTTGAAGGATAATGTAGTTTATGCTGTAACCGCATCTGGATTAAAGTCACATGAAATTAATACAACGTTTGCTATTTATAGTGAATGGAATACGCTTGCGAACGGAAATTTCACGCAGATTGATCAACAGGAGGTGACGGCCTTTGCTGATCAGAATACTGTTAGGATTGGTAACGGTGCTTCCTTTTCTACACTGCCAGAAAGTTTTAGCAATATTCAGGATGTTGTGGTAAGTACTGAGCATATTGTAGTTACCGATTTGAATAAAATTTCAGTCTATACCACTTCGGGAAATCTGGTGAAAAATTTCACTCTGCCAGAAAATTTGAACACATCGGTATTTTTGCAGAATAATTTATTCGCAGGAACCCAATTTTCCGGAATAAAAAATGAGGCAGGTAATGCGATCAAGCCGGACGGGCCACATCATAATACAGCGTATAAAATAACTTTAAAGGATGATAAAATTTGGGTTTCCACCGGAAACCGAACCAATCGCTATAATGACGCGTTCCCAAGTCCACTTAATTTAGGTTTCTATCATTATACGGGATCAGAATGGATTTATCCATCCTATTTCCAGAGTAGCGGACTTGCCTTTAATGTGATGGATGTGGTGGCAAATCCGTCTGATGTTTCTGAAGTTTTTTTTACCAATTATATTCCACAGGCGAGTCAGGGAGTATACAAACTCAAATATAACGATACAACCAAAGATTTTGATTTCGTAAAAGTCTACAAAACTGGCGCTCCTGTGTGGTTTAGCCGACCTCTTGGTCTCTACTTTGATGAGAATAACAATCTTTTTGGCTCTATTGCGCATCTCGATCTGGAAGGTGGACAAAATGCTGGACTGATGGCTTATGATCGAGGTGCGGATACTTTTCGGTATAAAAGTTTGAAAGTCAGCAGTGGGGTTCAAAAGCCTTTAATCGCAGAAGGATATCTGTGGGTTCCATTACCACGAAATAATCTTTTGGCAGCGATTAATCATAAGAATTCAACAGGCTTTGGAGATGACGAAACCTACATTCTCAACGCTTCTAACGGTTTGCCCTCCAGTGCGGAAGGTACGCTTTCAGTCGCGCTAGATAAATCTGGAGATGCATGGATTGGCACTGATAATGGTTTAAGAATTTTACAATCGGCCACTTCAAGCCTTGGGAATAATCCTATTGCAGAACCTGTGATCATTGAAGAGAATGGTTTGGGAGAAGAGCTTTTTCGAGATAGTAATGTCCTTCAAATTGAAGTCGATGCCGGGAATCAAAAGTGGGTTTCCATTGCGGGTGGTGGTGTTTTCTTTTTAAGTGCGAATGGAGAAAAAACAATAAATCATTTCACGAAAGAAAATTCACCTTTACCGAACAACACGGTAACGGATATCAAAGTTGATCCAAAAACAGGAAAAGTATATTTTGTGACGTTTGACGGTATTATGGTTTATCAAGGTGATGTATTAGAAGTTACTGAAAATTTTGGAGATGTCTTAGTCTATCCCAATCCTGTCGTTCATTCCCAGTATAAAGGAAATGTTAGAATTCGAGGACTCGCGGAGAAAACCAATATCAGAATTACCGATGTTGCCGGAAATTTGGTTCATCAAGCGGTCTCCAGAGGTGGCTTTTATGAGTGGAATCTTAATAACCAAAGAGGGGTTAGAGTGGCTTCCGGCATTTATTACGTATTAATGACCAACACGGACGGAACGGATACTGCCACCGCGAAAATAGCAGTTGTTAATTAATGCAACTTCAACATTGTTTTCTTCTTTCCTATGTTAAGTATGGCGACAACGATGCGGTACTGCACTGTTTTTCTAGAGATTCGGGCTATCAAAGTTTTTTTGTAAAAGGAATTTATTCCTCTAAAAACAAAAAGAAGGCTTATCTAATTCCCCTGAATCAGCTTATTCTAAATGTTGTGTCGAAAAGAAATCTGGGTGGTATGCCGGTCGTTTCAAAGATAGAAATGCGACCGCAGGATTACCTGTATGATGAGGTAAAAATCAATACCGTTCTCATGTTTGTGGCAGATTTTCTTAATCAAGTTTTGAAAAATGAAACTTCCGAAAATTTCATATATGAAGAGATCAAACAATTCACCCATGAACTTTTTACTGGAAATTATAATGCTTACGTAGCATTTATATATAAGATATTACATCTCCAAGGACTTTCTCCGCTGAATGGCAACGAAGCATATTTAGATCCGGAGTCCGGTAATTTTACATCTGAAAAATCCAATGACTTTTTTGATCTGGAGATTTCTTCACTTTGGAAAGAATTTATAGTTTCAGATAATGTCTATAAAGTTTCACTGTCAAGGAAAACCCGCAGCGCGTTTTTAGATTCCCTAATGATGTTTTATAAAATACATTTTTCTAATTTCCACGAACCACATTCGCTGGATATTATTCAGCAACTTTATGAATAAAAAAAGCCATTGTAAAACAATGGCTCATCTATTTTAAAATACTTTTTAGTTTTCTGTTGAAAGTCTTGGGCGACTTTTATAAACCTGAAAGTTAAATACAAAGCTTCTATTTCGCAATGCAATTCCCACGTAATTATAATGAGGGTCTCTTGCAAATGCAGCCCGTGATGGTACGATAATTACGCCCTGTAGATTGTAGTTTTCAGAATCTGGGATGTTGTAAGCCTGAAATTTCTGTAATGCTTCGCGGAAGCCTTCAATCTCGTAGAAACTTCTAGTGTAAGTTGTACCATTATCCGCATTAAGTTTATCAACCACACTTTTCTTCACATAATAATAAGCTGGGTCAATTTCAGGAACTCCTAAGCCGGCAATGGTATTTTTAAAGGTTGCAGGAGATCCGAATTCTATCTTTCCATCAGTGTTACTAGCAACGTAAGTAAGGGTGTTTGTCATTAGATGAATAACATCTGTATCACCGATGGGCGTCCCGTCAACAGGTTGTGCCGAAGGTTTTACGACATAAACTACCCCGGAAGGAAGGGTTACATAATCCATATCCGAAAGTTTTGTGTTTACCGTGTCTGTCTCTACAAAATCTTTCACGTTTCCTTTTGCATCCAAATAATGAGTTTCCAAATATTTAGCAATCGCCTGGTCATCATAACTATTTTGAGTATCCAGGGCAACTTCTTCAATTTCATCAACACGGTCATCATCTTGACAAGAAGACAGTGCTATAGAAGCCAATGCCAAATACAAGAAGGTTCTTTTCATTTTTAATATTATCATTATATTGCTACTGTTTATAGATCAGCAAAAGTATAAATAAATTATGAGAATCGATAAATTTTTATGGTGCGTAAGGATTTACAAGACACGGAGTATCGCTGCGGATGAAATAAAGAAAAACAGAGTGTCAATAGGGGGAAATACGGTAAAATCTTCTAAAGAGGTGATACCTGGTGATGTCATTAAGATTAGAAAAAACCAAATTGATTATCAGATAAAAATCATCGATTTGCCTAAAAGTAGAGTAGGTCCTAAGCTCGTAAGCCTTTATATTGAAGACAAAACCGATAAAGAACAGTATGAGATTTTAAAAATGCGAAATCTTGATCAGAATTATTACCGTAATCGTGGCGAAGGACGGCCAACCAAGAAAGACCGCCGTAGCATCGACGATTTTACAGGAAATGACAACTCCGCTGAAATGGATGAGGAAGGCTGGGATCTTTTCTTTAATCCGGAAGATGATGAGGAAGCAGACGAATAATTTCTTCCGCCACTTTATCAGCCGAAAGATTGTCGGTATTAATCACATGTTTGGCCTTCGAATAAAAACTGTTTCGCTCAAATAGGTGTTTTGCAATATATTCGGGCAATTCGTCGGGTGTAATTCTTGCCAGTAATGGTCTGGTTTCTTTTTCTTTAAGAATTCTTTGGGCTAGTATCTGCCCAGAGGTAAGCAGAAAGATGCTTTCGGTGTGTTGATTAATCAGTTCTATATTATCGTAATAACACGGCGTACCTCCTCCTAAACTCAAAACGATATCGTTTTCGGTATGTAATAGTTCTTGCAGAACCATTCTCTCTTGCTTGCGAAAATAGATTTCGCCCTTCTGGTTGAAAATTTCTGGAATACTTAGATTTAAACGGAAAGAAATTTCATCATCCAGATCAATATTTTTTTTTGAGAGTTTTTCTGCCAATGATTTGGCAACGTGGGATTTACCTGAACCCATATATCCGAGAAGGGAAATTATCATGCGCTAATTTTATACAAATTACGAAAAAAGTTTTGAGATTTTAAAAAAAGACCTATCTTTGCACCACTTTAAAACACAAAATAACAGACAATGTTATTAGCGAGATAAAGTGGCCGACTCGGTAGCTCAGCTGGTAGAGCAATACACTTTTAATGTATGGGTCCTGGGTTCGAATCCCAGCCGGGTCACATCTCAAAAAACTTCCGTAACGAATACGGATTTTTTTTGCCTGCGTGGTGAAATTGGTAGACACGCCATCTTGAGGGGGTGGTTTCCTACGGATGTGCTGGTTCGAGTCCAGTCGCAGGCACGATGGAACAAAATTTTTTCTGATTAAGATCTAATTTTAATTGGAAATAGACTCGGTAGCTCAGCTGGTAGAGCAATACACTTTTAATGTATGGGTCCTGGGTTCGAATCCCAGCCGGGTCACAATTTTACTCTTAGGAGTAATTTTTTTCATATTAATATTTTGTGATTTGGTGATCAAAAGTCTTTTCTTATGAGAAGACTTTTGACGTTTTATAAGGTTGTATTAATCGAGATGCATATTGTCGATTAAGCGTACTTCTCCTACAAAGACCACGATGAAGGCGCGATAGCTTCTGTCTTTATAAAAGAAGTCAGTCTCTTTTAAAGTCGCCTCATCAGAGATTTCAAAATACTCCAAGACCATTCCTTCTTGTTTTTCAAAAATATCCTTAACCCTCTGGTTAATTTCGGGGATCGAAACAATCCTGAACCACTCGTTTACTTTCTTAAGGGTTTGGTAAATAATCGTTGAAGCCTCTTTTTGATGATTGGTTAACCTTTGGTTTCTAGAACTCATTGCTAAGCCGCTGTCTTCGCGGTGGATTGGAACTCCATGTATCTGAACCGGAAGATTAAGCTTTTCGACTAATTTTTTTATAATCGCAAGTT
This sequence comes from Kaistella sp., assembly GCA_041913105.1. Classification (GTDB taxonomy): domain Bacteria; phylum Bacteroidota; class Bacteroidia; order Flavobacteriales; family Weeksellaceae; genus Kaistella. The sequence continues at coordinate 26,394 of JAYSFV010000006.1, read as the reverse complement.
GTTGGTAATCCTTTTCCCCAAAGTAGGCGTGATCTGGTTTTACTTGTCGAAATAAAGTTTCCACCACGGTGCCGACGCCATCAAAATGTCCCGGACGGAACTTTCCTTCCATTTCGTTTTCCAATCCGTCAAAATCGTAGTGGCGACTCTCCAAACCATCTGGGTAAATTTCTGATACGCTGGGAGTGTACAATACATCAACCGCACCTGACTGTTTAAGAATTGCAATGTCGTTTTCTACATCACGCGGATATTTTTCGAGGTCCGCAGAGTTATTAAACTGCGTCGGATTTACAAAAACAGAGGAAACCACAATATCATTGATTTTTCTGGCTTCCCGATATAATGATAGATGTCCGTCGTGAAGTGCGCCCATTGTTGGAGCAAAACCAATTTTTTTGCCCATTTCTTTCTGTCTTTCAAGATAGGTTTCTAAGTCTTTTTTGAGGTAGTAAATTTTCATTTTATTTCTTATGATGGTAAATTTACTTATTTCTGGAAAATTACCACAAGGCTTTAGTGATTTTATGGTTGCGACACTATTTACAGCAAAGGATTATTAAAATTTGTTAATTAAAAATTATTCATGTAAAATTTCGTAATTTTGCGCAACAGAATTTTCTGCCTTATAACAATACGAACGAAAGAATTTATGCCGAACCAAAAAATATTGTACGTTACCACTGAGTTGTTTCCGTATCATGAAGATAGCAATTTAGGCTCTAAAGTGAATAAGATGTCCTTAAGAATGCACCAACAAGGTAACGATGTCAGGGTTTTTATGCCGCGCTTCGGGCAAATTAGTGAGAGAAAATTTCAGTTGCATGAAGTGATTCGTCTTTCCGGGATGAACATTATTATCAACGATCTCGATCAGCCACTAATTATCAAAGTTGCCTCTTTACCAGGGGAAAGAATGCAGGTTTACTTTATCGATAACGAGGAGTATTTCAAAAGAAAACAACTCTACGCTGATGATAGTGGTACCCCGTTTTCAGATAATGATGAGAGGGCAATCTTCTTTGCGAGAGGGGTAATTGAAACTATCAAAAAGCTTAATTGGGTGCCAGATGTAATTCATCTTAACGGTTGGATGGCCTCGTTCATACCAGTTTATCTTAAGAACTTCTATAAAAAAGATTCTTACTTTAAAGATACCAAACTTGTATTATCGGTATATAATGAGGAGGATGCAGATTTGAATTCATCCATTGAAGAGAAGATGAAATTCGACAATATTACTTCTCTTAAAGCGTTTGAAAAACCAAGCTTCCAAAATTTCGTTATCGAAAGTATGGACTTGGTAGACTTAGTAATAAAGGGCGATGAATTTTTACAGGATTCTCTGGAAGAAGCATTTAATAGTACTTCTACAGAAAAGTCAGAATATATCGCTCCGGAAACGATTGATAATTTATACTAAACAACCTTTTTTAATGATAAAAAATATTAAAAGATACTTCGGGATCACTGCTTCTGTGGTGTTCGGAAGTCTAATTTTATTGAACTGTGAACCCGATGCTGACCAGCTCGGGTCTCAATTTTTTCAGAACGGAGCGGTAGGGACAGAAAGTACTTATGATGTTATCGCATTTAATGTAAATAACAATGATACAATCCGCACTGATGCTGCGAGATTGCAAAGCGCAACATTGGGTGCATTTTATGAGCCGCAGTTTGGTTTACAAAAATCGTCCTATGTCTCTCAAGTTCGTTTAGCTTCTTACGATCCGGACTTCGGGACTAATCCAGTGCTCGACTCTGCAGTTCTTGTTATCAGTCCACTTTATGCAGCGGATTCGGTGAAGACTACAACCCTTGAAGATTATGTCTATCCAGACGGAGCCGTTGCTGCAAAAAAAGTTGTTAATACCTATCCGGTATACAAATACGGAAAAACAAAAATTAACGGTAAAACGACTTTTAATATTAAAGTTCATGAAGTAACGGATTTTCTTGGAAGCAATGTTGAAAAAGTGTTCTCGAACAAACAAGTTGCTGTAGGAAACCAAATTGGTGGACGATCTTTCAACGGAGATATTTCGGCAATTACGATTACGAAAGACTCAGATAATTCTGAATTGTACATCCGAGAAGCGAACCTAAGAATACCAATGGACTCTGCATTTTTCCAGAATAAAATCTTGGCTAAAGGTTCTTCTCCAGAACTTGCGGATGCTGCATCATTTATCCGGTATTTTAGAGGTATTCGTCTATCTGTGGAGGAAAATGATGGGTATATTTTCAATTTTGAACCCAATACCGTAGCAATTAATCTTTACTATAAGAAGGACGTGGTTTCAGGAAATACGACTACACGTGAAGATCAAGTGTTCAGTTTAGATTTAGGAGCTAATAACACTCATTTTAATCAAATTCTTAATGATAAATCTGGGACACCTGCCGCCGCGCTAGTAACGGATAGCATTAATGGTTCTACGAAAGTATATGCACAGGGGATGGGCGGTCCTGGTTTCGGATTAAAGATTCCTGAGTCTGTAATTGCTTCTGTACGTGATCTTTATAATACTGAAAAGATTGGTATAATTTCAGCCAAATTAAGAGTTTATACGGATATGGAAAGCTGGAATAACAAACTTAGAAAGCCCTCATACTTTACCGTGAAAGAACAGGGTCTAGACAAATTTCTGACAGATATGAGTACTTTAGCTTACAGTGGTACTTATAATCTCATAAAATCCTTTAATTTGGAAGAAAATCCTTCGTATTACGAAATTGGTATCACTCAAACTTTCAAAAATATTATTGAGAAAGAAGCTACTTCGAGATCGTTTATCATGAATGTGGGTAGTTATACTACGAATGCAACAGGAGGATTAACCGGAGAGTCCGATCCAGATAATGCTCAGCTATATAATACTAGAGCATATACTCCAAACAGAGTCGTACTTGTTGGTACTGCGCCAGGCAACGAAAGAAGTGCTAAGCTTGTATTAACATACGGAAAAAAATAGTAATAAAACATTAAAAAAATAATAGATATGTGTGGTATCGTAGGTTATACAGGTTTTCAAGATGCTTATCAGGTGGTGGTAAATGGTCTCCGCCGATTAGAATATAGAGGTTACGACAGTGCAGGTATTGTAATGGACGAGGTTGGTAACAATTTCCAAGTTGCTAAAACTAAAGGAAAAGTAGATGACTTAGCTGCAATCTCTGAGCATTTAGTAGGAAAAGCTAACGTAGGAATGGGACATACACGTTGGGCAACTCACGGCGTTCCAAGCGACCGCAATTCTCATCCACATGTATCGAACAATGGCAAAATTGCTATCGTGCATAATGGTATTATAGAAAACTACGATACCATTAAAATTATGCTAACTGAGAAGGGTTTTGTTTTCCACTCAGAAACTGACACTGAAGTTCTGGTAAACCTCATTCAGTATTTCATGGATATGAATACTGAAACAGATTTTCCTTCAGCGGTACGTTTTGCGTTGAATGAAGTTTACGGAGCGTATGCAATCACAGTGATGCACGATGATTTTCCTGGACTTTTAGTCGTTGCTAGATTGGGATCACCGCTGGCGATTGGATTAGGTAATAAAGAGTATTTTATTGCTTCGGACGCTTCTCCTTTCGTAGAATTTACCAAAGAAGCCGTTTACTTGGAAGAAGGCCACATGGCAACTATTTCACTGGAAAATGGGGTAGATATTAGAGATATTAAGGAGAATGTAAAGATTGTTCCTGAAGTTCAAGAGTTGAAGTTAAGTCTTGAACAGATTGAAAAAGGTGGTTACGAGCACTTCATGCTTAAAGAAATTTTCGAGCAACCGAAATCTATTCATGATACTTTAAGAGGCCGTTTACTTGTTGATGAAGGTATTATAAAAATGGCGGGAATTTGGGATCATTTGGATCGAATTAATCAAGCCGATAAAATTACCATCATTGCTTGTGGAACTTCTTGGCATGCTGGACTTATAGGAGAATACCTTATCGAAGAATTTGCAAGGATTCCTGTGGAAGTAGAATACGCCTCTGAATTCCGTTACAGAAACCCGATCATCTCAGAAAAGGATGTTGTTATTGCGATTTCTCAGTCTGGGGAAACAGCAGATACTATGGCAGCTATTAAGTTGGCAAAAGATAAAGGGGCATTCATTTATGGGATCTGTAACGTAGTAGATTCTTCTATTTCGCGAGTTACGGATGCTGGTTCTTACACGCATGCTGGTCCTGAAATTGGCGTTGCTTCTACCAAGGCTTTTACTGCACAGCTTACGATTCTTACTTTAATAGCCCTTAAGTTGGGTAAACATAAAGGAAATTTAAGCAATCAGGAATTCATGAGATTAATCACCGAGCTAGATTCTCTTCCTAAGAAAGTAGAAGAAGTTCTGGAAAACACAAATGAGATTACCAAAGATATTGCTAAAAACTTTGTTGATGCTCAAAACTTCTTGTACTTGGGTCGTGGATATAATTTCCCGGCTGCACTTGAAGGAGCATTGAAGCTTAAGGAGATTTCTTATATTCACGCTGAAGGTTATCCTGCTGCAGAAATGAAGCATGGCCCAATTGCGTTGATTGATGAAAATATGCCTATTGTGATTATTGCGCCGAAGCAAGGACATTATGATAAAATTGTAAGCAACGTTCAAGAAATTAAAGCTAGAAAAGGTAAAGTAATAGCAGTTGTTAATAAGGGCGATACCCAAGTGTCTCAAATGGCTGATTATGTGATTGAATTTCCGGAAACCTCCGAATGTTTTTCTCCAATCATAGCCTCAGTTCCTCTTCAGTTGCTTGCTTATTATATTGCTGTAAACCGCGGTGCAAACGTAGATCAACCGAGAAATTTAGCAAAGTCGGTAACGGTGGAGTAAAAAAAATATTTTGCCGACAAAATAAAAAATTCAATTTAACGTTTAGCAAAAAAATCTTCATACTCTTTCCGAAAAATTATATATTTACCGCTTAATATTTTAAAATTAGCATGAACAGAGTTTTTCTCATACTATTATCAGCAACTGTTATAATATCCTGTTCCAAACGTGGTAGTTCGACGGCAGGCAAGCCCGGTCAGAGAGGAGAGTTAATTCCACGAACATCTTCCAAATCATTCGTTGCAGAACGTCCTTACGGCATGGTAGCGATACCTGCAGGTTCATACGTGATGGGACTTGCGGATCAGGATTTCACCAATACCCCGGAAAAAGCTACTTTGAAAACGGTAACGGTTTCTTCTTTTTTTATGGACGAAACTGAGATTACAAACGCTGAATATAGAGTATTCATAAATTATGTAAGAGACTCTGTTGCTCGTACATTGCTTGCAGAAGCTGCTGGAGATGGCGGTTCCGACGGAAATGGTGAATCCATTGCAGATTATGCATATGCTTCCAGAAAAGCTGATGATGACAAAACTGCTTATCAAGAGTTCATGGAATCTCAGGGTGGCAGAGACGGTTATGATGAATCTAAAAAGTTAGATTGGTCTGTACCATTGCATTGGAGAACTTCTGATTATCCCGATGCGCAATATGCTGAAATATTAGAGTCAATGTATCTTCCTCCAGCAGAAAGAATCAATAATGAAAGAATTATTGATACCAGAAAACTCATGTATGCTTATGCTTGGGAAGATATTGAATCTGCGGTTAAAGATAAGTCTAGAGGTGCTAATTATTTAAAAAGAGAAAGTATCGCAGTTTATCCGGATACCACCGTTTGGATTCGAGACTTTAATTATGCTTATAATGAACCACTTTACGATGGATATTTTTGGCACAGCGCTTACAAAAATTACCCTGTTGTCGGTGTTACCTGGGATCAGGCAAGAGCATTCTGTAATTTTAAATCTAAACTGAAGTCCGATTATAACGAGTCTTTAAAGAAGAAAAAGCAGAAACCTATGGCATTCCGTTTACCTACAGAAGCTGAGTGGGAATATGCTGCTCGTGGTGGTAAAGAAAACGCTACTTATCCGTGGGGGGGACCATATTTACAGGATGACAGAGGCTGCTATTTGGCCAACTTCAAACCGAAACGAGGTAACTATATTGAAGACGAAGAGAAAGGCACCTACACTTACACAGCTCCCGTAAAACAGTTCGAAAAAAATGGATTTGGATTATATGATATGGCCGGAAATGTCGCTGAATGGACCGAGTCACCTTACAATAATGCAACCTATCAATTTGCATCAACGCTAAATCCACATCTTTCTAACCAAGCATACCGTGAAGTTCGCAAATCTGTTCGTGGTGGTTCTTGGAAGGATATTGGATATTTGTTGATGACGGGTGCAAGAGATTACGAGCGTAAAGACTCTGCAAGGAGTTATATTGGATTCCGTACGGTACAAGACATTCCGGAAGGAACAGCCAAATTCAAGAAAAGAACAAACTAAACTAACAACTATTTATCTACTTTAATCTCCACTCACATGTTTAAAACTAAAGAAGGAATATATAATTTCGTGTACTCATTTGGTGCTGCTATCGTTATCATTGGTGCACTTTTCAAGCTAACACACTGGAGTTTGGGACCTCTTTCCGGAAATGTGATGCTTGCCATTGGTCTGATCACGGAAGCAATCATTTTTATCATTTTCGCTTTTGATGCTCCTAAAACCGAGGAATCGTATGCTTGGGAGAACGTTTATCCGGAACTGCTCGATCGTGATGCTAAACCAAATCCTCGCCACTCAACCATGGCGCTGCAATCTGCTGAAGTTAAAGAATTAGAAATGTCTCTTTCGGACAAGCTTGATAAAATGTTGGAAGAGGCCAAACTGGATGTGTCTCTTTTTGAAAGACTCAGAACTGGTATTGATAAATTTTCTCACTCGGTAGATCAAATTAATCATACGATTGATGTATCAAGCTCTACCCAGAAGTACAACGACCAGTTAACGCTTGCTGCTAGTCACTTGGAAAGCATGAATGCTTTATACGCACTGCAAATCGAGCATGGTCATGCCCAAGCTGAATACAGTAAAAAATATGTTGCAGATATGCAAAGGTCTGCTCAACAGTCCGAGAAATTTAACGAAGAACTTGCAGGACTAACCAATAATCTAAACAATCTGAATCGTGTTTATGGCGGTATGTTAAACGCAATGAAATCTTAGTTTTCTAACCATTATTTAAACATTATAAATTACTAAAGAATGGCACAAGGAAAACAGACTCCTAGACAAAAGATGATAAACCTGATGTATCTGGTTTTCATCGCGATGTTGGCGATGCAGATCGACCAGGAGATCATCCGCTCTTACAACGATACCAACCAAACACTTACGGACACCCGACTGCTCGTTGAAGAAAAAAACGATAAAATTTTCGAAAAAACATTAGAGGCAAAGGCTGCTAATACACCAGATACTTACACACAACCATTAAACCAGTATCAAGGACTAAAAATGCGAGCTAATGATTTGGTTTCGTATATAGAAGGGTTAAAAACAACTCTTAAAAAAGATGCTGCATTTGTTGAAGGGATCGACGTTGGTGATAACTTTGCTGCACTAAATAATACTGAGCCTTCCTCGAAAATGTTCTTTAATAAGACTGATGAAAATGCTCCATCAAAAAATGCAGTAGACCTAAAGAATAAGATTGAAGCTTTAAAAACATATATCGTGCAAACGTTCGGTCAAAATCGCGATATGAAGCATATCGTAGATCGCGCGAACAAAACATTAATTACTGAATTTCCCAAAGGCCAAACCATTAAAAATAAAAATTGGCTTCAATATAAGTTTTATGGACAGCCGCTTATCGCAGCACTTTCTAACTTAGAAGTAATTCAGTCAGAAGCAAGAAATCTACAATCTGATGCTTTGATGACCATGTTGCAAGAGAAAGTTGATGCGGATATTAAATTTGACGCATATCAGGCAATTGTTTCTGCTCCAACTACTGTCATTCAGGGAGAAGCAGTACAAGCGCGAGTTGTTATTGGGAATTACTCCAGCAATGTTCCAGGCTTATCCATGCCAGGTTTAAGTGTACAGAATGGTCAAGGTGTTGCCAACCTTAACACTAGCACTGTTGGCGAGTTTCCTTTTAGAGGTACCATTTCATTTACGGATGTTAACGGAAAACCGATTAATCTAACTTACGATCATTCTTATCGAGTAATTGCAGGAGCTCAGGAACTTAAAGCTCAAAAAGGAGCAATTGTGACAGCTGATAAAATGAATGTTCTATACCGTGGTTTACCTAATCCGATTTCCGGATCTATCCTGGGCGCAGATATGTCAAATATTTCGTTATCTGCTGCGGGAGCATCTGTTAGTGGAGGCGGAGGTAAATGGACGGTAACACCAGGTGGAGGTTCTACGGTAACACTTACAATCTCAGGAAGAGATCCTAAGGGTGGTTTAATATCTCAATCTTTCCCATTCCGAATTAAAAATGTACCGCCACCAGTAGGCGAAATTCAAGGAAAAACAGTTGTTTCTATGCCGGCAAGTTCGATTCCTAATCAAAAGGTTTCTGCAGATATGCCAGATTTCGATTTCCCGGTGAGTTTTACCGTAAACAGTTTCATGTTTAAAGTTCCGGGCCGTGCTGCAATGCAAGTTAATGGCAACTCATTGAGTTCGGTAGCAAATCTCACAAAGAATCTTAGGTCTGGTGATATTGCTTATGTCTTCAATATCCAAGCGACAGCAACCGGTTTGGGAGGGCAGGCGTTAAAGCAAATTCCACCGGTAGTGATAAACGTACAGTAATTACGTTGTAATAGTTATAAATTTTAGTTTTAAAATTTTCCAATGAAAAAGGTTATATTTCTACTTCTATCTCTTAGTTTCTTCGCAGTTGAAGCGCAAGAAAAAAGAAGTACCACCAATACTACCAGTGCTACACAAAATGCTGAACCAGAGGCACCCCAAGTTGATATTCCTTCGGAGTATGAACAAGGCGGAGAAGAGGAAGTTCAGATGAATTCAATGTCTATCCTTAATGCTAAGTCTCCACAAGCTCTTCGGGAACTTCGTGAAACCGGTATGCTAAAGCAGGGTGACTCCATGATTTCCACAAGAAAAACTCCTTTAAAATATGGTTTTATTGAAGATAAGGATATTTTAAAAAGTATGGTGGTTTGGGAAATCATCGACATGAATGATAAAATCAACCAACCTTTTTATCATAATGAAGATGGTATAGTTTCTCAAAACAAATCACTTTATCAGCTTCTTTTCGATGCTATCAATGACGGAAGAATTACTGAAGTTTATGATGATGAGTTATTTCAAACTCGTTTAAGTCCTGATGCAATTGCTTCAAGGATTAAAAATGAAGTTTTAAGTGATGCGGGTATTGATCGTTTGAATGAGTCTGGTACTTTGACAGAAGAAGAAAAACTTGAATTTACCAACGTTTATGAAACCAAAACGGAAAACGTAAAAGTATTAAAGATAAAAGGGATGTGGTATATTGACCGCCGCGATAGCCAGATGAAATATCGTTTGTTAGGTATTGCAGCGATGGGCCAGGATCCCTCAACTATGGGACAATACGGGCCGGATGGGCAACCGATTGCATCAAAAGACGAATTAATTGATCTCTTCTGGGTATATTACCCTGATGCTCGGGAAGTTTTAGCGAATGCTGTTGTTTTCAACAATAAGAATTTGTCCTCTGATATTACTTTCGATGACGTTTTAAATGCGCGAAGATTCTCCTCAATCATTTATAAGTCAGATAACGGTTTAGGTAATGGTGTAATCAAAGATTATATTCCTCGTGATGCTGACGCTCAGCTAGAAGAAAGCGAACGTATTAAAGCACAAATCCTTCAAATGGAAACAGATATGTGGAACTATTAAGATTCTATATCGATACATAACAAAATCCTGAGTATTTTTGCTTAGGATTTTTTTTATGAAAGAAGTAGATTTTCTCATTGTTGGAGGCGGTTATGCGGGAACATTTTTAGCTCACCATTTGTTGCAATCCCATGCCTCATTTCTGCTATTCACAGACAATAGTAGAGGAGCTTCACAAGTATCTGCTGGGATGGTAAATCCTGCTGTACTCAAGAAATTTACAACGTTTTGGTTAGCACAAGAGCAAATTGATTTATTGATTGAAGTTTGTCGAGAGATAGAATCCTATACTGGAGAAAATTATTTAATACCGGAAAGCGTATACCGCATTTTTCATGACGAAAACGAACAGCAACTTTGGCTTAAGAAGGCAGAAAAGGAAGATTTACAACCTTTCCTTAATCCTGATTTCAAAAGTTTTCCAGTGATTCTCAATCCCTATAAAACTGGTGAGGTAATGCAATCTTGCCGTCTTAATGTTCAAAGCTTTATTTCGGGAGTTCATTCTTATTTTATATACCGTGGTTTTTTAGCGAATGAAATATTTGATTATAATGAAATTGATCTTGTCAAAAAGACTTACAAGGATATCAGTTTTAACAAAATCATATTTTGTGAAGGCATGGGTGTAAAAGAAAATCCTTTTTTTAAGGAAATTGAGGTACATCCAAACAAAGGGCACCACTTAAATGTGAAGTTGAGTAAATCCTTAAATTTTAAAGCCACTGTTAAGAAAAAGCATTTTTTATTTTCGCTTGAAGATAATCAGTATTATTATGGCGGCACCTACGACCGAGATCAAACCGAAGAAGGAATCGACGATAAGGCTGTGGAGCAATTAAAAGCTGGTTTACGTGAGTTTTATCCCCATGATTTTGAAGTAGCTGAGATTCATTATGGATTCCGACCAACTGTTAAAGATCGCCGACCGATAATAGGTAGTCATAAAAAATTTGATTTTATGTATGTTTTTAATGGCTTAGGAGCCCGCGGCGTTTTGAATGGTTGTTATTTCGGCAAAGAACTGTCGAATCATTTGCTGCATGGTAAAGACTTACCTGAGGAAGTGCGGATTGAAAGATTTTACAAATAAAAAAAGCCTTTGATTAATCAAAGGCTTTTCAGCAGAGAGGAAGGTAAGGAATATAAACCCACCAAATTTTTAAACGGTTTTTCTCATGCCCTAGTTCCGGTCATTTTAGATGAAAATCCTGATATATGCACCACAGCAAACTGGGGATTAATTCCGTTCTGGGCAAAAGACAGGAAAATTCAGAAGCAAACTTTGAATGCAAAGATTGAAACAATTAAAGAAAAACCCGCATACCATAATAATTATAACAAAAGATGCCTTGTTTTGGTAAATGGTTTTTATGAGTGGAAATGGCTTGATGATAAGGGTAAGGAGAAACACAAACATTTTTTGTCAATAAAAAATCAGGAAATATTTTCATTAGGGGGAATTTACAGTAATTGGACGGATAAGGAAACCGGCGAAGAAATTTACACTTTCTCTATTGTAACCACACAGGCAAATGAGTTAATGACGGAAATTCACAATACCAAACACCGTATGCCTGTGGTTCTATACAGATCGATGGAAAAGCAATGGCTGAAAGACAGAGATATAGAAGATTTTGCATTCCCTAATCACGAATCTGAATTACTGGCACTTAATCTTGATGAAAACGTTCAACCAAGTACTTTATTTTAATGGAAAATAACCGTAATGCCATTCCATATTTATGCATAATTTCTCCTCTGCACAAGAGATGGGTTGATGATTAATTTTTTACGCAGGCCTTTACTCCAGTGTGCAATATCTTCTGGATTATTATTCCTTAATGCTCTTCATCATCCCTTTACGTTCTATTTGCAAAGGCTTTATTATTCCAAATATGCATAAATGTAACCAACGTCATTATTCTTGTCCCTTGGCGTCACAACCAAATTTATAAAATCTACATTATTATTTTTCTGATTCTCCCTTTAAACTGCATTTCAATTAAATAGTTTATCTAAAAATCCTATCAGCCAAAGCTCCGACGCACCTTCGATGGTGGAGCCGGTAGCTTGTTGTGTTTTGTTAACAAATTTCCCAACATCTTCTACGAACACGGTTTTATTTGGCTTCAATAATCTGAAAATGTTTAACCCAAAACAATTTCATGATTTTAAATTTTAATATACAGACCGGAACATTTGGGGTTCCGGTTTTTTTTGACATTTGTCAAAGGAATCTATTTAGCAGCGGCCGAAATTTGCACGTTCAATTTTACAAACAAACAGAAAATGAAAACTATACACAGATTCCTTATTGGCGCAGCTTTTTCGTTGCCGCTTACGCTTTATGCGCAGCAGGCACCTACCCTGCAGGAACTCATCAGCAGTGCTCTGCAGAATAATGAAACGCTCAACCAGCAGGTTTTAGAAAATAAGTATACGAAACTCGACGACGAAAAACTGAATGATGTGTTTCTCCCAAAAGTGGAGATTACCGGGAAAACAGGTTATATGTACACGTCGGCGCATATCAGTTCACCGGAAATTAAAGTTCCGGCAGTACCTCCGGTTTTTCCGGGAGCGGTGGTGCCCGAAGGACAGCTGAGCAATAATCTCAACATTTCCGGTCTTTCTGCCTCTGCAAAGGCCGAAGCAAGTATGGTGATTTATTCCGGCGGGAAGGTGAAATATCTGAAGGAAGCCAACCGCGAGAAAAATCTTTCGGAAGAAGTGATGATGCAGAAAACCAAGGACGACGTCATTTCCGAAATTTCCAAAGCATACGACCAGTTGTCGCTGGTTTACGAATCCAAAAAAGTTCTGGATCAGTCTAAAAAACGTTTGGAAATCAATAAAAAAACTGCCGACAAAGCCTTGGGTTACGGTTTGATTACGCCTTACGACCACAAAAAAATCGAACTTGCACAGGCCACTTTGGATTCCAAAATGGTTGAATATGAAGGGAAGAAGGATCTTCTGATCACTCAGATCAATCTGTTGACCGGCATCGAAAGGGAGCGTATTGCCATGATTGAACACGACCTTAAGCCGATAAACTACGATGTTCTGAACGAAACCGTTGAAAACAGGGCAGAGGTGAAAGCGCTTCAGCATGGTATTAACGCGACAGATTTTAAAATTAAAGCCGAAGAGAGATGGTGGGTTCCGAAAGTGCAGGCGCAGACTTCGCTCTCGTATTTCGGGCTTTACAATAACCACATTTCAACCTCGGATGAAATTTTTCCCGGTACGGGAAAAAAACTCGATTTGCATCCTGGTGCCATAAACGTATTTCCCATGTTTACCGCAGGAATAGGCTTTAAATGGGAGGTTTTCGACGGTAATGAAGGCAAGCACGCCATTGAAAAAGCCAAAATAGATAAAGAAATTCTGGAGAGCAAACAGAAAGACGCAATTAAAAAATTGAACTTAAACCTCGCCAACAACCAAACCAATTACAACATCGCGAACGCACAAATCAAACTGAAAGAAAAGGCAAGACAGATTGCAGCAAAAGGTTTGGAACAGGTGGAAAAGGAATTCAGATACGGCACCAAAACCTCCGCGGTACTTATCGAAGCAGAAACAGATTTACAGAATGCCGAACTGGAACTGCAGACCGCAATTTTCAATCAGAGAGTTTCCGCTATTGAACTGATGAAATCTACACAAAACCTTAATCCTGAAAATCTTTAATTATTTAAAAAAATTAAAAAACAAACAAACGAAATGAAATCTACATCAAAAATACTTTCTGTCCTTACCCTGTTAACTTTGGTCAATTGCAGCGAAAAGCCCGCAGAACGTGCCATTGAAGGTAAAACCAGAAAAGAACTCGTCACTTTTTCACCAAAAGTAACCGGCCGGATCCTGGAAATTTATGTGGAAGAAGGACAAACCGTAAAAGCCGGTGATACGCTTGCAAAACTGGATGTACCTGAAGTTTCTGCAAAAATCGCACAGGCAAAGGGTGCAACTTCCGCAGCCAAGGCACAGGCTCAAATGGCAAGAAACGGTGCTACCACCGACCAGATGCGACAGCTGAGAGCCAAACAAAAAGGGCTTCAGGAGCAGTTCCAGTATGCGCAGAAAGCCTACAACAGGGCTAGGAATATGTACCGGGACAGCCTGCTTTCGCCACAGAATTATGATGAAGCCTTCGCGAAATATCAGGGCGCTAAAGCACAGTTGGATGCGGCAAATGCCGAACTGCACGACGTTCAGATTGGAACACGTTACGAAAAAATAGAAATGGCGGAAGGACAGGCGAATCAGGCGATGGGTGCGCTGCAGGAAGCGAATGTGGCTTATTCCGAACGATATGTGATCGCTACAAACGATATGGAAATCGAAACGGTTTCTTTGAACAAAGGTGAACTCGCGACCGCTGGTTTTGCGCTTTTTTCAGGCTATATTCCGGACACGACTTATTTCAGATTCACCGTTCCGGAAAGTAAAATTTCAGCTTATGAAAAAGGGAAAACCGTAAAGATGGTTGTGAATTACAACCAAAAAGAAATTACCGGGCGCATTGTTTCCATCAAACAACTGGCAAAATACGCCGATATCACGACGGCTTTTCCGGATTATAATCCTGAAGATGCGGTTTATGAGATTAAAGTAATTCCAGATAATCGGGCCCAGTTGGCTAATATTCTGGTGAACTCCAATGTGGTTTTAAAATAAGTGACGGAATTACTATTCTATTAAAATGAAACAGTTAAGATATTTACTGAAAAGAGAATTCCGGCTCTTTTTTACCAATAGAACCATGCTTTCGGTGTTTTTTATGGCACCGGCATTCTACGCATTGCTCATTGGGTTCACTTATAAAAAAGGGAAAGTTGAAAACATTCCGGTGATCCTCATCAACCACGATAAAACGCCGCTTTCCGACCAGGTAACCCAAATGTTTGAGGATAATCACACCATAAAAGTCCTGAATTATATCGATGAGCCAGCTCCCCTGAAAGACGAAGTGATTAAAACCGAAGCGGCCGCCGTTGTAATCATTCCGGAGCGGTTTGAAGCGCTGATGCTTCAGAAAAAGTATCCGGAAATTACGGTTTACGTCAACACATCCAATGTCCTCACCGCGAATTTTGCTACGAAAGCGATTCAGCAGATCCTGGGAACATTTTCGGCAGGTGCGGAGATCAAGGCGCTGCAGAAAAAAGGCATGAATGCAGAAATTGCGAAAACCCAGTACGAACCTTTTAAAGCCAATTACATCACGCTGTTCAACACCACGAGCAATTACCTGATTTTTATGTGGCCCGCGATGATGGCGGTGGTACTGCAGCAGGTCATTTTGATGGCAATGGCCGTGACTTTTGCTGAGGAATTCAAGCGCGACAGTTTTAAACGTGATTTTGCCGGTAAACACAAATATGCGGTTTTGGTGATGGCCATAAAATGCCTTCCGGTGTGGATTTTCGCCAATTTCAACATCCTGTTTTTCTACCTGTGCAGCCTTTATTTTAAAATTCCGTCACCGGTGAATGTGCCCAACTTTTTCCTGCTTACCGCAATTTTCGTGGTGGCATCAACCAATTTGGGCGTGCTGTTCAGTATTTTGGTTCCTGATGCGCTGAAGGCGACACAATATCTGATGGTGATAGCTTCTCCGGCGTTCATTGTAAGTGGATTTACATGGCCAACATCGGCGATGCCTCAATTTGTGCAGTATTTCAATTCCATTATTCCCTTGACCCCTTATCTCGAGGCATTGAAAATCATGCTTGTGGAGCGTGGTTCAGATTATTTAACCCAAAAATATTTCATCCATCTTTTGATCCTGGCGTTAGTGTATTTTGTATTAGGCTGGATTGCGCTTAAAATTAAAATCAATTCACTCTACAAAAAGTACCAGCTTTCAGAAGATGATGAAAGCGATGATTTTGATGAAATTACAGAATCAAAAATTAATCTTAACGAAAACGGCTCAACACCGCAAGAAATATAAAGTTTTCATTTCTTTATAGTTTGTTTGTTCGTCCGGGAAGCAATTTCCCGGACGTTTTTTTTAGTTTTTGAAAGGCTGTACGAAATAAATGTAATCTAAATTAATGGTTAAGAATTTTTTAACCAGTTGAAGTTCTGGCACGCTTTCTCTAACCTCTACAAATCGGACCTTCAGATTTCATCTGAAAAACTGGAAGAAGCCTATCAAACACTGCAGTTTTCCATCAGCCTTCAGGAAGCGGTTTCCGAAGCGGATCTGCTGATTGAAGCCATACCGGAAAGTATCGGGATTAAAAAGGATTTTACAGAAATTTATCCAAAATCGCCCCCGAAAAAACCATTTTTGTCACCAATACCTCCAAACTCTTGCCGAGTTTATTGATGGATGAAACCGGAAGGCCGGAAAAATTTCTCGCTTTGCATTTCGGCAACGAAATCTGGAAACACAACACGGCGGAAATTATGGGCACCGAAAAGACCAATCCCGAAGTATTCGAAACGCTCGTGGAATATGCAAAATCTATCGGAATGAGTGCGCTGCCACTGATAAAAGAACAGCCGGGCTATATTTTGAACACGCTTTTGGTGCCGCTGTTGAGATCGGGAATTCTGCCGTATGCCAATGGCGTTGCCGACATTGAAACCATCGACAAAACCTGGATGCTCGGAACCGGTTCGACAATAGGACCGTTCGGTATTTTGGATGTTGTTGATTTGGGAACGGTATACCAGGAAATGAGGAAAAAATGAAGTTTGTCAACGTGCTGAAAAATCACTTTATAGATGCCGGAAAACTCGGCGTTTCAAGCGGCGAAGGTTTTTACAAATATCCAAACCCGAGTTTTCAGGGTAAAGATTTTTTGAAGTAGAAAATCATAAATATAAAGTAAAAAGTTGTTCATTTGGGCAACTTTTTTGTTTTTTCTCAAATAATTTATTTGTTTAAATTTTATATCGTAATATTGCAATATTAAAATATAAAAATGGGCGTTACCAAAACACAGCATTTCACCGACGAGCAGAACGAAATTGCCACTTTGCTGAAAGCCCTGGCGCATCCTGCGAGAGTTGCCATTATCGAATATCTGCTTTCGGTTGACACCTGCATCTGCAACGATATTGTGGCCGAAATCAACCTTGCGCAGCCGACCGTTTCGCAACATTTAAAAGAACTTAAAAATGCAGGCATCATTCAGGGGGAAATTGAGGGAAAATCCATATGCTACTGCGTAAATCCTGCAACCCTCAAGAAACTTGAGCATTTTGTTGACCGGCTTTTCCAAAAAATCAACCCGCTGGAAAACGGGAAATGCTGTTAATATTTCAATTCTGAACATTCAACTTTCAACTCAAAATTTATGGAAACGAACGAACAAATTAAGGAAATGGTAAAGCAAAAATATTCTGAAATTGCTTTACAGGACAAAGAAACCAATGCTTCTTCCTGTTGCGGCGCAGGCGGATGTTCCACGGAAGTTTATAACATTATGAGCGAAGAATATGATGAACTGAACGGCTACAACAAAGATGCGGATCTTGGTTTAGGATGCGGGCTTCCTACCAATTTTGCCAAAATAAAGAAGGGTAATACTGTTGTGGATTTGGGCAGTGGTGCAGGAAACGACTGTTTTGTGGCGCGTGCCGAAACAGGCGAAACAGGAAAAGTCATCGGGATCGATTTTACCGAAGCGATGATTGAAAAAGCAAGAGCAAATGTTAAAAAATTGGGCTACAATAATGTAGAATTTCGGCAGGGCGATATTGAAAAAATACCGATAACCGCCAATGTTGCGGATGTTGTGGTCAGCAATTGCGTAATGAATTTGGTGCCCGACAAACCAAAGGCTTTTTCTGAAGTTTTTCGCATTCTGAAACCAAACGGCCATTTTTCAATTTCTGATATTGTCATCATCGGCGACCTTCCCGAAAAAATAAAAACCGCTGCAGAAATGTATGCAGGATGTGTCGCGAGTGCCATTCAGAAAGAGGAATATCTAAAAATCATTCAAGATGCGGGATTTAAGAACCTAAGTTTACAAAAGGAAAAAGCGATCATCGTTCCTGATGATATTCTTAAAAATTATCTGAATGAGGAAGAAATCAAGGTCTATAAAAATTCGGATACACGAATATTCAGCATAACGGTTTATGCGGAAAAACCAGAAAACTGCTGTACGCCAAATTCTGGTTGCTGCTAACAGATTATGAAACCAAAACTTAAATTTTTAGACCGCTATCTCACGCTCTGGATTTTCCTGGCGATGATTTTCGGCGTTGCTTTGGGATATTTTTTCCCAAATATTAAAGAAATTAACGAAAAACTTTCTGTAGGTTCAACGAACATACTTTTAGCAATAGGATTGATTTTGATGATGTATCCACCACTTGCAAAAGTGGACTATTCCCTGCTTCCAAAAGCATTTTCCGACAAAAAAGCAATGTCGCTTTCGCTTTTTCTGAACTGGATAATCGGACCTGTTTTAATGTTCGTGCTTGCCATTATTTTCTTGCGAAACGAACCTGATTATATGGTCGGATTAATCTTAATTGGTTTGGCAAGATGTATCGCAATGGTGATTGTTTGGAACGATTTGGCAAAAGGAAACCGAGAATATGGAGCATTGTTAATTGCTTTAAACAGCATTTTTCAAGTCATAACTTATAGTTTTTACGCTTGGCTTTTCATCAATGTTTTGCCACAAAAATTGGGATTTGGAAATTTCAATGTTCAAGTTCCAATGAAAGATGTTGCAGAAAGCGTTTTAATCTATTTGGGAATTCCTTTTCTGTTGGGCTTTTTAAGCAGATACTTTTTAATCAGACAAAAAGGAAAAAACTGGTTCGAGAGAAAATTTGTGCCATTTATTTCGCCCTTTACTTTGTATGCGCTTTTGTTTACGATTGTTTTGATGTTCAGTTTGAAAGGCGACAAAATTTTGGAATTGCCTTTCGATGTTATAAAAATTGCGGTTCCTTTGATCATCTACTTTATGCTGATGTTTTTTGTGAGTTTTTTTATGGGCAAATCGATGAAAATTCCTTACGACAAAAACGCTTCCATCGCTTTTACAGCAACCGGAAATAATTTTGAACTCGCTATTGCGGTTGCCATCGCCGTTTTCGGCATTCATTCGCCACAGGCGTTTGCTGGTGTCATCGGTCCTTTGGTGGAAGTTCCTGTTTTAATTCTACTCGTTAAAATCAGTCTTTACTTAAAATCAAAATATTATAAAAATGAAAACTGAAATAGGTGAAATCATTAATGGTTTTCAGAAAAACAAAATTTCTGAAGAACGAAAGCAAGTTTTGCAACCGTTAATAGGCTACATTAGAGAAAAACGGACACACAAAGAAAAAATTCGACTGAATTTTATCTGCACTCACAATTCAAGAAGAAGCCATTTGTCGCAAATTTGGGCGCAAACTATGGCCCATTATTTTAAAATGGACAATGTAGAATGTTTTTCCGGCGGCACAGAAGCCACTGCAATGTTCCCTAAAGTTGCGGAAACCTTGACAAAACAGGGTTTTGAAATCACAAAATTATCAGAAAATCAAAATCCGGTTTACGCTATAAAATTTGACAAAGATGAAATGCCGGTGGTAGGATTTTCAAAAAAATACGATGATCCCTTCAATCCCGAAAGCGGTTTTTGTGCAGTTATGACCTGTTCTAGCGCAGACCAAGGCTGTCCTTTTATTGCGGGAGCAGACAAAAGAATTCCGGTTCGCTACGAAGATCCCAAAATGTATGACGGACATGCGGAAATGGACGAAAAGTATCTGCAAAAAAGTTTAGAAATCGGCCAGGAAATGTTTTATGTCTTTTCAAAAGTTGCCGAATAGTAAAACCAAATATTTCAACTTTTAACAACAAAATAAACCGTCCGAAAATTTTCGGGCGTTCCTTTTTTGATAAATATCAAAGCCAAATTTAGAAAGAAGCCGGAACTTTGCCTTAACAAACAACTGGACAATGAAAAAGAACTTTTTACTGCTGCTGATTTTCCTTTCGGGATTTTTCTTTTCGCAGGAATATAAGCCGGATATTTTTGGAAACGGTTTTGAGCAGAAAACATTGAATTTTCCCAACGATTACGAAGGAAAAGTTACCGCAACTATCATCCGCAAAAAAGCAGAAAGTCCGACCACTAAAGCAGTGCTGTATATTCACGGTTTTAACGACTATTTTTTTCAGAAAGAAATGGCCGAAAGATTCAATGAAAAAGGGTTTGACTTTTATGCTTTGGATTTAAGAAAATATGGACGTTCATATTTGCCGCATCAAACTTTTAATAATGTCAGAAATCTGGACGAATACAATGCCGAAATCGATAAAGCTTTAAAAATCATTACTGCTGAAAATCATAACAAAATTCTGTTGGCAGGGCATTCAACCGGCGGCTTGATTACCACACGGTATATGAAATATCACGCTGGAAATCCGAACATTGCCGGACTTTGGGTGAACAGTCCGTTTTATGATTTCAATATGGGGTTTCTGGCAAAAAAAATTGGGGTTCCCATCATCAGCGGTTTGGGAAAACATTATCCTGACACGAAAATCGGCGGTGGATTTTCCACTTTCTACGGTGAAAGCCTGCATAAAAATTTCAAGGGCGAATGGAATTATGATTTAAAACTGAAACCCAATGCAAACGGGAAAGTGAATTTTGGCTTTATCCGAGCTATTCACCGCGCACAGAAAGACATCCGCAACGCAGATCTCAAGGTTCCGGTATTGGTGATGCATTCTGAAAAATCGGGCTATCCCAAAGTCTGGAATGAGGAAGTAACGTCCACTGATATCATCCTGAACGTGAAGGATATTCAAAAAAATGCTAAAAAATTAAGGGGAAATGTGACGATCATTCCCGTAAAAGGCGGCATTCACGATTTGGTGCTTTCCAAAAAACCGGTGCGCGAAAAGGTGTATGACGAACTTTTCAGTTGGCTACAAAAGATTGATTTTTAATAGTTTATTTTTTATGTTTAGTTATTGAATAATGCCTCATTTTTTGGGGCATTATTTTTATTTTTGTACAAACTGAATCCTGATGACTTTTCCCGAAATGCTTGCCACCTACATCACCATCGACGATGATATCCGCAGTTTTCTAAACACCCAGACCGAAAAAATTTCTGTGCAAAAGGGAACCGTTATCAGCGACCAAAACACTTTAAACCGCAAGGTGTATTTTGTAGAAAAAGGTCTTTTGCGCTCGTTTTATTTTGAAAAAGGAAAAGATATCACCACCAATTTTTACCCCGAAAACAGCATTCTCGCAAATAAAGACACCATTTTTGAGAAAATTCCGGCACGGCATTCCATTGAAACCATAGAAGACAGTGAGATTGTCTTTTTCCGGTACTCGAAAATGGAAGAACTCTGCGAAACTTCGCTCACCATAGCCAATTTCAGCCGCCGTGTTTTGGGACTTCTGATGACGAATATGGAGAGACGCATCAATTCCTTGCAGTATATGACGGCAAAGGAAAAATATATTCAGCTTTTAGAAGATAATTCTGATATACTTTTGCGTGCGCCGCTTGGGATGATAGCTTCTTATCTTGGCATTTCTCAGGAAACTTTGAGTAGGATCAGAAGTGAGGTTTAGAAAAGTTATCAAAGTACAGACAGAGATGCTTCTTGAGCGGCCGTGCGAAAAAAAATTTAGCCTTTTGAATAAAGATTTTATTCTTCAGGCGGGATAAAAATATAACCAGGCACAAAAAAAGATACCTTTTTCAAAATCTCTTTTACAATCAAACTGAAAGGTTCCAAAAACTTACAGGACTTTCTTTCAACAGGAGCTTCATTGTTCAGAGCCAAGTTTGTGGCGCTGCTTCGGGCCTCAGGAAGCGTTGATGGAGCGTTGATGAAACTTTGTTCTCCAAAAACTGGATCGTATATGCTAAGCGGCCTTTTGGTGGCCCAAAACAGGTGATCGAGTACTTGGGGAGATACACGCATTCACCCCGTTGGATTTTTTAGGTATTCCGTCAAATCTATTTCTAAGATAAATTTTTCCATTTCCAGACTTAAGATATTTCTCTCTTCTGGTCGCATCTTGCTGATTTAAACAGCCTTCCCAATAAATCAATTTGAAAGGCAATCTTCTTGCAGTAGACTTAACCTCTCCATTATTGTGTTGTATCAATCTATTCTGCAAATTAGAAGTGTATCCTGTATAAAACAATCCATCTCTTTCGCTAAGTAAGACATAAATAACGGGG
Organism: Kaistella sp.; assembly: GCA_041913105.1. Taxonomy (GTDB): domain Bacteria; phylum Bacteroidota; class Bacteroidia; order Flavobacteriales; family Weeksellaceae; genus Kaistella. Next base: position 4,379 of record JAYSFV010000006.1, on the reverse strand, counting down.
TAAGGTGGCCATCAGCAACCACCGCATAAAAGAAGTGACGGATCAGCAGGTCCGTTTTGAGTACAAGGATTACCGAAAAGGCGGGGCGAAAAAGGAAATGACCCTGAGCAGCCAGGAGTTTATCCGGCGCTTCAGTCTTCATATTCTGCCGAAAAGATTTGTAAGGATCCGCCATTACGGCATTCCTGAGCAGCAGCTGGATGCGCGGGAAACTGCAGGCCCTGCAATCCGATTTAAAGATCAGGATCCCGGAGGTAACACCCAAAACGCTGCTCCGGAAATGCCGCTGTTGCAGGGAAGGCAACCTGATCACCATCGCTCTTTTCGGTCAGCGTGGTCCACCGCAGGAATATCTTTTCGTTATCCAACCATTGTCTGCAAAATAACCTTTGCGGGTAAGGGAAGGTGTGCCCTACCGCCAGTAAAACCCCGCAGAACCCGCTTCCAAAGGCCACCCAACGCCACAAAAAAGCAGTCATTCCGAAAAAACTGCTTTGTGTATCTAAATTATAAAAACGACAACTCCATAAGAGGACCATAATTCTCTTGAAAAACTCCCGGAGCTTCCGTTCAACGGGCTTTCATCGTGGGCTTTTCAAGCCCAACGAAAGCTTAGTTATTAGCTGTAGTTTTTTTATTTAGCTGTTTTATAATATGGTTCAAATAGTTTTTTGTATAAATTTTCTAAATTTTTTCTATCAACTGGCGATTTTTCTATAATAGGAAAATAATTGAAAAATGAAACGGAACTTGTGGTTGCGTCATATATCATGGCATATAAGGACGTATTAGCTTTAATTGGAACTGGAGTATACATTCCCAATGTCAATATTCCTACACCAATTCCTTTAGCAACCTGATTTCCATAATTGTTTTTTCTTCTTGCGAATCCAGCGTTAATAATACATAATGCAAATCTTTGATTTTCACTTTTTACAATGGAGTCCATCAAATTTGTAGTTTTTATACTTTCTAATTTTTTTGATTTTCTAACATCACTCATTGTTTTCAGTATATCATTTTCCAAACGAGTTTTCAACTTAGGATTTCCAAATGAAATTTGTTTATCTACTTTTGGAAGATTTGATTTTTCAATAATTGAATCTAATATTTTAGAAGAAATATTTGAAAGTGAATCACTTGGTTTGGGTTTATTTCCTTTTTCAATTAAACTAATAATGGAAATTGGTTCATAATAACTTATGTTATGAACTTCATTTGGTTGAATATTTTTATTCACGAGCATTGTTGAATTACAAGAATTTAGAATTATTAGTACTATTAAAAATTTAAAATTTTGTTTCATAAGGGTATTTTGATAAAATTATAGCTAACGTTTCGGGGCTTGGCGTCAGTGGCGGAAATTGAAGCACAAATGTTCAGTTTTGCACAAAAGTTCAATCGAAGAACTACCTTTGAATTTAGCACTAAGCCCGCCATTTTGCCAAGCTGCTGTTGTGCGTTCGCCCTTATTTTCTGTCGTGTTTTTTGTCATATAAGTGTTAATAAATAACCGATTAGTGAACCACCCAAAACTATTAAAGCACTATTTAATTTTTTGTATCCGAATGCGATTACAATACTTAAAACTGCAATCAATATTGTCCGCCAGTCAGTGATTGTGTCTTTGCTCATTTCAAAACAAACGGCTACAATTAAAGCGACAGATGCCACATTTACAGCGTCTAAAAATGCTGAAAATAGTTTTGAGTTTCGCATTTTCTTTACAATTGGGTTGAGCAATGCGACAAACACAAATGAGGGTAAAAATATGGCGATTGTCGATACAATTGCACCTGTGAAACCATTGATTTGATAACCAATAAAAGTTACCGAAGAAAAAACGGGTCCAGGTGTAAATTGACCAACTGCAATAGCATCAATCAATTGTTGTCTTGTCAAAAGTCCTGTCAAAACTAATTCTGTGTCGAGAAATGCAAACAAAACATAACCACTTCCGTAAAGTATTGCACCGATTTTTAGGAAAATCCAAAACAAGTTGGCGTTTGTCGCAGAAAGGATTGTGGTGTTTGTTATTTGTAATAAAGTTAAAGGCAGAAAACTGTTGAGATTACTATTTTTTCTGTCTCTTAAATATGTCAAAAATAACGCAACGAAACCTGCTCCAAACATCAAATAAATTTCGTTGATGTTGAATAATGAACCAAGCAAAACCAATAATCCGATAATGATAAGTTCCGTTGATTTTAATGATTTTTTTGCTAATGGAAAAATTGCTCCCAAAATAAGGGCGATTATGGCTGGTTTTATGCCATAAATAAAGGGTTTAAATTCTGGAACTTGTCCGTATTGTTTGTAGAGATAAGCAAAAATTCCTGTAATAAAAACGGCTGGTAAAATGAAACAAAGACCTGCAATTATTAAGCCTTTCCAACCTCCTTTTTCGTGTCCTATATGAATAGCCATTTCGGTGCTATTGGGTCCAGGAATTAAATTGGTTGCACCAATCAAGTCCAAAAAATGTTGTTCTGTTAACCACTTTCTTTTTGTAACCACTTCGTCTTGCATCATAGCAATGTGTGCAGCTGGTCCACCAAATCCAATAATGCCCAGTTTTAGAAAAAGTTTGGCAATATCTTTTAAGCTCGCTTTATGCTCCATTTTTTGTTAAAATTTTGTCAGCCGACCAAAAGCCACCGCCTTTGATTAACAAAAATAAACTTCCCAAAAGCATTGCCCAATCGGTTCTGCTTCCGTGCATCATTTCCCAAAAACCTTTTTCGGCTAAAATTTCAGATTTGGTTGTTGTAATGGCTACCAACATTATTATAATCAATGGAATACTTGCCTGTCTTGTAAAAAGTCCGACAAGAATAAGTAGTCCACAAACAATTTCAAAACCGCCAACAAAACTGCCTAGAAATTCAGGCGAAGGCAAGCCAATTTTTTCAAATCGTCCTGCTCCAAGTGTGTCAGCAAATAAAAATTTCTGAATTCCTTCGGAAAGAAATACCGCACCAACCATTAGTCGAATGAGGATTGTCGTTTTAGAATTGTCAGTATTTAATATTCGGTTTTTCATTTTTTGTTTGTCGGTTCATTGTTGCACACGGTCGATCATAGGGTGACGCACAACGGGCCGCATATTGGCGATAGTGGCGGATTAGAAAGCCAAAACTTTCAATTTTACACTAAGTAACAGCCTTTTAATATTTTCTAAATTTATGAAATTGGAAATATAAAAGGCTGTTGCGACAAAAAAAAGGAGAAACATTCACTTTCTCGCTTAAACCGCCATTTGGCCAATATGATGTTACACGCAGTATTAACCTTTTTTATATGTTGTAGTTTTCTTATCTCCAACCTTAGAAATTAATCCGCTTTCAACAGCATTTTTTAAATCACGGCTTGCTGTAGCAGAAGAAATATCTTTAAAATAATTCATATAATCTTTTCGAGTAAAGTCACTAGCATAGTTTTCTAAGAAAATTTGAATTCTATCTTTATCCGTTAATTTTTTTGTTGAATTTTGAAGCAATTCTTCTAAGGATGTTTCAATAATCCTCAACATATATTCTATAAACTTTGTAGACTTTCCTTCTTTATCAGAAAGTGATAAAGCGCTATAATATTCGTTCTGATTTTTTGAAATTAAGGTTTCAAATGGTAAAAACTCAAAAATAGGATAGTCTTGCAGTAAAATTAATGTTTGCCACAACCTTCCCATTCTTCCATTTCCATCTAAAAAAGGATGAATAAATTCCATTTCATAATGAAAAACGCAACTTTTTATTAATGTTAATTCATTCTTGTCTTTCAAATACTCAAATAAATCCTTCATCAAATAAGGTACGTTTTCGTGAGGCGGAGCAATATGTTCCACTTTTGAACCTTTTACTATTCCAACACTTTGATTTCTATATTTGCCAGGCTCTTTGATTAATTTTTGCAATAATAATTTATGCGCTTTTAAAAAATCTTTTTCGATTTCAGGTTTTAGTTTATTAATGTTTTTGTAAACTTCTAAGGCATTTAAAACTTCCAAAATATCTTTTTCGGGACCAACAACTCTTTTATTCTCTAAAATGGCTGTAATCTGTTCTTCTGTCAAGGTATTGCCTTCAATACTTAATGAAGAATGAATGGTTTTAATTTGATTCTGTTTTCTTAAAGCTGGATTCGTTTTGATTAAATATTTTGCATTTACTTCTCCAATTTTTTCTGAAATAGAAGTAATATATTTTAAAATTTCTGCTGTTATTTCGTAAGGAGGTTTCATTTTGTGATACTATCATTTGATACTATCACAAATTTAAAATTAATATTTTGAATTTAAGCGTAAAGTTTGGAAAATATTGCGGCTAACGTTTTTCTGCTTGGCGATGTGGCGGAAATCGAAGCACAAATGTTCAGTTTTG
>JAYSFV010000005.1:0-79975 GCA_041913105.1 Kaistella sp. | reverse complement strand
CACGACCCCGAGATTACAAATCACGTGCTCTGGCCAACTGAGCTATGGAGGCAAATAGATTTCAAAAGATCTCTTCTCTTTTTGCGAGTGCAAATATAAAGGAGTTTTTTCGAAATCTACAAATATTTTGCAAGAAAATTTTTATTTTTTTTCTATGCTGTTTCCTTTTTCTTGATTAACAGCTTTTTAGCAACTTCGGCACATTGGTCTAAACTTTCCTCAAAAGTTGTGGTGGTCTTCTTTACAACGATATCATCACCTGGTACCGCTAAAATAATTTCGGCTGTTTTGTTTTCTTTATCTGATTTGTTCTCTACTTTTAGGAATACTTTGCACTCTACAATTTTGTCGTAATAATTATCCAGTTTGTTTAATTTCTTCTCAATATGTTCTTCAAGTGGTGCATGAGGTGTCAATCCGATTGACTGTACTGAAATTTTCATAAATCTACATTTTTTTTCGCCCTTGGATGGGCATTGTTAAACACTTTTTTTAACTGTTCAATATTCGCACTGGTATAAACTTGGGTACTGGCGAGCGAGGAATGCCCCATCAAAGCCTTTACCTTAGAAATTTCTGCCCCATGCTCTAAGACGTGCGTTGCAAAACTATGCCTAAGAATATGGGGACTTTTTTTCTTCTTCGAAGTTACATTACTAAGATAAGAATTAACCGCAGAATAAACAAAAGCATCGTTTAATTTCTTCCCGCGAGGACCTATAAAAAAATACATCTCACTCCCTTTCAAGGGCTTCCGAAGTGTTAAATATTTCCTAAAGTCTTCAGCAAGCTCAGGTGAAATTGGGATGATCCGTTGCTTATTCCCTTTCCCGGTTACGCGCACTTCAAGTTTTTCCAAATCTACCGCTTCGTGAAGCAGTCCAGTAAGCTCAGCACGTCGCATGCCAGTTTGGTACAAAGTTTCAATAATTAACTCTTTTAAGAAGTTTTTTTTCGGCGGTAAAAATTCTTCCATTCGAAAATTATTCATCTCGTCATAGGAAAATGGAATCTGCTTTTCTGGATAAAATTTGAGGGTCTGAATATTTTCCACCGGTGAAACAGAAACTTCACCAATTTTCATCAAAAAAAGGTAAAAGCTTCGCAGGGTAGAGAGTTTACGATTGATAGAACGTTTTGAAACTTTTTTCTCACCTAAAAAAGCCATAAAATTTCTAATAATCTTAGACGAAACCAATTCATACTTTTCATGTGACTCACTCCGAAGAAGAAACTCCCGAAAATCTCTCAAATCTTTATTATAGCTGATTTGGGTATTTGTGGAATAGCGTTTTTCCGTACTGATGTATTCGAGGAATTTATCAATCATGAGTTATGGACAAAAAAAATCACCTTTCAAATATAACTATCTGAAAAGTGATTATCGTATTTTCTTAAAGAAAATTATTTCTTATGCCTGCTCGTCGCGGCTTAAGTTACGCTGTTTGTGAGCTGCTTTCAGTTTCGCCTGTCTTGAAACAACAGAAGGCTTAATGAACTGCTGACGGCTTCTTAGGGCACGTACCACACCAGTTTTATCAAATTTTCTTTTGTATTTTTTTAAAGCTCTGTCGATAGCTTCGCCATCTTTTACGGGGATAATTAACATAGTTTACATCTCATTTTCGATTGCAAAAGTAAAACATTATTTTAATTTGACAAAATTTTTGCTACTTTTAAGCATAAAACATCCTTATGGTTCAGAAAAATTATCGGGTTATCAACGCTTCAGCGGGCTCGGGGAAAACCTATACGTTAGTTCTCAATCTACTTTATATCTGTTTGCAACATCCTTCTCAAGCCGATAAAATAAAAAATATACTCGCGCTTACCTTCACCAATAAAGCAGCGAACGAAATGAAACACCGAATTATCAGCTGGCTAAAAGCTTTTTCTTCTAATGGCTATGAAGACAATTTGGAGTTAAAAACGATACAGAAAAAATTAAAAGACCAAGGACAGGATGTTTCTATCAAAACACTTCACGAAAGATCTCGTCGAGTACTCGATTTTATTTTGCACAACTACTCTACTTTAAATATTGGCACTATTGATAAGTTTAACTCCAGGTTGGTAAGGAGTTTTGCTTACGAATTAGGATTAGCACAAAACTTCAATTTGGAAATTAATTCTGAACCTTTTTTGGTTGAAGCTGTAGAAAAAATGCTGGACGATATTGGAGAAGAAAATGAGATTTCGGACGCCTTTATGGACTTTGTTACGTACAATCTCGATAATGACAAACGTGTAAACCTCAATAAAACCCTCTATAACTCTGCTAAAGAATTTGTGCAGGACAAACATTATTTCAGATTAACTCAGAATAAAGATTTCGACTGGAAGATTTATAGTGACACCAAAAGAAAACTTCGTGAAAAAATCCGGAATCTAAAAAAAGAAAATCTGCAAATTGCGCAAAACTGCCTGAATTTAATTAAAGAAAGAGACCTAGATATTGCTGATTTTGCTGATGGAGCAAATGGTATCGGGGGATTTTTTCAAAAATTTATTAACAACGGTTATCCTAAAATCTATGAAACAGCTGTTGAGGATGAAAATAGGGTAACCAAATTTGCAAAAGGAGCTTCTGGCAAAGGCAAGAAAAGACAAAATGAAATCCTTGAAATTCTGGATTTTTTACTCGAGAGTCGTCTAAAAATTATCAATAATTATATTTCCGGGCTTAAAAAAGAAAAGATTCTGCAAGCACTTTTACCATTGAAGGTTAATAAGGATATTCAGGATAAGTTGGCGAAAATCGAAGAGAAAAATGATGTAGTACTTCTAAGCAAATTTAATATTCTCATTCACGAAAATTTGCGCAATGAACCGTCTTCGTTCATCTATGAAAAAGTAGGAAGTCAGTTTTCCCATTATTTTTTTGACGAATTTCAGGACACTTCATTTTTGCAATGGCAAAATTTTATTCCGCTTCGCGATCACGCGGTTTCTTCTGAGGAAATGAGTTTTACTTTGGTTGGTGACCCGAAGCAGAGTATTTATCGTTTTCGCGGTGGCGACTCTAAAGTGATGCTCGATATTATTAACCGGAGCGAATCTTCCATGGTGCTCGCTGATCTCGAAAACCTTGGTGAAAACTGGCGAAGTGCGAAAAACATTGTTGATTTTAACAACAAGCTTTATCAGTTTTTGTCAAATCACACTAGGGACGAACATTGCGAAATTTTCGGCAACGGATCCCAGCAGACGCCAAAATCCTCTGCAGAAGGCAGGGTTCGCGTAAATCTCGTTGAAAATTCTGTTAAATCTATTTTTTATGAAGAAACTTCCAAGAGGATGCGCGAAGACATCCAACAATGTCTAGACAACGGTTTTCTGTTTTCTGACATAACGATTTTATGCAGAGGAAATAGCGATATTTTGAATTTTGCACAGCTATTAGGGAATCTGAAAGTAGAGTATGAAGGCAAAGAAACGTACATTAAAACGATTTCAGAATCCGGACTAACCTTAAATCTTTCTTCTACCGTATTGGCTCTAACCGAATTTTTACGGTGGGAACAGAATCCTAAAAACCATCAGTTTGCCGTAAGAATGCTTTATCATTTAAACATCTTAGGCAGGATCGAAATTAAAGATTTCAGCGCTGCGATGATGGAAATGCTTGAACGGAAGAGTCGTAACGAAATGTTGGATTACATAGAACAGAATTTTGGGTTGCTGTTAAGGTCTGAAAACCTTCTACAGCTTAATCTCTATAATTTTGTAGAACATTTCATCCAGGAATTTTCCGTAGAAAACAGAGAAAGCGATTTTCTTTTCAACTATCTGGAGATGCTTTATGCGTTTTCGCAAAATGCGGGAGCTAATCTGAAAGAATTTTTAAGATTCTGGGAAGATGAAGCACAGGATTTTACGATTCAGGCCTCCGATAATATTGATGCTATTAAATTAATGACAATTCACAAGGCCAAAGGCTTGGAATTCCCTGTGGTATTTTTGCCGATGCAGAATGCTCACAAAGATGGAAAATTCAGCGAGTGGTTTGAGGTCGCAGAAGGCGACGCCCTCTCATCCGTCAATATTAATGCTTTTGACAAAGAATTAGTGATTTATGACGACGACATCCAGAAATTCAACCATGAAAATGCTTATCAAAATAAAATAGACCGTTTTTGCTTACAATATGTCGCGACAACTAGAGCGGCGGAACAGCTTTTTCTCTATGTTGAAAAACCCAACAAAACCTCCAATCTTGAACTCTATGAATTTCTGGAAACGCAAATTCCATATAGTGACGATGGCGAGCCACAGACTTCGTTCGACCTTTATCCTGTGAACAGCGATATGCTGAGGAAGAAAAAGAAAACTTGCCAAGAAAAATTCATTACGAAATCGGTTCCATTTAAAAATGCAAAAGACAAGAATCCTGAGGCCATTAAAATCGCTACCCCCTCAAAAAGCTACCAAAACCGGAATGAAAAAGTAAGAACGGGAATTTTCACCCATGAAATTCTTGCAAAAATAAATACCTCAGCGGACATCGAAAAAACCCTGGAAAGTTATCTTTTAGAAGGGTTGATTACCTTAGAGGAAAAGCAGGAAATTGCAGAAAGGATACAGAATATTATTCAGGACCAACAGTTCCAGCGTTATTTTGAACCGGGACAAAAAGTAATTAATGAAAAAGATTTAATGATTTCAAAGGATGGCGAATCACAAATGTATCGACCCGATCGATTAATTGACACAGACGAAGGTTATATCATCATCGATTTTAAAACCGGCGAAATAAAAGAGAAACATAAAGATCAAATTGAAGCGTATCGGAACGTTCTCGAGAAACTGGGAAAAAGGGTTGCAGAAACGTCGCTCATCTATATTTAGAAGAAAAATCCTGTTCAAGTTGAACAGGATTTTTTTCCTATAATTTTTTAACAGCGGTGACTACCTGAGCCTCCAATGTTGTGATATTATCGTAAATCTGTGTGAATGCAGGGTAATATTCTTTCGGAAAAACCGAATCATCTACGTGCGTTATGGTTTCTACAGTCAATTTATTTCCCTCCTGCGAGACCAAATAGGTATATTGGAGTGAACTATCATCGGTGCGGAATTTCTTGGATTTAGGAACATTTTCAAATACATATCCATCAGGTAGCGTAATTGTAACCTTTTTAATTCGATCGTTTGCTGAATAAAATTCTAAAGGTGCTTTTCTCTCACCAGTTTGCTTAAAATCATGATTTTGAGCATAAAGAAATAATAGCGGATTAAAAATCATCTTATTACCAATAGTATCAACAAAGGTATCGGAAGTGAAATCGAAACTGGTTTCAAAGTCGTTATTTTCCTGCAAACCGTGCTTCAAATTGTTCAAGGTAAATTTATATTCATCCTTATATGTTTTTGCAAAATAATCAGCATCATCAGTAAATCTTTCATTAACAACCATTGCGTAAAGTTTGGTGTCACGGTCTTTAAAGTTTCCAGAGAAAGTACCGTCCTCTTGTAATTTGGCATCTACCGTGAGGTAGGTTTTGCTTACTTCCGGATAAACTACGTTAATTTCCTTCACATCAGATTTTGACATTACTAATCCTACATGATTTAGAGCTTTAGGAGCAATCATGTTGATTTCGCTATGCTTATACGATCCATCCAAAAGATATAATTTGTTATCTTCATTGAAGGACGCAACGATGTAATTTAATTGGGAAATGGAGGGATTATATGCCAACAACGATCCTTTGTTAACTGTTGCCATCACTGCAGGATTAGCATCGATACCGGCATTTCTCAGCAACATAATTAGCAGTAAATTAATATCTGCACTATTTCCAATTTTAGAGGATATTAATTCTTTCACCCCTTTACCGGCTACCACATCATCCTCGCCATTATAGACATAATTTTTCTGGACAAATTTCAGAATAGCTTTTGCCTTCTCCATGGTCGACAGACTTTTAATATCTACCGGAAGAAGGTTTTTCACGACACTTTCCTTACTTAGTTGACCCCCGAAATCCTCATGATCATACAAACGTTTACGGATATCTTCCCAGGAATTTGCATAAGATTTATACACCCCGTTAATAAAAGTTGAATTTAATTCAGCTTTAATACCGGTTTTATAGTTGTTGTTGTTCATCACATACATTTCTTCTTTGTATGCAGGAACATTCTCGTATGCAAATCGATACGTATTATATTCACCACCGTAGAGATTTCTTTCAGCAACATCGCGATGCGTAGGCTCTAATGAACCTTTGTAGTTAATTGTATATCCAAGTGCTTTTGGCGCATCCAAGATAAACTCCGTATATCGTATTGGGATTTCTTCTTCTATTAAAACACGTGGCGTTGATCCCAAAAAAGGAGTAACAATGCTGTACGAATATTCTACCACCGAACCATTTTTCACGTTGGAAAAGGCAAACTTGGTAATGGTGTAATTTTTATCCTCCTTCGATTTATACCGTTCGTCTTTAGCAATTTTAGTAGAAACTTTTTTGCCATTCTCATAATTGTGGGTGTACGCCTTCAAACCACTGATGGTCTCGCGCGATCCATGTCCATCATCATAAACACCAATTTCTTGGTCAAGGTAATCCGATGCGTTGTCTTTATTGTAAATTTTAACTCGGCTAACGACATTTTGACGCATGGTTCCGTCATAATCGATGCGGAATTGTACGGACTGATAAAGTATTTCTGCGGGTACATCGCCAAATTTCGCAGATTTTTCGCTCTTAAGATCCGCATCATCAAGATCCGGAACATTTAAAAATTTGTGCTGCCCGAATGCTGTCGATATCCAGAGCAGACTTAAAAAAAGTAAAGATGTTTTCATGGTTATAGTTTAGTAATGAGCACTTTAATATTATCATTGCTCGCAGTTTTTTTTCTGAATGACAGATAGTCTTTGTATTTTTCTTTAGGATACAAACCTTTATTAATGGTTAAGATTCGATGAACTCTAAGCTTGTTTTCCTGGAGTTCAAAATTGATGGAATACGACCCGAATTCAGTTTCAGTGGTCGTAGACGCGGGAAGATCGGTGAATGTATAACCTGCAGGCGCCGTATACTCAATCTCGTAATCATCTTGAAATGGAAAGGTAATTTCGAAAGGATGCTGCCTTTCCTCATTTTCCGAATATACTGTTGCAGCATAATAAGGCATTACTGCAAAAAACAAATCTGACCCTAGTTTTTTTGCAAAACCATTCGCTTTAATCCCAAGTGCGTAAGAGATGTTGGCTAAATCCCGATCATTAGTAAGTTGTTTAACTTCCAGCTGATTAATTTTCAGTTGGTAGTATCTGTTTTTCATCGCCTCATTCAGTTCATCCTTTTTCAAACTGAACAACCGCAGATTATTATCGTACTGTCCACCTGAAAAAACGAACTGCGCTTCCGAAGACATTGAACCATCTGGCAATATTGTGATTTGAGCCGTGATCTTTTCCTTACTCTGCTCAGGCTTATAGACAGGCGTGTTTACGATTTCAATACCATCATCTTTCACCGCCAATACGTTTCGGTGATGAGACGTGAAACTGAGATGATTAAATGCATGTTTTTGGGATGTATTTTCGAGCCAAATATTTCCGTTTTCGGTTGGAACCATCAGTACCGCATGATTTCCGGAAAGTGCAGGAAAATCCTTATCAAATTTTTCTACTGATTCTCCATCATAAATTACTGAAAAATAAGAAGGAATATTTGCTGCTGAAAGTAAAGTTCGCATATAATTGGTTAATGCCTTACAATCTCCATATCCTTTTTTGCTAACTTCTGACGCCGGCATCGGTTGCCAACCACCAATACCCATTGCAATAAGTACGTAACGAGTTTTGTCCTGCATGTATTGGTAAAGCGTTTTTACTTTATCAGCAGTGCTTCCAGTGAGATTTAGAGCGGCCACTTCTGCTTTAATTTCAGGAGTCAACTCGGAGACTGGACTGATCAGTTGATTGTAATACCATTTTCCAAAGGAATTCCAGTTGGTCATATCACCTTGGCGACCTTCAAGCGTAAATTTTTCCGGAGAAAACTGAACTTTCGGAACAAGATAATCTAAATCCGGTGCCATTATTTCGTGAGTTAAGGCCGGAATATTTTCATACGAATAACTCCAAGTATTTCCAGACTCATTCTTCGTTAATTTAGCCAGTGGTTTTTCCGAAATTTTCTTTCTAATGTTAATTCCAGAATTATTCTGAATCACCACTGAAGCTTTTTCTACCGATAGATTGTAAGAGTGTAGCGGCTGAAAACTGCTTAGATAAACGGTATTAGATGTATTTGTTTCGTAGGAGCTCTTTAATGTATACGGATAGGTTGCAGAAACCGGTCTCAGAACCAAAATTCTGTCATCCACATAGAGTGCTGCACTGGGATTATTGGTATAGTCTGAAAAGTCTTTCTTGGAATAGGTTTTCACCAATTTCCCTGAAGCGTCAAACATTTCCACCTTAATATCACTCACTTTAGAGTTTGGATTATAAGGAATGTAAACGTTCGCGAAATGATCTCCAGCTGTATTCATTACCGTTACGGCATAAACGGTATTAATTTCTAAATCGTTGACCGACTTCAGAATATAGTTGGTCGAATTTTCTCTGACAATAGCTTGTGCATTTTGCTTTAAGGCATCTGGGATTTGCGCTACGTCATAATTTTGGGCATAAGCAATTACTGCCAGCAACAATCCGAAAATGTTGCTTATTTTTTTCATCATCATTTTTTAGTTGCCCTCGTTAGGATTAAATACTCTTTGTCCTAACTCCTGATCGAAAAGGTACAGTGCTGAAGGATTTTCGCTCACCATCTTTATTTTTGTCACCAATTGAGACGCGTTTGCTTCTTCTTCCACTTGCTCATTGACAAACCACTGAAGGAAAGACACAGTAGCAAAATCCCCTTCATCATTAGCGTTTTTCAAAATATTGAAGATACTTTGCGTTACTACTTTCTCATGCTCCAAAGCTCTCTCAAAAATTTCTTTAGCATTGGCGAATTGGTGTGGTGGTTGCTGGATCTCTCCAATCACGATATCGGCACCAACATCTACCAAGTAATCGAACATTTTGTCGGCATGCATTAATTCTTCCTTACTTTGAACTCGAAAATAATTGGCGATACCATCTAAGTCCTGTGCGTAAAACCATGCGGACATTGATAGATAATACTGCGCTGCATATTGCTCCTTGGCAATTTGCGCGTTAATAAGTTCTGCAATTCTGTTGCTAATCATAATAGTATGTCTTTTAACCAAATATAAATATTTCTTACGATTTAACATAACAAAAGCAGAGAATTTTGTTATTCTCTGCTTCCTAAAAAATTAAAATTATGAACGATTACCTTACGGCATATTTTTCATTGTTTTATGTTGCATTTTACCTTTGCGGGCCTGCATTTTTTCCTTTTGCTGTGTTTGCCACTTTTCATATTGTGCAGGAGTAAGGATTTGCTTCATTTCAGCATTATACTGCTGTTTCTTCGCCTTCATCGCTTCCATTTTGGCTTTTCTTTCAGCTTGAATCTGTGGCGCATTCTGTCTTCTTTCTTCCATCTTTTTATCGTGCAGCGCTTTAATTTTTACAACTTGATCATCTGTCAGCTGTAAATCGGTTTGCATCATTTTCAATTTTTCTGCACGCTTCTGCTCCATCTGTGCTGGGTCTTTCTTTACCATTACCGGACTTTGCTGAGCACTTAATGCTAAACCGGTCAAAAGAAACATGGAGCTTAATACTAACTTTTTCATTTTATACTTTTTTATTGATAATCTGTTATTTGGATGGGTTATAGTTATTATAGTTAACGGCGAGAATCATAAATTTTGTTAAACATTATCGAAAAAAAGCAGTTCTACTATTATAGAACTGCTTACACATCAATAAACTAAAACTAAAACTATATGGAAGTCAGCCTCATCCCGGAAGTCCGGTTTGTGCTGGGTGTTCTTAAGCTTGGGGAAGAAGATTTCGGGCTTTCACTACGCTGAATATTTCTCTCCGGTGCTGTGGTACGTGGGGCAGAATTATTTCTGAAGCCACTATTATTTTGATTCGAGTCTGGCGTTTGTGTTCTGAAGCTTCTTGTTTCAGATTTTGGCGCTGTAGCCGTGTTATCATTTCTGAAACGGGTATTCGATTTTACTTCAGGCTTAACGCCATTTCTAAATCCGTTTGCGTTATTACTCACTCTAGGATTATCGCGGAATCCAATATTTTGTCGCGGATTGGATTGGTGATATTTAACTCTGTCCACTCTATATCTGTTAACATTTACATTTCGATAACGCTGCACGACGTAAACTTGTGGTCGATAATGTTGTCTTCTGTAATTTTGGTAGTATATAATCGGATTGTAACCGTTATAATAGTTGTTCTGGAAAATTACAAAAACCCTCGGTCCTAAAATTCTTTCTAACGCATAGAATCGATCGTAATACCAACGGTCCGGATTATATCGATAGAAGTTATTCCATGAATTAAAGTTTGCAAACTGATCGTTAAGCATCATGATCTGCTGAATTTGCCAAGGCGCTAAGCGATACATAGAGAAAAAACGATTCCAGTTAACTTGTTGGATACTTCTGCGGTAATCGTTATAGTAATTCGTATAATAGCTGTTGGTATAATAATCCGCAGGATATTCGTAATAGTAATCATCCGGAAAATAAAAATCATCTTCATAATAATTATAATACCCATCATTATAGCTTGGGGATCCATTAGTCGGATAGTAGACCTGCGCGGACATCAATGCTGTAAAAACCACCGATAATCCCAAAAATATTTTTTTCATTTCAATCTTGTCTATTTGGTTATTGAAAGTTCTTTTTGCCTTTCTTGATTTTTTGATACAAAAACAAAAAAGAAGTTAAACGTAAACGAATAACTTCCTTAATAACTAATTGATAATAAAATAGATAATTTTTACATTCGGTTTGAATCTTTTACCCAATGAGCAATTTTATTGTTAAAATTATCTTGATTTACCAAATCCTCTAATTTCATATGCATTCGGTATCTCCAATGATGAGGAAATACTGCCGGAATGTTTATTCGTTCTTCATCCATATTTGGTCGCTGCAAATAAGCGTCCGTAGCCAAGAACTCCTGAATTGGGAATATCGCCAACATCGCGTCATTGTACAGATGCTGTTTCATAATAATCTCAGCCAAAGGAGGTTCTAAATTGTAAGGTGCTGTACCGGCCTGTCCTAATTGGTGTTGGAAATATTGCTGCGTAAGATCCCGATCTTCATGCCACCATTGTCTTAGAGTACTGCTGTCGTGGGAGCTTGCGGTCACTACATTCATATAACCTGCATTTTTTGGATCATACCAAGCTACATTCTCCGAAGGCATTCTTTGCACTTTCAGAGCGGTAATTGCCAAACGATCCATCACCACCGGTACCGAATCCGGCACCAAACCTAAGTCTTCCCCGCAAATCAGCATGTCGGTTGCATTGAGGATTACCGGCAGTTTTTCCATTGCTTGCGAGTACCACAAACCATCCTGTCTTTTAAAGAAATAGTCGTTATACAGCTCTGTAATTGCATATTTCTCATGGTCAGAAAGATATCGGAATGACGTTGTTTTCATCACATTGAATCGTGGATGATAAACTCTTTCGCCTTCTTCGGTATCTTCCGGAAGGAAAAGCACATTGGCACAAAGTGATATTAATTTTTCCTGAGCCCAAGGATGTGGATGAATCTTAAAATATTCCACCAGTTTTCGCTGGGTATTATACTCTTCTTTGAAGGTATATCTACCGTTGAAATGATTATTCATGAAATGTTGGTGAATTGCATCTCGCTCTTCGCCAAACTCATCCCATAAAATCTGATCATTAATAAAAGGTTCACAGTAACGACTTTCATCAAATGGAATATGCCTCGCCTCAAATTCTTCAATGCGAACAGGCAAAGCTGGATAAAAATATCCTAAAATACCTTGTGTTGCACTCATCGGCATTCTCCAAATGCGAAAAAAACCAAGGATATGATCGATTCGCATGGCATCAAAATACTGCTCTAATGCTTTAAAACGGTTCTTCCACCAACGATAACCGTCTTTCTTCATGGCTTCCCAGTTATACGTTGGGAATTCCCAGTTTTGACCCAAGTCGGTGAATTGATCTGGCGGTGCCCCCGCTTGAAATTCCATTCCAAACAATTCTGGCTCTGTCCAAGCTTCTACTGAATAGCGGTAAATCCCGATAGGCAGATCACCTTTCACCGAAATCCCTAAAGTATGAGTGTAATCAATAGCTTCTTTGAGCTGTTTATGAAGTTGATATTGTACCCAAGCGTGCAACATGGAAGTTTCAAAGTCTTTGCTTTTGGGGCTGAAGAACGGTGCCACTTTGCCGGCAATATATTTACGGTGTGTTTTCCATTCATTGAAGTTTGGAGTTTGGTATTTATCCCGCTGGACACAGAAAGCACTGTATGGAATTAACCACTCTTCATTATTCTTAATGAATTTTTTGAAGTTTCGGTCTTTAAGTATTTCATCGAAATTCTTACGGAAAACAGCCTTTAAATATTTCCACTTTCCGGAAATCATTTTCTCATAGTCGATAAGACCTAATTCGTTAAGGGAAGTCTTTTCGCTCTCGAATTCGGTCATCAAGTTCTGCGGAATCTGATAATCTAAATTCGTTAAAGAAATATATTGAGGATGCAGAGCATAGACAGAAATTGCAGCATAAGGATAGGAGTCTGTCCAAGTATAATTGGCCGTGGTATCGTTAATCGGAAGAATTTGCAGAATGGAGAGATTGGTCTTTTTTGCCCAGTCAGCTAAATTTTTAAGATCGGGGAACTCCCCTACTCCAAATCCGTTCTCGGTTCTTAATGCAAAAACCGGAACAGCAACTCCTGCTGCATGATACATTTCGGATCCTGTAAATCTATAGTAATGATCTGCGTTAATCTGTAATATTTCTTGGTCAGGATTTGGTTTAACAGTTCGATCTTCACCATATTCGAGACTGAAAATCTCTCCGCTTACCACATCTTTCAGACCATATTTATAGGTCAAAATTTCCTTTTCGGTAATGGAAACTGCAGCTTCCCATATTCCGAAATCGGTTTGTGCCATGGTAATGGCATGACTTTTATCCCAATTGCCTAATGTATCTCCGCTTCCTAATAATACGACTTTCCAATTCGGGTTATATATAGGTGCCTCGAGACGGAATAAATGACTATGTTTTTTTAAAACTGAGATTTTCTCCGGTTTAAAACCGCTTAGTTTGTTCTTTAGAATTTTGTTGTTCAGATAATTTTCCGGGAAATTTTTAGAGTTCCAAACATCGAAAATATTATATTCACTGTATTGATGAGGAAAATTAAGTTGATGAGAGGCTAGTTCTTTTTCTAGAATGTTTCCGGAGTCATCTGCCAAGAAGTAAGTATAATGAATACTTCTGGAAAAGTAATCGAGTTCTACAAACCAGTTCCCCTCACCGGTATACGCAAGTCCCTTTACAATTTCATGATGCTCACCCTCTTTGATGTTAACGTAAACATTTTCACCGGGTTGCGTCATGAAATTTATGTTGAAATACAGTTTCATTCTAAAGCGTTTAATTTTTTGCAATTTAGTAAAAAGATTATGCTTTACAAGTCACTTTTGCGCTTAAAAACAAGATTAAAATCATATGTTTAAGTTCTGTAATACAGACCTTTACAAATCTCAAATTGAGACATAAAAAAACCTTTCAAAACTTGAAAGGTCAATTATTATTAATTTATTGAATATGTTGTGCCGTCCCTGCCGTCCTTCAGTTCAATACCCTCAGCCAACAATCGATCTCTGATTTGATCTGAAAGTTCGAAATTTTTAGCCTTTCGCGCTTGATTTCTCAATTCAATCAAGACTTTGAGCGTTTGATCTAGCTTTTCGTGATTGTTATTTTCAATATTTTGCAGGCCTAATACCTCGTATACAAAACCATCCATTAAGTCTTTCAACTCATTGTAATCTGCTGACGTAATAGATTCTTTACCATCTTTGAGTTTAAAGATAAAATTAACAGCTTCAAAAAGATGCGAAATTAATATTGGGGAGTTAAAGTCATCGGTTAATGCATCGTAACATTTCGTTTTCCATTCCGCAACATTATAAGTGCTTTCGTCAGAAAAATCACTGAAGTTTTGGAGCACTTTCATGGCTTCCATTAACCGCTGAAAACCTTTCTCACTTGCCACCATTGCCTCATTAGAAATGTCAAGAACACTGCGGTAATGTGCCTGCATAAAATTAAACCTTACAATACTCGGGTGGAATGCTTTCTCAAAAAAATCATTATTTCCCGTCACCAGTTCCATTGGTAGGATATAGTTTCCGGTCGATTTACTCATACGCTGGCCATTCATCGTAAGCATGTTGGCGTGCATCCAGTAATTAACAGGTTCTGTACCGTTGCAGGCTTTACCTTGAGCGACTTCGCATTCGTGGTGAGGAAACTTAAGATCCATACCGCCTCCGTGAATGTCAAATTTTTCACCTAAATATTTAGTTGACATCGCAGTACACTCTAAATGCCAGCCTGGAAAGCCTTCGCCCCAAGGAGAATTCCACCGCATGATATGCGCAGGAGAAGCAGATTTCCACAAGGCAAAATCTTGTGGGTTTTTCTTTTCATTCTGCCCGTCGAGGTCGCGGGTATTTGCAAATAATTCTTCAATATTACGGCGGGAAAGTTCTCCGTAGTTTAGACCTCTTCGATTATATTCTTGTACGTCGAAGTAAACAGAACCGTTACTTTCATAAGCAAAACCGTTATCAATGAGCCTCTGTGTGAGTTCAATCTGTTCTACAATATGGCCAGTGGCGGTTGGTTCAATCGTTGGAGGCAGAAGGTTGAAGGTATCCAATACCTTATGAAAATCGACGGTATATTTTTGTACAATTTCCATAGGCTCTAGCTTTTCGAGACGAGACTGTTTTACGAAACGGTCATTGGCAACATCTCCATCATCGGTAAGGTGGCCTGCATCTGTGATGTTTCGAACGTAGCGAACCTGATATCCCAAATGCTTCAGTGAACGATAAATAAAATCAAAAGACATGAAGGTTCGGACATTGCCTAAATGCACATTGCTATACACGGTTGGTCCGCAGACATACATCCCTACATTTTTTTCATGGATTGGACGGAAAATCTCTTTTTCACCTGAAAGGGAATTGTATATTTTTAGCTGCATTCCTTTTAATTATTTTATGAATTGAGTGGAAATGAAAGTATTTTTTTAATCGAGTTTAGCATGACTTCCTACGTAATGTAGAAATTCTTGCCGAGTTATAGGATTGGTTCGGAAGATCCCGCTTAACTCCGCCGTGATGGTGGAACTTGCCGTGTCTTTAATTCCGCGACAATTCACACAAAGATGTTTTGCATCAATAATACAAGCCACATCTGTAGTTCCCAAGGCGGTTTTAAGAGCTTCGACAATCTGCATGGTTAGTCTTTCCTGAACTTGCGGACGCTTCGCATAATAATCTACCAAACGGTTAATTTTTGACAATCCGATTACTTCGCCTTTCGATATATAGGCAACGTGAGCGCGACCTATAATCGGCAAAAAATGATGTTCGCAGAAAGAATACACTGTGATATCCTTTTCCACTAACATTTGGCGATATTTATATTTGTTAGAAAAAGTGGAAATCCGTGGTTGATTTTCCGGAAGCAACCCTCCGAAAATTTCATTCACATACATTTTTGCAACTCTTTTTGGAGAGTCTTTCAGTGAATCATCAGTCATATCCATACCCAAAGTCTCCATGATTTGGTGGAAATGCTCCTCAATAATCTTCACTTTTTCTTTCGGAGTCTTCTCGAAAGCGTCACTGCGCAAAGGGGTGTGATTATTCCCTGTGAAAACATCGTCGTCGTTGTCAATATCGTGATTCATATCATTAAATGAACAGCAAAATTAACATTTAATTTTTGAAATAGATAAAAGGTAATGGGTATTTGAAATTCGCTTGAAATACTTCAATAAAAAACTCAGGCTTTGACCTGAGTTTCTGTTATTAAAATCCTGCTCCTGAGAAGGTGAACGTGGCCGAAAGACCTGCCCTAATCGTTGAAAGTGGATACGCTGTAGATATTTTATACTTTGTAAGTAATTGATCGTAGAAGAATCTCAAATTGAAATTCTGCGACAT
Source organism: Kaistella sp. (assembly GCA_041913105.1). Classification (GTDB taxonomy): domain Bacteria; phylum Bacteroidota; class Bacteroidia; order Flavobacteriales; family Weeksellaceae; genus Kaistella. The sequence continues at coordinate 63,801 of JAYSFV010000005.1, read as the reverse complement.
ATTATAATCTGCTGAAAGTTTAATACTCATCATACGTTGTCCACCCGTAACCTGAGAATCGTTTTGAAGGATATTGGTAATACGAGTTTGGCTGTCACGAAGGGAAAAATCGCCACGGATGTTCAAATCGCTCTTGATGTTTTTGGTTTTCCCGTTAATGTTCAATTTCATCTTCAAGTCTTTTAAAATATATCCAAAACCCACAATGTATTCGTTTCCGGAATCTTCCGTTAGGGTGTGATTCACTAAACCTAACATAAACATCCGGTCTCTGTTATACTGTGCACGGAACTGCATATTGTTTCTCATGGTTACATCGGCACCAATAAGAGGCGCAAACGCTTCAACATACCCTACTTGAGAGAAAGTGTACGGATTAAACTCATTGCCGAATGCATCTGTTCTGGGCGCTCCCGGATTGTTTTGAAGGTTGTAGAAATCTACGCTAGACTGAATTCCGGAGGCGGTATAGGTCGAAGTATAGCCATGTAAAACATCAAACTTCGAGAATTGACTGCTGATTAACGGAATATTCTTTAGACCGGAATAGGTAACACGCCAGTTTGGTAACGGGAAACCAGTTTTCTTCGGATCACCAAGTTCTCCATCTACCGATTTACCTTCAATCGCAGCCTGGAAAGCCGGGATCAAAATGTACGAATCGCCCAAACCCTTCCCTGCAGCAAAGTCAGCTTCATTGTACACCCCACCACTTTGCTGATATATTTTACGAGCATTCTGATACATCGTATTGTAGATATCTTTACCATCGGTGAAAGCTGTACCAAAAGTCCATGCAGTGCGACTGTAGGTTACCATATCGCTGCCAAATGAGAACTGGAAACCGTTGGCATCATTAGAATCTGCATCGACATTATAACCGCCCTGTGTAAAGATGCTGTTGTAATTTCGAAGGAAATTTACATCAATTCGGAACTCATTTACGGGCATCACCTGAACGTTGGCTAAAAAGTTTTGGTTCTTGAGCTGTGTATAGGGATCGTTCATGAAGGGAGAATCGGAAATCCATCCTCTTTCAATAACCGTTCTTCTGATGTCCGACTGGGATCCGAGCAAGAATCCGTAAGTCGGGCCTCCTAAAGTTTGTCCATAGCCATACCAATTTGGCGCGGACAGTAGTCCCGGCAGAACAGTCCCATTATTTTCATTATAGGAAATATCCAGTTGTTTTATCGATGTTAAAGCATAAGCAATACTTTGCATCGGATTTAATTTGTTCTTGAATTTGTAAGATTTAAAGTTCTTCTTGCTGTTTTTCTTCTGCCAAACCAGGTTGTACGCGTTATTTAAAGAATCAACTTCTCGTTTGCGCAGTTGCATGGTGGTATTGATTTTCTGGAAGTACTTAAACTTGTTAAAGAACTTCGGAATATCTACCGACGAAGTTGCTACGATATTGTTTGTATTTTGACCTATGCTGCCTAGGCTCTCCGTTAAATTGGTCTCTGGATTTACAAAGCCAGTCATCACGGTACTTCTGGCATTCCAGTTATAAGTAAATCCGTATCCTAATTCTGCATTGATGAAATCTAAGTAAGGTAAATACTCGAACGGAAAACGGTAGTTCAACTGCACACGGTGATTATACAAAACCGGACGTCCGGCACGAAGCGGATCACTGAAAATGGAGCGCGTATTCATGTTCGCGACATTGAGGTGATCATTCAGCGTACGCATTGCAGAATTAATTTCCAATTTCAGCGATTTGGTGAAATTAAAGCCAATGCCATACTGCCAACCAAAATAAAAATTGCTGTTGCGAATCACATCAAAATTCTGACCTGAGTTTCCGTTTAAAATAGCCTCAATATTCCGAAATTCTAGTTCGTTATAATTACGGTCAATTTCCGTTCGAAATGAAAATCTGGTCGGAATTGGATTAAAATTAACTTCTTTAATAAATCTCAAATATTTGTAAGACTTCGCCGTATCACTCACCAGTTTATTAAACGGTCGCAAAACCCACGGCTTAAAGTTGTAATTGTAGTCTACATACCCACGAAGGTACTGCCGATAATTTTTCTTGGTGTAAACATCGCGGAAATAATCGTCGTTATAAACAGCAGTTAACGAGAGATTTTCCACATCATAAAACTTCGGTTTGCGATTAGGACTCATTCTTTCTTTTCGCATGTTCACCACACCAATACTTCTTTGTTGAGTGTAAGTCCTCGCTACTTTCTTTAACTCTTCCTTATTTGGCGCTTTATCGAAAGTTACATCGTTGTCAATTGGATTGTATTTAGGATCTTCAACTGTTTGAGTGTAAGAATAATTCACCGGAATTTTCATTCCTACTTTCTCCGGAATAAATTTATCAACATTTACGGTGGTATTAATACTGTACGCCGAGAAATCCGATTGCGCTCTTTCAGCCGGCTTTTCAGTAATTGCCCCGAACCCAATGGTTGAATACGAAGCGTTGGCATTTACCATAGCAAAATCACCCAGATTAAAATTCAAACTCGCATTACCTGCATATCCTCCCTTATTTTCAATTTCGGAAAGCCGAATTTCATTCACCCACAAGATAATTTCCTTTGAAGTTGCCGCGTTATTTCGAACTCCCAACATAATGGTGGTGACATTTCCTAAACTAGGACGGCCTTTGAGATAGATTTTCTTGTTTGGATCAAGTGAGCCATATTCTAAGTCTTCCGTTCTCTCATCAATTTCAATTTGGTCACTGGCATCACGACGTAGTTTGGCATCCACGAAATCCTGAATCATTAAGTCTACGGTATTTTCTGCAGGCCATATTTCCAACGGAGAGGTTGCGTTTCTAGGAGTATATTTCAGCGAAGTTTCATATTCGTAGTAATTGTCGGTGGCGTCACTACCAAAACGGATAAAGAATTTAGCATCCGGATCGAGTTCATTGCTGATAGCGCCGGTTCTGGCATCTTCGGCATGAACGAAAAGTTCAAGATTTTTATATCTTCTCATATCGAGCGATACATTTTTAAACACGGCACGGGAAGATCTTGGTTCCATTGGTGCCGCTTTCATGTAAAGTGAAGCTTCATTTTGTCTTTGAGCACCGGCATTTCCGCTTAGGATTTGTCTTTCAATACCCGGAGGAAGCACATAGGGAGGTTGATTAAGTCCATTTTCCTCAAGATTTACACTTCCTACCTCAAGATTGCGGTTGTCTACTTGATTTACTCCTTCGGTGGGATTTCCTACTGCTGCCACATCCTTGGTATATTTTCTCCAGTCACTTCTCACCAAATCGAAAGTACCGAAACGAATCGTTGAAACTTGGTCAAATCCGGTAAGGAGCATTCTGGCAAACCGGACGTTGTTCAGAATTGATAAATCTTTAACTCCGCCTTCATTTGCGCCTTCGTCAAATTGCGTAACCGGCACCCGGAAAAGATACCATTTGTTGGTTGCCGTTTGCCCATTCTGGAATTTCACCTCAACTTCTTTTTCATCCACGATGAATTTCTGTCCTTTTGCGAGACTTCCCCGATCTAAATTGATGGTGTACTGGGTATAATTTTCGTTCTGGTCAAGATTATAATCACGATTTACGTCTTCAGCATCAGGAGTTTGGGTTGCTACTTCAAGCGTGTTACTTTGCGAGTTTCCTTCCGGATTTCTAAAATACTTATAGCGTTCTGTTAGAGAAGCAGCCTGTGCTCCCTGAAATTTATCTGAAAGGTAAAACACGAAATCATCTGAAGCCGGATCGGGAGTATTGGTTACGGGATTAATGAAATTAACACCAAATTTCTCCAGTTCGCCTAAAGCATCAAGACCATCATAACCCAAATCCTGAGCCGTACGCTCTTCATTTTCTGTAGAGAACGCGTACAGAACCGGGAACTGTGTTGGCTGCGTGCCCCAATTTGTTGTAGTTGTATTAGCTGGAACCGATGGTGTTGGAAGCCCATTTTCATATTGAAGTTTGCTGTCTTTCAAAACATCTTCCGAAACGTTTCCTAATTGCAAAAGTAGTTTTGGGTTACTGCCCAGATTATTACCGTCAGCGTAAGGATCCATCATCCAAAACTCGACATATTCAATATTTGAATTGATAAAGTTTGAAACTGAAATAGGACGCATAATCCCTGCCCAACGGTCCTGCGTGGTTTCACTATTTGGGTTAACGTTATAAGGACCTCTTTCATTTGGGAAATACGTGATATCGAAAGTATTGGTATAAAGCTGCTCTCCTGCGACAAAATCTCTGGAGTTATATAATTCCTGAGTCTGCACCCGTCTGGAAGCATGATTGGAGACTGCCTCGGCATTGATGCCACTTGGCGCTCGACCACCTACACCGTAAAAACGAGGATCAATATTATACCAAGTTAGTAGTCCACGACCGTTACCGGAAGCTAAATTATCATTGAGTGAACCGTTTTGGAAGTAAGGTTCTGGATTTTTTTCCGGCTTTGAAGCCAAACTCCACATGGCTGGTTCTTTCAGGGAAATTTTAGCAGTGGTTTGTTCAAAATCATCGATATAGGACTGGTCGTCAATCCCATTATTTTGTCCTGGTAATAAATAGGCGCCTTCGGCTGTGAAGTTAAGATTAGAAGGAGCTTCTGTATTAACAAGCGGAATTTTATCCGTCAAACGCGTTAAAAATGGCAATTCGTTATTGTATAAAATATTGAATCCTGCCATGGTGTTATTCACCGCTTCCTGGCCGAAATTCACTTTCTGGGTGAGCGGGGTCTCAGCATAATTCACCACCGTTCCGCCAATGGTTAGATGTTCATTAAATTTTCTTTCAAGATTTAAACCTAAAAAGCGTTTCCTTTGTGTATTGAAAGTCAATTGATTTTCTAAGGAAATATTAATTGCCTGACCCGATTGTTTAACGGTTTCGTTGATTATATTTACGGTGCCAAGCATATAATCTACTGTAAAATCGATCCCCTCTTGAAGTTGTACGCCATTGGCTGTAACTTTTACAGAACCTTGCGGAACGTTAATTGCACCTAAAGAAATACCGCTTCCCTGCGAACCTTTGAATCGCCCTTCGAGAGTGTAGGCTAAAGCTAAACGGTTTTCTGAAGCGACATTTTTAAACTGTTCGTAGAGCTCGTTGAAAACAAATTTTGGATCGCTGTTTCCTAAAACGCTTTGCAGGTATGAACCGAAAGGTTTCGCTTTTGTGAAAATAATTTTACCGTTAACAGGATCTACCGTTATACCAGGCACAAAATCGAAAATACCATCCCCTGTAGTGGTACCGTTTTGCTGAAGATCGTTGTTGAGATTAAGACGATCCCAATTGAAAAGCTTCAATAAATTGGTGTCCTGCACCGGAGTATTTGGCAGATAATTTACTTTTCCACTTTGTGGATCCCGCAAATAAACATTGAGTAAAAATTGATCGGCATTGATGTCATTAGAATTCAACGAATAAATGTTCTTCATCATCAAATCCCACATTGGCGTAGTCGTCGTTGTTTTGGTATTCGATTTTAAAAGTTTTGTGATTAATACCGGACTTTCCTCAGAAAATTCACCCACTTTATAAACTCTGCTATCGCCATTCAACGTGTACGAGTAAGCAACCGCCAGTAACTGATTATCATTCAACCTTTGATTCAGAGATAAATACCCAAGTTGTGGATGGAAACGAAATTCGTTGGGGCTAAGTTTTCTAGCTTTACGATTAAAAATAAACTGCTCGCCGTCTGAATAATTCTCCAGAGAGCCAGAAGCATTGGGAAAAGTTTGACCATTAACAGTATTGTACGCGGTATTGATGTCACGAATGCCAGGCCCAAGATTGACGATACTTTGATAAAGTCCGTTTTGGGAATTATCTGGATAACCCGAAACCCCTTCACCCAAATCTCTGATTCCTAGTATCCCTTTCTGATCCTGAAGATTTCCCGAACCCTGATCCAAAACCCAAGCTTCAATCCTGGTTATACTAATTCTGGAGTTAATCTGAGGATAATTTAGAAGTGCATTATCATAATTATTTAAAAAATAATGTCCTAAATAGTAGTGTTGATTGTCTTCATAATCAATTGCATTCAGTTTAAAAGTATTCATCACGCCTCCTCCCTGCGCAATGATATTACGTGCTTCTCCCTGTTGTTGCGAGAACACCAAAGTACCGTAAGTTTTACCCAATTGGAATTCGGTTTTCAGACCGAACAAGGATTCTGAACCTCGAATTAAACTGGTGGAAAGAGGCATATTAACGTTACCAAACTCCACTCTTTTGATGATTTTGTCTTCGCCACCGGTCGTTTTGTCGTCTAGACCCTTGCTTTGTAAATCTTTCCACGTGCCTTTAGCCTGCCATACAAGGTTCATTCGGTTTTCAAAGGCGAAGCCACTTTGGGTGTCATAATTGGCTTTCAACTGCAAATTTTCACCTACTTTTCCTAACAAACCCAACTGGATACGTTGCTGGATATCAATGGCGAAACTTGTTCTGTTTTGTGGTAAAATCAGCGGATTATCAATCTTTTGGTATAAACCGCCAATATCAAATGAGGCAAAACCTTGTGGAATAATTTCGATGGTATTTCCTCCAAAGATCGATTCGAACAATTTGTTTTTAATGTTAACACTTGGAAGTAAACCTTTCTGTTTCGCATCTGTTTGATCGCGTCTATACGTTAGATTGTTCACCGAGGATTTTTCTTTATAATATTCGCTGAGTTGATTCTTCAGCATATAATCATAATACTCTTGAGAACTCATCGAGACCGGATTACCGACAATCATATTCCCAATCTTTGGATATAAGATATACATCCCGCTTTCTACATCATAAAAAGCTTCGTAGCGTGTTGGATTGGGCAATGAAAAATCCTGTCTTACAGAACTGCTGTCCGAAGGCTGTACCTGCGCTTTAGCTGTAAAAGTCCCGATTAATAGGAAAAGAAAGAATATATATTTATGCAGGATAAGAGTATACCGTTCCAAATGTTAAATATTTTTTAAAATTTGTTTTATTAAATCTTCTACGGTGTAGGAAGAATTGGTCTTTAAAAGTCGGTCGGCAATCTTCTCACTTGTTTTTTTCGGAATCCCTAAAACTTCTAAAGCAGATAACGCCTCGTCTTTAACTTTATTATCTGTAAAGTTAGAAATATTTTCTTCGGAAGCACTGAATTTCTGCACCTTGTCGCGTAAATCTACAATAATTCTTTCGGCAGTTTTTGTCCCTATTCCTTTCACCTTCTGAAGGAGATTACTATGCCCACTAAGGATGGCAGATGCAATCTCTGAGATACTTAAAGAGGACAGCATAATGAGGGCTGAAACGGGTCCTACACCGTTAACAGATATTAACAGATTAAATAATTCTTTCTCTGAAAATGTGTTAAAGCCAAATAAAAGATGTGCGTCCTCGCGAATGATTTGCTGGATATTGAGAAATGTTTCTTTGCCTAACGTTAATTTTTCGGAAGTCTGTAAGCTTACACCAACATAGTAACCCACTCCATTGACGTCGATTACAACAGAAGTCGGGTTCAGTTCCTGCACGGTTCCTCTTAAGGAATAAATCATGGTTAAAAGTTTGAAGAACCCCAAATATAGGATTTTTTACCGGCTAAAAAACCCAAGCAATACATTACATGAGGGCAAGACTTGACGGACTCCAAATCTTATCACACCTCTTGCAGAAGTTGGAGCGTATTAACATCAAATTTTCCTTCAAAAAAACGTGTTAATGCTTCATGGAAAACTGAGTTTTCTTTTTCGGAAACGTGGGCAAATAAAGTGAGACTGGAGTGTAATTTTAAATCATTTGGAGAACCAAAAACGGCATGTGCATTAGAGTTTGGCTGAGTTAATAAAACGGAAGTAATTTCCTTTAGACGCTTGCCTAAAATAGGATGTTGCAAATACAATCTAGCTTCTTCAAAATCTTCTATTCCGTAAAACTGTGCAGTACAACTTCTCCCTAACCCTTTTAGTTGAGGAAATATAAACCACATCCAATGGCTCAGTTTTCGACCAGACTTTATTTCGCATAATGCGGTGTCGTAGGTATTTAGTTGGGCTTCGAGAAATCTTTGGAGAGAATGATCATTCATTTGCTATCCGCTTCACTGCTTATTAAACTCAGCGAAACGCTAAATGGCAAAACCAAATTCTATACCTAAAGAGCTCATCTTTTTGATGAGCTCTTTAATCTTAGTTTTTAATTACTTTTCCTGTTTGTATTACGTCGCCGCTAACATTTTGTATTTGATAGAGATACATCCCCCGATTTAATGCAGAAGTATTCAAATTATTTATACCTTTTTTTAGTTGATACTGCATAACTCTTCTTCCTGAGACATCGTAAAAATTAACATTTGACTCCTCTGAAACCTCAAAGTTCAGTTTTTCTCTGAAAGGATTTGGGTATAGTTTTATCTTAGAACTAATATCGTTTGATGTTGCTAATTCTCCAAAGTTTAACACTCCAAAAGGTGAAAAAGTATCGATGTTGCTTGCGGTAATTGAATATGGGTCCGCTCCACTTACTACACCGGAATTCTCTTCGGTCCAAACGCCATTTACTAAATGTCCGACCTTAGCCGTACCTGGATTAAATGTTGCGTTATGCTGCGAGTCGTTCCACGTTAAGGTGAAATCGACATTGCTGCCACCAACAGTTCCTTCGGAAATATCCCAAGTTACATTAACCGCTCCTGCGGGCGCATTGTTAACTCCATCGGAAACTTTTACTGAGAAAGTATCTGAAGTTCCCGAATTGGAAATGGATATAGGATTGTAATTGGTGGAAGTCCCAATTGGGAGTTGTACGCTACCTCTTGAAGATGCTAAATTTTCAATGTTCACCGTTCCGTTTCCGTTGGTAATAAGATAATTAGTAGCGCTTCCATTGGAAATTTGTGAGACATTGCCTTTTAGATTCAGATTGTTGTTATTTAAAGTTATTTTTGAATTTAAATTCAAATTTCCGGTGATATTTAGATTTCCAGCAGAAATATTAACAGGTGCATTAACTTGCAGATTTTTTGACGAAGCTGAAGAGGAAATTTCTATCTCTGAACCTGCAGGAATTACAACATTTTCAGAAGAAAGCGGCGTTACACCGGCATTCCAATTCGCAGGATTGTTCCAAGAGTTTCCAGTGGAACGGTTAAAGGTAAAATCGTCTTGAAATTCATACAACTTCATTGAGTTGCTTAATCCCGCAAAGAAATACAGCTTTCCGTTTTGCTCATGAAAACCAAAAGGGTTAGAACCTACGTTATTAGTTCCCTGCATTACGGTCACCAAATCGAAAGTTTTAACATCCTGAATCCCGTCGCTTCTATGTGGTTCGGCAAAATCATTATTACCCGACATCAGCGTTGTTCCTCCAGAATACCATACAGTTCCTTTATAATCGATAAGATTACTTGCCATATAATTACCAAGCGGAACGATCGAATAACCGTTCTCCTCATAATTGGTTCGGAAGATGGTTCTCTGATTCATGTTAAAGCAATAAAAAAGCTCATTTGTTTTCGAAAACATCGATCCTGAACTTGAACCCGCATCAACGGCGTCTATCGGTGAAATCTGAATTGTACCACCAACTGTTCCGTCGGTTTTGTAAAGGGTGTGGCGTGTATTAACCGCTTCATTGTGTAACGTTGAAAACAAAAGATAATCATCTGTGCTTACTAACATAAATGAAGTAAGACTGTAAACATTGTTGGTAAGCGGGGAAGTGTTAACGAAGAGTTTAGTTCCGGAAGGTGTTCCATCGGAAGACCATAATTCCACGCCGTTCGTTTCATCAAAACCCATAAAATAAAGTTTGTTTTTAAAGGCAGCCATTCGAAATGTTGAAACCATAAAGATGTTAGGAACATCAATCATGGCAATACTACTGTCGTTACCATTGATTTTCCACAGTTTAAAATCAGAAATGAAATATACATCACCATTCATCCTCGTGAAGGCGTTGGCGCTTTTGTCGGCGACTAAAATCGTTCCTGCTGCTGTACCATCGGTTTTCCATATTTTCCGCCCACCGTTTCCGGTGTATCCGTTGAAATACATTTCGTTACCACTAAGAGAGCGATTGTTTGCTTCATACTGATCAGTGGTAATCATAATGCCTTCGGCAGTAACGCCGCGATCATCAAAGCGTTTAAGCAGAACAGTTCCAGCCTCAGTGCCATCGGATTTCCAAAGTTCGTCGTACATGATGTAAGGACTATAACTTTTATTCACTGAAACATGAATATAGAAATGATCTTGTGCAGGCACGATTGCTTTTATCGAAGCACCGCTAACCACACTATGTCCTAAACTTTTAATAATCTTTGTGCCGGCATTTGTTCCGTCGGTTACCGCTAATGCAACGCTCGGTAATTGTTGAACCCCATAATAACGTTTTCCGTTCCAGATGTTATTTTGCCATAGAAACTGATCAGTTTCGGCAGGCTGTACACCCGTTGCGGATACATCTTTCACAATGGTGAGTTGTGCAGTGGCAGAAATGCAGAAGCAAAACAGACCAAATAGTAATAATTTTTTCATGTTATTAATTTTAATGATTATTTGACAGGGATGTCTGTAAATGTCCCGTATACACTGTTTACAGAACCACTGCTCCAAGTCGCTTCAAAAGTGCCGGAAGCTTTGCCGTTAGCATTAGAGGTTATAACAACTTTGCCTGTTGAGGGTGTAGCTGTATTTCCGTTGAAGTAAAATAAATTAGAACTATTTACCTGATACGTGCCGGGTGTGACAGCAGTAAGATTAAATTCAAATAAAGTTCCGCTGGTGGCTGTGGTTCCCGTAAACGCAAAAATGGAATTATACTGATTACGAACTTCCGATGCGCCTGCAGTATTCAGGGGAGCCGAGGTTGAATTTTCACGCCAGGAAAATCCTTCGGTTGTTGGGGGTGTTGTAGCGCCGTTATCATCTTCGTTTCGGTCACACGACATAAAACAAAGTGAGCATACCAGTAAAGTAATAAAGAAAGTTGTTAAAGTTTTCATGATACTATTTTTTAAATTATAAAAACCGCACCCACAGACACTTGCCAAATGGGCACGGAATCACAGATTGTTATTGACTGACATCCATTCTGGAGATCAAGAGTCGGTCACCATTCGGAGTTTCGCTAAAGAAATAAATGTAATCGCCGATCTGCAAACGATTATGTTTCTCATAGAGGTAATATTTCTTTTTTTCCAAATCGCCTAAAGTGCGGAACTCCGAAGATTTCCCGGCGGCCAAATCCAATTTTCCATATTCAATGCTATAGAAAGGAGAATAGGTTGTTGTCGTTGTAGTAGTATTGAGGAATGTGCTGGTGTCTGAATCCTTATCAATTGCTTTAACCATTTCCATGATCCATTTTACTGATTGACCGTCCTTGCTTTCGATAAGATAACCCGTAGCCGGAAAATTATCCGCCGTCATCGGTGAATTGTTGAAAAAACCTTTTTTATTCTTCTGATCCAGTTGAACGGTGTAGTTTCGAACCAAATTGCCGTCCGCTGCGAAGTGAAGAAGATACATCCCTTTGTAAATTCTGTTATAGGAATCGCCACTTTTACTCGTCGAAACACCTGCTAAAGCCCCAAGCATTTTTCCACCAGGCAAACCTATCCCTTTGCCTTCCGGTTTATAGTCTTGTACACTCAACATCATTGACCCATCTTGAAGCATTTGAAAGTTATTGGTAATGAATTTCTTTCCGTCAAACTCTAAAGCTTTCTTCATATCTGCTCCTGCAACAGCTTTCTTATTGAGTTCATCCATTGGCGTAGCTTTATTAATTGAAATATTTTGACCGCTAACTTTTGCAATGATAAAGTCATCATATTTTTTCTCATCGAGTGCATTGTCTAAGGCTTGCTGCGACGGAGCCATGTCATCTTTACCTGAAATCATGTTGGCCATTTTACCAATACCACCCAACATACCGCCTGTAGAAGCCGCGCTTGCCTGCTCCTCATCATCCATACTTGATGGAGAAACTGTTGCTCCTAAGATTTCGTCAGCATATTTTCCTTCTTTGCGAATGCCTAACCCGTAAAGGATGACCTCACTTCCGCTCTCGTAGGCATTTAATATCCGGAATCCCGATGTAGGCGAATTGAAGTTGAATTGTTCTTTGACGTTTCCCTCAGGAGAAATGCGGAGATAAGTAAGCTGATTGGGTGTCCCTGCATTGTTTTTACCGTACATCTTTGTAGGCGCTAAAACCACGATCCAGTCTCGCGGAAAATCATCATTAGATACGTCGCGGCTGTTTTTATCCAATAAAGTTTTAGAAAAAATAGGTCTTAAAGGTACTGGTGTCGAGATTGAGCGCAACTTCTGGGAAACCCCTGTGTTAGATATTTTAACAAGATCTAAGGTGGTCATCGATGCTCCTTTTGTATGAGGGTAAGCAAGAGCATAAATGGTGCTGTCGCGCTCTACCTCATTAGCGCCAGCAAAAAGATACTCTTCTCCGGATTCACTGGTAAGCTTTTGACGATCTAAAAGCTTAACTCGCTTAACATAATCTCCTGCTAACCAATTATATTTAGCTTTAATTTCTCGTTTCTTGAACATCATTTTCCCGGTAAGATTGGTGCTCACCGAAGCGGCGGTTGTAGTATATTCATCGCCTTTAAAATTGAAAAACTTCCATCTCTTTTTTACCTTCTCCACATCCCATTCATCTTTTAGAGAATTGGTGAGGTTGGCATCTTTATCAAAGGTGTAGGTTTCAATCTTGACTTTCTTTCTGCTTGAAGGTAGAAAATACACCATTTCGAAGCCTCCATTTGGCTGGGCTTCAACTCCGCCCAAGTATCCTTTCTTTGCTTTCCGGGAGATTTCGTAATCTTTCTCTAACACCGCAAAAGTAGACTGTGCTTCTGCATGAAGCGTGTACAGCATCGCTGCTACGCTAAAAATTAGTTTAGTTTTCATCATCTGTGGTTTTTGTTAGAACAAAGTTATTGAGTCTAACACCACATGATCTACCCGCCAGAGGGTATTTTTGAGTAAAGTTGGATATTAATCTAAAAGCAAATTAAGATCGGACACCGCTTGAATGAGTTTTGGGACAGAATGAGTCTCAGTTTTTCGGTAAATATTTTTGCGATGCGTTTCAACCGTACCTTCGCTAATGAATAAGGTCCGAGCAATCTGCTTATTTGTGCAGCCATCGATCATTAATTTAACAATCTGCTTTTCACGATCCGACAGTTTTACTTCCGGATAATCAATAATTCTATGCTTAAACTGATGTAATGCTGCCTCTGCTTCAGCACTTAAGTGAACATAACCCAAACTAACATCCTCCAGTGCCTTAACAAGTTCTTGTCGGCATATTTTTTTTGAAAGATAACCGTCTATTTTAATTTTTTCTACCAGGTCATAAACCGTTTTCGGATCACAGTTCATCGAAAGAATGATGATTTTTAAGGCCGGAAATTCACGTTTAAGCATCTTTGCACACTCCAATCCGTTTAAATTGGGCATCATCAGATCCATCAAAAGAAGATCCGGACTTATTTTATTTTCCCGAAGATCATTAAGAAATTCCCAAGCCTCTGTATAGGTTTTCAAGATGGTAACATTTTTCTCTAGACCGAGAAGCATTTCGATACCATCTATAATAATTTGATGGTCGTCAACCAAAGCAATATTCATAAATATACAAGTAACTATAGGGGAATAGAAATGGTGATGGAGGTTCCTTGTTCAGCAGCACTTTTTATAGTCATCTTTCCTTTTAGAAAATTGATTCTGGACTGTATACTTTGCAAGCCCATTCCCTCCATTTTTTCTCGTATGGTGGCCGGATTAAATCCTTTTCCGTTGTCAGCTACCTGCGTCGTGATTTGGTGTACTTCGCGGAAGATCAAAATATCGATTTTACTTGCGTTGGCATGCTTCAGCGTGTTATTGATACACTCTTGAATGATTCTATACAGCGTGACTTGGATATTCTGATCTAAATCATTTTCAAGTCCGTCAATCTGAAGATTGATCGAAAGTTTTGGCGAGGCAGTTTTCTCGATCAGGTCCCGCAGTGCATTTGCGAGAGAATTTTTGATTAACATATTAGGCATCATCTGATGAGAGAGCGTTCTTACTTCGGTGATGGCATCATTTAAAATTCTTGAAGTCTTGTAGATAATCGAATTAAAGCTTTCAGGATTATCTTTGTAATCGTTCAACACACTGATATTCATTCCCGCCGCTGTCAGAAGTTGCCCCACGCCGTCATGCAGATGTACCGCCATTCTTTTTCTCTCATTGTCCTCTGCATTAATCACCGCTTTCGTAGCCAAATCCTGCTGGTGAAGAATCTCTTTTTGATGTTCTACTTTTTGCCGATGCTGCCGGTTTCTGTAAAATACAGCGCCTAACAGTAAAACTCCCGCGAGAGAGGATAGTGCAACATTTCTTTTAAATATTTTTGATTGTTGAAGCTGGATTTCACTGTCTTTCTTCAGCGTTTGATATTTTTGTTCAAGTTCCGCAGTGTTTTTATTTACCGTAGTATTTACCAACTCATTATCCAAGGTGATATACTTCTGGAAATAATATTCTGCACTGTCGGGCTGTTTAATATGGTGATAAACATTCGTTAACAGCTTATAACTCGAAAGCTGATTTTCCTTAGAATTATCTTTTTCAAATACAGGAAGAATCTTGAGCAGTATAGTTTTACCATCGTGATATTTACCTCTTAATATTAAGTTTTGAGCCACATCAATACTGTTACTTTCCTGATCAATTTTTGAATTGAACTGCTCCCTCACTTCTTTAGAAACCTGAAGATTTACCGCGGCCAATGAATCTTTTCGTTGCTGTATGTATAGGTTTCCTAAATTACGATTGGCGAAAGAAAAACCCTGCTTATTTCCTACTTTACTGCAGATTTCTGCACTTTTTTGGTATTGTATTTCTGCAGCGGAATAGTTTTTTTGCATCTGTAAAGCTTTGCCGAGGTTGAGGTAATTTTCACAAAGCTTATTCTCGTTTTCGACCGTTTTATCTTGTGCTTCGAAATATTTGATTGCTTCGCTAATATATTTCACCGCATTTTTATTGTCTTTCAAGTCTACGAAGAGCAAACCAATGTTCGCTTTGGTAATATTAGAATTTTTAATGTCATTCTTAGATTCGAAATACCTTAATGCTTCCAAATACATCCTCATGGCTTTATTGTATTGAAAACTGCTTTGGTAAACGGAAGCTAAATTATTATTGAGTTTTGCAATTCCCGCTGCATTATTTTGCTTCTTCCTGATTTGATAGGATTTTAAATAATTCTTTTCAGAATTTTTAAAGTCATTATTTCGGAAATGAACTGCTCCTAAATCACTATAGACTTGCGCTAACATCATAGAATCCTGCAAATTTTCTGTAGCGGTTACCGCCTTCTTACCATAACTTAACGCAGAATCTACTGAGACACTGGCATAATACCATGTAAGATCAGCATAAATTGATGCACGTTTTTTATCATCCGGATTTTTACCAAGTTCTGCTTTCAAATTAATAATGACCTCGGAAAGATTCTGAGCTGATACAGAGGAGCCGAAAATAAGAAATAGAAATACGATGCAAATTCTGCAGGCTTGAAAAAGCTTGTTATCAGGACAACATAACTGTCCAAATCTGCTGAATTGAAGTTCCATGGTAAGCGATTGCGATGAGATTCACTATTGTAAAATTAAAAAGATTTCCTTCACCACCAAGAAAATAGACCCATACTTGATTGTTTATGAAATAATTAGCGTGAAAACCTCGATAATTACTAGCTGAAAACCATTAGGAACAAAAAAAATGCAGACAAAAATCTGCATTTTTTTATGATATCTAAATATTTTAATTATTGCCTTTTTCCCTCATTTGAGCATCTAGTACCGCTATTGTTGCCAAGTTTACGATTTCGTCGACGCTAGCGCGCATCTGCAATACATGCACCGGCTGTTTCAGTCCCATAAGAATTGGGCCTACCACTTGCGCCACCTTCATACCGCGAATTATTTTGTACGATAAATTGGCACTCTCCAGATTAGGAAAGACAAACACATTTGCAGGTTTTGTACCCAATTTAGAGAAAGGGTAGTCTGATAGATGGTCTGCATCCATCGCAAAATCCGGCTGGATTTCTCCATCCACAATCATATCAGGATACTTTTCATGTAAAATACTAACCGCTTTCGAAACTTTCTTGGAGGTCTCCGAAATTGCTGCAAAGTTTTCAAAGGAAAGCATCGCGATCCGGGGTTCAATAGCAAAAGACTTTACCACGATTTCAGACATTCGAGCAATATTCACCAATTCTTCTGCAGTAGGATTCTGAATAATTGAAGTATCAGCAAAGAAAATCGGTTTTTTATCGGTAAGAATCATCATCATTGAAGCCACCTTATTTACTCCCTTATCTTTTTCGATAACCTCTAAAACCGGACGAAGTACGGAGGTGTAGTTCTTCGAAAATCCAACAATGAGTGCGTCGGTATCCCCATTTTTCAACATCAACGGACCGAAATAATCGCGCTGACGAACATAACGTTTTGCCTTATATTCGTTCATCCCTTTTCGTTGACGCAGTTGCCAAAGGGACTCGCGGTACCTCTTCCTGTTCTCTTCCTGATCATCATCTGAAGGATCAACAATCGGGACATCAATTTCAATCCCAAATTTCTTCATTTGCTCCTTAATGTAATGCTTTTCTCCTAACAAAATCGGATGAGCGATTCCCTCTTCAAGTAAGATTTGTGCTGCTTTCAAGACATTATATTCTTCAGCATTAGAGAGCGTAACTCTTTTTGGATTAGAACGCGCTCTGTTCTGCATCATACGGATGAGTTTTTCATCACGTCCCATTCTGTCGAGCAAAGCATTTTCATAATCGTCAAAATCTTCAATAGGTTTACCCGCAATTCCGCTCTCCATCGCTGCTTTTGCCACTGCCATGGAAACCTTGGTAATCAATCGGTTATCGAAGGGTTTTGGAATAAAATACTCACGGCCGAAACTTAAGTTTTTAAGGTTATAGGCTAGTATCACCGCCTCCGGAACCGGTTCTTTTGCTAAATCTGCAATTGCTTTAACTGCTGCAAGTTTCATGGCTTCATTAATTCCGGTTGCCTGAACATCAAGAGCACCACGGAAAATGTAAGGGAATCCAAGAACATTGTTCACCTGATTAGGATAATCGCTACGACCTGTTGCCATAATTGTATCTGGGCGCGTTTCCATCGCAAGGTCATACTCAATTTCCGGATCTGGATTTGCAAGTCCGAAAACGATAGGGTTATCTGCCATTGTTAAAAGCATCTCCGGCGTCAAAACGTTTCCTTTTGAAAGTCCGATGAAAACATCAGCACCCTTTACTGCATCTTCCAAAGTACGTAACTCGGTCTCACGTACAAAATCGATCTTTTCGGGGGTAAGATTTTCTCTTTGATGATGAATAACTCCTTTTGAGTCGCACATCAACACGTTCTCTTTACTAAGGCCAAGCTCTATATAAAGTTTCGTACAAGCTACCGCAGCGGCACCAGCACCGTTAACAACAACCTTAACTTCATCAATTTTTTTACCCGCAATTTCGAGAGCATTAAGAAGCGCCGCTGCCGAGATGATTGCGGTACCATGCTGGTCATCATGCATCAACGGAATATTCAGTTCCTCTTTTAAACGCTGCTCAATGTAAAATGCTTCCGGAGCCTTGATATCCTCCAGGTTAATTCCACCAAAAGTCGGCGCAATTCCTTTTACGATTTCAATAAATTTATCAGGATCTTTCTCGTCGATTTCGATATCGAAAACATTGATATCTGCAAAAATTTTGAAAAGCAATCCTTTACCTTCCATCACAGGTTTAGAAGCCTCAGCGCCAATGTCTCCAAGACCCAAAACTGCAGTTCCGTTAGATATTACAGCAACTAAATTTCCTTTTCCTGTATATTCATAAGCAGTTTTAGGATCTTTCTCAATCTCTAAACACGGAATTGCTACACCCGGAGAATAAGCAAGCGACAAATCGCGCTGCGAAGAGTGTGGTTTTGAAGGGATTACCTCTATTTTACCTTTTGGTTCCGTACGGTGATAATCCAGTGCCGCCTGGTTAAAGTTTTTTTCGTCACGGTTGGTTTTACTTGACATAATAATTGATTTTTTATAAGCCGGAAAATCCGGTACAGATCAGTAGACCTGAAGATTAATACCAAATCAGGAAAGATTCAGAATATATTTTTTATGATAATCGACTAAACTTTCAATCGGTTTTTGAACGACTCTGCCGACTTTTAAATTAAGTTCTGCCGCTGCTGAGCGAAGAATATCCTCGTAAATATAAGCGATATAACCAATGAAATTAATTTCAGCTTCACGCGCTTCCGGATAAGGAAGAACCTGATAATCAAGGAAATTCTTCATTTCATCAAACACCATATTCTGGAAATAAGAATGTTTTCTGTGGTCTGCAATAAACTTGTTGAATTCGCCTAAATACGCATTAGCCCTCGGATTGTGATACATTTGTTTCAGCGCTTCATCAATGGTTAGATTGTAGGTAGCTTTAAATTCTGCTTCAAGATCCTTAGGCAATTTCTTCATAAAAAATCTTCTCAGCAAATGCTTTCCTAAAGCACTCCCACTTCCTTCATCGCCTATTAGAAAACCCAAAGAAGGCAGATCGGTTCGTATTTTTTCGCCATCGAAATAGCAAGAATTGGATCCTGTCCCAAGGATACACACAATTGCCGGCTCGCCATTATACGCAGCGTAAGCCGCCGCCGTCATGTCTTCTTTTACGCTAAGTTCTGCATTTGGAAAAGCGGTTGCGAGTTCTTGTTCAATTTTTTTAGCATTATGAGCCGTCCCACAACCAGAACCGTAGAAAAAAAGTTTTTCTATGTGATTTTTCAGAAAATAAAGTTCCTGATTTTTATCGATTTCGCGTGGGATGAAATCCGTGTTAATGATATTAGGATTAAAACCTAAGGTGGTTGTTTTCAGATTTAACTTACCTGAATTTTCGAGAATTACCCAATCACATTTGGTTGAACCGCCGTCTACAATGGCTATCATAAATACTGTAGTTTGAAGGTGCTAAAGTATCATTTTAAATTTAAACACGTTGGTCTAAAATCAGGATATTTCTCATAAAAATCCACAAACATAAACCACAAAAAAGCAGTTCCGCATGGGAACTGCATTACCGCTATTTTAATAATACTATTCTATATTAAGTACTTCACGAATTTCGGGTGCGTGTTGTTTAATGGTATTTTCTACTCCCAGTTTCATGGTAGAAAAACTCATCGGGCAGCCATTACAGTTGCCATGAAGTTTTACATAAACCACATCTTCCTTCACCTCAATTAATTCGATATCACCGCCATCTTTATTAAGGAAAGGGCGAATTTTCTCTAATGCGTACGTGACTTTGTTTACCGTTTCTTCTTGCATATTCTTAATTTGTGCTGATCCCACGACCAAGCGATGAAGATATTTATTTCTTTGGAGAACAACCTGCCATGGTTGTTATTTTGACAGCCTCTGTCGGCGGTAGATTTTTATTACGCTCTACCAAACTTTCGATCATCTGCTGGGTAGTTTTAAGGTAAATATCAGCAATTGCCGAACCTTCCTGTAGCGCTGCAGGACGTCCCACATCACCAGCTTCGCGAATGCTTTGGATAATTGGAATTTCTCCTAAAACCGGAATACCAATATCATCGGCTAAATATTGAGCTCCTTGATTCCCAAAGATATAATATTTATTTTCAGGGAGTTCTTCCGGCGTAAAATAAGCCATGTTTTCTATAAGACCTAATACCGGAATATTGATGCTTTCCATCTGGAACATTGCAATACCTTTACGCACATCTGCCAAAGCAATATGTTGAGGAGTACTAACAATTACAGCTCCTGTAACCGGCACTTCCTGGATGATCGAAAGATGAATATCACCTGTACCTGGTGGAAGGTCGATTAGTAAAAAATCAAGTTCGCCCCAAGCTGCATCACGAATCATTTGATTCAACGCTTTGCTCGCCATTGGTCCTCTCCAAACAACGGCTTGGTTAGCACCTGAAAAATATCCGATGGATAACATTTTCACGCCATAATTCTCGATTGGCTTCATTAGGTTTCTTCCATCAACTTCAACAGAGATTGGCTTTGCACCTTCTGTATCAAACATGGTAGGTACAGATGGACCATATATATCAGCATCTAACAAACCCACCTTGAAACCCATTTTGGAAAGAGTAACTGCAATATTTGCTGCCACGGTAGATTTCCCTACTCCACCTTTTCCGGATGCTACCGCAATAATATTCTGGATTCCCGGGATCTGCTTGCCTTTAATCTGATTTTGTTGTACCTCGGTTGGTTCCGGTGAAGCAATTTTAAGCTTTAAAACGACTTCTTCTCCGAATTCCGAAGCAAAAGCCTGTTTCATGGCTGCTTCTAACTTCTTTTTCTCGTGCATTGCTGGGGAATGAGCCGTCATATCGATATAAACATCATTACCCATTACCTGTACATTGTGTACAAGATCATCTACTTCAATTTCTTTCAGAAAACTCTGAACTTTATCTTTGGTTAACATAATAGCTTACTAAATTAGCCACAAATTTAAGCAATTTATTCTGTAATTTAGAATGAGTAAAAGGAGGAATAGGTGACATCAATCACTATTTGAAATTCTCTTTTTAGCAGGTAAACTTTCTATCATCCAAACGATAAAAAAGGATGCGAAAGAGGGCATTAACCAGCCTAGCTGATGTTCCGACAAGGGCAAAGATTCATTAATGGTTTGCATCTGCGTACTAAAAACGCCGAAATGAGCTAAAACCGGAATTAATGCGATGAGCCCTGCAACGGTAACTGCAGCAACAAAGGGACGCTTGCTGAAAACTACTTTTCCGAAGAGTAACAACGTTAAGACCAAGGCAAAGGTAATAGGATATACAAATCCGAGGATAACCACAGCATACTCAATAATTTTATCTACACTTTTTACCGAAAAATAGCCTGAAACAAGCGCTGTGATGATTACTCCAGCCTTATATGGAATCTTGGATTTCGTCAACTTAGCAAGAAAACTTCCCATGGCTGAAGTTAATGCAATTGCGGTTGTTAGGCATGCCAAAGCCACCGCAACAGAGATGATCAACGTCCCGTTATGACCTAAAACGTTTCGTGAAATATGTAAAAGCAATTCGGTTCTCGAAATATCTTCTGACAAAGGAAAACCTGCATGAGCACCAAGATAAATGAGGCCTCCATAAATAAACAGTAACGCTACCATTGATATAGATCCGGCCGCTATTGTTATTCTGAATCTAGATCTGGCATTGGTGTATCCTTTTTCTATCGCAGCGGAAATAATGATTCCGGCAAATATGACTGATGCTAAAAGATCAAGCGTTTGATAACCCTCATGAAAACCAAATAGATAGGATCTAGAAGAACTCATATCAGATTCATAAACCTCAGCTGGTGGATTTATAAAACCCATTACAACGAGAAGTCCTAATGAAATGATGAGAAGCGGTGTGAGGAAATTTCCGATGATATCTACAATTTTCGATTGAGAAATTGAAAGCGCGATAACAATAAGAAAGAAAATACAAGAGAATACTATATTGTTAAAACCCGGAAATGTTGGTTCTATTCCGATTTCGAAAGTAGCAGCGGCAGTTCTCGGGATAGCGACTAGAGGCCCGATGCATAACATAATCAACAGTGCAAGAATGGTCACTAACCAGGGATTGACTTTGCGCCCCAAATCTGTAAAGGAAGTCCCGAATAAGACGACCGTCAACACCCCAAGAAAAGGAGAAATTATTCCTGTTGTAAAAAATCCCGCAATTGCTGCAAACCAGTCTTCGCCAGTAGTCAAACCAATAAATGGTGGCAGAATCAGATTGCCTGCACCAAAAAACATAGCAAACAGAGCAAAACCAAGCGTAACAGCCGTACGTAAGTTATTCTTCATCCGGAATTCAGCAGAATTTAAAGATCGCCTCCGTGATTATCTAGCTGTCCTTCCCATTTAGATACGGCAGAGGTAGCTAAAGCATTCCCCAATACGTTGGTCATACTTCTTCCCATATCGCAGAAATGGTCAATCGGTAAAATTAATGCAATGCCTTCCGGCGGAATCCCGAACATGGTACAGGTTGCGACAATAATTACCAAACTCGCGCGTGGTACGCCCGCAATACCTTTAGAAGTAAGCATAAGAACGAGCAACATTGTAATTTGCTGACCGATAGACATATCAATACCGTAAATCTGAGCGATAAAGATGGAGGCAAAAGTCATATACATCATACTCCCATCAAGATTGAAGGAATAACCTAAAGGCAGAATAAATGAGACAATACGATTATTACAGCCAAAACGCTCTAATTCTTCTACCAACTTTGGGAACACGGCTTCAGAACTTGTCGTTGAAAAAGCAATTAATAATGGTGCTTTTATTCTCCTAATTAATTCGAACAATCTATTTCCTAAGATTAAGTATCCTACAACAAATAGAACAACCCATAAAATTGCCAAAGCAAAGAAAAAGTCGCGTAAATAAATAGCGTATACTTTGAATATTTCAAAACCATTGGTTGCCACTACAGCTGCAATGGCTCCTAAAACTCCTAGGGGCGCAAACCACATAATGTAGCCTACCATCTTTAAAATAGCATGTGCACAGATATCAAATGCTTTAATGATAGGTTTTACATAATCTTCACCCATATTGGCCAGTGCTACGCCAAACATTATGGAGAAAACCACAATCTGTAAAACTTCATTGGTAGCGAAAGCTTCGAATAAACTTTTGGGTATCACATGCTTCACAAAATCTTCTAGAGAAAATCCTTTGCTAGACTTCACCAAATCCTCAGCGGCAGAAACATCCTGAATAGGTAGCTGCGTTACGTAGCCCGGTTCTAACCAGTTCACGAAAATTAAACCAATGAAAAGAGAAACCAAAGATGCCGTCAGGAACCACATCATCGCTTTAGTCCCAACCCGTCCAATCATTTTGATATCGCTCATCTTGGCAATCCCCACGACCAAAGTGGTGAAAACAAGTGGTGCAATAATCATCTGAACAAGACGAATGAAAATCGTCCCTAAAAGTTTGATATTTCCGGCAAAACTTGCGGAACTTTCCGGGTATTGTGTATGTACAATTCCACCCATAATAACTCCTACAATTAGCGCAATTATGATGGCGATAAAAAGTTTGTTTTGACCTTTCATATGATTTCTTTTTAGTGAAGTGGCACAAATATAGGTTTTTTTAACAATTATTAGCATTTGCGGTTGAGCATAACAAAGAAAACCACTGACAATTATCAGCGGTTTTCCTCAATATTCGATCTTTAATTCTATACTTTTCTTATGCCTTCAAATAACGGGAATAGGCGTAACCTTCTTCTCCATCGGCAGTGCGAACTTTCCACCAATCGTCAGAAGTCTGTTCAACCAAAGTTACTTTCTCCCCTTTTGCAGCTTTACCCACAACCGCAGCATCTGTTGAAGGTTCCTGTCGAATGTTGAGATTAGAGCTTTCAGTTTCTACTGTTAGGCCAGCGCCTGACGCTAAACCACTAACTTGGACATTCAAATTTATATCTGATGCAGAATAGGTGGTATCAATTGTGCCGAGCGCGTTCCAAACAGCATCTTTTGCTGAACTTGAGGAAGCATCGCCCGCGATATAAAGAATACCATCCTGCTCAGTTACCTGCAGATTTCTTACTCCCGCATTTTGAGCAGCGCTAATTACACTTGCGTATTTATCCTGTAAAGTACTCATAACTTCTTATTTTACGGTGTAATTATAATTTACTTTACCTGCCTGAAGCGCATCCACAGACATCTTAATTTGACGAGCCTGTTCCGGGGAGACATTCCCAGTAAGCGTTAACTCTCCGTTTACCACTTCCACCTTAACTGATGGGAAATCTTTTACGGCATCTGCCACTTTTTGTTGAACTGCTGGATCAACTGCAGAAACCGTTTCAACAATTACCGGTGCGGCAATTGTGGTCATATCCATTACATCTTTAATACCTGGAACCGCTTTAAGAGAAGCAATCATTTGATCTCTTGCTGATTCGTTTTCAAAAGTTCCACTAAGATGTGCAGTACCATCTTTTACTTCTACAGAAGCATTAGGATTAGCACTTACTATTGTTGTCGTCTGCGTTTGCAATTCTGCATCGCTCACCTTCTTCTTACAAGATATCGAGCCGAATGAAACTGCCATTGCCAGTGCGGCCATTGCAATTGTCTTTTTCATAATAGAATATTTAATGTTTAGTTGGTTACCAAATTTAATGAATTATGCAGAGCTTAATATTGAAATAAATCTTAAACTTTTCATAAATATTTTGGTTGGAGTAGCAAATTCAATACCCTTTTCTATTTGCACGTTCGATTGTACGAAACGTAAGATTAATTCTCGGAGTAAAGATTTTTTTGGTTGGAGGCAAACGGTGAAGCCAATGTTGCTGCGTTTGATCTTTCATGACAAGCAAACTCCCATGCTCCAGAAAAACTTCCACTTTTTCTTTGCTCATTTTATGTTTAAAAACAAATTTTCTTTCCGCTCCGAAACTCATTGAGGCGATGGCTCCATTTTTCTTAAGGTCTTTCTCGCCGTCACTATGATAAGCCATGCCCTCATCGCCGCTGTGGTAGAGATTAAGCAGACAGGAATTGAAGGTGTCTCCGGTACTGTTTTCTACAATTTCCTTTAATTCCAAAAGTGCGGGCGTCCACGCGAGCGCTTCCTTAGTAGCCCCAGAATAGGTATAACTGAAGTCCTCATCTCCATACCAAGCAACTTTGCGTTTTGTGATTATTTTTTTGCCGAAAATCACCGCTTCGTCATTCTTCCACTGAATAGTGTCAAGGAGGATTTGGTAATACTCATCAGCCTCTTGAGAATCCATTATTTTCCCATAATAATTGACGGTCCCATCATAAGGAAGAAGATTGTTCTGAGGGTTTTGTTGTTCTTCAAAAAGGCTTAACATAGGATAAATTTAAGTAAAAAAAATCCGGTCTAGGAAACCGGATTTAAATTTTAAAAATTTTCTATTTAGCATTAGTATGATAGTAAGCAAGCATCTTATAATAAAGTTTTGCCGCCAAAAACGCTGTTGGTTTTGGCATTGGCGAATCCATTAACTCAACAATATCGAAAGCCACAACATTGCATTTTTCGAATACCTTTTTAAGAAGTTCTAATGTTGGATACCACTGCAAACCTCCCGGTTCCGGCGTTCCCGTGGATGGTGCGATTGACGGATCGAAGGCATCCAAATCAATGGTGATATATACGTTACCCGAAACTTTCTCTAAAACATCCTCAATCCAATTTGGGTTGGTTGCAATTTCGTGTGCCCAAAAACACTGTCCTTCTGGGACATGCTCCATTTCTTCAGCATCCATCGAACGGATACCAACTTGCACCAACTTGTGTTTTTTACTGGCTTCGTAAACGGCACATGCGTGATTCGAGGTAGAACCATGGAATTCAGGTCTAAGGTCAGTGTGCGCATCCAGTTGAAGAACAGTTAGGTTTTCATATTTTTCTCCTACCGCACGGATAGAACCAATGGACACGGAATGTTCTCCTCCAAAAAGGGTGAATAATTTATCGTGTTGTAAGAGTTCTTTAGTTTTCTGATAAACAGCTTCTGTCATTGCTTCAGGAGTTGAATTCTCCGTTACTTCGCCAGCAAGATAAACGCCTTCCAAATAAGGTTCTGTACGCGTCTCAATATCGAAAAGCTCCATATTTTCTGAAGCGTCAAGAAAAAGCTCAGGACCTTTATCCGCTCCTTTTCCCCAAGTGGAGGTTCCGTCATAGGGTACGGTAACGAGCATTACTTTAGAATTTTCGAGGGTAGCATTCTCCTCAGGAATCCCTGCATATGTTTTCATGAAAACAGATTTTAAGTTATATTTAAGTGCTCAAAGATAGAAAAAACGAGGCACATCTGAAGTAAAGGGAAGGTTGTAAACATCTTTAAAATTGCCGAATTATGGATAGAGAAAATTCTGACAAAGAAGGAAAGTGGATCTGGGGTATTTTTTATTTTAATAAAGATGATGAACGAATCTTTCCGCCAAAACGAAATCCAATGATGGGTTGGACTGTGAACTTCGCCAATTGGAAATCAATACTTGCTTTTCTAGCTCTGCTTTCATTTTTTGGAGCTATCATCTGGCTTATTGAACATAAGAGCGTCTAAAATTGCAAAAAACTATCTTTGCAAAAAAGATATGCCCTTAAAAGCCGTACTTTTCGATATGGATGGAGTAATCGTTGACACCGAGCCCCTGCACCGAAAAGCTTACTACAAAATGTTCGATGACTTAGGAATTTCTGTTGATGAAGATTTGTATACTTCTTTTACAGGGTCCTCCACTAAAAAAGTCTGCGAAACTTTAGTTGGAACATTTTCGCTTGAAGAAACTCATGAACAACTTGCAGCCCGAAAAAGATCTTATTTCAAACATTATTTTGATAATAGTCCCGATTTTGATCTTCTCCCGGGAGTTTTTGATTTGATTCAGCACTATCATCAAAACGACATTACCCTTATACTTGCTTCCTCGGCACACATTAATACGATTAATTGGGTGTTTGATAAATTTAATCTCCATCCCTACTTCAAAGCGAAGATTAGCGGTGCTGAATTAAAGGAATCCAAACCTCATCCGGAGATATTTGTACGCGCTGCAGAGTTGGCAGAAACACCAATAAGGCAATGCTTGGTTATCGAAGATTCTACTAACGGAATTGCTGCCGCCCATGCCGCTGGAATCTTTTGCGCAGCCTACAAAAGTCCTCATTCATTAGGTCAGAACTATGAGAAAGCAAATATTATTGTCGAACAATTTGAAGAACTTAACCTCGATAAAATAAACGCTTATTTTGAGTAGAGGGCGCGAGCGAAGCGAGCGCCAAAAGAGTTATTTTGTAAAAAAAGCAACCTGGTAGGTTGCTTTTACATTTAATATCCTAATAATTTAAGGACATCTTCGGGTCTTTGTTCTTCGCGGAAGACTTCATAAGTAAAATTACCGTCTTCATCTTTATTAATCAAGATATGCTTCGGCTGTGGCATCAAACAATGATGAACTCCTCCATAGCCGCCAATTGTTTCTTGATAAGCTCCCGTGTGAAAGAAACCAATGTATAGTGGCTTTGTATCACTAAATACTGGAAGATAAATCGCATTCGTGTGCTGCTCTGAGTTATAATAATCATCAGAATCGCATGTCAAACCACCCAGGAAAACTCTTTCATAGGTATCCTCCCAGCGGTTGAGTGGCAACATGATGAAATGACGCGAGATTGCCCACGTATCTGGTAAAGTTGTCATAAAAGAAGAATCGATCATATTCCACTTTTCACGGTCGTTTTGACGCTTTTGAGAGATAATTTTATAAAGATTACCTCCACTTTCTCCTACGGTAAAACTTCCGAACTCTGTATAGATATTTGGCTCCTCAACACCTTCTTCTTCGCAGAATTTTTTGATTTGAGAAACAATTTCGTTCACCATGTACTGATAATCGTAATCAAAATTCAAAGAGGTCTTAATAGGAAACCCACCACCAATATTAAGAGAATCTACTTCCGGAGCGATTTTCTTCAATCTTGCATACACTCTCAGGCATTTATAGAGTTCATTCCAATAATATGCAGTATCCTTAATTCCTGTATTAATAAAAAAGTGGAGCATTTTTAATCTCGCATTCGGATGCTCGGCAATTTTTTGGCTATAATAAGGAATGATGTCTTTGTAACCTATCCCCAATCTTGAGGTATAGAATTCGAATTTTGGCTCTTCTTCGGATGCAATTCTAATCCCGATATTGAAGGTTGTATCAATGCTTTCAGTCAGTTTATCAAGCTCGCGATAATTATCTAGAACGGGAACAATATTGCTGAATCCGCTGTTGATCATTTCCGCAATTTTGTGCAGATAATCATCTGTTTTAAATCCGTTACAGATCACCTCAACCTCCTTATCATATTTTCCTTTGTCATATAGCGACTTCACGATATCCATATCATAAGCAGAGGAAGTTTCTATCGAAATATCATTTTTTAAGGCTTCTTCAAGCACAAATGCAAACTGGCTGGATTTTGTACAATAACAGTAACGGTAACCCTTTTTATAGTCGTTTTTCTCGATAGCTTCCTTAAACCAAGCTTTTGCGCGCTGAATATTAATGGAGATTTTCGGGAGATAATTAAACTTCAGGGGAGTGCCAAACTGCTCTACCACATCCATCAGAGGTATATCATGAAACTGCAGTGTATTTTCCGATACGTTAAATTCTTCGGTTGGGAAATACAAAGTCTGATCGATAAGTTCTGAATATTTAATTTTCATTCTAAAGAGTTGTGGGATTTTTTAAGCGTTAAAACAGTGAGTAAAATAAAGTGCAAAATTCGTGAAAAAAGTTGGTTTTTATCTGGTAATGTCCGAAAAATTACGTTTTCGTTATTTCCCTACAAAAACAATAAGTTCGCCACTCTCAAACTGAATAGAAACCTTTTCTTCGGTTGCAATATTCCGGGTCCCCACTTTATTGAAAACAGACAAATCTTCGCCTTTAAGTTCCCAATTAAGGCCGGCTGTATAAACTCTTAATGCTTCAGGGAAAGGATAAAGAGAGACCAACTTCCCGTGTACACTTTCAAGAATAAGATTTTTTGGGGAGAAAAAATATTTTGAATGGTCATCGAAAAAAGTGACCTTCATTTGATCCTTAAAAAAAAGTGCAGTATGAAGATTTCCCAAGAAATGATCCATCTCGCCACCGCTTCCTCCATAAACATCAATATCTTGAATGTTTTGGCTTAGAATAATTTCCAGTGATTTGTGAAAATCTGTTTTATCCTGATCGGGGGTATGTATAAATTTATCAGAATAGATGAAATCATCTGCCCCGGAATGCGAATCGAAATCTCCGGAAATGAATGAAAGCTTTTCCAACGGGAAATTCATTGCCTTTAAATAATGAAAAGCACCATCGGAACACGCCATCAAATCATAACCCTCCAAATTGGGGATTTCTTTTGGCGGAACACCATTGATGAAGAGAAGTGCTTTACCGCTCATTGGGAATCCAAAATTCTTCGGGTTCATTATTGAACTTAGAAACGTATCTCGCCAATACAAATAAATAATCAGAAAGTCGGTTAAGGTAGATCATCAGTTCAGGACGAACTTCTTCTATTTCATTTAAGTAAACCAAGCCACGCTCTGCACGACGACAAACCGTTCTACAAATATGCAAGGCTGTAGCCGCTTTTCCACCACCTGGAAGGATAAAGTATTGCAAAGGTTCTAGAGAGGTCTCAAATTCATCCATCCACTGCTCTAATTCATTAATTTCAGTTTCAGAAATCATTAAAGCCAACCTAGATTTACCATTCGCTAATGTGAGTTTATCGGTCGGTGTAGCAGATTCGGAGCCAACCGTAAATAAATCGAATTGAATTTTTTTGAGTTGAGACAATACTTTCTCATCTTCAATTTGGGCCTTTGCAAATCCAATAAATGAATTTAATTCGTCAATATTTCCGTAAGATTCTACTCTAGCAGACGCTTTGGAAACTCTGGTTCCACCGTAAAGGGCGGTTTCTCCTTTGTCTCCTGTCTTGGTGTAAATTTTCATCAGCAATTTATTTGACGTAAAATTACGGATTAAAAAACACTTGGGGTGATGCGTTTCCTTAAGTTAATTCTTCCAGAACGATCTCCCATAAATTACGATTGTAACTACGGAAAAAATTAATATGCCCAATTTCTTTTTGAGCAGATTCGGCTACTTTAACCTCTCGGTATTTCTTGTTTAAGTTGGGATAACCTTTATTTAAAAGACTTTCCATGCCTTTTTCTGTCACCCAATCATCATCTTCGGCATGGATGATAAAGGTTTCCTGGGTTAGATGATTGGAATGATCTTGCGGACTTGTAGCTAAAAGCTTTCCCGTGGATTTCCGATGCATGATTAAGGTTCTCCAATCGTAAGCAACGCCTTTAGGTAAAGATTCACCTAAACCGAACCATCGTGACGGGAAATATCCTAGAACGTTAGTTATTATCGGAAGTAGCGCCCCAAAACCGAACAATCCCAAGACCGCAATTTTAAAATTCAGATTTCCATAATAAGCATCCTGAGTAGCTGTAAATACTAACTTTTCGAATATTTTGGTATCTACATTCATGCCCAAAATGAGGGCACCCACGGAATGACCCAGCAAATATTTCTGATGATTAGGATAGTTTTCGGAGATAAAATCAGTTACAGTCTTGTAATCTATTGCTCCCCAAACTCGCATTGAAGCTTGAAAACCCTTAAGTTTTTGCGGTTTCGACTCTCCAATTCCGCGATAATCGTAAGTAATCACGGTGAAACCGTTCTCTGCAAAATAACGTGCAAAACCAAAGTAGAGTTGTTGCTTTACCCCTGTCGCAGAATTGATCAATAATATTTTGTTGGAAGGTGTATGGGGTTCAAACAGTGTTGCAGAAAGAGAAATCCCGTCCGAGGTAAGTAAGGTAATTGATTTCATTAATTAAAAATCCTCTTTTAAAGGAGTTTTAAATATCCGTAAAATTTGATAATGAAAAGGCTTACAACTACTCTTTAAAATATGTTGAAAATAGTTTTACTTAAAAATGAATGTCCTTCAGATAGGGTAAACCGCTTTGAGAACCTCGGTTTTTAGTGACATTGAGAGAAACATCATTCCCGAATTTAACGCAATCGTCGATGGAATTTCCGTGACACAGAGCTACCGCAAATCCCGCTGTAAATGCGTCGCCCATCCCCATTTTATGAAGGATTGAATCATGATCGTTACGCTGATACTTCATCTCCGTACCATTATAATAAGTGGTTGAGTTTGAACCATCTCTTACAAATAATTGATTCGGAAACTTCTTGAGAATCTTTTCACGCTGTTCTTCTTCGAAAATCGTCGTTAAATCATCACTTTTTGCCACAATAAAAGTGGTAGCTTCTACAATTTCTTGGGATAATTTCATGGCCGGCGCAGCGTAGATCCCGACTTTCGCTCCATATCTCGAAGCAAGCTGAACCGCGGCTTCTACACTCTCCATCGGAATTTCTAGTTGAATGAGTACCAAATCGGCTTCAGCAAAACTTTTTTCAGCTGCTAGAACATCTTTAGCCTTCAAGTAAGAATTAGAGGCTGGAATAACCACAATAGAATTTACGCCCTCTGATGAAGTTACGTAAGCTGTCCCTGTCCCTGCATCTTCAGTTTGTGCAATATAACTGACATTAATTTTTTCTTCGGAGAGATTACGGATGATCTGTTGCCCGAATGGATCTTTCCCTACGCAACCTATAAAATGGACTTGCGCACCCAATCTAGAAGCTGCCACCGCTTGATTTGCTCCCTTGCCTCCAAAAAAATTTTCCACCTTATCTGCCATTACCGTCTCATTTGGCTTAGGGATGCGATCAGTCGTTAAAACCAAATCTATGGAAGAACTTCCTACGACGATAATTTTCGGTTGCTGGCTGGTGATTTTCATTCTTAATTTTGTTTTTGAAGATCGTTCAGGGCTTTTTTAGGTTGATGTCCTACAAATCTATTCTTTTCTGCTAACATTCCAAAGAACAGTTAGCTTCCTATTTCTATGAACTCCGTAATCACTTTTATCGGCACGTTCTGTTCATCAAAACCTATATAGCTTCCGAAAAATCCTTCTCCATATCCCGTTTCGAATGCAAAAATATTGCCTGGCTTAGTGTCCAATGGCTTTAATAAAGCAAATTGGTCGATCGCGCCATTCTCGTCAAAGAAATGGGCATGAAAAAACTCTTCATAAAGTCCCATAAAATCGACTCCTTTACGCTTATAAATTCTTTGCTCTAAACGACTAAGTTCATTTTGAGTATCAGCATCCATAAAACATCCCATCCCACTTTCAACAGGATATCCAAATATTTCTTCTTCTTTAAGATCAGCAATTATTTGTCCGTCAATGGTGGCCATTTCCCAGAAAACTGCTTTAGTTTGACTAAAGACGATTTCAACATAAGCTACGCAATTACTTTCGCGCTCTTTATGAATAAAAATGGGGAAGGCACCTGTTGGAAATTTCTGAGTAAAAGCCGGCATATCGCTTGTCACCAACGGATCGCAAGCCACCAACTGGCCCGTCGGAAGATATAGTTTACCAGCATCAAAAGTTTCCAAAAGTGGACTTTCAACAAAATCCTTACTGAACAGTTTGGAGATGTTTTCCAGATGATTCATTACAAAAATGATTTATGGTTATAAAGATTTTAGTTTATCTTCGAGTAGTGCAATTTTGTCTTCGGCATCCTTTTTCTTTTTCAGTTCATTATCAACGACTTGTTGAGGTGCGCCCGACATAAATTTTTCGTTCGAAAGTTTTTTCTCAACAGAAATTAGAAAGCCTTTTAGATATTTAATTTCATCTTCAGTTTTGGTTTTTTCCTCCTCTAAATCTAGATTTTCACTTAAAGGAATGGCAATTTCTGTCCCTCCTATAAGAAAAGTATATGTTGGTTTGTCTGTTTTTTCAGCAAAGTGAATTTGTGAAATGTTCGCCATTTTCTGCACCAATTCTACATTACTAAATGACGAAGCATTAGTATATACTTCTACCGTCTCGCGTGGAGATATCCCTTTACTTTGTCGGTAATTTCTAACTCCGGAAATCATTTCCTTAGTAGCATCAAAAGCTGTGATTATCGTATTATCGAAAGAGTCTGCTTTTCTTTGTTGAGTAATAACAAGAGCGTTCTCAATATTTCGTGCGATAATATTTTGCCACAATTCTTCGGACAAGAATGGCATAAAAGGATGAAGCAACTTCATCAATTCCTCAAAGTAATAAATCGTCTTTTTATAAACTTCGGCTGAAACCGGCTCGCCAAATCCAGGTTTAATCGCTTCCAAATACCATGAACAGAAATCGTCCCAAATTAATTTGTAAACCAGATGTAAAGCATCAGAAATCCTGAACTTCTCAAATTGATCAGCAATTTCGATGATGGTTTTGTCCATTTGATGTCCGAACCATTCCATAGCCTGGAAGTCTGAAGCTGTTGCAGCCTTACTGTTTTCAAGTTTCCAACCCTGCGTTAAACGGTAAGCATTCCAGATTTTTGTAGCAAAATTTCTTCCCTGAAGCATTAGTTCTTCGTCGAACAACAAGTCATTCCCTGCTGCCGAACTTAAGAGAATCCCAACACGAACTCCATCTGCGCCATACTTCTCTATTAACTCAATCGGATCAGGAGAATTCCCTAATGATTTGGACATTTTGCGACGTTGTTTATCGCGAACAATTCCCGTAAAATACACGTTTTTAAACGGAACTTCGTTGCGATACTCCAGCCCAGCCATAATCATCCTGGCAACCCAGAAGAAAATAATATCTGGGCCCGTAACCAAGTCTGAAGTCGGGTAATAATAATTGATGTCTTTATTTTCGGGATCTAAAAGCCCATCAAAAACAGACATTGGCCACAACCAAGAGCTAAACCACGTATCGAGCGCATCTTCATCTTGTTTTAAGGCATCAATATCCAAATTAGGATTGCCGGATTTTTCGCGCGCAAGGATTAAAGCGTCTTCTTTTGTCTCAGCAACGACAAAGTCATTCTCTCCTTCCCCAAAATAATAGGCAGGAATTTGCTGACCCCACCAAAGCTGTCGAGAAATATTCCAGTCACGGATGTTCTCCATCCAATATTTGTAGGTATTCTTAAATTTTTCCGGGTGAAATTTCACCTCATCATTCATTACAACATCCAACGCTGGCTTGGCGATCTCAGACATTTTAAGAAACCACTGTACCGATACTTTTGGCTCGATTACAGCCCCTGTTCTTTCCGAAGTACCCACTTTATTGACATGATCTTCAGCTTTAATCAGTAGCTGTTTCTCTTCAAGTTCCTTTACGATTTGCTTGCGCACCTCGAAACGGTTTTTACCGGCGTAATGCATCGCGTGATCGTTCATATCACCATTATCATCAATTGAATCAATCATTTGAAGTTGATGTTTCTGGCCGATTTCGTAATCGTTTACATCATGTGCCGGTGTTATTTTAAGAGCACCTGTACCAAATTCGATATCTACATAGTTATCCTCAATAATCGGCACGACACGAGCTACAACAGGAACGATTACGTTTTTGCCTTTCAGGTGCTGATAACGAGAGTCTTCAGGATTCACACAAACCGCAACATCACCAAATATCGTCTCAGGACGCGTTGTAGCTACGGAGATATATTCTTCTGAATTCTCAATTTGATATTTGAGGTAGTATAATTTACCATTTTGCTCTTTGAAGATCACTTCTTCGTCAGAAATATTGGTTTTAGCTTCCGGATCCCAGTTTACCATTCGGTAACCACGATAAATTAAACCTTTATTGTACAAATCCACGAATGATTTGATCACTTGTGCGGAAAGTTTAGGCTCCATTGTAAATCTTGTACGATCCCAATCACAAGAACATCCTAATTTTTTAAGTTGCTCTAAAATGGTTCCGCCATATTGATCAGTCCAATCCCAAGCATGCTTTAAAAATTCTTCCCGAGTTATATCGGATTTATTTATGCCTTGTTCTTTCAGTTTAGCAACTACCTTTGCCTCGGTTGCGATGGAAGCATGGTCGGTACCTGGCACCCAACAAGCGTTGAAGCCCTGCATCCTTGCCCGACGAACCAGCACATCCTGGATGGTATTGTTCAACATATGTCCCATATGCAGAATCCCCGTTACATTTGGCGGTGGTATCACAATGGTGTAAGGTGGCTTCTCATTAGGTTCGGAGTGGAAATATTTATTTTCCAGCCAGTAAGTATACCATTTCTGTTCGGTTTCTGTGGGATTATATTTTTCTGAAAGCTGCATAAAATCTGTTCTTAGTCTAATCTTGCAAAAATAGGTAAATAAAAAAAATTTATCCCCTTGAAGAATTAATTTTTAACTTTGCTTTTTTAGCTCATTAAAAACTCACTAAAATATTAGAATATGAAAAAGATTTTTGCAGGATTATTTTTAACTGCTTCTTTCGCCTTCGCTTCGGCACAAAGTATTTCTTTCGATAAGACGACTCTAGATTATGGAACCGTAAAACATAATTCTGACGGACAAAGGATTTTTACGATTAAGAATACAGGTGACAAACCTTTGATCATCTCCCGAGTACAGGCTTCTTGCGGTTGTACAACTCCGGAATGGAGCCAAGAACCCATTATGCCCGGGAAAACTGCTCCGTTGAAAGTTGGATACAATACCACCATTGTAGGCGACTTCACTAAGATTATTGAGGTATACTCTAACGACCCAGAAAACAGCCGAGCTGTAATCAACATTAAAGGAACTGTAGAAGGACCGGCGGCGGCCACCGCACAAGTGGTGGAAGCTGTGCAGGTTGCGCCAGAAGTTCGCACTGCTGAAAAAGCGGTTAGAAAAACCACAAAGTAATGATCATTTCTTGATACAGAAAAAGCATCTCAAAAATGAGATGCTTTTTTATTATAAAACCACAAGAAGATCTATAAGCCGGATTCTGTAACCACCGAAGTGGCTGCCTGTTATTTATCTGCGTTTTACATTGCTGCAAAACTTTAGCTGTTTACCCCTCATCAACGGACGAGCCGCCCTTAACTGATGATATACTTAACATTGCACCGCAAAGAGTTTACCTGGTTTCACTATAACTTAATATACATACTTTCTGTTGCACTTGTCCTGATCTCGCGACCGACGGGTGTTACCCGCTTTGCTGCTCTGTGGTGTCCGGACTTTCCTACCCCTCTAAAAGAGAAATCAACAGGCCGTTCTTCTTGTGAAGGGCAAAGATAATGTTTTAGAACGGAAGTGAATTTGTGAGACGGCAATTTTAGCCCTGATTGTAGCGGCATCCTTTTCGACGAGGGACGAGGAGAAAAAGATACAGCGGAAAGCAGGTTCCCGGCTTCAAAATAAAAAATCCGCCCAGAAGACTGAGCGGATTTTAATACTTGTATCTAAAATTTTAGTTTCCTAAAACCTCTTTTACTTTGTTAGCAGCTTCTTCTAAAGTAATCGCTGAATGTACCGGCAAACCAGAGTTGTCGATAAGTTGTTTTGCTTCAACTGCATTGGTACCTTGAAGTCTCACGATTAACGGCACAGGAAGGCTACCCATCGCTTTATAAGCATCTACAACCCCTTGTGCAACACGGTCGCAACGTACAATACCACCAAAGATGTTAATTAAGATTGCTTTTACGTTAGGATCTTTAAGAATAATTCCGAAAGCTTTTTGGACTCTTTCTGCATCTGCTGTACCACCAACATCTAGGAAGTTTGCTGGGTTACCACCTGATAGTTTAATGATATCCATTGTTGCCATCGCAAGCCCAGCACCATTTACCATACAAGCTACATCACCATCAAGTTTTACGAAGTTAAGACCAGCTTCACCAGCTTCTACATCGGTTGGATCTTCTTCACGTGTGTCTCTAAGTTCAGCCAAATCTTTATGACGGAATAATGCGTTGCCATCTAACGTTACTTTAGCGTCAACAGCGATAATTTTATCATCTGAAGTTTTAAGTACAGGATTAATCTCGAATAGAGAAGCATCAATTCCTACGTAAGCATTGTAAAGGCTAGTAATGAATTTTGTAAACTCCTTAAATGCGTTACCAGAAAGTCCTAAGTTGAAGGCAATTTTACGAGCCTGGAAGCCTTGAAGACCTACTGTTGGATCGATGATTTCTTTATGAATAAGATGAGGAGTTACTTCTGCAACATGCTCGATATCCATTCCACCTTCTGTAGAATAAACCACTGTATTTTTACCTAAAGCACGATCTAAAAGAATAGAAACATAAAATTCTTTAGTCTCTGATTCTCCTGGATAGTAAACATCTTCAGCAACAAGAACGCTGTGTACTTTTTTTCCTTCAGCAGAAGTTTGTGGAGTCACGAGCTGCATACCGATAATGTTTTGCGCATTTTCTTTCAGCTTGTCCAAATTTGGTGAAAACTTAACACCGCCTCCTTTACCACGGCCTCCTGCATGTACTTGAGCTTTAACCACCCAACCTTCTGCACCGCCGGTAAGTTCTTTTAATTTATTGGCTGCCTCTACGGCTTCGTCTACATTGTTTGCCACAAAACCGCGTTGGATGTTTACGCCATATTTTGCTAAAATCTCTTTGGACTGATACTCGTGAAGATTCATAATATTGAATTAGATTTATTATTTTTTAATAAAGTTTGACAAATTTACGAAAAAAGCTGCAAGTAGAATGTGTGCCATTTTAAGTTTTTTAAGGAGCTCCAAAATATTTTCTATCTCAGATGCAGTTAGTTAATCACTTGCAGGAATTGCCAAAATTTCGGAATTTATATTAATGTTGGTTAAATATTATAACAATCTGAAAACGTCTGCCTTAGATGCTTACTTTTACGGTAAACAATGTGAATGACAACAAAACTATTATCGATACTTCTGGTTATAGCTTCTTTTACTGCCTATGCTCAAAAATTTGTAATAGGAAACGTAAGCGCATCCGGAAACAAATTACCCAACGTCACTGTGGTTAATATTAATACGGATCAGAAAACAACAACCGATAATGACGGAAATTTTATTATTGAGGCTAAAACTTCTGATGAAATTAGGTTTTCAAGGCAAGGCTATGAGCGAACTATGATAAAAATTTCAAAAGATAATTTTTTAAAAAACCTTCAAATTGAACTTGAACTTTCTCCTCATCTCATCCAAGAGGTGAAGATCGCCTTTGTACCTAGCGGAAATCTTAACAAAGACGTTAGCGCTTTGGAAAAGCCTCGAGTTACGGAAATTAACAGATCACTATCTGCCTACATGAGGAGGCCTTCCACAGAAGTTCAGCCCAAACTCACAACCCCTTCGGCTTTTGCTCCCAGAGATTTACAGGCTGGCCAAGTCGACTTATTAAAAGTTACCTCCGCAGTTTCAGGCATTTTCGGAAGAGTAAAGAATGGCCCGTCAACTACAGCTAATTATGCGGAAACTCAACAATTTTATCAGCGCATCAAACGGGAGATTGACATGAAATTTTACACTTCGAAAGGGTGGACAGAAGAAGAAATTAATCGCTTTCTAATATATGCAGATAGCAATTACAACTTGGCTAAGAAGTACCGAAAATCCTTTAATGTTGGGGCAATAACGTCGGAAATGAAAACTGCTTACTCCGAATACATTAAAACCCACAAAATCCCGTTATAGTGCTATACTAAGTTTTACTATATTTAAGGTAAATAACAAGTGACATGAACAGAAATATTATTGGAATTGCAATTGCTGCCGCAGGTTTTATAATTGGTTTAGCCTTTCTAGGAAGCGCTATTAAAAACCGAAATAAAGGTGAAAACACAATTTCCGTCACGGGATTAGGAACCAAAAAATTCACTTCTGATCTTATCGCATGGAGCGGAAATTTCTCAAGAAATAGTTTCGAACTGAAATCAGCCTACGACGAACTGGCAAACGACCGTAAGGTGATTGAAAATTATTTGATTTCAAAAGGAATATCGAAACCGGAAATGGTGTTTTCGGCTGTTGACATCCAAAAACAATTTAATTATTCAAGTGATGCCATGGGACGAAGCCAACAAACTTTTGCAGGCTATCAACTTTCACAAAGAGTTTCTATTGAAAGTAAAAATGTCGCAAAAATTGAAAATCTATCTCGAAACATTACAGAGATTATTAATTTAGGAATCGAATTTACTTCTTCTCCCCCCAATTATTTCTATACGAAACTTGCAGATGTGAAGCAACAAATGATCGCTGATGCCACCAAAGATGCTAAAGAAAGAGCAGAAAAAATTGCAGAAAATGCTGGCGCTTCATTAGGCGATTTAAAAAAAGCAACAATGGGTGTGACTCAAATTACGGCGCCCAATTCTACAGAAGAATATTCATACGGCGGAACCTTTAATACTTCATCGAAAGACAAGGAGGCCAGTATAACAATTAAGCTAGAATATGAAGTGGATTAACAATATACCACATCATAAATCTCTTCCTTAACCCATTCCGTATTATCCGGTTGCCAATTGGCCAAAAGCCAAAGGTTAATCGGATTTTTGCCTGTTTCGTAACAAGGTTGAACATAATTTTTATCAATCACCCTAAAACCATTTTTCTCGTAAAACGAAATTCTTCGTTCTGCATCAACTCCTAAATCAGCAGGTTCTGTTTCCAGCAAAATATGAGTGTATTGCTTGAATAGGTGACTTAAAATTTCCGAACCGTACTTCATACTTCTGAATTCCGAAAAGATTTCAAAGTGCTCTACAAATACAAAATTGGTCAGTTCCCAAACCACCAAATAACCAATATTTTGGAGCTCATGCAACACTGAAAGTACTCTTACTTTGGGATGCGTGAAAAGTGAGCGAAATTGATTTTCATTTCTTCTCTCATCGTCGGGAAAAGTTTCAATATAAGATTTATAAATTTCCTGTGCCCGGAAATCATCAAAAGAAGGTACCTGTATATATTCCATCTTCGTGTTTTAATAGTTGATAAAAACCGAATACAACTTTTGAGCCGATAAAATTATAAATCAAAAACACTCGGCCGCCTGGTGACAAACATATCTTTAACCCAAAGAGTAAAGGCTAAACCTAAATAAATGAGAAAGAAAATACCTGCAGTAGCAAAAGTAGAGTAGATGAAAAACACGCGCAATTTGGACACAGGTATCCCTAGTTTAGCACCCATCCTAGTTAGGACACCAAACCATTCACGCTCAATTTTATGTCGAAGATTGGTCAACATTATAAGTCCTTCAAAGATACCAAATTATTTATGCTTTCAAAAAATTTATAGAGACCGTCGCCAATTCAGAATCCGGGTATTTCCTGAATAAGTCCTGATCAACCGTTAAACCAATTTCTTGGCAAACCCGATGGAAGACCTCCAGCTCTAAGATGTACTGATCCGAGAAACCATGCGTGGCATCATACGCCGTAGCTGCTGTACGTCCAAGATTTTTTGCGGTGATATTCGGATCTAAAGTATGAAGCTCTATCACCAGCAAACCATTTTTCTTAATATAAGGTAGCCAAAGGGAAAGGTGTTCGCGCAGACTTTCCTCCACTACATCATTGGATAGCCTTTCACCGCGGTAAGCGAACGCACCCGTTGAAGAAGAAACCGGAAGATTTTCACTATTATCTGGAGTTTTCCACACTCTGTTATGATCGAGAAATGTTCGGATATTTAATAAATCTCCTAAATCGATTTCATAATTTTTTTGGAGATCTTGCGCCAGCTGATCGGGATTTCCGATGTCACCCCAAATAACCTTAGCCCAAATATCGTTGTTGATGAGATTTGCCCGGGTTACATTAAGTGCGGCCTGATTATAATCGGCTCCTACAAGAAATAATGGATACTCTTCAAGCATTTTCCCTCTTAACGTATGTCTTTCAATAGTTTCAAAAAGATGCTGAATAAACGCGCCATTGCCACATCCCATATCAAGGATACCCTTGGGTTGAAGGTGAATCGGTTGGTTAAAAATATTGATGATAAAGTCGCTTACCACTTTAAAGTAGGTTGAGTGTGCACCGCCACTTCCCCAAACATTCATCTTTCTATCCACGTGTTTTTCGTCTCCACCTTCAGCGGTTTCGCGGATTTTCTTCGGGTCTCCAAAAAGAAGGTCATCCATCGTGTTTAGTAACGGAAGATAAGAAACGGTGACTCCATAAGAGGCGGCTCTTCTTGCATAATATACACCGCTCTCTGTAAATTTAAAGTTATTCTCTTTCTTAGTGAACCATCCAAGAGAGGTTAAAAAGTCCAGAATTTTTTCGAAGTTTTCTGGATTTTTGTGAAATTCCGCAGCTTGAAAAGAAGTTTCCATAAAGTATTTATGAAACATTCCGCTCATCCCCAATCTTACAATGATTGGCCCCACTAAACAGCCTTCAATATGCTTCAGAATTTGTTCTTGTACTAATTTTGGCTCTGAATCGGATGATATTTCAATTCCGAAATCATTCTTATATTCCTCAAAAAGTTGAACGGCAGTATTGAAAGAAGAAGGCTCTAAATCCTGAAAAGCTGGTGAAGCTGCCTCCACCAAATACGGAGTTATCTTCTCGTATAAATCGGCTAAATCCGTTAAAAAACTGGTGCGCTCGTTGGGCGCAACTGTAACCGTATTGTTATGATTATCTACCTCGTAATGTAAGAATCCTTGGGAAGCTAAAACTCTTAGTGCGACATTTAGATATCCTTCATTTGCATCAAATTGAGTAGCGATATCAGCGATATTTTGTTCGTGAGCGCTAGCTAACTGTGCAATAATTCCTTTACGGTGAAGAGCGGCCACAACTGGCGCAGTTACGATTCCATCAAGATGTCTGAATATTGAACTTCGGAGTTCTTTTTTGTCCATACGAATGCTATTATCTGTTAAATATAGGGAAAAAAGCAGATTTTGTGCCTAAAGACTGCGTAAGTTTGGGTATGGTTCAAGATTGACTTAGCTTTGTACTACAAAGTAAGAATATGGATCATAAAAAAGTTCAGGACGACCTGTCGCATATCCGACAGATGATGGAAAAA
Organism: Kaistella sp.; assembly: GCA_041913105.1. Lineage (GTDB taxonomy): Bacteria > Bacteroidota > Bacteroidia > Flavobacteriales > Weeksellaceae > Kaistella. Next base: position 22,141 of record JAYSFV010000005.1, on the reverse strand, counting down.
AGCAGTCGCTTCAATTCGTTAAGCGGTATTTCCGGAGTGGTTGCCGGCATGGCTGCCCTTCTAGGCGTCTGTGTAGTTCTTTTTTTAATTAAACCTGCCGAATTTTTTATCCCGATAAAGATTCCGCATTACAATTATTCTTCTGAATTAATTGTATCTATAGCGATAGGTTTGGCGGTATTGGTTATTGGGGTTACTGGATTTTTTTTCCTGTCCTATCTAAGAGGTAAGTCTAGCAACACCCCGTTATGGACAACAGCTGTTAAGGATTTGCTTTTAACTTCAGGTACCCCTTTGATTGCGGGAGGCGCTGTCTGTCTGGCATTGCTCTATCATCATCTTGAAATCTTTTTAGTTCCTGCAACCTTGATTTTTTACGGTATAAGTTTGGTGAATGCCGGTCAGTATACCCATCTCGAATTGCGCACTTTAGGAATACTACAATTAATTCTGGGATGCGTAGCATTGTTCATTCCGGAACTTGGGTTTTGGTTATGGGCATTCGGTTTCGGAATTCTCCATATCATCTTCGGTTTCCTGATTCACACCAAATATAAAGCATCTCAATGATTAATCAACTCAATAAAGAATTTGAGAGTCGAGTCCGGCTTGGGATGATGTCGGTATTGTTGGTGAACGAATGGGTAGATTTTACTGAAATGAAGAAACTCCTGGAGATCACCGATGGCAACTTGGCCAGCCATAGCAACGCTTTAGAGAAGTCCAACTATATAGAAATTAAAAAAGAATTTGTTGGGAAAAAACCCAAAACCTCCTATCGGGCTACTTCCACAGGTAAGGAAGCATTTCAGAAACATTTATCGGGACTTGAAAAACTTCTTAACTCAAACCCTTCAAAATAAAAATCCGCTTACAGAAGCGGATTTTTCATCAGATGTTTTTAAATCGTAGTCAATCTTAAAGTATTGGTCTTACCACCTTCGTACGCCGGAGTCGCATTAATATTAATAACGAAATCTCCTTGCTCCACAAACCCATGGGTATGCGCCAACATGTTAACCTGAATAATGGTTTCATCGGTAGATTTCTGCATATCATAATGAAAAGCCCTAACTCCCCACAATAAATTCAACATTGTAAGAACACGTTTGTTTGAACTAAATACAATAATATTTGAATTCGGACGGTGTGCAGAAATTTGGAAAGCTGTGTAACCTGAATAGGTCAACGTTACAATGGCTTCCACATTCGCAGATTTTGCGATTCTAACCGCTGCAAGACAAACTCTATTGGTTACAAAACGCTCGTCAACACAATTAAACTCTTTTTCAATCGGCGCATTTTTAGTTTGGTAGAAGTGGGTCTGCTCAATTTTCTTAACGATTTTCGCCATATTTTTCACGACGTCAACCGGATATTTACCTACGGAAGTCTCTCCGGAAAGCATCACGGCATCTGCACCATCCAGCACCGAATTGGCAACGTCATTCACCTCAGCACGAGTCGGCGTAAGGCTACTGATCATTGTTTCCATCATTTGTGTCGCGATAATAACCGGCTTGGAATGTTTACGAGCAATCTCTACTAAGTTTTTCTGGATTGCAGGAACTTCCTCCATCGGAACCTCAACACCCAAATCTCCACGAGCTACCATTAAACCATCACACTCCATCAAAATTTGCTCGATATTCTTAACTCCTTCAGGTTTTTCAATCTTTGCAATAATCGGAGTTTTATGTTTATTGGTTGGATGCTTTTTCATCAATTCTTTCAAATCGATGATATCCTGAGCGTGTCGAACAAAGGACAGTGCAATCCAATCCAGCTCAAGATCGAGCATAAAGTTGGCATCCTCGATATCCTTTTCAGTAAGGGCAGGAAGTGAAACGTTTGTATTTGGAAGATTTACTCCTTTCTTTGAACTAAGTGGCCCCCCTTGAATCGTTTTAGCACGAACTGTATCAAGGTTATTAGTTTCAACAACTTCAAGAACTAATTTACCATCATCAATCAAGATTCTTTCGCCCACTTTTACATCCTGAGGAAACTGTTGGTAAGTCATGTAAACCTTCTTAGAGTCTCCTTCAATTTTTTCGTTGGTGAAAGTGAGGATATCGCCAGGGTTAAGATAAGATCCTTCTTTAACAACCCCAACACGAAGTTTAGGACCTTGAAGATCCCCTAAAATACCTACTGAATAGCCGTACTCTTGGTTTAGTTCGCGGATAGTTTCTACATTCTTTCTTACTAACTCATAATCAGCGTGAGAAAAATTTATTCTGAAAACATCGGTTCCGGCCTGTATCAGTTGCAACATAGTTTCCTTATTGGAAGATGCAGGACCCAAGGTCGCGATTATTTTAGTCTTTTTTAGATATTTATTCATAGTATTGAATGTTTTGATAAAGTTCCTCGTCGGAACTCAGTACAAAATCCTGAATTTTAAACATCAGATTTTCAGGATGCGAAATTACAGAAAAATCATCAAATGGTTCGGAAGTTTTAATGATATAATCCACATCCGGCGAATTTGGAAGTAGGAAACGATTTTCTTCCTCTTCTGCAAATAGCTCTGTGGAAACTTTTTTTTGAATGTAATCGCAAGATTTGTTAGCGATTATATGAATTTTGATTTTCGATTCACAATGGAAACTTTCGAATCTCGGAAAATAATGATGATAATAAACGCCGCGCAAAATAAAATCATCAATGCGCGAAAATTTAAAAGTATTCAGAGAATTGAGGTGAAAAAAAACTTCGTGTGCCGGTACTTCTTTCACCAAACGTACTAAGCCGAGGGTAATTTCTTCGTCTTCATCATCTATGTCAAGCAGGATCTTTTGAGTTTTCAATGATGCTTTGTTTTTTGTTCAGAATATAAAACGCGCGCTGTGCAGCTTTTTCTTCCGCTTTTTTCTTGGAGGTTTGTGTAGCGTTGGCCACCTTTTGATCTTCTAGCCAGACGATACTTCGGAAGACCAAGTTTCGACCCGGTTGCACCTCCTCTCTCGTGTCATAACGTATTTGAACCTTTTTCTTTTGGCTCCACTCCAATAATAAACTCTTGTAACTTACAATTTTATTCTCGAGCTTATTGATTTCTGAAGGCGTGAGCAAGCGTTCTAAAACAACTTTTTTACAGGTTTCGTAGTCAACATCCAGATATAGCGCGCCGATTAAAGCTTCGAACAAATTTCCTGAAATATTTTCACTTAGAGTTGAAGGCGATTCGTTTTGCAAAAAATCTGTAAGACGCAGTTGTTCACCAAGTTTGTTCAGATTTTTTCTGTTTACAATCTTGGATTTCATTTGCGTTAAATAGCCCTCGTTCGCGTGTGGATAGGTCGAAAATAAGTGACAGGATATAATTGCGCCCAATACAGAATCTCCTAAAAACTCAAGACGTTCGTAATTTTCTGTATGTTTTTTGGATGCTGTTTTTAAAGAAAAGGCTTCACGATAGAGGTTAATATTTTGCACATTACAACCTGTAATCTTGCTGATTTCGATGCTTAAATTATAATCTTTCTCCGAAAGGTTGCTTTTTCTGGCTGTCAGGAATTTAGGAAAATACTTCTTTAACTCCATCTGGAAGATTTCTTAGATTTTTGCGAAAAGTACGCACGCGTTATGACCACCAAAACCAAAAGTATTGCTCATTGCAACATTTACAGTTTTGTTCACTGCCTTGTGGAAGGTAAAGTTCAAGCGGCTGTCGATTTTCTCATCGTCCGTAAAATGGTTGATGGTTGGGGGTACAATATCGTGCACAACCGTATGGATAGCCGCAATTGCCTCGATAACTCCAGCTGCACCCAAGAGATGCCCTGTCATCGATTTTGTCGAATTGATCTGAATATCAAATGCGTGTTCCCCTAGCAATTTAGAAATGGCGTTAGACTCGGCGATATCTCCCAATGGTGTTGAAGTACCGTGCATATTGATATGATCAACTTCATTTGCAGTTACGCCAGCGTCTTCCAGACAGTTTTTCATTACCAAGTAAGCACCTAAACCTTCAGGGTGTGGCGCAGTCATGTGATGTGCATCTGCACTCATACCGCCACCTTTTAGTTCTGCATAAATAGTTGCACCGCGTTTTTTGGCATGTTCATATTCTTCAAGAATAATACAACCTGCGCCTTCACCTAATACAAATCCGTCACGATCCTTATCAAATGGACGGGAGGCGGTTTTAGGATCCTCATTGCGGGTAGAAAGTGCCATCATGGCATTGAAACCACCAACTCCACTTGCTGTTACTGCAGCTTCGGAACCACCACAGACAATAACATCTGCTTTGCCAAGCTGAATGAGCATTTTGGAATCAATTAGTGCATTTGCCGAAGAAGCACAAGCTGAAACGGTAGTGTAGTTTGGACCGTGGAATCCGTATTCTATAGAAATCTGTCCACCTGTAATATCGGCAATCATCTTCGGAATGAAGAAAGGATTAAAACGGGGAATATCAGTATTTGCCCAACCTAAAACTTCTTTCTCGAAAGTTTCAAGTCCGCCAATTCCTGAACCCCAGATAACACCGACACGGTTTTTATCAATTTCACCTGACATAATACCGGAATGTTCTACAGCCTCTCTGGCTGCAACAATCCCCAGTTGGGTGTTTCGATCCATCTTTTTAGCCTCTTTCTTATCGAAATGGTCTAACGGATCAAAGTTTTTCACCTCACAGGCAAATTTTGTTTTAAAATTGGAGGCATCAAAAAGAGTAATTGGAGCGGCACCGCTCTCGCCCTTAACAAGGTTTTCCCAGTAATCTTTGGCATTATTTCCAATTGGCGTAACAGCTCCGAAACCGGTAACAACTACTCTTTTTAATTCCATAAATTTTAATTTGTAAATGCTATTATTTGTTTACTACTTCTTCAATATAAGTGATGGCATGACCAACAGTAGTAATTTTCTCAGCCTGATCGTCTGGAATCTGAATGTTAAATTCTTTTTCGAATTCCATGATTAATTCCACGGTATCTAAAGAATCTGCTCCTAAATCGTTAGTGAAGCTAGCTTCTGGCGTTACTTCTGTTTCCTCAACGTCGAGTTTATCAGCAATAATAGCTTTTACTCTTGATGCAATGTCTGACATAGTAATTTATTTTAATTAGTTGTTAATAGCTGCAAATATATAAAATTCTTTATCAATAGAAATATTTTGAGGATATTAAAAGATTATTAAAAATCCCTCCAACAGTACAAGATAAACGTATTTGAAAAATCTTATTTGTTAAAGAATATGACTTTTCGCTATCAAATAATGTTCCGTATGCACTAAATAACATCAATTGTATCACCAGTTTTCTTAATGTCTTTTATTTACACCATTAAAAACCATTCATTTATAAGAGATGAGGCTAATCGGGACGTTATGTCTGCTTGATCCCGTGACGGATTCACTTCTGCTACGTCTAGTGCGATAAGTTTTTCCGATTTTAAAATATGGCGATAAAGATGCATGAAAGCCGCATCGGCGAAGATCCCATTGTACGATGGCGCAGAAACTCCCGGTGCAATGGATGCATTGAATACATCCATACACACTGTTAAATAGACAACATCACAAGCAGCTATTACCTCATCAATTCTTTCGTAAATCGAAGGTAAGTTTTCAAAGAATATTTCGTCTGCCAAAATATATTTCATTTGATAATGATGGGCAGTATCGAACAATTTCAGCGTATTCGAATTTCGTTGTATACCAATGTGGAGCGAATTCATTTCACCCAACTGTGCAATTTGCCAAAATCCGGTCCCGGAAGTTGCTCCTATAGTAGAATCAACTTCCCTATTATCAAAATGAGCATCTATATTAATGATTCCTATCTTTTTATGAGAAAAAGCTTTTCGGATACCGCTGTAGTGCGCAAAAGTAACTTCATGCCCACCACCTAAAACCACAGATTTCGCTCCTCTTTTTAAGGATTCTTCAATTTTGTCGGACAATTTTGTCTGTGCTAATTCTAGATTGAAATCTTCACAATCGACATCCCCAAAATCGAGCAGTCTGAATTCAGGAGTCACTACCGGAAAATTAGACAAATTCTTTCTGAGAACTCCCGGCGCTTCTTTAGCACCTGCTCTACCTTGATTTCTTCTAACTCCTTCATCAACTGCAAAACCATGCAACACAAAGTCTCCCTCTGAAATTTTATGATAATCGTTTTCAATGATAACACGCTGAAAAATCCTGTGATATAATGGATCATCGCCATCAAATCGTCCTTGCCACACCATTTATACAGTTTTCATGTTTTCAGAATTTCGGGCATAGGCCATCGCAGCTTCTTTTACCCATGCATGCTGCTGTTGTGCTTTCCTTTTAGTTTCGAGACGCTTTTTATTACATGGTCCATTACCTTTTAAGACTTCTGTAAATTCGTCCCATGGCAATTCACCAAAATCGTAGTGTTGCGTTTCTTCATTCCATTTTAATTGATCATCGGGAATTTGAAGTCCCAAGAATTCGGCTTGCGGAACGGTAACATCGATAAAACGTTGACGCAAAGAGTCGTTACTTTCTCTTTTTACCCGATAATCCATAGATTTTTGAGAATTTGGCGACGCATCATCATTCGGACCGAACATCATCAAAGCTGGCCACCAAAACCGATTAAATGCCTCCTGAGCTAATTCCTTCTGCTCCTTTGTACCACGGCAAAGCGTCATCAAAATTTCATAGCCCTGACGCTGGTGGAAAGACTCTTCCTTGCAAATCCTAACCATCGCTCTGGAGTAAGGTCCATAAGAATTACCCATTAACATTACTTGGTTCATAATTGCTGCACCATCCACCAGCCAGCCTATGGCACCAATGTCTGCCCAGGAAAGCGCGGGATAATTAAAAATGCTCGAGTATTTTGCTCTACCGGAAAGCATATCATTGTAAGTAGAATCACGATCGGCAGCTATTTCGCCATTATTCAAGGTTTCTGCAGCCGCATATAAATAAAGTCCATGACCCGCCTCATCCTGAATTTTGGCCATTAATGCCATTTTTCTTCTGAGTGATGGGGCGCGGGTAATCCAATTCGCTTCCGGTAACATTCCGACTACTTCGGAGTGAGCATGCTGCGAAATCTGTCTTACGAGCAACTTTCGATAATCCTCGGGCATCATATCCTTTGGTTCTACTTTATTTTCTGCCTGTACGTATTGTAAAAATTTTTCTTGATTCATTTGTTCTTATTTTAGGAAGAATCCTTCCGTTAAAGTCCTCCGTCACTTAGTTCATCTTTAAGATAAATCCCCACTTTTGAATCGATAAATTCTCCAGCGACAAAGTTGACTGTTTTGTTATCTCCCTCAATTTGATATTCTTTGAAGTAATATACATTTCCGTTATCGGGACCTTTCACTTCAACTTTCTTGTCTACACAATGCCAATAATGATTCCAAATATTGAGTCCCTGAACTTTGAACTCTTCATTTTCGTCGATAGCCTTAGCAAATTTCCATTGAGTCATAACTTTTTATTTTGCATTCAGATTTAAATCCGAATTCGTTAAACATCGTAATTTAGCATTACTACATTGGTGGTTGGATGACATTGGCACGTAAGGACAAATCCACGCTCCACTTCTTCTTCAGTAAGAGCGAAATTTTTTTCCATAAACACTTCTCCTTCCATTACCTGGGCTTTACAAGTACAGCAAACTCCACCTTTGCACGCGAAAGGCACCGGCAGTTTTTCGTGGAGAGCTTCATCCAGAATACTTCGTTTCTTTGAATTGAGGTGAAACGAATATTCATCGTCGTCAATAATTAAAGTAACCATACTTTCAAGATTTGGGATGGCTTTAAATTCATCACTCATTTCAGCATTTTCTTTATCATCCGGCGCTGCATAATATTCGTACATAATTTGCAAGGAAGGCACTTTACAATCATTCTTCAAGTAGCCAGAAACATCTTTAATCATTTCCGAAGGACCGCAGATAAAGAATGTCGTCTCTTTAACCGGAATCTCGGAGTAGCGGTTAAAAAGCTGGGAAAGTTTGTCAGCGCAAATTCTGCCTTCAAAGAGTTCGTCATCAGCATGCTTCTCCCTAGAAAGAAGATAAACTACGGTAAACCTTCCACCAAACTCATCAACAAGCGAATCAATTTCCTGTCGGAAAATTATATCGTTAACACTTTTGTTACTGAAAAACAGATAACCTTTGCTGTTCGGTTCCTGATGCAAAGCCTCTTTAAGGTTTGATAAAACTGGAGATATCCCACTTCCTGCAGCTAAACCCACATAATTTTTAGTGTTCGATGCATGATAATGGGTATAAAAATGTCCCATCGGCGCTTGAACTTCCAGATAATCCCCTACTTTCAATTCATTATTAAGATAAGAGGATACTTTTCCGTTTTCCAGATGCTTTACTAAAATCTCGAGCTGAGAATTTCCTTCACTGGGAGCATTCACTATGGAATATGAACGTCGCAGATCTTCCTCGTTTAAAATTAATCGAACATTAAGATATTGTCCTTGCTTAAAAGAAAACTCATGACGTAGCGTTTCCGGAATCTCAAATGCGATGTTGACGGAATCATTGGTTTCTTTCTTAACTTTTATGGTCTTTAATCGATGGAAGTGATGCATATTTATTATTAAAACGTGCCGAATAAGCACTTCAACAAATATAATTAAATTTATAAAAGGTCAATCCGTCTTACTCATAAACAAGAAATAGCATCGAATTCGGAAAATTTGACGTATAAAACACAGTTTCAAACACTTAAATAAGAAAATTTGTCTTACTTATTTTTTAGACAAGACTTCTGAACAGTTTTTGTGAATAGGGAATAATAAATAAGTAATCACAAAAAATATCAATATGAATCTTAATCAATATACTGTTAAATCACAAGAATCCATCCAGCATGCACAGCAGACTGCAATGGAATTTGGGAATCAAATTATCGAGCCTCAACACCTACTTGAAGGCATTTTTCAGGTGGATGAAAATATTTCGGATTTCCTTTTAAAGAAATCTGAAGCTGAACTAAATCTGGTGCGGGAACGCAACCGAAGCAATATCGAGAAACTTCCGAAAGTAGAGGGCGGAAATGTTTATCTGTCTCAAACCGCAAATAAAGTACTTCTAGACGCTCCCAATATTGCAAAAAAAATGGGTGACGAATATGTAACCATCGAACATCTTTGGCTTTCATTATTCGAAAACGGAGGCGAAGTTTCTAAAACGCTTAAAGATTTTGGGGTAACAAAAAAAGGTCTCGAGACCGCAATTAACGAACTTAGAAAAGGTTCAAAAGCCACTTCCGCAAGTTCTGAGGAAACCTATCAGAGTCTGAACAAATATGCGAAGAACTTCAACGAACTTGCAGCTGAAGGTAAACTCGATCCTGTTATTGGGCGTGACGAAGAAATCCGACGTGTACTCCAAATTCTTTCCAGAAGAACTAAAAACAATCCTATTTTAATTGGTGAACCTGGAGTAGGTAAAACTGCCATTGCGGAAGGTATTGCACACCGAATTATCTCTGGTGACATCCCGGAAAACCTAATGGATAAAACCCTTTATTCATTAGATATGGGCGCTTTAATAGCAGGTGCAAAATACAAAGGGGAATTCGAAGAAAGGCTAAAATCCGTTGTTAATGAGGTTATCAAATCAGACGGCCAAATTATACTTTTCATTGATGAAATTCACACCTTAGTCGGTGCTGGTGGCGGAGAAGGTGCAATGGACGCTGCAAATATCCTTAAACCTGCTTTAGCAAGAGGAGAACTTCGTGCGATTGGTGCCACGACATTAAATGAATATCAAAAATATTTCGAAAAAGACAAAGCGTTAGAGCGCCGTTTCCAAAAGGTGATGGTAGAAGAACCAGATACCGAATCGGCAATTTCTATCCTTAGAGGTATTAAAGACAAATACGAGGCTCACCACAAAGTCCGAATTAAAGATGAAGCCATCATTGCGGCGGTTGAGCAATCTCAACGATACATTTCAGACCGTTTTTTACCAGACAAGGCCATTGACTTAATTGACGAAGCTTCTGCAAAACTGCGAATGGAAATCAACTCCAAACCTGAAGAGCTAGATGTTTTAGACCGGAAATTGATGCAACTGGAAATTGAGTTGGCAGCCATCTCTAGAGAAGGAAATGATGTAAAAATTAATCATCTCAAAGAAGACATTGCCAAGATTTCGGAAGAACGGAATGAAATCAATGCAAAATGGCTGAAAGAAAAACAAAAATCCGAAGATCTTACCAACTTCAAGAAAGAAATTGAATCTCTGAAACTTGAAGCGGAACGTGCGTCTAGAACTGGAGATTATGCGAAAGTTGCTGAAATACAGTATGGTAAACTTCGTGAAAAAGAAGAACAGCTAAAGACGCTGGAGCTTGAGATGCAAAATCACCAAAACGAACTCATTACAGAGGAAGTTACGGCTGAAAACATTTCCGAAGTTATTGCGAAATGGACGGGAATTCCGGTAACGAAACTGCTCCAAAGCGAAAGAGAAAAGCTTTTACATCTGGAAGACGAACTTCATAAAAGAGTTGTGGGGCAAGATGAAGCGATTGAGTCGATCGCGGATGCCATTCGTCGTAATCGAGCTGGGCTTAATGATGAGAAAAAACCTATTGGCTCTTTCCTATTCTTGGGAACAACGGGCGTTGGGAAAACCGAACTCGCAAAAGCGCTTGCAGAATATCTTTTCGATGACGAAAATAACATGACCCGAATCGACATGAGTGAATACCAAGAAAGACATTCGGTTTCTCGTTTAGTTGGAGCGCCTCCAGGGTATGTAGGTTATGACGAAGGTGGACAATTAACTGAGGCGGTACGTAGAAGGCCTTATTCTGTAGTGCTTTTAGATGAAATTGAAAAAGCTCACCCGGATGTATTCAACACCTTACTACAAGTATTAGACGACGGAAGATTGACTGACAACAAAGGGCGTGTGGTGAACTTCAAGAATTCTATTATCATCATGACCTCTAACCTAGGCTCTCATATTATCCAGGAAAATTTCGAAGGTCTGAATGACGAGAATACTTTTGAAGTAGTTGAGCGAACAAAAGATGAAGTTTTCACTTTACTGAAGCAAACTTTAAGACCTGAGTTTTTAAACCGGATTGATGAACTGGTACTCTTCCAACCACTCAACAAAAAGGAAATCGGAAAGATCGTTCAATATCAACTTCGAGGATTCAACAAAATGCTTGAAAAACGCGGAATTATCCTCACTGCAACAGAGGACGCTGTAAATTATTTAATGAACAAAGGGTATAATCCAAGCTTTGGTGCCAGACCTTTAAAAAGGGTGCTACAACAGGAAGTTCTTAACCGACTTTCTAAGGAAATCCTCGCCGGAAATGTGAACGACGGAGACCGAATTACACTCGATTATTTCGATGAAAGTGGCTTAGTATTCCGTCCGGTTGAGTAATGTAGGATATTGAGCATCAGACTCAATAGCTCAAGTTGAGAAATTAAACTTAATTTAATTTGCTTAAATGCTTATTAATGTATTTCTTTGTATAATTCTAAGGCCTTCATCAGCTGGAGAATAAATTTTTTTCATCATTTGTGTTTATCCACCGGCTTCATCACCGGTGGGTTTTTTTATTATTTAAACTTCAAAGATGTTATAATGGGGAAATGATCAGAAGGATAAAGTAAATTCTCGCGACGGTCGTTGATGATTCGGTGACTTAAGCAAGCAACCCCTTTCACAAAAATATAATCAATTCGGTTTTTGGCCGGCTCGTTAATGTTGAATCCGGTAAAAGTTCCGCTAGGTCCGTATGCCGGTTTCTGACAACGATGATAAGTATCTTCTAAATTTGTCGACAATATTTTGATAGGCGTTGTGTCTTCCGTCAAGTTGAAATCTCCAGTAAGAACTACAGGCAAATCTTGCTTGTTCATTTCTTTTATTTTGTGGAGAATAAGCTTGGTCGACTCTTCCCTCGCAACATCGCCTACATGATCAAAATGCACATTAAACATCCAGAATTTTTTCTTTCCGTTTTTAGTTTGTAAAAGCGCATACGTACAGATCCTATTATACGCTGCATCCCAGCCTTTAGAAGGCTTTTCGGGAGTCTCACTCAGCCAGAATGTGCCGGATTTTAAAACCTCTAACTTCAGTTGATTATAAAAAATCGCAGAATATTCCCCACTGTTAGCGCCGTCATCTCGCCCAACGCCGACAAAATTATAGTGAGCCAACCCCATTTTCAAATCCTTCATTTGTTGTGGCACGGCTTCCTGAACTCCAAAAGCATCAGGTTCATAGTAATTTAGAAGTTTGATAACATCATCTTTTCGGTGAGTCCAAGCATTTTCTTTGTCCGAATCGATCGCCAACCTAATGTTGAAGGTCATCACATTCAGGTCTTGCGCTTTTAATGCAATTGCACCAAATAGCATTATAACAAAAATCCAATTTTTCATAATCCAAATTTTTCTACTTCAAGTCCCGAAGTTAATCATTCTTCGATTTACCAATGATTTACTTCCATTCTATGATTTCAATTTGTTTGCGTACTTTTGCAGCTTGAAATTTATTCGTTTTTAATCGTTTACAAATATGCTATCAGTACAGGGTTTAGGCCTACATCACTCAGGAAATTACCTGTTTCAAAATGTAAATTTTACCATCAAAAAAGATGATAAAATTGGTCTCGTAGGAAAAAACGGGGCCGGTAAATCCACCCTATTAAAGATGCTTACGGGTGAAATTAATTTCTATGAGGGAAATATTGTTCCGGAAGGCAATATCACCATTGGTTTTTTAAAGCAGGATTTGGATTTTGTGAAAGGCCGTACGGTTTGGAATGAAACTTTACAAGCCTTCGAACAGATTAATGCGATGAAAGACGAATTAGACGAGGTTAACCATCAACTGGCGACACGTACCGATTATGAAAGTGATGCCTACGAAAACCTCATCCACCGCATGACCGAACTCAATGATCTTTTGATGCATCACGATGCCTATAACTTAGAAGGCGATGTGGAAAAAGTGCTGTTAGGTCTCGGTTTTAAAGCCGATGATTTCCATAAAATAACCGATGAATTTTCGGGAGGATGGAGAATGCGTATTGAATTGGCTAAACTTTTATTGCAGAAGAATGATCTGATGCTTCTCGATGAACCTACCAACCACTTGGATATGGAATCGATTATCTGGCTGGAGGCATTTTTGAAAGATTATCCTGGAGCCATCGTATTGGTGAGTCACGACAAACAGTTCATGACTTCTGTTTGTAACCGAACATTCGACATCAACAATAAAAAAGTTGATGATTATAAAGCCAACTACACCAAATATCTGGAACTAAGTAAGGAGCGCAAAGAAAAACTTACTCAGGCGAAGAAAAATCAGGATGCGGAAATTAAGCAGATGGAGGACAACATCAACCGCTTCCGCGCGAGCGCTACAAAAGCATCTTTCGCACAGTCTTTAATTAAGAAACTTGAAAAGATCGAACGAATTGAGATTGACAATGAAGACGTGTCAAAATTTAACATCCGATTTGTACAGTCTATTATTCCTGGGAAAGTTATTTTTGAAGCTAAAAACTTAGGTAAATCCTATGGCAACAAACAGGTTTTCGACAAAGTAGACTTTTTTGTAGAACGTGGGGACCGTATTGCACTGCTGGGCCAGAATGGTCAGGGTAAAACAACACTCGCTAAAATTCTTGCAGGAGAAATAAACGATTATTCTGGCGAATGGAATTTAGGACACAATGTTAACATTGGTTACTTTGCGCAAAATCAGGAAGAAGTTTTATCACCTAATAAAACCGTTTTAGAGGAGGCAGAAGATGCTGCAACTGAAGAAACCCGTCCTCGAGTGCGCGACCTTTTGGGAAGCTTCCTTTTCCAAGGTGAAGACGTTCAGAAAAAGACCAAAGTATTGTCCGGAGGAGAGCGTAACCGTCTCGCATTATGTAAACTCTTGTTGCGTCCGTTCAATACATTGATCATGGATGAACCTACCAACCACTTGGATATTCAGTCTAAAGAGATTATTAAATTGGCGCTTCAGAAGTTTGAGGGAACATTAATCGTAATTTCTCACGACCGGGAATTTTTGCAAGGTTTAAGCGATAAAATCTTCGAATTCCGTGACGGCAGAATGAAAGAATTCTTAGGCACGGTAGACGAATATCTGGAATTCCGACAAAAAGAAAGCATCCGCGAAGTTTCTGCTGAAAAATCCAAACTTCAACAAATGCGTAACGAACCTGTGGTAGAAAAGGCGGTGGAAAAACCAGCGGAAAAAACTCCGGTTTTTGTAAGTAAAGATCAAAAAAACATTCAGAATAAAATTAAAAAAGTAGAAGAGAAAATTTCTGATCTTGAGCTGAAAATTGAAGAAATGGAAGCAGGCTTTGCTAAAGAAAATCCATCCGAAGAATTGCTTCAAAAATACAACGAGCAAAAGGAACAATTGGATTTAGCTTTACAGGAATGGGAATTTCTTGGCACCCAACTTAATTAATTAGAGTAATTTAAAAATAAAGAAGTCACCGAAATAATTCGGTGATTTTTTTGTGCTTGACGGAGTGTGCTCAACCACCCTTTTTGCCGTAAATTCCCTATCTTTGACTTCTAATCAAAATACTATGAATCATCAGCCGGTAGAAGGTTTTTCGAAGTTATCAAAACAGGGAAAAATCGATTGGATTGTCCAGGAATATTTAGGAGGAAACCAAACCTACGAAAAGGTTTTAAAACAATATTGGAATGAAAATCCGGATTTGCAGAAGCTGCATGAAGAGTTTTCCGAAAATACCATTTCCAACTTCTATATGCCGTACGGTATCGCACCCAACTTTTTAATTGATGGGAAGTTGTTGGCCCTTCCAATGGCAGTTGAGGAAAGTTCGGTGGTGGCAGCCGCTTCCAAATCCGCAAAATTTTGGTTAGACAAAGGTGGCTTTAAGACCACCATCATCAATACTAAAAAATTGGGGCACACTCATTTCATCATGAATGTGGAAGCTCATAAGTTGCTACACTTTTTCAATTTCAAATTGAAGAAAAAACTTCTTGAAGCCACCGAAGAGATTACCAAAAACATGAGGAACCGCGGAGGTGGAATTCTCAACATCCGTTTAATTAACAAAACTTCAGATCTGGAAAACTACTATCAATTGAAAGCCAGTTTTGATACTGTTGATTCAATGGGTGCTAATTTTATCAATTCGTGTTTGGAGCAGTTCGGGAAAACTCTTCGCGAGGAAGTTGCCAAAGAAGAAACTTTCACACAGGAAGAAAAAGATTCTCTTCAAATTGTGATGAATATTTTATCGAACTTCACCCCAGACTGTATTGTACGTGCTGAAGTTTCTTGTAAAATTGAAGATCTAAAAGACGATAGCGGCATTTCTAACGAAGAATTTGCCACCAAGTTTAAGCGTGCTGTTACCATTGCTGAAATTGAACCCTTCCGCGCTACAACGCATAACAAAGGAATTATGAATGGGGTGGACGCTGTGGTTATCGCCACAGGAAACGATTTCCGTGCGACAGAAGCATGTGCTCACGCCTATGCTGCAAAAGACGGAAAATATTCCAGCTTAACCCATTGTACCATAGATGACGGAATTTTTAGATTCTGGATTGACCTACCAATTTCTGTCGGTGTCGTGGGGGGTTTAACAAATCTTCATCCTCTCGTGAAATTCTCGCTTGCCTTACTAGGGAAGCCTTCCGCGCAAGAATTAATGAGCATTTTGGCAGTTTCCGGGCTCGCACAGAATTTTGCTGCATTACGTTCGCTCGTTACCACAGGAATACAGAAAGGACACATGAAAATGCACTTACTTAACATTCTGAATCAACTTGGTGCAACAGAAGAAGAGAAAAGTTATTTTGTTAATTACTTTAAAGACAAAACAGTATCTCACCATGAAGTCATCAACGAGTTTAATCAATTAAGAAATAAATAAAACGATGTTTCAACTTTTCTTGGGCTTATTGCTGTTAGTATTTGGTATATTTTTAAAAGCCACGAAAGATTCGGGCTTTGCTCATTCCAAAAAATTTGCGTGGATGTTTATACTGGTAGGGATATTAGCTATTGTAGGGAAGTTACTCATTATGTATCAAACAGGAGAAATAAAATTATGAAGACATTTACATTAGTTATAGGCGCGATTTATGGTCTGTTATCCATCATTTTAGGTGCTTTTGGTGCACACGCATTAAAAAAAGTGTTATCTGTAGAAAAACTGGCTAGTTTTGAAGTTGGGGTACGTTACCAAATGTATGCAGCATTATTCTTATTAATCGTTGGATATATTCTCAGATTTGAGACTACTTCGGAAAAATGGATCTCCATTTTAATGATTGCTGGGACATTTATTTTTTCTTTCAGTATTTATCTTTTAAGCTTTAGTGAAGTCTCCAGTGTTAACTTTAAATTTTTAGGTCCTATCACCCCGATTGGAGGTTTGATGATGATTATTTCTTGGGCCATGCTTATTTTTTATTTCTTGAAAAACAAGGCTTAATTTGTGACAACTTGACACAAGGCATATTATTTGTGTATCTTTGCAGACTCAATTGGGGTTGACTGGTTTCGACAGCAAGACCAATGGGTAAGTAAGCATGCAGAGAACCGTAGCGCGATCTCTTTAATCCCTTGCTACAACATTTTAACTGGCGACCAAGAGTTTGCTCTTGCAGCATAATCTGAATTATAGTAGGATTCTGCGTTTTCCCGAAGCATAGTAAGGAAGCAAGATGTCTCACAAACGCTCTGTTCTGCGGCGTTTGAATCTGAGGCATAGCAATGCGGAAATAAGTTTTGGGAAACTTCGGCCCAAGATCGAAAACCAAAGAAGTTAAGCTGTAAGTTGAGTGTCTGTACTCTGCTTGCAGTCGAAAATTAAATACAGAATAAGCATGTAGAAATCTTATGTATTGCTTGTTTGGACGAGGGTTCGAATCCCTCCAACTCCACAAAAATGTTTTCTAAAGAAACACTGAAACGCTTAAACCCCGATGTTTAGGCGTTTTTTTATTTCTCTATTGTTTCATTAAATACCATTTCGTTTCATAGTAGCGGACAAAAAGTGGACAAATTTACGTTTTTGTCCACCACAAACTTGAGATAAATTCCTAAGTTTGTATCCACACAAATAAACATAGAGCTTAAAAGCGAACAAAAAAATATAGTTTGATTTCGAGTGAAGTAAAAAGTTTTAATCACTTTATGAATAAAAAAAAGTTTAGTGTTTTAAAATCGAACTATGTTTTGATGCATTACCCGGATCGGATTTAACCAATCCGGGTTTTTTATAGAAACGATTTGATATAGAAATAATTTCAACTACATGTGCCAAACAAATTAAACACGATGGATGAAAAAAAGTTTTTACCTGACTTATTCGATCAGCAGCTTTTCGATGTGCTGCATCCAACTCGATTCAAACAAAATTTCGGAGCGCTTCATTCTTTTAAAAGTTACATAAAGGAATACTGTAAGCCCCACAACCGAAAATATGTACAACCAACACTTGCATATGCTTTAAAGGAATATGAAGAATGCGAAGGCTATGAACAGTGCTTTATTCTTAAAGAAATTCTTGATAAAATGGAGACAGATAGAATAAAAAAAATAAAAAACCTTTAAGACTACATGGCTAACTGTATTTACCCTTCCCGCGACCTTGATGACTTAATATCCGCTGCTATTTTCGTAATTTCCATAGCTGCTATTAGGGATTTTTTAAGTTGCTCCAATTATCGGCAACTGCTATAGTAATAAAAATCGGAAAATATAAATCTTAATATCAGCACCTCTAAGAACTTTCTAATCCGATTTATTAAAATATAAATTGATTTATTCTTAAACTGCCAGCAAAATTGTTGGCTTTTTCTATTGGAATAATTTCTAATATCTTTCATTTATATAATCAAAAACTGATGATTCTTCTAAAGCAGAGAAATTTTTTAGTGCCATTGCTAATACATAATATAACACCTGATATTAAAAAATTATTTACAATAATCTTGACAAGGGACATGTTATCATGGTAATTTCAGAAAATCCTGAGGGCGTGCAAAATGAAATAAGAAGAAAACGTATGTGGGATAACTGTATGATATCTTATCCTCCCCTATTTTACGCTCATCACAGTAAAACACGGAAGTACAAAATCATTTCCGATAAATACCATTTTTGGTTTAATTACCGAAAATTTGTTAACGTGCTAAATGAATATGATGATAACGAAAAAAACGTGTCTGAATTGATGTTCTAGACACCATTAGAGGAACGTGCCTTGAATAGTATCTTATCCATATGTAGAAAGAAGGTGTTTACCACTTATAGAGAGATTTTCAGAAAAGATTTTGGAAGAAATAAAATAATATGCGTATAAAAAATAACTCAGATTGCGTATATTTGAGAGTTAGCTGTAATTCTTCCTAAAATCACGTTAAAAAATACTGATATGAAAGTTTTTAAAAGTTCAAACTCTACAGAAGTTAAAACGATAACAACATTAACTTTAATTATTTTTACCTTAATAATTTTCTCAATATTTTATGGACAAACCGTAGAAATAAATATTTACTTAAAAATTTTTATCTTTCTAATAATTACAATTGGAACAATATATTTTTACTCAAATTCATTAAAAGAAGTAAAATTGACTGATAAATACTTAATATTAAGAAAAAATATTGGACAAAAAATAATTGACTTACATAATATTGAATCTGTGAGTAAAATTGAATTTTCAAATCTTACTTCAACATTTAGTTCAAAAGGTTTTTTCGGTTTTAATGGAAATTTAATGGACAACTCAATAACTTTAATTAATGATAGAAAAAAAATAGTGAGAATTTCAACTCTTGGAAAGAAATATTTACTAAGTGTAGATAATCCTGATGAATTGGTTAAAAATGTTGAAATTAAAAAGAACTACAGCTAACATCGTGTTGCCAAAATGCGGGCTAAAGTGCTATACTCAAAGTTTTTGTATATATTTGACTTTAGTGTTTAACCGAAAGTTTTGTATTCCAAAAACCGCACTTCGGCAACACGAGAACCGTTGTACGCAATTTTACCAAAACACGTCATTTAAACAAAATGTCAATAATTATAGAAATTCTTGGATATATTTTTGTTGAAATTATTTTCGAAGGAATAATTATTGGAACTTATAAATTAATTAAAAAAGGAATTTCTAAATTGAAAAAATCTAAATGAAATTATTTCCATTACACATTTTAATAAAAGATTGTTCTTTTTTTATCTTTTATTTGATTTTAATGAAGTATAATGTTACAAATGAAACTTACTTACCAGAAACTATAAGTGATTTTCCCGGAGCACCAAAAATGACATTTGGCAACATCATTTCAGCAACATTATTTTATAATTGGATTCCACTAATAATTAGCATAATCATTTATTATCCTATTGTATTACTTGTAAGAAAAGTTTTACCGATTGAAAATATAACACAAATTTTAATCATTGGTATCTTACTATCATTGACAACTCCATTAATTTATATTTTTGGTTACAATGTTGACTTAAATACAATGAAAAAAGCAGAAATCATTTCGTGGATCATAACTTTTATTCTATCAATTTCAACTTATTATTTTCTAAACAAACCGAATTTTAAAACAGTTAACAATTAAAAACTGCGTACAACATCGGTTTGGCAAAATGCGGGGTTAAGTGCAAAATTGAACTTCTCGCCTTTTTCGCCGCCAAAAGCTGTTTTGCTTTTGTTTTTTTATTAAATTTACCAAAAGCCAAAGCTTTTGCTTCGTTCGGTTCTGAATTGAACTTTCGCTCAATTCAAGCCCGCACTTCGCCAAGCCGCGGCCCGTTAGCTGTAATTTTATCAAAAATATCGTATAATGAAATCTGAAATTAAAGTAGCAGAAACTGAATGGTTATATGATAACATCGTACCAATGACTATAGAAATTTTTAAGTTGAATTATGATTTCTTCTATGATTTAGATTATGGATATCACGATGAAAACGAAAAAAAATTCTTAAATTCTGATGGTGAACAATTTGTTGTTTTAAATAATAATCCAAAATTTGATAAAACTAAAGATTTTCCATCTTACATAGCTTTAAGTTTAAATGAAGCAAAAGAACACGTTGAGAAAACATTAAATAAAAAACTTAATTGGAAAATATATTAAAAAACTACAGCTAACATGGTATTGCCAAAAACGGGCTTGAATCTCTGAATTGGAAATTCATAGATTCTTCGCCGCCAAAACTTTTTCTTTCAACTTTTTTGTTATCTTAGTCAAAAGAAAAAAGTTTGGCTTATTGACGTTCAAAATTGAATTCTCCGAATTCCTTTTTGCCCGTCTTCGGCAATACTTTTCTCGTTATAGCCAATGCTAAGACGACACAAACAATGATAGCAAAAGACCAAAATATAGCCTTGTTGACAGTTGGCAATGCAGCTTTGAAAAATGCTGACTGGACAGACTATGCTAACTATTGTTTTGACAGAGAAAAAGGATTACGAAAAGAAGCATTCAAGCACCTTGACAAATTCCTTAAATCAACAGAAGCCTGGACTCTTGACAAGAAAATTGACTTTGTGAAATTTCTGTTTCCGTTTTTTGAGAATGTTCAGGATGCAGACTACGGACCTTTTCCTCAACCACTAAGTGACAAACTTGTAAAACCTACTTTGACAACTTGGTGCGACAAGGAGCAAATTGACAATAATCCATTTCGTTGGTTTGGTAAATATTATCGAAGTGAAGAACATTTATTCAAAGCATTAGAAATTAATCCAGCGGACGATTTAGCAAGACAGACAATATTGAGTTGGTGGACTTATAACATTTATTATTCGGTTCATCATTTACCAGAAGGCTACATTGGTGAACCACTTGACGACATCAAGCTTGGAGAGAAGATAAAGGAAGAAATACAAAAATTAACGAGACCTGAACTAAGAGAGCATTGGACGAAAGAACTTGAAGAAGATTTAGAACTTGTTAGAAACTATATTGAATGGAAAGCTTCTGGACATCCTGACTTTGAAAGGTGGGGACAGGAAAATAAAAAACAAACAGGTTATGGACTGACAAGAACATACTACTATGAAAAATAGAAGTAGCACTGGCTATAACAGCACCTACCCAAAAGTGGCGGTACAGTGGTTAAATCAAGCTTTGTGCTTCTATCAAAGTTTGTGCTTGTTTGACAGTGAAGTGCTCCGAAATCGCCACCTTCGGGTAGCTGCAAACCGTTAGGCGTCATTTTTACCCAAAATGACGCTGTTGGATAAATACAATAATAATTAAGTGATTGATAAACGCCCTGAACTAACCGAAAAAATATCGCTGAAAGATTTTGCCGATTTCTATTGGTTGAAAGAGGAACTTGTTTTATTTTGCAAAGAGGAAGGAATTGATTATTCGGGCGGAAAAATCGAAATTACAAATAGAATAATTAATTTTCTCAAAACAGGAAAAAAACCGAAAAAAGAGAAATCGAAAAGTATAAAGCCGAAATCAAAATTTGATTGGAACAGTGAAGTTCTATCGCTTGAAACATTTATCACGGACAATTACAAAAATACTGAAAACGTAAGACTATTTTTCACAATTGAGATTGGAACACATTTTAAGTTTAATGTGTTGTTTATGAATTGGATGAAAGAAAACATCGGAAAAACGCTTAAAGATGCTATTTCCGAATGGAACAGAATCCATCTGATGAAGAAAGATAAAAATTACGAATCCGAAATCAATTCACAGTTTGAATACAACACATATATGAGAGATTTTCTGAAAGACAATCCCGATTTATCGTCAGATGATGCGAGAAAATTTTGGATGCTGAAACGTGAAACCAGAGGAAGTAAAAAGTACGTGAAAGAAGATTTATCGCTAAATCAGCAAATAGAAAGACAATAAAACGAACGCCTAACAAGGGTTTGGCGCAATGGGGGTTAAGTCATAAAACAAAGTTTCGGCTTTCTATTTCGCAAAAAAGCCCATTATATTGACTTTTTTCTTAAATTTAATCAATTAATTGGCTTTTGCTTACCGTGTCGCTAAATTGAAACTTTTCGCTTCAATATCCGCCACTGACGCCAAGCCCCGAAACGTTAGCCGTCATTGTAAAACGAAACCGTACAAAAAAATACTTGTCAATTTTTC
>JAYSFV010000004.1:0-130731 GCA_041913105.1 Kaistella sp. | reverse complement strand
GAAAAATTGACAAGTATTTTTTTGTACGGTTTCGTTTTACAATGACGGCTAACGTGAAAGCATTGCTGTCAGGTGTGGCATTGGCAGCAGTGCCTATCAGTAAAGATATTAGGATGCCGTACTATTCGTCAGCTGAATAGAATTACTTCCAGCCACACTTGCTGCAATGCACTGTTGCCTGCAGTTGGTTGATTTAAGCGGCCAATTCCTGTAATAATTCCTCCACCTGTTGCAAACTTCTCTTATAAAATTTCTCTACCCATCTTGCATAAAAGAGCAGAAAAATAAACCCGATGGTAAATGAGAAAAGCCAATAATATTTAACCACAGAGATGTCTTTCCCGCTGAACAATTTGGACAATACAACAATGATGGTTACTAATAATAGGTAGCTCAGGGTGACATTAAGCTTTTGCAACTTAATGAACCTGATCTTTTGTACCGCAAACATTTTGAGCGTTTCTGCGTAAGGTCTATTTACATTGCCAGCCTTGCTCAACCGCCAAGTACTTAACGTGCTAATGGTGGGTAGTACCAAAAGAAGCAGAATAGACAATATTCCCGCCGCTTGCAAAAGATCTGTATCCAGTTTGGTAAAGCGAAGCCCGATATAAACGGCAGCTGTCAAGCAAACCATGCTTCCTCCTATTTCAGGTATCATGATCTTCTTCATCTTTGAACGGTAATTCTGACCAGTTATTTTTTCCAATGTTTCGGGGTTTAAAGTTCGTTTTTGATGCACCGCGCTTTTTGTTTCTTTCCAGGTGTGTTTAAAATCGTCAAGTTCCATAATTATGATTGTTTTGATATTTGTTCCTTAGTTTTTCTTTGATCCGCGACAGCTTTGTTCCCACGTTGCTTTGGGAAAGGCCAGTGATTTCTGCAATCTCTTCATAGCTCTTGTCCTCCAGGTAAAGCATCACGATACCCTTTTCCAATAAATTCAGCATTTCAATGTATTGTTTCAATAGCTTCCACCGCTCTTCCTCTATGCTTTTGCCCTTGTCTTGGAAGTTCAAAAGCTGATCGTCGATTGGAACCGTCTGCACCCGTCGCTTAGTTGATTTTAGATGGTAGATGGCTACATTCATGGCCACGCGGTAAATCCAGGTGCTTAAAGCAGACTTTTGGCTGAACGTATCAAAGGATTTCCAAAGTTGGTAGATGATCTCCTGTACCAAGTCGTTCCTGTCTTCAACATCGTTCGTATAAACCGAAGCAATTTTATAGAGTAAGCCTTCATTTGATTTTATGGCTGCTAAAAAGGTTTCTTTTTTGTTCACAGAGTAGTAAAAAACTTTTGGTCTACATTATTAGTGTATGAAGACTATAGAAAATCACAGCCTCAGAAAAATATTTCAAGATTTAAAGGAAGTGAATTGCAGGCAACGTTTTGGGGCTTGGCGTCAGTGGCGGAAATTGAAGCGAAAAGTTTCAATTTAGCGGCACAGTAAGCAAAAGCCAATTTATTGAATAAATTTAAGAAAAAAGTTAATATAATTGGCTTTTTGCGGAATAGAAAGCCGAAACTACAATTTTAACCTTAACCCGCCATTGCGCCAAACCCATGTTAGCTGACGTTTTTTTATTCTAATCCAATTTCATATTTCACCTTTGATTGTTTAATACACCCTGAACATTTTCCGCATGCCATATTAGATATATGACATGAATGTGCTATACTTATTAATTCTACTGGTACATTAAATTTCTGAACTAGTTCGTGGCTATATAATTCTAATGTTGGGCACAGAATTTTAATGTTTCCTTCTTGATAAGAAACTGTATCATTTATTAAATCATAAAATTTTTTTGTACCATCTGTGTGAAATTTGTCAGATTTTACTGATGCTAAATATATTTCAGAAACACCATCATTTATTGCTTGCATTGATGAAATTGTAATAAGAAGTTGATTTCTGAAAGGCCACCATTCATCAGATGGAGAAATATTGACATTTGCCTTATTTGCCAATGTTCCAGTTCCTAAACTTTTGCAATTTACACGTATCACCTTATGTTCAATATTTAATACTTTGCAAATATATTCAGAAACATATATTTCTCTTTCAGCTACTGTTTGCCCATAATCAATTGTATACGCAATTTCAGGTTTCAAATAGTATGCAAGTGAAATGGAATCAACACCACCTGAAAGTAATATTGCTCTTTTTAAAGACTCCATATTGTTTTATATATTGCAGTAGTTAAATGATTATAATATTGAATATCTGAAACTTTTAACATCAACAATTTTTCCTCTTCACAAGTACGATGATAACCTATAATTTTTTTTCCCTTTGCTAATGAATAACCTGATTCAATTAAAGTTCCTGAGTCATAATTGTCAAGTAAACAAAAAATAATATCTGAATTATCAATACCTTCCAAATCTTTTTTTGCTATTAATTCACTGTTGCCAATTCCAACATCATGAAATGGTGAAAATACTTTTATTCCGAATGACAGAAAAGCATTTCGAATTTTATCTATTAATATTAATTCTGATAAAGCAAAGAATGGTGATGCTAAATAAATTTGTTTATCTTTTAGTGATGTGGAACTAAATTCCTTAAAATCAAAATTTGCAAAAGTAGTAACGTCTACATAAGCTTTGATGTCACAAAATAATGCAGTTGATTGTGATGCAAGTTTGGCTGAATCTTCAATACTCAATTTTTTATGCATCCAGTAATATCCAAAACTAGTCGTAAATATATCTCCTGAACCAATTTTAAATACATTGTTTGTTATATATGACGGGATTTGAATGATTTTATCTTCATAATATAATGTAGCTCCAAAAGGTCCATCTTTAATTATAAACGCGGTTGCTTTTTCTTCTTCAAAAAAGTAATCTTTTATTAAATCTATATTATCAGTTCCAGCAATTGAATTCGCTTCATTTTTATTTACGATGTAAACTAATTCTTTAGCTTCTCCAAAGTCACTAAATTTGTTTGGTTCTATTGATGTTTGTGGGTCATAAACAACCTTTTCTCCACTTATTGAGTAATCTGCTTCTAACATACCAAAAGCAATAATGTTATCACCTTTAACAGTTATAGAGTTTTCTTTTGTGATATTTAATATATTAGGAAATATACTTGGATTATCTAAAGGAAAACTATATTTGAAAGTTATTATTTCTTTACACGGCTTTAAATCAAATGTGAATTCTTTATATACTTTTTGATTCTCATTCAAAAAGTTATTTGTTTCATCATTTCCAAGAGTACTAAAATATACTTCACATTTATTTTCTAATAAAAATTTTACACCACGAAATCCTGATCCATATAATTCAACAGAAACTTCATCGTAGTCAATTTCTCGATAGGTTCCACCAACAATATTAATCATAATTAAATTCTTTCAATTCTAACATTACAAGCAGGAGTACTTATCGATGTAATTGTTGCTTGATAATCATTACCTTTCTTAATACAATCTATTAGTTCAACTGTACTTCGATGTGCGATTGATCCCAAAGTTTCACCATTCCCATTTACTAAAATGACTGTTTCAATTTCCGATAATTCTATACTTAAAATATCTCCAACTTTTTGAGTTGCTAATACAGCTAAGTCAATTGAAGAGACTGCTGTATTTATTATTCCTGATTCACAATCAAATTTTACACTTTGTGGTGGTACATAGCCACCTCCACCTGATCCACTCATAAGTTTTAGTTTTTAAAGTTTGTTTGGTTAAAAATGTCAGCTAACGGAAAAAGTATTGGCGAAGTGCGGGATGGATTTAACTGAAAGTTCAATTCAGATTGAGTGAAGCCGATGCTTTTTTCGGATTGTTAAATTATAAAAAATAATAATACGAAAAAGCAGCGGCGGATAAATATTACAAAAAGTTCAACTTTCCCTTCTCCCCGCATTTTGCCAATACTATATTAGCTGAAGGTGTATTAATGATATTCATTTCTATTTTTTATAATATTCTCATTTTCATATTCTACAAGATTATAGAAAGCTTTAAAATGTATTCCATAAATTGAATCACCGGGTAAGTTTTTTATTAAGTTGTATTTAGTAATTAAATCAAAATCAAATTTTGAATAACTTTTTAAGTCATTATTTATTTCTGGCTTCATTTCCCAAGTTTTTCCTATCTCTGAAAGAGAGTTTATAAATAATACTGCTTGTTCATATGTTGATAATTGTGCACGTAAAGTCTTTATATATTCGTATTTATTATAATAATCAATTCTTTCTTGTTGATTAATAAATTTTACTGTTTGATAAAGATGCCTAAAATAATGTCCAAGACGAAATTGATGTCCCTCATAATATTTTATAAATTTATTATGATAATCTTCCGGAACTTCCCAAAATTCAGAAAAATCAGTTGTTTTTTTTGTTTTACGCCACTCATAAATTCTGTTTACTAATTCATTACGCTTTCCTTTTGTATTTCTTTTTTTTACAATACACCATTTTTGAAAAATTTCTTTTTCATAAGCTGGTTTAAGAGTTACAAATCTAAGTATATCGTTTATGAATTTTTCTTTGTATTTTTTTTTAAACAATTCATTCAATATTAAAAGTCCTTCCGAATTTAACCCATAAAAAATAATAGAATAACAGATGTCAATCTGAGCTAATTGATAAATCGGTATTGAGTTTTTAACTACAAATGCAGATTTCTTTAGTTGTTCTTCATACTCTTGAATGTATATTTTATCAGTATCTCTGAAAAATGGCATTAATTCATTTCTACAAATAATAAATTGTTTAAAAATTACCGTAAAAACGTCACTATTTTCATAAAGTCTATTCTCTACAAACAATGAGTCTTGATCTTCAATCAAATTTGTAGCATCAAATTTTAGTGAAGATACATTATCTCGATGAAGATTGACCATATTGAAAAATTTACTTTCAAGTCTTTCCCGTTCAAATGATTTAGTTTGGTTATTAAAGGTAATGTATAAAAAATAAAAACCAGCAATTGAAATAATTGTTCCAACAATTCCACCAATGAAGTCACCAATTTGTCCAGTAACTGCGTAGTCAATTTTTTCAGAATCTGTCCAAAAATTATACCCGCTATTATATATTCTAATTAGACTGATTACTAAGATTATAAATATGGAATATCCAAAAAATTTTGTAATTGTTTTGTTTGTCATTTAATGAGTGCATTTGTTTTACACTTTCAGCTAACGGGAAAAGTATTGGCGAAGTGCGGGAAAAATTGAACGAAAAGTTCAATTTAGACTAAACGAAGCCGATGCTTTTTCAGATTGTCTAAATTAAAGAAAAAAACAATATGAAAAGCAGCGGCGGATAAATATTTCTAAAAGTTCAACTTGTTACTTTCTCCCGCATTTTGCCAATACAATGTTATCGACAGTTTCTTTATTTATATTTTCCAATTATTAATCTTTTTACTTTTTGGCTGTCCTTTTCAAAATTTTCTGATCCACAATTTGAACAGCAATAAGTTTGGTATTTATGAGGTTTTTTAAGTTGATATTTAGTTTTTAGTTTAGGTTGATCTAAAGAATTACAATTTTTGCAATACCATAAATTTCGTTTATCAAGAGGAATGTTAAATCTTTCCATTTCATAGAAAATTTTGAATTCTTCTCTGATGAACTCGGTTTTATTCTCCTTTGTTAAACCTGAATTAAACAAAATGGAATTGTCATAAAATAAATAATCTAAATCTTCGTCTATTTCATAAAATGGGATATATCTTTGTTCATATCCAGTTGTTGAACAAATTCGCAGCATAATTCTAAATGTATCATCAATATCAATTTCATTATCAATAACTTTTTGTGCAATAAATTTTGCATAGTTCTGAATTAATTCATCATCAGTTTTGTTGACACTTATATTTAAATCCTTAATTGTTTTCCAAAAATATTCCTCTCTTATTTGAGTTAATTCATTGTCTAAACCTGCTAATATAAATAGATTTTCACTTTCATATCCTAATTCCATCACGTTAATAGCCCAATCTATATATTTTTTTGAATCAAACTGAGTTAAAATTTTCTCTGCAAAAATATTTGTAGTTAATTCTTCTAAATCCACTATTTGACACGATTTTTTATAAAATTGCCGATAACGGGCCGCGTATTGGCGATAGTGGCGGATTAGAAAGCCAAAACTTTCAATTTTGCACTAAGCTAAGCAACAGCCTTTTATTATTTTCTAAATTTATGAAAAAAGGAAATATAAAAGGCTGTTGCGACAAAAAAAGGAGAAACTTTCAATTTATCCCTTAGACCGCCATTTCGCCAATACGATGTTAGCCGATGTTTTTATTTTTTGTTAGTTTTATTTCCGTTAATTTCAATAGTATTTAGTTTCTTTTCAAGTATGTTAATCTTATTTTTTAGATCATTATTTTCATTTTTTGAATCAAAATATACATAAACTGCAAATAGAAGTGAAAGTATTGAAATTATATGAGGAATCCATTTTGTTTTAATTAGCCATTTATTAAGCTTTAAATCTATAATAGATTTTTCATAATCCAATTTATTTTTATTCTCAAGTTTTTTTTCTTCTTCGAAAATATCGTTGAATGATGTAAATCCAATTCCTTTTTTAGTTAAGAAATATACTGCGCCATCTGGCTTAATTAATTTATAATCATCTTTTAGAGAATTAATAATTACATATCTATCACGTTGTTCAACAGAATTAAATGTGTTCCAAACATTATTTATGTTTTCTACATTATTTTTGCTTTTTAGATATGATAAGATTTTTTCGGCAATTTCAATTTGTGATGGGTTCATATAAAATATCAGCTAACGGAAAAAGGCTTTGCGAAGTGCGGGAATTCGAAGAACTTTAGTTCAAGGATTCACAAACGTGGCAAATGGCTTTTTCAGATTGTCTAATTTAGAGAAAAAAACAATATGAAAAGCAGTTGCGAAATATTTTGACTAAATTTCAATCAAGACTAAACCCCGCATTTTGCAAAACCTATGTTATCTGCAGTATTTTTAAAATTCAAGTTGATCTTTTTTGCAATACCATTTTGGATCGCAACCTGAAATTTCGCATCCTTTAAAATGATACTTTTTTCGATTCTTTTTTTCAAATTTCCACGTTGTTAAACCATAAAATATGGGAATTACGTCTTGTTTTGATTTACAAATTGGACAGATTCCATTCTTATTTTCATTGTATTTACAATATTTAGAAACATAAAAATCTGCATTAGTTTTTCCGTTAATTTTTACCTCAAATTGATTATTTAAATAGAAATTGTCTGTAAAATTCAATATGTATTTTCCATTTTGAATATTCTCAAATACGTATTTTCCATCCAAATTTGCGTGAGAATAATACTCATTTCCAGTTTCAATATTTTTTAATTTCAAATTGAAATATTTTTCAGAACGATTTAATGAATCTCGAATTATTCCACTTAAAGATTGCGAATTTACAGTGTTGAAAAATAGAAATATTAACAAAATTTGTAAGTGCTTCATTTTTGCGTTTCGATTGGGAAATATTGCAGATAACGGAAAAAGTATTTGCGAAGGGCGGGCTAAATTTAACTGAAAGTTCAATTTCGACCAACCGATGCAGATGCTTTTTCAGATTGTTAAATTAATAAAAAAAGCAATATGAATAGCAACTGCGGCTAAAGGAAACGAATGGTGGTTTTATATATTCAACCCCGCCTTTTGCAAATACAATGTTGTACGCAGTTTTTTGTTAGATTTTAAGAAGTTTTTTCTCAATAAATATTATAATTAATATTAGAATCAGACCTCCTATTATTATCAACGGAATTCTTATTTTCGCTTTATCAATAGATTCATTTTCACAGTGAAGATTTAAGTATTCTTTGGAATTAGCTCTTAACGAAACTACACTTCTAACGTTAGGAAAAAGAAACCGTTCATTAGTGTCAATTCGTAATTCAATTTGTTGGTTTGTTGTTATTTCTTTTTGAAATTCTTGGAAATTGAAGCAATTAGAGTATTGTGGAATTATTTTTAGAATTTCTGTGGAGTTTTCAATTTCAATGTTATATGAAATGCTTGTTCTTTTTGCAGTTTTACTTTGATAAATTGATTTGAATTTTCCTGTGATTATTTCAGTTTTATTGAGATCAATTCGATCTTTTGCAATTGTATTGTATAAAACATAAGCTGTACTCAGAAATGCTAAAATGTAAAAAATAGTTCTGAAAATTTTCACTAGTTAGTTTCTATGACATTGTTTGGATAAATTGCGTACAACGGTTTGCGGCTTTGCGATGGTGCGGATTAATATGACAAATCTTTCTATTATAAACTAAACTTCAAAATGTCTAAAATCTTGAAACTTGCGAAAATCCCGCACTATTGCAAAACCGCTGTTATCTGTGGTTTTTAATTTATTTTTGAGAAATATCTTCTAACAATATCAAGTTTGTTATCTCCGTCTATATCTTGAGTTCTATCTTCAAAAATTAAGTCGCTTTGAGTTAATTTTGTTATGTAGTAAGGATAATCTTTTTCATTTTCATACCAAAACTTCATAGATGATTTTTCAAATGTATAATTTCTTGAATTTACTTCACCTGTTACTTGGCAAACAGAGTTAATTATCCCATAAAATGTTGAAATATTTTTGGTTTGTGTAAATTCTTGAATTGTTTTTTTATCACAATCGCTATTTTCAGTTGTTTGAGTTTGTCCGTTTGAGGATTTTACAATGTCCACTTTTTGAAATGACCATTTTCCAGTCATTGTTGCGTCAGCTTGAACATTATCTATTTTATCATCGTTTCTACAAGAAAAAATGGTTAAAATTGATAGAATGAAGATAATTTTTTTCACAGTGTTTTTATTGTCCAACAGGTTTGTTTTTAGCATATGCAGGTGCAATAATTGCAACACCAATACCAACTAATATTAAAGGAATGGTTTTTCCTGCACTAAATTTTAGTACTTTGTTGACGTTAGTTTTTTCAATAATTATTTCTTTATTTTCCTGACTTCCAATAATCTCTTTCTCATTTATTTTAGTAAGTTGAAACGCCCTTATTTTATTTCCGTCTTTGGTTTCAATAATATATTTTGAATTAGGTTTGAGAACAGAAAAGTCAAAATTGTTTTCAGAACTTAATTTTGTTGAGACACAAGAAGTCAAAATAGTTAGACTTAAAATAGTTGGTTTAATAATATTTTTCACTTTTAAACGATTGTTTGGTTAAAATCACAGATAACTCTCAAATATACGCAATCTGAGTTATTTTTTTATACGCATATTATTTTATTTCTTCCAAAATCTTTTCTGAAAATCTCTCTATAAGTGGTAAACACCTTCTTTCTACATATGGATAAGATACTATTCAAGGCACGTTCCTCTAATGGTGTCTAGAACATCAATTCAGACACGTTTTTTTCGTTATCATCATATTCATTTAGCACGTTAACAAATTTTCGGTAATTAAACCAAAAATGGTATTTATCGGAAATGATTTTGTACTTCCGTGTTTTACTGTGATGAGCGTAAAATAGGGGAGGATAAGATATCATACAGTTATCCCACATACGTTTTCTTCTTATTTCATTTTGCACGCCCTCAGGATTTTCTGAAATTACCATGATAACATGTCCCTTGTCAAGATTATTGTAAATAATTTTTTAATATCAGGTGTTATATTATGTATTAGCAATGGCACTAAAAATTTTCTCTCCTTTAGAAGAATCATCAGCTTTGATTATATAAATGAAAGATATTAGAAATTATTTCAATAGAAAAAGCCAACAATTTTTGCTGGCAGTGTAAGAATTAATCATTCTGATTTTAATAAATCGGATTAGAAAGTTTTGAGAGGTGCTGATATTAAGATTTATATTTTCCGATTTTTATTACTATAGGAGTTGCCAATAATTGGAGCAACTTAAAAAGTCCCTAATAGCAGCTGTGGAAATTATGAAAATAACAGCAGACATTAATCCATCGAGGTCGCGGGAATGGTAAATACAGTTATCCATTTAGTCTTAAAGATTTTTTATTTTTTTTGTTCTATCTGCCTCCATTTTATCAAGAATCTCTTTAAGAATAAAGCACTGTTCATAGCCTTCCCATTCTTCGTACTTTTTTAAAACGTATGCAAGTGTTGGTTGTACATATTTTCGGTTGTGGGGCTTACAGTATTCCTTTATGTAACTTTTAAAAGAATGAAGCGCTCCGAAATTTTGTTTGAATCGAGTCGGATGCAGCACATCGAAAAGCTGCTGATCGAATAAGTCCGGTAAAAATTTTTTTTCATCCATCGTGTTTAATTTGTTTGGCACATGTAGTTGAAATTATATCTATATCAATTCTCTTCTATAAAAAACCCGGATTGGTTAAAATCCGATCCGGGTAATGCATCAAAACATAGTTCGATTTTAAGACACTAAACTTTTTTTATTCATTAAATGATTAAAACTTTTTACTTCACCTCGAAATCAAACTATATTTTTTTTGTTCGCTTTTAAGCTCTATGTTTATTTGTGTGGATACAAACTTAGGAATTTATCTCAAGTTTGTGGTGGACAAAAACGTAAATTTGTCCACTTTTTGTCCACTACTCTGAAACGAAATGGTATTTAATGAAACAATAGGGGAATAAAAAAAACGCCTAAACATCGGGGTTTAAGCGTTTCAGTGTTTCGTCAGAAATCATCTTTGCAGAGAGGAAGGGATTCGAACCCTCGATACAGTTACCCGTATACTACCTTTCCAGGGTAGCTCCTTCAACCACTCGGACACCTCTCTAATTGAAGACTGCAAAAATAGGTTATTTAAACCAATTCTGAAAGTGGATGACGCAAAAATTAGTTTTTTAAACCAGAGTCACTTCCCCACAAATATTTTTGTTAAAATTCTCAGCGAAACTACCTTTATACTTGGGGTTTTCCAACAGATGCATTGCCTTGGTGATGGCACTTTCAGCCGTCATGTCGTAGCCGCTTATCGCTCCGATTTTTGTAAAAATATTCGAATTGCTATACTTTCCGAAGCTGATCCCACCAGAAATGCATTGGGAAACCACAACAATTTCAGTTCCTAGTTCTCTCAATATCTCTAGAACTTCTCTGGTTTTTGGGGTATTAAATATGGTACCTGAGCCGAATACTTGTAATATTAAAACTTTCATAGTCGGAATCTCACGGAAATGCTCTAAATGCATACCGGGAAAAATTCTCCAAAATAAAACTTCCTGTGAGAGATGATCATCCACTTGAAATTTCTCGCTTGTTCGAGCTCTCCAAAGTAAATCTTTTTCAATATTCAAATGGACTCCGGATTGTCCTAAAAGTGGATAGTTCGGACTTCTATAGGCATCGAAATACTCGGCAGAATATTTCAGCGTTCGGTTTCCTCGTAACAGTTTATATTCAAAATAAACAGCTACTTCCTGAATAACTGCTTCTTCATTTTCGTAGAGACTGGCGTAATAAAGACTGGTTAGTAAGTTTTCCTTGGCGTCGGTTCGCAAATCACCTATGGGTAATTGTGATCCTGTAAGAATTACCGGTTTTTTAAGGTTTTTGAGCATAAAACTAAGTGCTGATGCGGTGTAGGACATGGTGTCAGTCCCGTGAAGGATGAGAAATCCGTCATATAAGTCATAATTTTTCCCGATGTATTTAGCAATTCGTTTCCACTCCTTAGGGCCCATATCAGATGAGTCCAGGGGTTTTTTGAAAGGATGTACCTCTACTTCACATTCCATCAAGTTCATTTCGGGCATTTTTTCGAAGATATTTCCGAAATCAAAAGCACGCAGGCTTCCAGTTTCGTAATCTTTTTCCATACCAATGGTTCCGCCGGTGTATATTAGAAGCACTTTTCTTTTCATAGATTCAAAATTACGTTTTTTGATGATAAAATCTTTTAGTTTCTTACCCTTGATTGAATAGTTAATTCGGCACTTTTTGGCGCTCGCTTCGCTCGCGCCTCCCTGAAAAATTCTTATTTTTGCGCTATGGAAGATCAGCAAATTTTCAACTATTTAAAACAATTCTTAACCGATGAGCGCTTGGCGAAAATCGAACATTATGCTGCGGAAAGTTCCGACTTTGTGCTGCCGGTAATGGAAGATATTTTTCAGTTTCGCAATGCTGCTGCCATTGTAAGGTCGACTGAGGCTTGTGGCTTTCATAAGATTGTAGCAATGGAAAGTGAATATGAGTTTAATCCCAATTTAAAAGTCACTAAAGGCGCGGAAACTTGGGTTGAAGTTGAAAAGTTGCCTCACAACCTTGAAACTTTACAGACAATTAAAGCTAGGGGTTACAAAATCCTGGCTGTTTCTCCTGAAAATAATGCGACTATGTTGCCGGATTACCAAATTAATGAACCGGTAGCATTGGTGTTTGGTACCGAAAAAGAGGGCGTAACGGATGAGATTCTGGACTTTGCTGATGAAACCTTGGCAATACCAATGTACGGTTTCACAAAAAGCTTTAATGTATCAGTTGCTGCAGCAATTTGCTTTTACGAATTGAAGCAAAAACTGATCAAATCTGAACTGGATTACAAATTAAGCGAAGAGAAACTTTGGAAAATGAAGGTTCGCTGGGCAGTGAATTCTATTGCTAGTGGTCCTCAAATCCTTAAAAAGTATGTAGAAAACGTTGGTTAAGTCATTCTGAAATAATTCCACGCCGCTACAAAAACCCCCGCAGTTTCTGTGCGAAGTCGTTGCTGTCCCAGGGAAACAGCACGAATGCCTTGGTCTGCCAGCATTTTTATCTCTTTATCGGAAAAATCACCTTCCGGTCCTATTAAAAACGTAATTTCAGTAGTTTGTGGAATCTCCCGGAGCTCGGCACGTACCAGATTTTCATTACAGTGAGCAACAAAGGTGTGGCTTGGCTCTATGGTTTTAAGGAAATCTGACAGTTTTTGAAGATCATTAATCTTAGGAAAATGAAACCGTAAACTTTGTTTTGAAGCAGAGATGCTTTGTTTTCGGATTTTATCGATGTTGATGTTTTTTCTTTCAGTCTTTTCCGTGGTGATAATACTGATTTCTGAAATGCCCATTTCCACCGCCTTCTCTACGAAAAATTCAATCCGGTCAATGTTTTTAGTCGGCGCAATTGCAATATGAAGTTTTACCGGGAATTCCGCAAGGTTTTTTTGAATTTTGATTTCTTTTAGAGAAACTCTCTTACCTTCATGTTGAATAGTTCCTTCAGCAAGGTTTCCTTGGCCGTCAGTTACAAAGATTTTTTCACCATCTTTCATTCGGAGAACCTTCGCAATATGTTGCTGTTCATCCTCGTTAATTTTTACCTCCGGAAATATTTCTCCAAAAAACAACTTCATAAATTCTATTCAAGATTTTGCTTAAAATTCTCTTCGAGATCGTAACGCGCGGTAGCAGAAATAGATAAATCAGCAAATTCTCCGCGGTCATATTTTAGTTTTGCTACCATTGCAATCATGGCTGCGTTGTCGGTAGTATATTCAAATTTCGGAATGTAGATATTCCAGCCCAATTTTTCTGCATTTTGTTTCATTGCTTCTCGTAATCCGGAATTTGCAGACACTCCCCCCGCAATGGCAACTTCTTTAATATTCAAATCTTTGGCAGCTTTTTCAACCTTATTCATTAAAATATCTACAATGGATTTCTGAACTGAAGCACAAAGATCATTCAAGTTTTCTTTGATGAAATTTGGATTTTTCTTAACCTCTTTTTGGATATAATAAAGGACTGAAGTTTTAATTCCGCTAAAACTGTAATCGTAATTTTCCAGTTTCGGCTTGCTGAATGTGAAAGCGGTATTATTTCCTTCCCTAGCAAGTTTATCAACGATGGGCCCCGCGGGATAATCCAAACCGAAGATCTTCCCGATTTTGTCGAACGCTTCGCCGGCTGCGTCATCAATAGTTTTACCGATAATTTCCATATCGAAATAATCTCGAACCAATACAATCATGGTATGTCCTCCAGAAACCGTTAAGCAAATAAAGGGGAAAGTTGGAGCTTTATCATTTGCATCATCAATAAAATGTGCTAAAATATGAGCCTGAAGGTGGTTGACCTCAATCAAAGGAACACTGAGACTCATCGATAAGGACTTCGCAAAGGAAGTCCCAACCAGCAATGAGCCGAGAAGCCCCGGCCCACGTGTAAAACCAATAGCTGAAATGTCTTTTTGTTGTATATTTGCTTTCGTCATGGCTTTTTCCACCACCGGAATAATATTTTGTTGATGAGCCCGCGATGCAAGTTCGGGAACTACACCACCATATTCGTTGTGGATTTGCTGATTGGCGGCAATATTCGAAAGGATTGTATTCCCACGGATTACTGCAGCTGAAGTATCGTCGCAAGACGATTCGATTCCTAAAATTATTGAGTCGCTCATAACAATGGCAAATTTAGAGAATAATAACGATAACGAACACAAAAAGTCGGTGGCAGAAAACATCGGCGATACAGTACAAAAGGGTGTAGAAAATCTTCAGGATACTGTAAAAGGTGCGACTCAACTGGCGTCAGATGCTATTAAGCATCCGGTAGATACAGCCGGTCAGTTTGTTGATCAAGCAGCGAAAGACGTTACCAGTTATAAGTGGTGGGCAAAACTTTTGCTGGTGCTTTTTTGGACGGCGCTTTTCCTTGTAACATCCTTTATTATCATTGTTAATCTTCCGGCTACCAAAAACTGGGCAGCCCAAAAGGTTATTGAGAAACTAAACCAGGATCTTAAGGCGCAAATGTCATTCGAGAGAGTCGAGGTAAGTTATTTCGGCGATATCCTGATTCATAATGTAGGCATAAAAGATTACAAGAATTTCCAGTTTCTGAAAGCTGAAGAACTCTACGCAGATTCTGACTGGTTTTCGATTATCAGCAACTCTAGAAATTTACAGTTTCAATCGCTGTCATTAAAAAAGTTAGATTTAAAGGTTATTACATACAAAGGAGACAGTATCTCAAATTTTGTGCGGTTTGTAGAATTGTTTGACACTCCTCCGCCAACGGTAAAAAGGGAACCCTTTCAGTTAAAATCCAGAATATCGATAACTGATTCGCGAGTTTCAATTATTAATCAGAATTCAGAAGGCGAAGCCGGAAAATGGTTAACAGCTGAGAATCTTAATTTAGCAGTGCCAGAACTTCGGGTGAATGGTTCCAATGTTTTCGCACAAATTAATAATTTACGTTTTACTACCGAACGTTATGGAAAAAAACATTTTGTCGATACTTTTTCCACCGATTTGTCCTTAACGAAAAAACACCTATTACTTCGCGATCTTACGATTAATACAGACCGATCACTATTGCAAGGTGATTTAAAATTCAATCTTAATAATGGTTCGTGGGCAAATTTTGCAGACCGGGTTCGTTGGGAAATGAGTTTGCAGCCGGGTAGCCAGATTAGTGGTTATGACATCAGTTATTTCGTAACCAACTGGGATAATTACGAGCCCATCAATGTTTCGGGTACAATGACAGGCCCACTCAACAATTTCTATCTTGATAATTTTCTTGTCCGCAATCCCCAGGTTAATATAAAGACAGAGACCATGAAGGTGTCCCGAATCTTAAAAGGAAATTTTCTTATCGAAACCAATGCACTCGCCACTGATTTCACCTACATAGAACTGAAAAAGATGATGCCAACTTTCATCTCTTCAAAAATGAAAAATTTTGCGGATGATTTCGGGAGGCTCAAATACAACGGTGCAGTTCGGGTAACTCCTAAACAGATTTATGTCCCTAATGCCAGACTTTTAACAGGGATTGGTCAGGCAAAGATCAATAATTTTTATCTGGAAGATTACAGTACAGACCGCCCTAAATATCGAGGGTATGCTGAAGTTAATGATTTAAATACTACAGTCATAACTAAAAGTCCCGAAGTTGGATTGGTCAGCGGGAAATTTAATCTTCAGGGAGAAAGTTTTGATGTAAACACAATGCGCATCAGGACCAGATCTCAAATTTCTAAAATAGAAATTCTGAACAAAGAAATTAACAATGCTTTTCTTGATGGCATTTTAGATTACCGAACTTATCGTGGAATCATTAAGGTAAATGACGAGCAAGCTAAAGCTGATATTCAAGGATTTATCGATTTTAAAACCTCTAGAATCGCTGCAGATGTTAATGCCAATATTCAGTATCTGAATATCAATTACTTTACCGGAAGTAATGGAAACCAAATTGTTAGC
This sequence comes from Kaistella sp., assembly GCA_041913105.1. Taxonomy (GTDB): domain Bacteria; phylum Bacteroidota; class Bacteroidia; order Flavobacteriales; family Weeksellaceae; genus Kaistella. The sequence continues at coordinate 114,559 of JAYSFV010000004.1, read as the reverse complement.
GGTGTCGTAGATGGCAAGTTTGCAATGTCATCATTGAATGATTTAAATCTTGATGCCGATATTAGTGATGTCAGTATTTATGATGGTACTCAAAGATTTCAAATACCGACAGCTAAGGTGCGAGCTTATACTGAAAATGGTAATCGGATAGTATCAGTTGATGCTCCTGGCGCTGTCAGCGGACAAATTGGCGGACGCTATAACTTGGGCGATCTTGCAGGAATGATACAAAACGGCTTGGGAAAAGTATTGGTGGGACCAGCGCCGAGAAAACTTTACCGAAATCAGTTTTTCAATTTTGATTTTGATGTACGCCAAGGCCTTGTAAATTATTTTGAACCCGATTTAAGAATTTCTAAAGGAGCTACGGTTAATGGCTCATATGACGGAAGCAGCAATAATCTTGTACTTAATCTCGATGTAGAAACTTTGAAATACATCATGACCAAAAAACAGGAGATTACTGATGCGGATCGCGCACTCGCCGCCGCTAATCCGGCTTATGCAATTACGGACCATAATTTGGTAACCCGAGACAGTGCAATGGTTGACAGTGTGATGGTTAGAATTAATACAGCCAATGCCAGCGAGCAGATTTTTGCCAAAATCAGTAGGGTAGAATACAATAAGAATATTTTAAAAGACCTCACATTAAGTGGGCGTAATGATAGCGACCGCATTCTGCATCTTTCTACCAATTTTAAGCACGGCTCTCCCGAAGACGAGATTAAGCAACAAATGAAAGAGTATGCTGTAAATCTTAACCAAACGACCAATTCTGCTGGTGATTATGTTTTCAGATTCGAGCCTACTACAGTTAAATTCAACGAGGTGGAATGGACGGTCGATACCAGTGAAAATCTTAATCATTCAATCACTTACCGAAAAAATACCGGCGATTTTCAGATTTCTAATCTCAGAATTTACTCTGAGGAAAGCGAAATGTTTTTGAGGGATGCGGTGTTCAAATCTGCAAAAGACTTTAATGCCACCGGAGAACTTCGCAATCTTGAAATTTCCAAGGTTATGGCCTTGATTGGTAATGAAAACAGCATGAATATTCGGGGTACGGCAAACGGAATATTCGACATCAAGATGAATAAAAGCAACCTGGAGCCTTTAATCGACCTTAATATTACCAACATTATGATGAATGGTAATGATATGGGTGATTTGGTGATTACTGCCAAGCAGAGTTCTACTGCTAATGTGTTTGATGTGGAAGCCAGAGTTTCTTCAGCCGGATTTATTGGAAATAACAATCTTTATCTCAGCGGTACTATCGATAATAATACCTCTTCACCGACCTTAGATTTAACGGCGAATTTGAATGATTTCGATCTTGCCTTCACACAGGAGTTTGTAAAAGGAGTATTTGGTAACTTACGGGGTAAAGCTTCCGGCGATCTCAATATTTCGGGTAAATTGAATGATATTGATTACAGTGGAGATATCGCAATGAAAGATTTCGGACTCAAACTTAATTTCACAGGGGTCGATTATTCGTTTGATGATACCGTAATATCTCTTTCCAGAGGTTTAGCGATTCTCAATGATATTGGGGTTCGCGATGGTCGAAGTAATTCACGAGGGTCTATTTCCGGGGCGATTCAGTTTCAGACATTGGCTTCCATGGGTGTGAACCTTGTTATGCGTGCGGATAATTTGATGTTGCTGAACACGACCCAAAGTGATTATGATCTGTTCTGGGGTAGGGTTTACGGGACAGGGACTTTATATGTCGACGGTCCTGTGTCTGGACTGAATATTTCAACACCCGAAATGCGTGCGTTGAATAACAGTGTCTTTACATTTAACTCTAATTCCACGTCCAATGTAGAAGAATTTAAAATGCTTCGCTTCCTTGAGAGAGATGAAACCGGGACGATACAAGTTCAGGAGAAACAAAGTACCAGCGCCAACATGAATCTTGACTTCACCGTTTCCGTCGATAAAGGAACCACGGTAAATGTACTTGTCGGGGACGATATTGGTGATATTACGGTACGTGGAAATTCGGAGCGTTTGAGATTTCAAATGAATAGGAATGGCACCATTGCAATGGATGGTGATTATTTCGTGGATAACGGAACCTTTGTGTCTAAAGCGATTCTTAACCGAACTTTCCATATTGAAAAGGGCAGCAGTATCCGTTGGGATGGAGATGCGATGTCGCCGCAACTTGATATCAATGCTACTTATTTAAGAACGGTGAACAATGCCGGTGCCTATTTAAGTATGTCTCTGCAGCCTATTAATGTCTTGTTGAGTACAAAAATAACGCAGACACTTAACAATCCTAAAGTGGAACTTGGCGTTTCTGCACAGGATGTCTCTAGTCAATTGCGTGAAACATTGGCCGAGAAAATGAGTAATGAAGACGAGAAAATCATACAGTTTGGATCCATTCTCGTGATGAATAGCTTCAATGTCGGTAACTCTGCTTTTGATATTAATCTGGGTAATACGCTGGAAACATCAGGTTATAATATGCTGTTTAAACAGTTAGGATCGGTTCTAAATCAGATTTCAAACGAGTTTCAAGTCGATCTTAATTATCTTCAGGGAGATACCAACTCTAATAGTGGCGATCGGGCTAACGCAAGCGTGAGTTTTGCTCTTTCACCCAGAGTTACGGTAAAAACGGGATTAGGAATTCCAATTTCAAAAACAGAAAATACCAATGCAAACTATCTTTCCGGTGAAGGTATTATTGAGTATGACTGGTCGAAGAAAAATGATGGAACTCGGTTATTAAGAGCATATTCTAAACCTACCAACATTGGTCTCAACGGTACCGCAGCGGGTAATGCAAGTGCTAACCAGAGTTATGGAGTGGGTGTGGTGTACAGCAAAAGTTTTAATACTATCTTCAAACGACGCAAAAACAGTAAAAAGAACAAAGCTGAGCAAGATTCTATTAAAATAGATTCTATTATAAATGATAGTATTAAATGATAATTATCATGTTAATATCGCTTGCAGCGTTAAAAGTTGTTAATTAACCACATTATTTTTTATAATTCGTATTTTTTCGTAAATTTGCAAAATTATTAAGAGGAATTATTAATTTTACAATATTTACAAAAATGAATTATCAATTAGATGAAATAGATAAGAAAATCTTAGATTTTTTAGTCGAGAACACGCGTATGCCATTTACGGAAATTGCAAAACAAATGGAAGTTTCTGCAGGTACCATTCACGTTCGTGTTAAGAAAATGGAAGATGCAGGGATTATCTTAGGTTCTTCATTAAACATTGACTATGGGAAACTAGATTATCACTTCACAGCGTTTATTGGAATTTTATTGACTAAATCTAACAGGACTCAGGAGGTTTTGAAGGAGTTAACCCAAATTCCTAATGTAATTGAGGCTAGCGTAATTTCAGGAAAATACAACATCTTCTGTAAGGTTCGTGCTAAGAATACTGAAGATGCGAAAAGAATTATTTATCAGATTGATGACATCCAGGACGTGATGAGAACGGAAAGTATGATTTCAATGGAAGAATATATTTCAGATAAAAACCGTTTAATCGACGCAGTTTCTATCTAATCCATTAGTTTGAACTTATAATAACAGAAACTTTTGAAATCTTTTCAAAAGTTTCTTTAATTTTAACCCTATGAATGATCAGTTTGCGAACGAGAGTCCTAAGAAGGATCTTGGTTTTATCCTTTCACTTGCGGCATTGTTGCTATTTACCTTAATGGGAATTGGTATCGACTACGATGAATATCTTCAGAAGGAAGATCTTAATATCCCTGCCTTTTATTTTTGGATAATTTTCAGCGTAGATTTGCTAATGATATTAGGCTTGGTCTTAATTTATTTTTACCGCAAGTTAGGAATGTTTATATTTCCGATAGCTTTGTTTGCGCATTTCTTATTGCATAATTTTTACCTGTCTACCTTTTTATATACAGATGTTACGAATCTGTTTTTATTTGTAGGTGTAGGTTTAGTGGCGTTTATTCCGAAATATAAATTTTTTAGGTAGCTCTTCTATAGTATAAAAAAAATCCTCAGTAAAACACTGAGGATTTTTTTTGTGAAAGAAATGAATTCTACTTATCTAAAATTCTTTTTATAGCTTCCTTTACCGCTGCAGCATCAATTTTATATTTTTTCATCAACTCTGCTGGAGTTGCAGATTCACCGAAAGTATCGTTAACTGCAACAAACTCCTGGCGGGTTGGTCTCTTTTTGGCAAGCATTCCTGCAACAGACTCACCCAAACCTCCAAGGTAATTGTGCTCTTCCGCAGTTACAATTTTACCAGTTTTCTCCACCGATTTCAAGATGATTTCTTCATCCAGTGGTTTAATAGTGTGGATGTTGATAACCTCACAAGAAATACCTTCCTTCTCCAGTTCGTCAGCAGCCAACAGTGATTCCCAAACTAAGTGTCCGGTTGCCACGATGGTAACATCTGTACCTTCTTGCAATAAAATACCTTTTCCGATTTCGAAAGGCATATCTTCAGGGATGAAAACTGGTACAACTGGTCGTCCGAAACGTAAATAAACCGGTCCTTCGAAATCTGCAATGGCTAAAGTTGCTGCTTTTGTTTGGTTGTAATCGCAGGTATTAATTACCGTCATGCCCGGAAGCATTTTCATCATTCCGATATCTTCTAAAACTTGATGGGTAGCACCATCTTCTCCTAAAGTTAATCCGGCATGAGATGCACAGATTTTTACATTTTTGTTAGAGTAGGCGATTGATTGTCTGATTTGATCGTAAACTCTCGAAGTGGAAAAGTTTGCAAACGTTCCGGTGAATGGAATTTTCCCATTTATTGTTAAGCCGGCAGCAATACCCATCATATTTGCTTCCGCAATCCCAACCTGAATAAATCTTTCAGGAGCTTTCTCAATGAATTTCTCCATTTTCAATGATCCGATGAGGTCAGCACAAAGCGCAACGACATTAGGGTTTTTATCTGCTAATTCTGCCAAACCAGCTCCAAAGCCAGATCGTGTATCTTTTTTTTCTGTGTATGTATATTTCATTTTGTTACGATGATAGATTAATATTTACCGATTGAAAGATTAATAATCGGCCGGAGCTTCGAGATAAAGTTGCTTGATGCCTAAAGCGAGTTGATCGTCATTTGGAGCTTTGCCATGCCACGCATGCGTTCCCATCATATAATCAACACCGAAGCCCATTTCGGTATTTAGGATGATCGCCACCGGTTTTCCGTTTCCGGTTTCGGATTTTGCTTTTTCCAAAATAGCAATCACCGCTTCTAGGTCGTTTCCGTTCTTCTCATTTAAAACTTTCCACCCAAATGCCTCGAGTTTAGCATGTAAATCACCCAGGCTCAAAACATCATCAACGTCACCATCAATCTGGCGGTTGTTAAAGTCGATTGTTGAGATAAGATTGTCAACTTTGTTGTGAGCGGCAAACATTAGAGCCTCCCAAATTTGTCCTTCTTGAAGTTCTCCATCACCATGTAAACTATAGACCAGGGAGTCATCACCATCCATTTTTTTTCCTAACGCAGCACCAACTGCTACAGAAAGACCTTGTCCTAATGATCCAGAGGCGATTCTTACCCCCGGCAATCCTTCATGAGTGGTAGGATGTCCTTGTAGACGAGAGTCCAACTTTCGGAAAGTTTTCAATTCCTCTACCGGGAAGAAATCAAATCTCGCTAAAGTGGAATAAAAAACCGGAGAAATATGCCCGTTGGATAGGAAGAAAAGATCTTCATTTTTACCTTCCATGGTAAATGGTAAGTTGTAGTTCATTACACTGCCGTAGAGGGCCGTGAAGTATTCAGTACAACCCAAGCTGCCTCCCGGGTGACCGGAATTTACGGCGTGCACCATTCTCAAAATGTCTCTTCTGATCTGTGTTGTAAGAGATTTTAGCTCTTCAATACTTTTACTCATTATTTAGATTTATTTGGATGCAAATTTACAAATTTTGCAAGACCTATACTAAGTAAATTTCTGCAAATCAAGCCATCAAGAGAATATTATTTGTTTGAAATTTTGTTTCGAAGCCATATTTAATGTTTAGTAGTAAGGTTAAACTTAATGCTATTTATCTCTTCTTTCCTCCTGAAATTCCTACGCTAATTATTCACTTTAATTTTTTAAATTTGCGACCTACAGAAGCTGGATAAATCAATGATTCAGCATGATACAAACTATGACTTCACAACAGATACGCCAGCAGTTTTTAGATTTCTTCAAATCGAAAAATCACCTAATCGTTCCTTCAGCACCAATTGTTCTGAAAGATGATCCCACTTTGATGTTTTCCAACTCAGGGATGACACAGTTTAAAGATTATTTTTTGGGTTATAAAGAGCCAAAAGCGCCTCGCATCGCAGATACTCAAAAGTGTCTACGTGTTTCCGGAAAGCATAATGATCTTGACGATGTTGGTCGGGATACTTACCATCATACCATGTTTGAGATGTTAGGCAACTGGTCGTTTGGTGATTACTTTAAGGAAGATGCCATTAATTTCGCATGGGAACTTTTAACGGAAGTCTATAAAATTCCGAAAGAAAATCTGTACGTGACAATTTTTGAAGGTGATGATGCAGAAAACTTGGATCGGGATCAGGATGCTTACAACTTTTGGAAGAAACATATTGCAGAAGAGCGTATTATCAACGGAAATAAAAAAGATAACTTCTGGGAAATGGGCGAAAGCGGGCCTTGTGGTCCGTGTTCTGAAATCCACGTGGATTTAAGGTCTGAGGAGGAGAAGGCACAGGTTTCTGCTCTGGAACTGGTGAATAACGACCATCCACAAGTAGTGGAAATCTGGAATTTAGTATTCATGGAATTTAACCGAAAGGCAGATGGTTCATTAGAAAAACTTCCGGCTCAGCATGTTGATACAGGTATGGGTTTCGAGAGACTTTGCATGGCGTTACAAGGAAAAACTTCCAATTATGATACCGATGTTTTTACTCCGTTAATTGAGAAGGTAGAGCAACTTTCTGGCTTGCGATATACAGGCATCCTTCAAGATGAAAAAGATATTGCTATCCGCGTGGTGGTTGATCATATCCGTGCGGTGGCATTTGCTATTGCGGATGGGCAGTTACCGTCAAACGGGGGAGCTGGTTACGTGATCCGTCGTATATTAAGAAGAGCGATCTCTTATTCTTACCGATTTTTAGGAATGAAAGAAGCTTTCTTATTCGAACTGGTTGCCATTCTTCAACGAGAAATGGGAGTTTTCTTTCCAGAACTTACGCGCCAGCAAAAACTGGTGACTGAAGTTATCCGCGAGGAAGAAAATTCGTTTCTTAAAACTATTGAACACGGGTTGAAAAGAATCGATTTAATCATTGCTCAAACCATTGCAAGAAATGAGAAAACCTTGTCGGGTGCTGAGGTTTTCGAATTATATGATACTTATGGTTTCCCGGCCGATTTATCCAGAATCCTCGCTGAAGAAAAAATGCTGACAGTTGATGAAATCGGATTCGACGAGGAGATGGCCAAGCAAAAAGCACGTTCTAAAAAGTCATCCGCTCAAAAAGTTTATGATTGGGTGGTTTTAGAAGAACAGGCTGAAACTTTTGTAGGATACGACCAAACTAAAGCTGAAACATACATTACGCGTTATCGCAAAATTGAAAATAAAGACGGAGAATTTTATCAGATTGTCCTTTCTAAGTCACCGTTTTATCCAGAAGGTGGAGGGCAGGTCGGTGATAAGGGATATTTAATTCCGAGTTATGCTGAAGGCTTCGATATTTCAAATCCTGAAATTTTTGAGGTAAACGATTGTCCTGAAATTATTGAAGTTCTGGAAACGAAGAAAGAAAACAATCTTATCATTTCACTAATTAAGGAGATGCCCAAAGATGCAGGAGCAGTATTTTATGCGGTAGTTGATGAGGCTGATCGCCGAAATACACAAGGAAATCACTCGGTAACTCACCTTCTTCATGAAGCGCTTCGCAATACATTAGGAACGCACGTAGAGCAGAAAGGATCTTATGTAGGTCCAGATTATCTGCGATTCGATTTTTCTCACTTTTCTAAAATGACAGACGAAGAGTTGAAGTCCGTTGAAGAGCAAGTAAATGCCAAAATTAAAGAGGCAATAGCTTTACAGGAGTTCCGCGAAATCCCTATGGCCGAGGCGATGGAAAAAGGAGCGATGGCTTTATTTGGGGAAAAATATGGTGATCGTGTTAGAATGATTCAGTTTGGTACTTCACGCGAACTATGCGGAGGAACGCACGTTAAAAACACCGCAGAAATTGGATATTTCAAGATCACCAGTGAAAGCTCTACCGCAGCCGGGATTCGTCGTATAGAGGCAATTTCTGGAGACGAGTCTGCTAAATATTTAAATACCATCGAAACTCAATTTAAAGAAGTTTCTGCTTTACTCAAATCAAAAGATTTAATGAAATCTGTTGAGAAATTGATTGATGAAAATACAACACTTAAAACGGAAATCGAAAGTCTTAAAAAAGAAAAAGCCAAAAGCGAAACAGCTAACTGGAGTAACGATTTCGTTGAAAGTGGAGATAAAAAACTTTTAGTTAAGAAAGTTTCTTTAGACGCAGGAAGTGTAAAAGATGTTGTTTTCCAACTGAAGAAAGACAATGGGGTAGTGGTGGTTGTGATCTCAGATGCTGGAGAAAAACCTATGATTACTGTGGGAGTTTCTGCTGATTTAGAGCAAAGATATCATGCCGGAAATATCGTTAAAGACTTAGCGAAAGAAATCCAGGGTGGCGGCGGAGGAAATCCGGGATTTGCTACTGCTGGAGGTAAAAATCTTTCGGGGATTGAAGCTGCTTATAAGAAAGCTCTGCAATTATAATTTTTCGATAATATTAAACAATTAAAATCCCGGTAAATTATTTACCGGGATTTTTACTAAAAGTGTAATATGAATGTTTGTAAATATTAATCTCTATTGCCACCACCTCTTGCTACTAAAGCAATGATGATGATTAAAACCAGTGCACCAATTACCCAAACTAAAGGATTACTCATCCATCCATCACCCATATCGCCTCCTTTATTCATGTCTACATCGACTTTGAGGTCAGCTGCTCCATCCTGAGCTTTAACCATGATGGCTGCAATATTAGCTACAAGAGCAAGAGCGAAAATTTGAATCTTAGTAAGTATATTAGTACGTGTCATAATCTTATTTTTTAATGTTATGACTTCCAGAATTCTAAAACCGTACCAAAATTATTTTATGCTTCTTATTTTTATCTGGAAATTTTATACTCCATGACGTAATCGTCCATTACAAAGCCGTTTCCGATGTCATTAATAACTTCTTTAATGACATTAAAATTTTGGGATTCGTAGAATTGTTTTGCGGGATTTTGCTTATTCACATTTAAAATTATAGCATTGTCTGATGAATTTTTAACTTGAGATTTCAGGAAGTCTAGAGCAGATTTTCCCAAACCTTTTCCTTTGGCAGCTGCTACAAGATAAAGACGATGAAGTTTTGTTTTTATTGGTAAATACTGGTTCTCAAATCCTATAAAACCAACCTTTTTACCTGCGTCTTCAATTAAATAATAATGGTAATTTGGATTTTTAAGTTGAGTTTCAATTTCTTTTACTGAATACATTTCAGCCAGCATGTAGTCGATCTGCTCTGGACTTAAGATATTTTGATAAGCCGATTTCCAAGAACTTTCGGCCAGTTCTCTGATAGTTTCGATGTCTTCAAATGAAGCTCGTTTAAAGGTGTGCATGAGATACTATTGAAGTTCGATAACAGTAATTTCTGGTTCAATTCCTACTCGGCCTGGATAGGCGATAACCCCGAATCCACGGTTCACGTAAAGATACTTCCCATCGCTTTCGTACAAATCTGCCCATTTTTTATATCGGTACTGAACAGGCGACCAACGCACATTTTTTAGATCCAAACCAAACTGCATCCCATGGGTGTGCCCCGAAAGAGTCAAATGGATAGGTGAAGGATGATGCTTAACAATTGCGTCAAAATGCGAAGGATCATGGCTCATCAATATCTTGATAGCATCCTTTGGTATGCTGGCTGAAGCTTTATTAAGGTCACCATATTGAGGGAAAGGTTTTACGCCCCAGTTTTCAACACCTAATAAGTAAATTGTTGCTCCATTTCGTTGAATTGCGCGATGTTCATTTCTTAATAAGATGAAGCCCGCCTGTTTTTGCAACTCGGTGAGGTAAGGGATATTACGGTCTTTATCAGCCTGTGTAAGCCATTCCGCATAATCTCCATAATCATGATTTCCGAGCACCGAAAATTTACCATCGCGAGCCTTCACTTCAGCAAACATCTTCACGAAAGGTTCAAATTCTTCCGCGTAATTATTGACCATATCACCGGTAAAAAGAACCAAATCTGCCTCTTGCTTATTGATGAGTTCAATAGAAGAGCGGACTTTGTCAGGATTAAGAAAACTACCTGCATGGAAATCTGAAATCTGCACTATTCTATACCCTTTAAAGGCTGCAGGCATACCAGGAATTTTAAGTTTAACTTTTCTAGCTCTATGCCTGTACTTTCCAAAGACGATCCCGTCAAGAATGAGTAAAGAAAAAATTCCCGCAACAGCTACTCCAGTAATGCTTACAAATTTTCTTCTTTCAGGATAGTAGCTTTCCGGTGCGGCGAAATAAGTGAATAGATAATTAAAAAAGCGGGCAACATCTTCTAGAATTAAAAAGAAAACAATAAATAGCTTTGGTAGAATGAAGATGAGGAATACCGATGTGACAATCTGAATGGTTTGTGCGCTTCGGTCACTTCTCCGAAAATTCAATACTTCAAAAACGAAAAAGCCATAAACAAGCAATGTTATAACCCAGTAGCCGATTCGTAGCCAATTACTAGAAACTAGGGTTTTGAAGGCTTGGTAGACATAAAACTCTAAAATAAAGATAATGCCGGTTATTATTAGTAAGTTTTTCTGCATGAGATTTACATTAAAAAAGCACAAATAAATTTGTGCTCCGTATATTTTAATTTAAATATTCTTAGTTTATGGGAACTTGTAAACAATAGCATTAATATTCATGCCAGCGCCCACTGATGCAAACACAATATGACCGTGTTTCTTAAATTGATGTCCCTTCATTTCACCTTTAATGATAAGGTCGAACATTGTTGGGATGGTCGCTACTGAAGAATTACCGAATTGCTGAATCGTCATTGGTGCAATATCGTGATCATATTCTTTAATTCCATATAGCTTGAACAGACGGGAAATCATTGCATAATCCATCTTTGCATTCGCCTGATGAATTAAAATTTTGTCGATATCTTCAATGGTTAGGCCTGCTTTATCAATCGTTGCTTTGATGGCATCAGGGACATTTTTCAATGCGTATTCATAAATCTTACGACCATGCATACGGATGTAGAGCTGTTTGCGATCTTCATCTTGTTTGATGGAAGGTGCGTTTTCGAGATAACCAAGCTCAACATCATTATCACAAATAGTGTTGTCTGCAATAATACCTACGCCCTCTTCATCGGTTGCTTTTACCACTACTGCGCCGGCACCATCTGCGAAAATCATTTTATTACGATCATACGCATCAGTCACTCTACTTAAAGTTTCTGCACCGATTACCAAAATCATCTTAGCTTTTTTGGCTTTAATAAGGGTGTCTGCTAAAATCATCGCCTCTACCCAGCCCGGACAGCCAAAAATCATATCATAGTTTACGCAATTTCTGTTTTTAATACCGAGTTTGTTTTTAACTCTCGCCGACATGGAAGGCATAAAGTTAGACATACCATTAGCATCCACTTCACCAAAATTACTGGCGTAGATAATATAGTCGATTTCCTCCTGATCAATTTTTGCATCATAGATTGCCTCTCTCGCGGCACGTACCCCAAGGTCTGAGTTAAACTCACCATCTTCTAAATAGCGGCGATTCTCGATCTCGGTAATTTCCACAAACTTTTGGATGATTTCTTCTACCGGTTTGTTGATCTTATCTCCTTCATCGGTATAGAAAACAGAATCCATAAAATGATCTCGTCCGATAACTTTTGTCGGAAGGTAGCTTCCGGAACCAATTATAATAGTGTTGGGCATTTTTTAAATTGAAAAATTTAAGGCAAAGTTAATGATTAATATTGTATCCCCTTGAACGAAAATTATTATTAAATTTGCATGAGTTTTAGGCAATTTATATGAAAATAAGCGCGTCAGTTAAAGGATTAATTATTTCGGTACTTGCCGTTATTGCAGCGTTCGGTGTTTATTTCCTTTTTTTAGCCAAGAAAAATTATTACTTGATCGATAATCCTTCAGAGAAAACTTTTTACTTTAAACTGAATGGTGGTGAGGAGAATACGATAACTTCGGGACAGCAGTTCAAAATTAATCTTCAAAAAGGAAACAACCGTGTGACAGTTTTTGATGAGAAGAAAACAAAACTTTATGATTCTGCTTTCAATGTTACCAAGGAGCGGGGATTATTAAATATTGCACATCAGGATTATTATATTAATGAGCAGTTTTATGGTTACGATCTTAATAAAGATTCCTTAATTGCAGCCCGACCACGAACTATTATTGACGGAAAAGAATACGTCAACGCCCCGAAAAAATTCAACAGTTTATACACCGAAGATTTTTATTTCAACCTTGATGAGGATTATGATAAAGTCATCAAAAACATTCAGAAAGTAGAATCGAGAACTAAGATTTTTCGAAAAGTAGACTTTCTTAACTATTATAAAGAGTATTACCAATTTTAAATACAACATTTTGAGCCAAATAAAACCCTATAACACGCAAGCCGGTAAAAAGCAAGAAGTTGAAGATATGTTCGACAATATTGCACCGAAATACGATTTGCTGAATCATGTACTCTCCATGAAAATTGATGTGCTCTGGAGAAACACCCTGGTGAAGTGGATGAATAAAGATGCTCCAAAAGAAGTGCTGGACGTGGCTACCGGAACGGGTGATCTTGCAATTGCGGTACAAAAAGGTACAGGCGCGCAGGTAACAGGCCTAGATCTTAGCCAACAAATGCTGAATGTTGGAATCGAAAAGATTAAAAAGATAAGTCTTCAGGATAAAATTACAATGCAAAAAGGCGATGCCGAAAATTTGCCTTTTGAAAGCAATAAATTCGACGCTGTTTCCGTTGCATTCGGAGTGCGTAACTTTGAAAATCTTGAAAAGGGCTTAGCAGAGTTAAGCCGAGTGGTTAAAGAAAACAAAAGCGTATATATTCTGGAGTTCTCCAAGGTTGAAGGACTTTTAGGGCCTTTATACATGTTCTACTTTAAGAATATTCTGCCTATGATTGGTCGCTTAGTGTCGAAAGATAATCGTGCTTACACCTACCTTCCCGATTCTGTCAATGCGTTTCCTTTTGGTGAAAAAATGAAATCCATACTGCTTAATACCGGCTTTAAAAAGGTAGAGTATAAAAAGCTTAGTTTTGGCATTGCAACAATATACAAGGCAACCAAATAATGCATAAAATAGTACAAAAGATAGTCTTCATGACCGCTGTTTTTGCAGTTGGGCTGTCGAGTGCACAACTTTTCCGTACCAAAGACCGTATGGATAATCTTGAAGGATTCGACAATCAAAAATTCAGCTACGGATTTTTTCTGGCCGGCAATAATTTTGATTATAAGCTGGTCTTAGATCCTAAATTTGGGATGTTGAATGGTAAAAATTTGGTAACTACAAAGTCAACTTACAGTTTTGGTGCCGGATTAATTGGTAAGCTGAGGTTGAATGATAACTTCGATTTGCGTTTTGAGCCAGGATTACAGTTTGTGGAACGAGAAGTATATTTTGATACGCAGTCCAATGATCAGTTTGCACTTGGGACCAACTCAAACCCGCCTTTTACACCTCGTACTTTAACAGAAGCTGATAAGTTACGTAATGTAAAATCCACTTATGTTGATTTACCATTGCTTATCGAAATTCATGGTGACCGTTGGTATAACTCTCGTCCGTACGCTGCCGCAGGTGTTAACTGGATGTTGAATCTCCAATCCAATAATGATGCGCCCGACGATAATTCACAAGGTCTGTTCCGAAGCACTGCAAGTAATTTCGCATGGTCAGCAGAAATTGGGATTCAGTTTTATTTCAATCGATTTAAATTGACACCCGGCTTCCGCGGAACATTTATGATTAATGATGAGATGGTTCCGGATAATGCGGAAACACCGCCATATTGGACGTCTGCAATTGTTAGCGCAAAGACAAGGGCACTAATGTTTGTTCTTAAATTCGAATAAATTTAAATAAGAATCATAAAGGAGATTTCGTAAGATTTCTCCTTTTTTCATTTCAAGTAATTACCAAATCATATCCATATTCCACTTAATTTTTATATTTTTGCTATAAGTTAGAATTAATAAACCTGAAATGCTGAGGGACTTAGAAGAAAATTTTTCGGTTGTTGAGAAAAAGGTTCTGGAGATTACAAAAAACTATCAGAAACTTACCGAAACATATTTAGAACTGTCCCGAGAGCACCAAGAGCTGAAGGAGAAGTATAATGAAGAACGTAAGAAAAATCAGGTTTTAGCAGAAGAACAAAAGAATATTAAACTTTATTCAGCACTTAGCGGAAATCCCGACCATAATCGGTTAATGAAAAATCATATTAACCGCCTGATTAAAGAGGTAGATCAGTGTATCGCCGAACTTCAAAACAGTGGATTGTAATGGAAGTAAGAAGAATAACCATTAACATCGCAGGACGAAATTACCCCCTGAATGTGCCCGCTGCCGAAGAAGAAACCTTGCGAAAGGTAGGGAAGCAGATTGATGCGATGATAAAGGATTTTGAACAGAATTTTGACGTTAGAGACAAACAGGATGCTTTAGCCATGTGCGCCTTGAAACTCGGGACAAATGCCGAAGTAGCTGTATTGAATAACGAGAAGAATATAAACGCAACCAGTGATCGTCTGAAACAGATTAGCCAATTGCTGGACGCGGTGGAAAAGTAGATTTTTCTTTCCCACAAAACAACTGCCTACAATAGTTCTAACACATTAAGGTAAACTCAACGCTAAACAATTACCGAACAAAAGTTCACTTGATGGCGCGCCGGCCTGCCCGGATTACAGAAAGTGAAAATCAGTTCAAATCGTGTTGATTAGGAGTTTACTCTAAATCACTTGAATTATTGTAGGCTTTTTTATTTTGAAAGATAGCAACATAGAAACAGAACATTAAAACTAAACATATATGACAACCGCGATTATTATTGGTGTCGTTTGCCTTATTATAGGGGGCGTAGCCGGTATATTATTCTCTAAAAGTTCGCTCAACGCGAAGGCAAAATTCATCATCAACGATGCAAGAAAAAATGCTGAAAATATAATAGAAAAAGCTAACGTTCAGGCAGAATCCTTAAGGAAAGAGAAACAACTACAGGCTAAAGAAAAATTCTTGGAACTTAAGTCTCTCCACGATGCCGACATTCAGGCAAGAGAAAAGAAGATGAACGAAGCTGAGAAAAGGATTAAGGATAAGGAGCATAAACTGAACGACGAACTTAGCAAAGCCGGAAAACTAGAAAAAGATCTAGAACGTAAAATTGCTGATTATACGAAGAAACACGAAATTCTTGATAAAAAACAACACGAACTGGATGTAGCAACTGCTCAAAAAGTTGAAATGTTGGAAAAAATTGCTAACTATTCTGCTGAAGAAGCTAGAAATGAATTGGTTGAGGCAATGAAGTCTGAGGCTAAAACCAGGGCTCAGGCGCATGTACAGAGCATTATGGAGGAAGCAAACCTTAATGCAAAACAAGAAGCCAAGAAAATCGTTATCCAAACTATACAGCGTATCGGTACAGAACAGGCAATTGAAAATTCAGTTTCTGTTTTCAACATCGAATCTGATGAAGTTAAAGGCCGCATTATCGGGCGCGAAGGTCGTAACATCCGCGCTTTAGAAGCAGCAACGGGTGTGGAAATTATTGTTGACGATACTCCGGAAGCAATCCTTCTTTCCTGCTTCGATCCTGTGAGGAGAGAAGTGGCAAGACTTTCACTGCACCGTTTGGTAACCGATGGAAGAATACATCCTGCGAGAATTGAGGAAGTAGTAGAGAAAACGAAGAAACAAATTGAAGAAGAGATCATTGAAGTGGGTAAACGAACAGTCATTGATTTAGGTGTACATGGTTTACATCCGGAGTTGGTGAAAATTGTCGGAAGAATGAAGTTCCGTTCTTCTTATGGGCAAAACCTGCTTCAACACTCAAGAGAAGTGGCAAATATCGCTGCAACCATGGCGGCTGAGCTGGGCTTAAATGTAAAAATGGCGAAGAGAGCCGGTTTATTACATGATATCGGAAAAGTACCTGAGCAGGAATCTGAACTTCCACACGCATTATTAGGAATGCAATGGGCGGAGAAATTCGGCGAGAACCCTGAAGTTGTCAATGCAATCGGTGCTCACCACGATGAGGTGGAAATGACTTCTTTGCTTTCTCCGATTATCCAGGTGGCAGATGCGATTTCAGGTGCAAGACCAGGCGCACGTCGTCAGGTTTTAGAATCTTACATTCAGCGATTAAAAGATCTTGAAGCAGCAGCTTTAAGTTTTGATGGAGTGTCAAGCGCTTATGCCATTCAAGCCGGTCGAGAACTTAGAGTAATGGTAGAAAGTAGCCGCGTAAACGACGATCAAAGCTCTCAACTTTCTTATGATATTTCAGAGAAAATCCAAAACGAGCTAACGTATCCAGGCCAAGTTAGGGTCACCGTTATTAGGGAAACCCGCTCGGTAAACATTGCAAGATAATTTTAATCTCCTTTCTTAGAAAGGAGATTTTTTTAGAAAATTAAAAAAGTTCGATGATTATGAAGAAAGTATTTTATTTGAAAACCTGTGGAACCTGCATGAAAATTCTTAACAAATTCGATTTGACAGATTGGGAACTTCGCGAAATTAAAACTGAAGCCGTTACAGAGGAAGAACTAGCCGCGATGTACCAACTTTCAGGATCTTATGAGACTTTTTTCAGCAAGCGTTCTACGCAGATAAAAGTTCGCGAGATTGATGTTAAAACATTAAAAGAAGAAGATTTTAAGAATTTAATTTTAGATCATTATTCTTTTTTAAAACGTCCTGTTTTCATCACAGACAAACAAATTTTTATTGGGAATGATAAAAAGAATGTGTTAGCATTAGAGAAGTTTTTTAGTTCTTAATCTGACATAATGACTTGCTGCCTAATGATTTAAGGGTAAAATTGTCTTAAATTTGTGGCGGCATTTTTTTTGAATTTTAAGGATTATAAGAAATAGATGTTTAACCCAAAAATATAAAACGATGTCAAATTTAATCAGAAGAAACAGCTTTTTTGATGATTTTATCACCAGAGATTTATTTGATTTTGGATTGCCAAAAAACGGCAGAAACGAGTTCACTTTACCTTCGGTGAATATTCGTGAGCATGAAAACGGCTTTGAAATTCATCTGGCGGCTCCTGGAGTTAAGAAAGAGAACTTCAAAGTTAATTTGGAGCAGAATGTCCTCACTATTTCTAGTGAAAACACCGTTGAAAATGAGGAAAAAGATAATAATGGAGGTTTCACGCGTAGAGAATTTAACTACAGCGCCTTTAGCCGTTCGTTTACTTTGCCGGAAATGGTAGATCCGGAAAAAATTGAAGCCTCCTATACGGATGGAATACTGAAAATCAACGTTCCGAAAAAGGAGGTGACGATGCAGAATGTCAAGACCATCGAAATAAAATAATGATAAAAAGACGGTCGGCTGAAACAAAGTTTCAGCCGAACGCTTTATTTTAAGTTGGTTTGCTACACAAATGGTAATTTTACGACTTTTGCGGGGATGTTTTTATTTCTGATCTTGATGAAAATTTCAGTACCAACTTTAAAGTGCGGTTTGCTAACGTAAGCGAGACCAATACCTATATTTTTCATTGGACTCATCGTTCCTGAAGTAACCTTCCCGATGATATTTCCTTCGCTGTCCGCAACTTCATAATCGTGTCTCGGTATGGCTCGCTCCTGCATTTCAAATCCTACCAATTTACGGCTAACACCTTCTTCTTTTTGCTGTGCAAGTTTCTCCTTATCTACAAAATCTTTGTTGAATTTGGTTATCCATCCTAATCCAGCTTCAAGTGGTGAGGTAGTATCATCAATGTCATTTCCATAAAGGCAAAAGCCTTTTTCGAGTCTTAAGGTATCTCTGGCTGCCAATCCACAAGGGATTAATCCAAATTCTTCACCAGCCGCCGTTAAAGCTTCCCATATCTGCGTTGCAGCTTCATTTTTGAAATAAATTTCAAAACCACCGCTTCCGGTATAACCTGTATTGGAAATGATTACATTTTCAACACCGTCAATTGTTCCCTCAGTAAAATGGTAGTACGGAATTTCTGAGAGGTTAGTCTCCGTCAACTTTTGTAAAGTTTCTAAAGCCTTAGGGCCTTGAATTGCAATTAGAGACATATCATCAGAGATATTACTTAATTCAGCGCCGAAATTGTCGTTATGTTTCTGAAAATGAGCCCAGTCTTTCTCAATATTTGACGCATTAACTACGACGAAATATTTGTCTTGTGCCATCATGTAGACAATAAGATCGTCCACAATCCCTCCGCTTCCATTAGGTAAACAAGTATATTGTGCCTTACCAGGAGTTAGAGTTTCCAAATCATTAGTAGTGATGTATTGAAGAAGTTCTTTCGCTTTTGGACCTTCTACCATGAACTGTCCCATGTGCGACACATCAAAAATCCCAACTTTTTCGCGTACTGCGAAATGTTCTTCGGTCACCCCGGTATACTGTACAGGCATCTCAAATCCAGCAAAAGGGACCATTTTCGCTCCTAAAGAAACGTGTTTGTCAAATAAAGCCGTTTTATTCATTTCTATTCTATTAGATTATTTAAAATTAGAGAAAGGGTGTTGCAGATGGTGCTTGTATTCAGCTAGAATAATTTTGAACCATTCTGTAAAATTCTGCGGAGCTTCTTTCATTTCATCATCGAGATCCTGCATGGAAATGTATCGGATTTCAGAAACTTCGTCAGTATTTAGATCAACTTGTCCATTAAAGACTCCGGTGAATACATAGTCCAATTCATGTTCCCATAAATTCTGTCCCACATCTGCTTTGTAAATAAAATGGAATTTTTCGGTAAGTTCAGTTTCAATGCCCAATTCTTCTTTCAACCTTCTAATGGCACCATCCTTATAGCTTTCGCCGTCGCGTGGATGCGAACAGACTGCATTTGTCCATTGATTCGGTGAATGATACTTTCCTGAAGCTCTCTTTTGAAGCATCATTTCGCATTTATCGTTAAATAAGAATACCGAAAAAGCCCTGTGAAGTATTCCGTTTTCATGGGCCTGCATTTTTTCCATCAGACCTAAAACTTCGTCCTGCTCCGAGACGATTACTACATGTTCTTCCATCCTTACAAAAATACGCTATATAACTCTAAGATAAAACTATTTAGCAGAAACTTATGCATTGCGGTGTAAACATGTCCATTGTCCACGACCACCGGTGATATTTTTGTAATTTTGTAACACCAAATAAATATTAAGATGGAACTCGAACATAAAGACCATATTAGCCCGATACTTAAAGGCGATATTAAAAACTACCTTATCGACATAGACGGTACTATTACCGATGATGTTCCGAATGAAGAACCCGAAAGGATGATCGATTGTCTTCCTTATCCGGACGCTTTGGAAACGATAAACCGCTGGTACGATCAGGGCCATATCATCTGCTTCTTTACCTCAAGAACGGAAAATCTTAAACAGATTACGATTGATTGGCTTGATAAGCATGGATTTAAATATCACAGTGTACTCTGTGGGAAGCCTCGCGGCGGTAATTATCACTGGATTGACAATCACCTGGTGAAAGCTACACGATATAAAGGGAAGTTCACCGATATGGTTGAAAAACAGGTTACAATTGAAGTTTTTAAAGATTAAGAAGAATGAAGATATTAGCAAACGACGGTTTAGACCAATCCGGCATCGATGCCCTGACAGAGAAAGGATTTGAAGTTATCACCACCAAAGTTCCACAAGAATTTTTAATAAATTTTATCAACGAAAATAAAATTCGGACGTTGCTGGTGCGAAGTGCTACGCAGGTTCGAAAAGATTTAATTGATGCTTGTCCGTCGCTAGAAATCATCGGACGCGGTGGAGTTGGGATGGATAATATCGATGTAGATTACGCTCGTTCTAAAAACATCCATGTTATTAATACGCCTGCAGCTTCTTCAGAGTCAGTTGCTGAACTGGTTTTTGCACATCTCTTTTCGGGTGCAAGATTCTTGCAGGATTCGAACCGACAGATGCCTGTTAAAGGTGCTACAGAATTTGCAAAGCTGAAGAAGTATTATGAAAAGGGAATTGAACTTCGCGGTAAAACAATTGGTATCATCGGTATGGGTCGCATTGGGCAGGAGGTTGCCAGGATTGCCTTGGGACTCGGTATGCGGGTAATTGCAGCAGACAATAATGTAGGACGGGCCAGTATTAAAGTTAAATTTTACAATAACCAGTTTATCAATGTAGATATCGAAACTGAACCTCTAGACGGAGTTTTAAGACATGCCGATTTCATCACGCTTCATGTTCCGGCACAAAAAGAGGGATATATGATTGGCGAGAAAGAATTTAATGTGATGAAAGAAGGAGCGGCGATCATCAATTGTTCGCGCGGTGGCGTAATTGATGAGCAAGCCTTAATGAACGCTTTAGACAGCGGAAAAGTTTCGTTCGCTGGGTTGGATGTTTTCATTAACGAGCCAACTCCTTCCGAAAAAGTTCTCAACCACCCTAAAATCTCCCTTACGCCTCACACTGGAGCCTCAACACTCGAGGCACAGGACAGGATTGGGTTGTCATTAGCAAGCCAAATTTGCAGTATTTTACAGATTCAATAATAAAAAAAAACTCCTGTCGAAAGCAGGAGTTTTTCTTTTATAGAGTTGTATTTCGGTCGCGTAACAAATCACGGATTTCGGTAAGAAGAACTTCTTCTTTTGAAATCACAGGAGCTGGCTCCGGCTTTTCTTCAGACTTCACCACTTTATTAGCGCCTTTAATCAGCCAAAATAGTACAATTGCAATACACAAAAAGCTAATTACTGCAGAAAGAAATGAGCCGTACTTAACGCCATTCCAACTCAGTTGAGCAATGTTTTCTGCATTGATGGCTTCCAGCGCCGGATTTAATAATAGAGGCGTAATGACATCTTCGACCAATGAAGAAACAATTTTTCCGAACGCAGCCCCAATGATAACACCAACTGCGAGGTCAATTACATTTCCCTTAAATGCAAAAGACTTAAATTCCTGTACAATTCCCATAACTAAATTATTAATGTTAAAGTAAATGTAATAATTACTTAGAAATGAAAGAAAATTTTATTTGAAAAATCATAAAACGCTAACTTTAAGGTAAGAATTTTAGCAATGAAAATTTTTACAGCAGAGCAAATCCGGAAAGCAGAGGCTTATACCATTGCTTACGAGCCGGTAACGAGTTTAAAACTGATGGAGCGCGCCGCCGAGGCCTGTACTCGATGGTTATTAAACCATTTTCCAAATAAGACGACCTACCAAATTTTCTGCGGAACCGGAAATAATGGTGGAGACGGTTTGGCAATTGCGAGATTGTTGGCACAGCAAGGGTTAAAAGTAAATGTTTTTACGGAAGAACACGCTAAAAATTTAACTGAAGATTGCGCTGTTAATCTGCAACGATTAAAGGAAATGGTGGGAATAGCAATTAATTCATGGGAAGAATTTTCCGCTTTCAGTTTTTCTTCAAATTCTGTAGTCATAGATGCTCTTTTTGGAACGGGTTTGAATCGGCCTGTCGAAGGAAGCCTTAAGGAAGTTATTCTACGACTTAACCAATTACCATATCCTACGGTTTCAATTGATGTCCCTTCTGGACTGAATCCTGATGTACTGTTTGAAGATAAACCGGCAATTGTTAAGGCTGATTTTACTCTAAGTTTTCAGTTTTGGAAGAGAACATTTCTCCATCCGGAATCCGGAATTTTTGTCGGTAAAGTGGAGATTTTAGATATAGGTTTAGATTCGAAATTTATCGAAAGCGAACCCTCCGATTTTTTTGTTACTGATGATGTTTTAGCTAAAAAACTATATCGTCCTAGGAATAAATTTTCGCATAAAGGCACTTATGGAAAGTCTAAAATAATTGCTGGAAGTTTCGGGAAAATAGGAGCTGCAGTGTTGGCCGCGAAGGCTGCCTTAAGATCTGGAAGTGGTTTAACGACCGTGCAGGCACCCGATGTTGGATATGATATTCTTCAAACTTCATATCCGGAAGCCATGTTTGTTTCCGGAGGAGAGAAAATAATTACCTCTTTCAGGGTAGCAGAGGATGAAGTGGCAGGGATTGGTCCCGGTTTGGGAACAGAACTGGAGACTTCAACAGCATTTTTGAAATTTTTAGAGGAAGCTAAACATCCGCTTATTTTAGATGCTGATGCACTAAATATACTTTCCCAAAATTCTGAGAAGCTCAAGCTCCTGCCTGTAAGGACAGTTATAACTCCTCATCCGAAGGAATTTGCCCGCTTATTTGGTGAGTCGAAAAATTCTTTTGAAAGATTAAATCTGGCAATGCGGAAAGCTAAAGATTATCAAATCTACATCGTTCTAAAAGATCATCATACTCAAGTTGTCACTCCTGAAGGAAAAGTTTATTATAATATTACCGGAAATTCTGGTCTGGCAAAAGGTGGAAGCGGAGATGTTCTTCTCGGAATCATCACGTCTTTGGTCACCCAAGGATATCCCTCACAGGATGCTTGTGTTTTTGGCGTCTGGCTACACGGAAAAGCTGCAGACTTTGCCGCTGATACTTTAGCAAAGGAATCGATGTTAGCAACAGATGTTATAAACTGCTTGTCTGATGTTTTTAGATGGCTAAATAAAAACCCTTAAGCGAACTTAAGGGTCTCAAAATTATTCTGGTTTACCGTTTTCTTCTTCGGTAATTATATTGTTTTTGGAGTACCACATAATGATAAAACCCGCGATCATAAATGGTAAAGACAATACCTGTCCGGTATTAAGTCCGGCAAACTGTATAAATTCATCGCCTTGTGGTTCCTTCAAGAATTCAACAAAGAATCGGATAGCCCATAAGATCGCAAAAAATAACCCGAAAAGCCAACCTTGTTGATACTTCTTCTTCGTATATCTGTACAGAATCCAAAGAAGGATGAAAAGAAGAAAATATCCTGTAGCTTCAAAGAGTTGAGTAGGGTATCGCGGTACAATCGCTCCATATTCAGTACTTTGCTGAGGGAATAGTACAGCGAAAGGTGAGCCTTCCGGTGCTGGTTTTCCGATGATTTCCGAATTAAAGAAATTACCTATTCTTACAAATGCTCCGCCTAGTGCTACTACGATTCCGATACGGTCGTAAACCCAAAATGGATTTTTCTTTATGATTTTAAATGCGTAATAAAGCGTAGTGAAAATCAAAGCGATCGTTGCACCATGGCTGGCTAACCCTGCAAAACCGGTAAACTTAAGTTCAGGCTTAGTTTGGATGGGTAAAAACACCGACCAGAAATCTTCTTTGAAAAGTTCCGGCTGGTAGAAAATCACATGTCCTAAACGTGCACCAAGGATGGTTCCAATTAAAGTCCACGTAAAAAGAGGTTCAACATATTTTTCATGTACGCCATCAATCTTGTAAATCTTGGACATAATAAGGTAACCAAGTCCAAAAGCCAATACAAACATCAAACTGTAGTAATGCAAAGTAATTGGTCCGAGATTAATACCTGTGGACGGATCCCAAATGGTGTAAAGAAGAGTAGACATATTGAATCTTTATTTGTTTTTTTTTGGTGGAACAGGATCGTAACCTTCACTACCCCAAGGGTGACAGCGAAGTATTCTTTTGATGCCGAGATAAAAACCTTTGATAAGACCATGCACTTGCAATGCCTCGACCATGTAGTGAGAGCAACTAGGCTCGTAACGGCAGTTTTTGGGGAGCAATGGCGAAATAAACCACTGATAAAACCTAATAACTATCACTGCCGGAAAAGTGAGGATTTTATTCAGCATAGCGTTGCAAAAGTAGCGAAATAGTTTAATTTTGCTTGAAATTTGCTGTTAAATTACAGTCGTAGATTAAATTATCTATATCATTTTGAACAATCGTATTCCTTTAGCCGAACAAATGCGTCCGAAATCTCTTGATGAGGTTCTGGGGCAAGAACATCTTACCGGTTCTAACGGTACGATCCGAAGGATGCTGGAAAATGACACCCTCAGTTCTTTGATTTTTTGGGGACCACCCGGAACGGGTAAAACAACTTTGGCTGAAATCATTTCTGAAAGTTCTGGAAGAAAATTTTTTAAGCTTTCAGCAGTGTCCAGTGGAGTTAAGGAGGTCCGGGAAGTCATTGACGCTGCAAAACAACAGAATTTGTTCTCAGGAAAATCTCCTATACTTTTTATTGACGAAATCCATAGATTCAACAAATCTCAACAGGACTCGCTGCTTCATGCGGTGGAAAAGGGATGGATTGTTTTAATTGGGGCAACAACCGAAAATCCTAGTTTTGAAGTGGTTTCCGCACTGCTGTCACGTTCGCAAGTGTATGTTCTAAAGTCTTTGAGTTATGAAAAACTGGAAGAGTTAACAGATTTTGCACTTCAAAATTACAACCGATCGAATCGGCAATCTTTCATCATTAAAGATAAGGAAGCGCTGATTCAGTATTCTGGTGGAGATGCGAGAAAACTGATTAATTCTGTTGAAAACGTTCTCAACAACTTTAAAAATTCTGCAAAAACTGAAATCAATAACGATGATGTTCTCGAGGTTCTGCAAGAAAACATGGCGTTGTACGATAAAAATGGCGAGCAGCATTACGATATTATTTCCGCTTTTATAAAATCGATGCGAGGTTCTGATCCTGATGCAGCGGTCTATTGGCTTGCAAGAATGCTGACGGGAGGCGAGGATATCAAATTTATAGCACGCAGAATGCTGATTCTTGCCGCTGAAGATATCGGACTTGCAAATCCAAATGCGTTGGCGGTTGCAAACAATTGTTTTCAGGCAGTGAATGTAATTGGAAATCCGGAGGCCCGAATTATTTTAAGCGAAACAGCAGTTTATTTAGCGGTTTCCCCTAAGAGTAATTCAACATACATGGCGATTAATGAAGCCATGGCTTTGGTGAAAAAAACGGGCAATCTCCCTGTACCTCTTCATCTTCGTAATGCGCCAACAAAATTAATGAAGGAGTTGGATTATGGGAAGGATTATCAGTACGCCCATTCTCACCAAGGAAATTTTGTAGATCTTGAGTTTTTACCCGAAGAAATTAAGGGAACTAAACTTTATGAACCGGGAAGCAATTCCACCGAAAATAAAATAAGGGAAGAGTTAAAACGGAAATGGAAAGATAAATATTAATTATCCTTCCAACAGGTATTCATTATAATGTCCGAGGAATTTCACAGTCGCTCCGATTGATCGAAGTTCTTCCAATGCATTCTCGGATAAAACCGGATGCCATTCATTCGCGACATTAATAAAGAAGAAGTAGTTTCCTAGTCCTGTTTTTAAAGTTCTGCTTTCTATTTTAGAAAGATTCATTTTTCGCCATGCAAATACGGATAATACTTGATGAAGTCCTCCTGCATGATCCTCCGGTAAAGTGACTAATAAAGAGGTTTTCTCTGAAGTTTTCTCAAAATTGAGTTGTAAATTTTCTTTCTTTTTACCGATCACAATAAACTTGGTGTGGTTTTGTTCGAAATCATGAATGTTGTGATGAATAATTTTTAAACCATACAGTTTTGCGGCGTATTCATTGGCAATAGCTGCCCATTTTTCTGATGCGTTTTCCGAAACTAATTTAGCCGAAGCCGCAGTAGAACTGAAATCTAAGGTCTCAACCGAATGATAATTTTTCTCCCTGAAATGAAAGCATTGTGCTAATGCCTGAGGGTGAGAAATGATTCTTTCTACGCCGGAATTTTCGGGATGAACCATCAAGTGATGAGCAATAGGCATGACGATTTCTGCTTCAATCTCGAGATTGTCGAAGTCGTAAAGGTAATCTAAGGTCATCGAAACGGTTCCTTCAATGCTGTTCTCCAAAGGAACTACGGCTTTATCAACTTCTCCATGAAGTACGCTTTGAAAACAATCAAGAATACTCGATTGTGGAACTAGTTGTTCGTGTTTAAAAATTTGCGACGTTGCCAGTTGAGTGAAACTTGCCTGAGGGCCTAGAAATGAGATTTTCCTCTTCATATAAAAATTCAATTTCCAAAAATAGAAAAAGCCGTCATTATAAACGACTTTTCATAATCTAAAATATTGAGGTCTATTCGGCTTTAAAGACTTCTGATCTTTCAGAAATTCCATTGTTATTGAATGCTTCAATTTGGAAATAGTATGCATCTGGTCGGTCGGCTCCGGTAAAGAAATATTCGTTTTTCCCGTAAACCATAATACTTCCGTAAAGCTTATCCGGAGATTTTCCGAAGTAAATCACGTAACCGTCTGCCTTTTCATTTTGTTGCCATTTCATCCAAATGCTTCGTCGTTCGCCATGCTTTTTGGGATCGGCTCTTAAAGGAACAAAATTTTTAACCGGGTCGGGCTTTGCTCCGCTCCCTTTTCCAAAAACTCGGAAACCACTTAAAGCAAATTTTCCTGTAGGCATTTTGATGTTCTCCATTTTTAGGTAACGTGCTTTAGCAGGCTTAGTCAACTCAATATAATCATGAGGGACATCGGTGGTGTTTTTGCTTTTATCCACCAAAAGACTCCATTTTTTGCCATCGTTGGAACTTAAAATTTTATATTGATGCATTTTGCCCAGTGTTTTCCCCATAAACTCGACATCCTGATCAGCATAGTTAATTTGGATGGCGTTTATTGTTGAAATTTCGCCCAAATCAGTTTGAAACCATTCTCCGTGTTCTCCTGATTTTGCTGACCAATAGGTTTTGATGTCTTCATCAACCGCATAGTTGGAATGATAGCCACCGAGAGTCGATGAAACTTGTACTGGTTTGTTGTAATTAAGGAGCATCCAACCTGTGAACAGCCCTTTTGTGAAATCTCGTCCCTGTGCATATTCAGGGATTAGAGTAGGGTAATCGCCGTAAGCTGTATTGCTGTACATGACATCATCTTTATCAAATCCCGCAGGCCAAATCCCAAGGCGACGTTCGAAATTATTTTTGGTAGAAATAAAAATAGTGGAGACATGCCAGTAATTGCCGAACTTGTCCTTGAAGGTTGATCCGTGTCCGGCTCCTCGAGCAAATCCCCCAGGTTTATAAGAAAATGGATTGTGTTTTTGATATTCGTAACCTTCTAAAGGATTTTTCGAAACGTATACACCGTCGGCATAACCGCTGAATTCGGTTGCCGGAGCACCGTATTGCATGTAGTATTTTCCGTTATGTTTGGTTACCCAGGCTCCTTCTACAAAAGGTTGGAGAAATACATTGTCGTTATATTCCCCGAATCTCTCCCAGCCATGGTCTTCTGGTTTCAATCTTAAAATTGGTTTTACGTATCCTTCCGACTGCAGATTTTTCATTTTTACTTCCGTTCCTAAAAGTGGCCATTCGTTGCTAGATCCCCAATAAAGAAAAAGTTTGTTGGTGTCTTCATCGTAATGAAAGGCCGGGTCCCAAGCTCCCACCTTTAAAGTGTCCACGGCGATTTCCCATTCGTCTTTAGTGGGATTGGTAGATTTCCAAATGGGGAAATCGGATTCCCAAGTAGAACCATAAACATATAAAGTATCCTTCATTACCCAAGCCGCCGGCGCATTGAGATCATGGATGTATTTGTTGTCTCTTAGAAATTTACGGGAAACGAAATTCCATTTCAACATGTCGTCACTGTGCCAATAACCTTCCTGATTGGTGGAAAATAGAAAAAGTTTGTCCTTAAAATTCACGATTACGGGATCTGCAGTTGCCCGATGTTTTCCCTGTTTAGAAAAAACTTCAAATGGTGTATAGCCGTAATCAATATTTATAGGATTACAATAGGTTTTCTGTTGGGCAGAAACGGTAATAGAAACAAGGAAAAAGGAAATCAAAAACAGAGGAAGTCTCATATAACAAGTTTATTCTTCCGTAAAGTTAGCGTATTTACATAAAATAGGAAATCCGTACAGGAGATCTACACGGACTTTCTAATTATGAAAAAAAAACTTGATTGAATTAACAGATTAGGATGATTTCTACTTCCTTTCTCTTTAAGAATTCGGTTAAAAATTCTTCTGCAAAGATAGGGTTAATTATGTAAGTAAATGTTAAAATTTGTTCAAATAGCTAATAATTGATAAAAATCATGTTTTCAAATTATCATATTCGCATATTGATTTTTGTAGTGTTTTTAATCAAAATCTATATTTTTGTGAAATGAATATCCTTTTAGCTTCTACTTCCACATTATATGGTGGAAATTATTTAGAATACCTCACTGAAGAGCTTGTAAAGTTATATAAAGACTGTCCTGAAATTCTATTTATTCCTTTTGCGAGACCAGGGGGGATTTCTCATGATGAGTACACCAAGAAAGTTCGAAATTTCTTTCAAAAACTAAATATTCAAGTCAAAGGATTACACGAATTTGAGGACAAGAAAGAAGCGGTGCGCAATGCGCAAGGCTATTTTATTGGTGGAGGCAATACTTTTTTACTCGTGAAAGACCTTCATGAACTTCAACTGATGGAAGTATTGGAGAAAGAAGTTAGAAAAGGAAAGCCATATCTTGGTTGCAGCGCAGGTTCTAACATAGGAGGAGTGAATATGAAAACGACCAATGATATGCCAATCGTTTATCCGTCCAGTTTCAATTGTATGGGTTTGGTGCCCTTCAATATAAATCCGCATTATCTTGATCCAGATCCTTCACTTGAGCATAACGGTGAAACCCGCGAAACACGGATTTTGGAGTTTCTGACTCAAAATGATTTGAAAGTTGTCGGTCTTAGAGAAGGTAACTGGATACGCAGAATTGGAGATGATATTAAGGTTGAAGGAAGTAAACTAACCAGAATCTTTGAAAAAGGAAAATCGCCTTATGAAATCGAAGCCGGAACTATTTTGTAAAAGGCTTCCAGTTTTTTTCAATTAATGTTAGTAAAAAATCCGGACACTTGATGATTTTTTGGGTTGCAGCTTCGAGAAAAAAGAGTGTGGTTTGTGCCTCGGAAATCTTCTCTTTTGAGCTGTTATAAATTTCATAATCGAAGACAATTCTTACCCCTGGAATTTTTTTTATTTTAGTATGAATTTCTAAAAGGTCATCATAAAACGCAGGTTTCAAATACTTCATGTGGTACTCAGAAACCGGTAGCCAAATTCCTTGATTTTCAATCTCATTATAAGACATGCCCAACTCACGAAAAAGTTCTACACGGGCTACTTCCAGATACTCCGCGTAGTTACCGTAATATACGTATTTCATGGCGTCTGTTTCTCCGTAACGCACTCGTAATGAGGTAGTTGTGTGTATCATTTTAAGTTGGAAATCTATCATACAAATATATTTTTTAATAATCAATAGGACAAGAATTTTTTTTTGAGATTTTAATATGAGATATTTGTCTTCCCATAAAATCTAACACCCCCGACCGAACAAAACGCAGAACGAAATGAATGAAAATTTAACACTTATTTGGGAAAGATGTCTTCAGTTTATGAGGGATAACCTTAACGCGGCTGAAGATCATTCTGATCTAAAAAAACTCGAGAATTCTTTTGATTTGCTTTTTGATAATGTACGTCCTATTTCACTCATTGAAAATAACCTTACGCTGTTAGTTCCAAGTGATTTTTATAAGGAATATATTGAAGATAATTATCTGTCATTATTATCAGCTGCGTTAAAGAAGAATATCGGGAAAGGGGTTAAATTATGGTATTCTGTCATGGAGAACAAGCCTGCTGGTCAGGAAAAACCTATTACAGTTAATGTTAAAGGAAAGAGTATTCCGACGCCTAAAGTTCAGGAAAAATTACCGCCTTCTTTTGCGGGTAATCTCATCAATCCATTTGCGGTACCCGGAATTCAGAAAGTGAATATCGACTCTAATCTTAAAGCTGATTTCTCTTTCGATAATTATGTAGAAGGCGAAAGTAATAAGTTTGCTGCTACCGTAGCACGTTCTATAGCAAAAAGGCCGGGAGCCACCGCTTTCAATCCGCTTTTTCTTTATGGAGGATATGGTGTTGGGAAAACCCACTTAGGCCATGCAGTTGGGCTTGAAGTGAAAAACGCACATCCGGAAAAGGTAGTCCTTTATCTTTCTTCTGAGAAATTTATCCAGCAGTTTGTATCTGCTGCAAAAGCGAATAAGCAAACTGAATTTGCGAACTTCTACCAAATGGTGGATGTACTCATCATTGATGATATTCAGTTTCTTTCGGGTAAAAAATCTACGCAGGATAGTTTCTTCCACATCTTCGATTATCTTCATCAGAACGGTAAGCAGATCATCTTAACTTCTGATAAAGCGCCGGTTGATATTTTGGATATTCAGGATCGTATTGTTTCGCGTTTCAAATGGGGGCTTTCTGCGGAAATAAAGTCACCAGATTTCGATACCAGAAGAAAAATTATCGTTGACAAACTTAGCCGTGATGGTATTGTTTTAACGGAAGACATGCTTGATTTCCTTGCGTCAGAAGTAAAAACGAATGTTCGTGAGTTGATTGGAGTGATTAATTCCGTTATTGCCTATTCAACAATTTATAAGTCTGATTTAAGTCTTGATCTTCTTAAGGAGACCATCAATAAGATTGCTTCTAACCAGAAAAAAGTAATCAACATTCCATACATCCAAGAAGTGGTTTGTGATTATTTCGGGATTCAACGCGAGCAGTTACTTTCAAAAACAAGAAAACGAGAAATTGCACTTCCGCGTCAGTTGGCGATGTACTTTGCGAAAGAATTAACCAACGCTACTTTTACTAAAATTGGTGAAGAGATGGGCGGTAAAGATCATTCTACGGTGATGTATGCCTGCGAAACCATCAAAGATGTTTCTAAAATCGACAAAGAGCTTAAAAAATACGTCAAAGAAATTGGTGAACGTATTAAACAATAGATTCACATCAAAATAGAAATGAAGGGTAGCGATATTCTTCATTTTTTTTAGATTTTATTACCATGCGGTTATGAAAATACTAGTAGTTTGTCTCGGAAATATTTGCAGAAGTCCGATTGCTGAAGGCATGTTGACAGCTGTTTTGCCAGAAGATTTTATAGTGGAATCCGCTGGAACAATTTCGATGCATGAAGGGGAAGGTCCAGATAAGCGGATGACCCAGACTGCGAAGTCGCACGGGATTGATATTTCTGCGCAAAGATCCCGCCCAATTACAAAAGAAGATTTTAGTACATTTGACCGAATACTTTGTATGGATTTAAGTGTTTATCAAGATGTTATTTCGATGGCATCGAGTGAAGATGAACGCAATAAAGTAGCACTTTTTCTGGAAGAAGCAGACCTGCCGATTAATAATTATGAAGTTTTTGATCCTTATTGGAGTGAGATGGACGGCTTCGAAAAAGTATTTCAGTTGGTGAAAGAGGCTGCTGAAAATCTTAAAGCAAAATACACCAAATCAATTTCTTAAAAATCGTTTCATGCTATTTTTAATTCCTGCATATCTGTCCGAAAACTCGCCAATCAGCTATTTTGCTCCGGTCATCAAAGAGTACATCATGAAAACTGACTACTTTTTTGTCGAAAACGAAAAGACTGCAAGGAAAGTAATAAAGTTTTTCGCGCCCGAGAAAAAACAACCGGATTTAAAACTCTATGTTTTAGATAAATATTCAGAAAATTCCGATTTAAAAGAAGCGCAAACGTTATTGAAAAATGGACAGGATTTCGGTTTGCTTTCAGAGGCTGGATTGCCTTGTATAGCAGATCCGGGAAATATTATGGTGAAATGGTGTCATGAAAATGACGTAAAAGTAATTCCAGTTAATGGACCTTCTTCTATTATTTTAGCTTTAATTTCAAGTGGCTTTAATGGGCAAGAATTTACCTTCCATGGCTATTTACCGATCGACAAGTCGGAAAAGAAATCAAAAATTCAATACCTCGAAAACCAGATGAACAAAACGGGTTATTCACAGATTTTTATGGAAACCCCTTACCGTAATAATGCATTATTCGAGGATCTATGTAAATTTTTGTCACCTTCAACTAGGCTTTGTATCGCCGCGAACATCAATGATCCATTAGAAGAATTTGTAAAGACTCGTACTATTAAAGACTGGCAAAAAAATAAACCTGAACTGCATAAAATCCCTGCGGTTTTTGTGTTAGGACGATAGTTTAACATCTGTTAACTGCGAATTTGCATCAATCTTGTTTTCAATGTAAAAAATTAAAATTATGCAGAATGAAAGAATAGCGGGCATCTGGCTCGACCAGACCCGAGCATTTGTAGTTAAAAATCACAATGGGCAAGAGGTTGGCGAACTTCAACCTGCGGATCAGGTAACGGCAGTAATACAGCAAGGAAATTCTAACGAAAATACTGGAAATAATGCTGAAATTACCAACAAGCACAAATTCTTCAAAAACATTATTGAGCAGTTAACCAACACCGAAGATCTTTATATTACCGGTCCCGGAACCATACAGGAAGAATTAAAGGCTTATCTCGCTGACACTGCACAGTATAAGGATTTAAAAGTAACACTAGATACCTCACAGCAAATGACAGAACAGCAATTGCTGGATGCTGTGAAAAAACAATACAATTTATAAGTAAAAAAGGCGCTTTATAGCGCCTTTTATTTTATCCTATTTCAACACCGTTTTGAACGGGTTCTTCCGGTGTCACAAAGGCTAATTTGCCATCTGGTTTTGTGGTTAAAAGTAACATACCTTGCGACTCAATTCCACGAATTTTTCTTGGAGCGAGGTTTAACAAAATCATTACCTGTCTGCCGACTACTTCCTCTGGGGTAAAACTTTCAGCAATTCCAGAAACTACGGTGCGAACATCAACTCCTGTGTCAACTTTCAATTTTAATAGTTTATCTGCTTTTTCAACTTTTTCAGCCTCAAGAATTGTTGCAGTTCGTAAATCTATTTTGGTGAAATCATCAAATTGAATTTCGTTTTTCATAGGGTTCGCGTTAGGATTTGTTTTCTTGTTGGATTGTTTGGTGTTTTCAAGTTTCTGAATTTGAAACTCGATGGTTTCATCTTCGATTTTTGAAAATAATAACTCGGCTGGATTCATTTGGTGGCCGGTCGGAATTAAAACTTTCTCAGACTTCAACTGTTGCCATGAAACTTTAGTAAGATTCAACATCTTTAATAATTTTTCCGAACTGAAAGGCATAAATGGTTCGCAAACCTGAGCCAGACCAGCCGCAATTTGTGCTGCGATAAATAAAGCATTAGCAGCCTTTTCCGGTTGTTCTTTTATCGTTTTCCAAGGCTCTTCGGTTTGTAAATATTGATTGCCAAAACGAGCAAGATTCATCATAGTGCTTAGCGCATTCCGGAATTCATATTTCTCTAGGAAGTTTTCAATGTCGGAAGCAGCTTTGCTTACTTCCTTCAACTCAGGAGCATTGTTGTCTCCCGACGGAACAACTCCGCCATAATATTTATGCGTAAGGACAGCCACTCTGTTGATGAAATTTCCTAAAATACCTACCAACTCGGAGTTATTCTTGGTCTGGAAGTCTTTCCAGGTGAAGTTATTGTCTTTAGTTTCCGGTGCAGATGATAAAAGTGCATAACGTAACACATCCTGCTGACCAGGGAATTCTTCTAAATATTCGTGTGCCCACACGGCCCAGTTTCTGGAAGTCGAAATTTTGTCATTTTCGAGATTTAAAAATTCGAAGGCAGGCACATTTGCGGGCATGTTATATTCACCATGAGCCTTCATCATCGAAGGGAAAATAATACAATGGAAAACAATGTTGTCCTTTCCTATAAAGTGTACAAGATCTGATTTTTGATTTTGCCAGTAATCCTTCCAATTTTTTCCATTCTTTTCAGCCCATTCCTGCGTAAATGAAATATAACCTATAGGTGCATCAAACCAAACATAAAGCACTTTTCCGTCGGCATTTGGTAATGGCACTGGCACGCCCCAGTTAAGGTCGCGGGTCATCGCGCGTGGCTTTAGGCCATCATTCAGCCAAGATTTTACTTGTCCGTAGACATTGCTTTTCCAGTCATCCTTATGACCTTCGATAATCCAATCATTCAAAAAATCTTCATAATCATTTAAAGGCAGATACCAGTTTTTGGTTTCTTTCAGAACGGGAATATTCCCGCTAAGCATGGATTTGGGATTGATTAATTCTGATGGAGAAAGGGTAGATCCGCATTTCTCACATTGGTCGCCATAAGCATTTTCATTGCTGCAATTCGGACAGGTTCCCACGATATAACGATCCGCTAAAAACTCGCCTGCCTGTGCATCGAAATATTGCTCTGAAACTTCTTCGGTGAACTTTTCCTTATTATATAATGTCTTAAAGAAGTCCTGACTCACTTCATAATGCTTTTTGGAAGTGGTTCTGGAATATTCGTCGAAGGAAATTCCTAAATCTTCAAAAGATTTCTTAATAATTCCATGATATTTATCAACGATATCTTGTGGTGTAACTCCTTCTTTTTTTGCACGGATGGTAATGGGTATTCCATGTTCGTCGGAACCACATATAAAAGCGACATCTTTCCCTAAGCGCCTTTGGAAGCGGGCGTAGACATCTGCAGGTATATAAACACCGGCCAAATGACCGATGTGCACCGGTCCATTTGCATAAGGCAAAGCCGCCGTAATCATCTTTCTTTCTGACATAAATTTTAGGAATTATTTGGCACAAAGATACGGTATTCGTCATTTTAAATCCTTAGAAATGGTCAAAATTGGTGTTTTGGTAGGTTAGAACATGTTTTTTGCGAATTTGGTAGTAAAATACCGTTAAACAGGTGTTTAACTCGAAGAGCATTTGTTAAAGTCCCATAGTGGGATATTATATATTTAATTTATTGGATGTGAAGTGTTTAAACTTTTGTGCCCCTTTTAATATATGATTATTCTCACATATACTTAACAAATTTAACACTCTTTTAATATTTGTGGAAAATTTGTTTAAATTGCATCACTTCTCAGGAAGATATATGTGTAAATATTAATCCTTAAATTTAATTTTTGTGAGAAACTATAGTAAAGTTTTGAAAATCGCACCGGCCTTTTTACTCGCTGGAGCGATGTTGCAAGCACAAACGGCAGACTCTATAAAAGTAGCCGATATTGAGCAGGTTGTTTTGATTGGATACGGCAAGCAAAAGCGTGAAGATCTCACCGGTTCCATTACTTCACTCACTGTTAAAGACTTTAACGCAGGCTCGACGTCTCCGGATCAACTTATCCAAGGTAAAGCGCCAGGTGTTACAATTACCGGTAACGGTGGTAATCCGGGTGCCGGATCTACAATTAGAATTAGAGGTGGTGCATCGCTTACTGCAAGTAACGACCCATTGATCGTAATTGACGGTATCCCGATGGATTACGGCGGTGTTGCAGGTGCAGCCAATCCTTTAGCACTTATTAACCCGAATGATATTGAGTCTTTCAGTGTTTTGAAAGATGCATCATCTGCGGCAATCTACGGTAACAGAGCTTCTAATGGGGTTATCTTGATTACTACGAAGAAAGGAACTTCCGGAAGACTGAAAGTAGATTTCTCTACAATGGCTTCAGTTTCCACAAGAATGGGAGACCAAAAAGTTTTAAATGCTGACGAATTCCGTGCGTACGTACAGGAAAATGCTACTCAGCAAAAGTATATTGATATGTTAGGTACCGCTAATACCAATTGGCAGGACCTTATTTATCAAGATGCTTGGGGAACAGATAATAACGTAGCTATTTCTGGAGGTATCAGAAATTTACCGTACCGTTTATCGTTAGGTTACAATGAGC
This sequence comes from Kaistella sp., assembly GCA_041913105.1. Lineage (GTDB taxonomy): Bacteria > Bacteroidota > Bacteroidia > Flavobacteriales > Weeksellaceae > Kaistella. The sequence continues at coordinate 78,527 of JAYSFV010000004.1, read as the reverse complement.
AGAATGGTTTGGTGAAGACCAACGAATTCCGAAGAACTTCAGCATCATTAAACTTAAGTCCGAAATTTTTTGACAAGCACTTAAGTGTGAATGCGAACTTCAAAGGATCCATGACTGAAAACCGTTTCAATGCTGGAGTAATTGGAGCAGCTCAGATGATGGACCCTACACAGTCGGTTTATGATAATTCAGCACAAGGAGATCAGGTAGGTAACTACTGGGAGTGGTGGTTGCCAGCTGGTGGACTTAATGTTAACGGTACTGCTAACCCGCTTGCATCTTTAGAGGCGAGAAGAGATGTTTCTACCGTTTTCAGAGGTATTGCAAATATTCAATTAGACTATAAAATGCATTTCTTGCCAGATTTACGTTTTAACGTAAATGCTGGTTATGATGTTCAGAAAGGTACTGGTGCAGTTACCGAATTTCCTGGTTACAGAGCAACTTTGTTTAACTTGGGAACACGTAGAGATTATGAGCAGGAAAAAACCAATAAGTTATTGGAAACTTATTTTAACTATGTGACAGATGTCGATGCAATCAATACAAAATTAGATTTAATCGCAGGGTACTCTTATCAGAAGTTCAACGATTATCTTCCGGGAGCATTTACGTACAACGGTGATCCATCCTACAACGCAACGCAACCTAGCCGTGATTATGAAGGAAACTTGGTGCTTTTAAGTTTCTATGGTAGAGGTATTTTCACCATCGCAGATAAGTATATCCTTAACGGATCTGTTAGAAGAGATGGATCTTCAAGATTCTACAATGGTATTGATACTAAAAACAACTGGGGTACCTTCTTCGCAGCCTCTGCAGCTTGGAAAGTTAAGAACGAAGATTTCTTAAAAGACTCTAACGTATTCTCTGATTTGAAATTAAGAGCGGGTTGGGGAGAAACTGGTCAGCAAGAGATTGGTGGTTACTATAACTCCTTCGCTTCTTATAACGTATCAGAAGCGACTGCACAATACGGTTTCGGTGATCAGTTCTATTTAATGTACAGACCAACTCAGTATAACCCATTACTTACTTGGGAAACTACTGCAACAGTTAACGCAGGTCTCGATTTTGGATTCTGGAATAACAGAATTACTGGTTCCATCGATTGGTTCCGTAAAAACACAAGAGATTTACAGGCAAGAGTTCAGGTTCCTGCTGGGGAATTCAGCAATACCAACATCAAAAACATCGGTAAGATGGAAACAAATGGTGTTGAATTCTTAATCAACGTTGTTCCTGTTAAAACTGAAGACTTCAGCTGGGATTTCAGCTTCAACGCTGCACATTACAACCCGGAAATTACCGAATTTACAGATGTTGCTCCAGGATATGTTATCCGTCAGGGAGGTATCTCTGGTGGGGTAGGTAACACTGTTCAGGCACACACTGTTGGAAGCACCCCTTTCAGCTTCTGGGTATATCAACAAGTTTATGATAACGCAGGAAAACCTTTAGAAGGAGTATATGTGGATAGAAATGGTGACGGAGTGATTACTGAAGATGATAAATATCTTTACAAATCGACTACACCGGATGCTACATTTGGTTTCTCAACAAAGTTCGCTTATAAAAACTGGGATTTCTCCACTTCATTACGTGCAGTTATTGGTAACTATGTGTATAACAACTTCGCATCACAATCTAACGTACAAAGTATTGCTACCAACGATTACCTACAGAACATTTCGAGTGTAGCTGCAGGATACGGTTTCAAGAATGTACAGTTTTGGAGTGATATTTTTGTAGAAGATGCGTCTTTCCTAAGAATGGATAATCTTTCATTAGGTTACAACTTCGGTGATATTTTCAACACAGGAAGCAACCTACGTGTGTATGGTATGGCTCAGAATGTATTTGTAATTACAGATTATTCAGGAGTAGATCCGGAAATCTTTGGTAACATCGATAATGGCTTCTATCAAAGACCACAGATTTACTCACTCGGTTTAAACCTTCAATTTTAATAAATAAGAAAATGAAAAATTTCAGAATAACAAGAAATACTATAACCGCAGCCATTTTAGGGCTTACGCTTACAGTAACCTCTTGCGTGGACGACCTTCGCCAGGAGCCGGTTACTGAGGTTACGGCTGCAAGTCTATATAAAGATTTTGGGAACTATAAAAACCTTCTTGCGAAACTATATGGTGGTTTGGCTATTGGTGGCCAGTCCGGAGGTGACGGTAACGGTGATATCGCAGATATCGACGGTGGTTTCTCAATCTATACCCGTTTATTGTACACCATGCAAGTAATCACTACTGATGAGGCAGTAATTGGTTGGAATGATGGTTCCCTTCACGAATTCCATAAAATGATCTGGACGCCAGCGAATGAATTCAGTAATGCGATGTATTATCGTCTTTATACCGAAATCGCTTACTGTAACGAGTTCATCAAGAATACAACTGATGAAAAATTAAGTCAGAATGGTATTAGTGGCGCTGATTTAGAAGAAGCAAAAGCAATGAGAGCGGAAGCTCAATTCCTAAGAGCGCAGGCTTATTACCATTTGTTGGATTTATATGGAAATGTTCCTTTTGTAGATGAAACTACTTTTGGTTCATTACCAAATCAGATTTCAAGAGCAGAACTTTTTACCTATGTAGAAAATCAGTTGAAAGAAGCTGAAGTAAATCTGAAAGCTCCTAAAACTAACGAGTATGGTAGATTGGATAAAGCTGCTGCTTGGAGTTTATTAGCAAGACTTTATTTGAATGCTGAGGTTTATGCTGGTACAGCACGTTACGCTGATGTTATTGCAAATTGCGAAAAAGTAATCGCTGCAGGATACAGCTTAAAACCAGAATATGCACACCTTTTCTTAGCTGACAACCATGTAAACAACCCAGAAAATATCTTCTCTGTGGTATACGATGGTCAGCGTACCCAGACTAATGGTGGTACTACTTATTTAGTCCACGCTGCAATTGGCGGAACGATGAATGCTGCTGATTTCGGTGTGAACGGAGGTTGGGGTGGTATCCGTACTACTAAAGCTTTTGTTCAGAAATTTGAAGCAAATGACAAGCGTGGTCGTTTCCATACTGATGGTCAGACATTAGAAATTAATGATTTAGGTAACTTCAACGATGGTTATGCGTTCATCAAATACAAAAACTTGAAGAGCAATGGTCAGCCGGGTATCCACGATAACTGGGTAGAAACCGATTTACCGCTTTATCGTTTGGCAGATGTTTACTTAATGTATGCTGAAGCTACTTTACGTGGCGGAGGTGGTAGCCAGGCAACAGCTTTAGGTTATGTTAATGCGCTTCGTACAAGAGCGGGTGCTTCTATTATTTCTAATCTTAATTTAGATTTCATCCTAGACGAAAGATCAAGAGAATTATCTTGGGAAATGACGAGAAGAACTGACCTTATTCGTTACGGTAAATTTACGTCCTCATCTTATCTATGGCCTTGGAAAGGTAACGTAAAAGAAGGAACTTCTGTGCCAGAATATCGTAACCTTTTCCCAATCCCGAATAATGACCTAGTGGTTAACCCGAACCTAGTGCAAAACCCTGGTTATAACTAATAATTTATTACAACAATGAAAAATAATATATTTAAAAGACTGTTTTTCGCACTCGTAATGATCTTAGGATTAACGTCGTGCGAAGATCGAGAACTCATAACGATTGAGAACAGCGCTGCACCAATTGTAATGGATCTGTCTCAGGATAACCTTATTCTGGAGTCTAATTTCCCAGGAAATCCGGCATTAACCATTGCTTGGAAATCAGCAGAATTCACTGTTCCGGTGGAAACTAAATACACCGTGGAAATTAGTGCTGATGAAGAGTTTACCACTCCTTATCAATTAGCGCAAACGACACAGTCTGAAACTTCGGTTTCATTCACTCATGTAGAAATGAATGAAGCGGTGAAGAGAATTGGTCTGGTACCTTATGTGAGCCAAAAATTATATTTCAGAGTATCTTCTTTCATCGGTTCTGGTGATTTAATGCAGTACTCTAACGTATCAAGCATCAACATTACCCCTTATTTAGCAAGTCCTACTTACGATTATGTAGATTTATACTTAATTGGTGATGCTACCGCTGGAGGTTGGGATAACCTGGCTACAAATGGCAACTTATTACCAATGCTAAAAACAAGTGATCCAAACGTATATACATTTACAGGACTCTTCAAAGTTGGAGGTTTCAAAATGATTAAAGTGAAAGGATCTTGGGATGCGCAATACGGTCTAGGTGCTTCTGCTGGGCTATTGAGTACAGATGGTGGCTCTGGAGATATAAAAGTTCTTACCGAAGGATACTACAAATTAACGATCGACACTGCAGCTTTAACTTATACAATGGAGCCGGTAACTGCACCAACAACAACGTATAATAACGTGTCTATCATTGGTTCTGTTAAAGGTAACTGGGATACTGATGTTCAGCTTACACAATCTACTTTTGATCCGCACCTTTGGACGATCAAAAACGTAGAGCTTGGGGCTGGAGAATTTAAATTCCGTGCAAACAATGCTTGGGATGTAAGTTGGGGAACTAACGCAGAATTCTTCGGAGTTGCTGTACAGGGTGGAGCGAATATTCCTCTATCTGCAGAATGGACTTATGATGTTTATTTTAACGATGCCACAGGCGCTTATACGGTTATTCCGGTGAAATAAGAAGGCACACTCTTAATTTAATTAATCTTATGAAAAATATATTTAAAATTTTAGTGGTACTTGTATTACCATTATTGTTACTGAGCGCCTGTAGAAATGATGCAGACCGTGATTGGACAACACCAGAAGCTTCTTTCGAGCTTAAAGGTGCTGGCCCAGGTGCGGCAGTGCTTTACCCTACAATGGCAAACAATCCATATATCCTTACTTGGACTGCATTAGAAGGAGCATCTACTTATTCGGTAGTTGTTTCTAAAACTGAAGATTTTGCGACAAAATCAGTACTGGCAACTTCTGAAACCAACAGCCTAAAAACGACAGTAGAGGCTCTTAATACTGCAATGTTGCAGGCTGGGATTAATCCTTACGCTCCGCAGATGGTTTATGTGCGTGTTGAGGCAGGTGCAGAGGTTTCTAACACCATCTCTTTCACCGTAACACCTTATCCTGTCGCAAAACCGGTAATTACCAGCCCAACTGCTGGACAAACTGTTGCACTGGATGCTTCAGCTCCTTTGGAGACCGCGGCAACAGTTAAATGGACTGATTACAGCTATGGGGTTGATGCAAATTATACCGTAGAGATTGCAAAAGGGGGTTCTGGCGCGTGGGTTGCAACAGGGACAACCGCAAATACCAAAGAATTAAGCTGGACTAATTATGCGTTGAATGATGCTGCTCTTAAAGCTGGTTTAACGATAGGAGTTATTGGAGATCTTGATGTTCGTGTAACTGCAGCAACTACGTCTACCGGCGGAACGATCTCTAAAGTATCAGATGTAGTGACTTTCAAAGTTCTTCCATATCAACCTGCATTTATTAACTTCCATCTTGTTGGTGGCGGTACTGCAGTAGGCTGGAATGCTTCTGGAGCTCAGTTATTGAAAAACACTAACGAAATCTCAGAAATCTACACTTACCTACAACAAGACGGCGAATTCCGTTTCTTAGGTCAGCAAGATTGGGGTCCAGATAACTATAGCTTAAACGCTGACGGAATTAATGACAGCTACAAATATTTCAATACTTGGTCTTCTAACTTGGAGCCTTCCGGAAATGAAAATATGAAGTTTACAGGAAATTCCGGAATGTATAAGATCAGCATCAACCAAAACTCAAGAAGTATTACCATTACTCCTTCTGCAATTCCAACTTTACCAACCAACTTGTATTTGGTAGGTTCATTAAACGGATGGGATTCTGGTAACGCTCTAGAGATGACTCAAATTGGTGATGGAGTGTATGAATATACGATCGTGATTCCTGATGGTGCCGAATTTAAATTCTTAGGTCAGCAATCCTGGGGAGATTTAGAGTGGGCAGATATGGTTTCTGATGGAAACAGCGGATACCTTGCTCCAAAAGGATCTAACAATAACATCAAATTTAACGGAGGCGGAAGTAATTATAGAATTACCGCAAACGTAAAAATGGGAACTTATAAATTAACAGCGTTGTAATTTGAAATGTTCTTATATACAAAGAAAAACTGTTGCTTCGGCAGCAGTTTTTTTTGTTTTTTAATGATGAAAAGACCTTTAAAATCCTTTGTGTTAAGGGGTATTTTCCCTATTTTTAGTGTTTAAAATTGATCTGTATGAAAAATGTAAAAATCTCGGCGCTGTTTCTTCTTTTAGGAACTTTTAGCCTTCAAGCACAATTATTAAAATCTCCGGATGGTAAATTTGAAATGAATTTTCAACTTAAAGAAGGAGTTCCCTATTATAATTTAAAATACCAAGGGAAAACCGTTGTTGAAGATTCCAAACTGGGTTTGAGGTTGCTTCGTGATGGCGATATTCAGTTCGCTTCCGAAATCGAAAATAAAGACCAAAAAGGAAAGAATTTAGACGCAGGATTTACAAAAACAGCAGAAAAATTCGACTCAAAAAATGAGAGCTGGACTCCCATTATGGGCGAAAAAAAATCATATGTAAATCACTATAACGAACTCGCAGTCACCCTCAACCAGAATGAAAATGATCGTCATATGATTATTAAGTTCCGTCTCTTTAATGATGGTTTAGGATTCCGTTACGAGTTCCCGGAGCAAAAAAATCTTAATTATTTCATTATCAAAGAAGAAGACTCCGAGATTGATTTGCCAACGGATATGAAAGCGTGGTGGTTAGCGGGAGATTACGATTCTCAGGAATATCAAACGCAGACTTCCAATTTATCTGAAATCCCAGCAAAATGGCCAACTTCTTATGATGGAAATGCCTCTCAAACATTAATAAAAAATGCAGTCCAGACTCCTTTAATGCTGAAAAAAGAAGGAAAGGATCAACTGTATATCAATCTTGCAGAAGCAGGGGTAATTAATTATCCGGCGTCCAATCTTGAACTAGATGCTGAAAGTTTCAAGTTTAAAACTCACTTAACGCCTGATGGACAAGGGGCGAAAGGTTATATACAAACACCTGCTGTTACTCCTTGGAGAACGATAATTGCTTCACCAAAGGCAGAGGAAGTTCTTGCTTCGAAAATGTTGTTTAACCTGAACGAGCCTACCCAATATAAAGATACTTCATACATCAAGCCGACCAAATACATGGGAGTTTGGTGGGAAATGATTATCGGGAAATCCAACTGGTCTTATTCCACAGCAAACAACGTCCACATTGGTAAAACAGATTTTTCTAAACTGACTCCGAACGGCAAGCACGCCGCAAACAATACCAAAGTAAAAGAATATATCGATTTTGCTTCGGCTCATGGTTTTGATGCTCTGCTTATCGAGGGTTGGAATGTTGGCTGGGAAGATTGGTTCGGCCACAGCAAAGAATTCGTATTTGATTTTGTGACCCCTTATCCGGATTTCGACATTAAAATGTTGAATGATTATGCCCATTCAAAAGGGATGAAATTGATGATGCACCACGAAACTTCCGGCTCCGCTACCAACTACGAGCGTTGGGCTGACAAGGCGTTTCAGTTGATGAACAAATACGATTATCCTTCTGTAAAAACTGGTTATGTTGGAAACATTATACCGCGAGGCGAGCACCATTATTCGCAGTGGACCATTAATCACTACTTGAGAATTGCTGAAAAAGCGAATGAATATAAAATCATGGTGAATTCTCACGAATCTGTCCGTCCAAGTGGTTTAAGCAGAACATATCCAAACTGGATTGCCGCTGAAGCAGCTCGCGGAACCGAGTTCGAAGCTTTTGGAGGGAATAATCCGGATCATCAGACGATTCTTCCGTTTACGCGTTTTATGGGTGGACCAATGGATTACACCCCAGGGATCTTCCAAACCAAGCTCGATTATTATTTCCCGGGAGACAAACGTTTTGTAAAAACAACTTTGGCAAAGCAGTTAGCGCTTTATGTCGTAATGTATTCTCCGCTTCAGATGGCTGCAGATTTACCAGAAAATTATGCAAGACACTTAGATGCTTTCCAGTTCATTAAAGATGTTGCTTTAGATTGGGATGACACCGTTATTTTATCAGCAGAACCTGGGGATTATATCCATACTGCCAGAAAAACCAAAGGAAAAGATGAATATTTTGTCGGAGGAATTACTGATGAAAATGCGAGAAATTACACAGTAAACTTTTCATTCTTGCCAAAAGGTAAAAAATATGAAGCAACGGTTTATGCTGATGGGGACGATGCAGATTATATAAACAATCCGAAATCTTATAAAATCTTCAAAAAAACGGTAACCAGCAACTCCAAACTTCCTGTTAAATTAGCAAGAAGCGGTGGTTACGCCATTTCCTTGAAACCTGTGAAATAATTCTTTATGAAGAAATTTTTTTTATTCACCTTATTAATCTGCGCCGCATTTTTGCAGGCGCAGATTCAGAAAGTAGAGCCTGCATTTTGGTGGAAAGGGATGAAAAATCCTGAATTACAGATTCTGGTCTACGGAAAAGATATTGCTAATTACGCAGTGGAATTATCTGATGGGATTAAAGTTAAAGACCTCACTAAAACTGAAAATCCCAATTATGTTTTCATCACCGTAAATACGGATGAAGTCAACAAATCATCTTTTAAGATTAATTTTAAGAATAGAAATAAAACGGTTTATTCTTATAATTATGAACTCAAGCAGAGAAAAGAAAACTCCGCCAACCGCTCTTCTTTTAGCTCGAAAGATGTTATGTACCTCATTATGCCGGATCGTTTTGCAAATGGCGATGATAAAAATGATTCTCAGAAAAACCTTTTGGATAAACTGAATCGAAACGCACCGAATGGCCGACATGGCGGTGATCTTCGTGGGATCATCAATAACTTGGATTATCTGGAGAATCTTGGGGTAACCGCCTTATGGTTGACTCCGGCGAATGAAGATAACGAGAAGCAAACTTCATATCATGGTTATGCCCAGACTGATCTATACAAAATTGATGGTCGCTATGGTACCAATGAAGAATATCTGGAACTCTCGCGCGAACTACAGAAGAGAGGCATGATGCTGATCCAGGATTACGTTACCAACCATTGGGGTATCTCGCACTGGATGATTCAAGATCTACCAACGAAGGATTGGATTCATCAATTTCCGGATGGCGAAGGTAAATATGGTTTTAAACGATCAAACTACCGCACGACTTCCCAATTCGACACGAACGTTTCGAAAATCGATCAGCAAGGCGCTTTGAATGGCTGGTTCGATACCACAATGCCTGATCTTAATCAAAGTAATCCTTTGGTGTTAAAATATCTCACCCAAAATGCAATCTGGTGGATTGAATATGCTGAACTTGGGGGTATGAGGGTAGATACTTATCCTTACAACAACAAAGAAGCTATGGCACAATGGGCGAAAGCCATTACTGAAGAGTATCCAAACTTCAACATCGTGGGTGAGGCTTGGATGTATAACCCAGCGCACGTGTCCTATTGGCAAAAAGACTCCAAAATCGGTGAAATTGGCGGCTATAACTCTAATCTTCCTTCGGTGATGGATTTTACGTTGTACACAGATCTTCCTTCAGCTTTAAAAGAAGAAGAGAGTTGGGACATGGGAATGATTAAAATTTACAACTCATTCGGAAATGATTTCCTTTATCCGAACATCAATAATATTCTCGTCTTTTTTGAAAATCACGATACAGAAAGATGGAATGAAATCTTCAACGGAGACAGCAGATATTATAAAATGGCACTCACTCTAATTTCTACCGTTCGTGGTATTCCTCAAATTTATTATGGATCTGAAATTGGCATGCGTGGTGAGAAATCTAAAGGTGATGCTGATATTCGCAGAGATTTTCCGGGTGGGTGGAAAGGAGATGCACAAAATGCATTCAATCCTGCAAGTCGGACTGCTGACCAGAAAGACTATCACGATTTTACACAGAAAATGCTCAATTGGAGAAAAGGTAAAGAGGTTATTCACTCTGGGAAAACAAAGCATTACATGCCCATCGATAAAATGTATGTATATTTCCGCTATAACGATAAAGAAAAAGTAATGGTTGTCCTCAATAACAACGAAGATGATAAAAATTTGGCTTTAGAAAGATTTACAGAATCTTTAAGCGGAGTTTCTGTTGGTAAGGACGCTATTTCCGGAAAAGAAATGTCAATAGGAACAAATCAGCAGATCACTGTTCCGGGAAAATCGGCTGTTGTGCTGGAACTTCGATAAATAATACACGATGATGAAAAAAAGAATTTTATTTTTTGGGATGCTTATGCTTTTTCAAGCTACCCAAATGTTGTTTAGCCAAACAAAGGGTTTCTACGAAAACGTTCAGAAGAAAAATATCAATAAAGTTTTGGACGATTTGAATGAATTTGCCGCAAAAGCCGACTTTCAGAATTATTTCAGTTTGTACGCAGATGAATCCACATTTATTGGAACTGACGCCACCGAAATCTGGAATAAAAAAGAGTTCATGGCCTATGCAAAACCCTATTTCGATAAAGGCAAAGCTTGGAATTTCACTTCACTAAAAAGGAATATTTATTTCAGTCCGGACGGAAAATTTGCTTGGTTCGACGAGATTCTGGATACTCAAATGAAATTGTGTAGAGGTTCGGGAGTTTTGGAAAGAACCGGCAATCAGTGGAAGATTAAACAGTATGTACTTTCAGTAACTGTTCCGAATGAGGTTGTCGATGAAGTTGTAAAAGTAAAAACGCCTATCGAAGAGGTCTTTTTTCAAAAGCTTAAAGCAGAAAATTAATTTTAACACACGATATTAAAATGTCTAAAAGAATAAAACCAACATTAAATCTGGCCCAAATCATCAATATGAGTATGGGATTTCTTGGTATTCAGATGGCTTTCGGGCTGCAGAATGGTAATGCAAGCCGTATTCTTCAGAATTTTGGTGCAGATGTCCACCATCTTTCATGGTTTTGGTTGGTAGCTCCGTTTACTGGGCTGATCGTACAGCCAATTATTGGTCATATGGGCGATCATACCTGGTCTGAAAAGTGGGGCCGCAGGAAACCCTATTTCCTGATCGGAGCGTTGTTGACGGCAGTAGGTCTGGTTTTTTTACCTAATTCGGCATCTGTAGGTGTGTTTTTAGCAAGTGGAGTTTTATTATTTGCAGTATTGTTTTTAGCCTTAATGGATGCTTCTATTAACGTAGCGATGGAGCCCTTTAGAGCTTTGGTAGGTGATATGTTGCCTAAAAGCCAGGGCACGGTTGGCTTCTCTGTACAGACTATTTTAATTGGGATTGGTGCGGTGATAGGATCTAATATGCCAGCATGGTTAACCGCTTTAGGAGTATCGAATGTTGCGCCAGAGGGATTTGTGCCGGATTCGGTTATTTATTCATTTTATTTGGGAGCGGCCATTCTACTTTTGACTATTCTGTATACCGTAATTACGACTAAAGAATATTCACCTAAAGATTTTGCGGACTTTTCCGAGGAAGAACCTCATGAAGTAACCCCAAGATTTACGGATATTTTTAAAGATTTCGCCAATATTCCTCCCTTAATGAAGAGCTTAGGCCTGGTGCAGTTTTTTTCATGGTTCGCCTTGTTTACCATGTGGGTTTATACAACCAGTGCCATCGCTACCCATCATTTTGGATTGTCTCCGGACGATGCGAAATCTGCGGAATTTAATGAGGCTGGAAACTTAGTGGGAGAACTTTTCGGATATTATAACCTCTTCGCAATAGGTTTTGCATTTTTATTAATTCCATTAGCGAAAAAAATTGGTAAAAAACAAACTCATGCTTTAGCGCTATTTTTTGGTGGTGTAGGCTTAATTTCTCTTTACTTCATCAAGGACGCCTCCCTGCTTTGGATTCCGATGGTTGGTATTGGCTTCGCGTGGGCGAGTATTTTAGCAATGCCGTACGCGATGTTGATTAACGCTATTCCACTTAAAAAAATGGGGGTTTATATGGGTATTTTCAACTTCTTTATAGTACTTCCTCAAATTGTTAACGGAATCATCGGCGGACCGGTCGTTAACAGTTTCTTCGATAATTTTGCAATAGGTTACGTTCTTGTTGGTGGTATCGCTATGCTTTTAGCGGCTTTCATCTCTCTAACCTTAAAAGGTGTTGGGAAGGATGATGATCCTGAAGAAGAAATTGCGGCGAGCGCAACCGTAGAAAAGTATAGTTAAAAGCAAACCACTGAAATTTCAGTGGTTTTTTTGTGTTCCATTCTTAACCTATATCAATGTTTAGATTTCGATCAAGTGATATTTTTGTATCATTAAATCAATAAAATATCAGTTATGAAAACAATATATCATAAAGCCGACACGAGAGGATTCGCTGATCATGGTTGGTTAAAATCTTATCACAGTTTTAGTTTTGCAAATTACTATAATCCTGAACGAATGAATTTCGGTGCCTTGAGAGTTTTAAATGATGATCAGGTAGCCTCAGGAATGGGTTTTGGGACACACCCACACCGCGATATGGAAATTATTTCAATTCCGCTTGAAGGGGATTTGGAGCATAAGGATTCTATGGGAACTTCATCGGTAATTCGTAAAGGTGAAATCCAAGTGATGAGCGCTGGTACAGGAGTTCAACACAGCGAGTACAATAAAAACAGAGACGAACTGGTGAAGTTTCTTCAGATTTGGATTATTCCAAACAAGATGAATGTAACCCCGCGTTACGATCAAATCAGTATTAAAGAGAATGAAAAACTAAATGACTTTCAACAAATACTTTCTCCAAATGCAGATGATGACGGTGTTTGGATTCATCAAGATGCCTGGTTTACTTTAGCAAAGTTTGAGAAAGGAAATTCTAAACAATATGATTTACACAAAAAAGGCAATGGCGTTTATATTTTCGTATTAAACGGCTCAGCGAAAGTTAATGATCAAATGTTGGAGCAACGGGACGGATACGGAATTTGGGAGACTGATCAGTTTGTGTTAGAAGCAACAGAGGACTCCGAAGTTTTACTTATGGAAGTTCCTATGACTTTTTAATAAATGCAAAAAAGCGGCGAAAGCCGCTTTTTCTATTTTTTAAGAGCTGAGAATATTTTTTTGCCTAAAGTTATAACACCTACCATCACTATTCCGGCAGCAAGTCCATATAGAAATTGTTTAACGGTTTCAGGAATGTTAGATAATGCATGATGCAGAAACTCCACATTGTGATCGAAAATTCCGCCCGCTACCAACACTAAAGCTATCGTTCCGATCACACTAAGCGCTTTTATTACAATGGGAAGACCTTTTACCAAAATATTTCCGAGCGTTGCCAAAAAACCTTGTTCATTCGACCTTTTTAATAACTTATAACCGGCATCATCCATCCTTACGATTAGAGCCACTATTCCGTAAACACCCACCGTTGCGACAATGGCTACAACAGATACCGTCATAATCTGGATTCCTAAAGATTTATCGAGTACGGTACCCAATGCAATGATTACAATTTCAATGGACAATATGAAGTCGGTGGTAATTGCCGACTTAATCTTGGCTTTCTCAACGGCAGCACCATCTTGAACAACCTCCTCAATAACTTCTTTTCCTTTCTTTTCACGATGAAAGAAAAATTCAACAATCTTTTCCACACCTTCGTAAGCAAGATAAAGCCCTCCGATAATCAGAATTAGAGTAATGGCTGGCGGATAAATAAATTGCAATAAAAATGCAAGGGGAACAATAATAAGTTTGTTAAGGAAAGAACCTTTAGTAATTTCCCACAGTACAGGTATTTCTCGTGAGGATAGAAATCCGGTCGCCTTTTCTGCATTAACTGCCAAATCATCTCCTAGAATACCGGCTGTCTTTCGAGTTGCAACTTTCGCCGCTACAGCGACATCATCCATCAATGCAGCAATATCATCTAGTATTGCAAAAAAGCCTGAAGCCATAAATGTTTAATTTTTTAATGTTAACAAAAGTAGTTATTTACAGCAGATAGCAAAAGATATCCCAAACATCAGCCGTGGTTTTTCAATTCTTAATTTTTTCTTTTCAGTGGAAAACCGTAATTTTGCAGAACAAATTTTTAGACAAGTGATTTTGCTAAGCTTACATTCCCCAAAAGAAAAATTCCAGAATTTTGGAGGTGCAACTTACGCTGAAAAATAAACTAAAAGCCGACGGTCAGAATGATTGTCGGCTTTTTTTATTAAATTGATAGACTAATTCTTACATAATAATTCGCCATGAGCAATACTTATAAATCCGCTGGGGTAGACAAAGAAGAAGGTTACAAAACCGTTGACAGAATAAAATCTGCTGTCGCACAAACCCACAACAAAAACGTGCTGAATAACTTGGGAAGCTTTGGCGCTTTCTATGAAATCGGAGGCTACAAAAATCCGGTATTGGTTAGTGGGACAGATGGCGTTGGTACCAAACTAAAAGTGGCTCTCGATTCTAAGAGATACGACTCGATTGGGGTTGATTGTTTCGCCATGTGTGCCAATGATATCCTTTGCCACGGTGCTAAACCCCTATTTTTTCTTGATTATTTAGCTTGTGGGAAACTAGATTCTGAAATCGCGGCAGAAATTGTTTTAGGAATGGTTGAGGCTTGTAAGGACAATAATTGTGCATTAATTGGTGGAGAAACTGCCGAGATGCCAGGAATGTACCAGCCGGGAGATTACGATGTTGCAGGATTTTGCGTCGGAATTGTAGAAAAAGATCAAATAATTGACGGTTCTAAAATTGAAGTGGGTCATCAAATTATAGCATTGCCAAGCTCAGGATTCCACAGTAACGGATTTTCGCTCGTTAGAAAAGTATTTACGGATTTTAATGAAGAGTTTGAAGGAAAACCACTTTATGAAACGTTGTTAGTTCCGACTCGTCTCTACTATCAGCCAGTACATCGTTTATTGGAAGAAGTGGAAGTTGCCGGGATTGCGCATATCACGGGAGGAGGCATCATAGAGAACATTCCAAGAATTATCCCTGATGGATTGTCTGCAAAGATTCAAACTTCAACCATCAAAATTCCATCTATTATGTTAGAATTGGAGAAAAGAGGAAATATCGAACGTAATGAAATGTACGGAACTTTCAATATGGGAGTTGGTATGGTGATCGTGGTTGATAAAACGCATGCAGACAAAGTTCTAGACCTTTTAGATGATGCCTATATCATTGGCGAAATTACTGAAGGAAATTCTAAAATAGAATTAGTCTAACCCGTACCGTACATGGATAAAAAGAAAATTTGTGTACTGGTTTCAGGTGGAGGTACTAATCTTCAAAGGATTATCGATGCCATCGAGTCGGGAGAAATAATTAATGCGGAAATTATTAAAGTAATTGCAGATCGACCATGCTTCGCCCTCGATAGAGCTCAAAAGCACGGAATCGAATTCAGCCAACTGAAACGAGGCAAAAACTTTCAACGACAGCTGTTAGAAACTGTACCTCAAGAAACCGATTTAATAGTTCTTGCAGGCTTTTTATCCATCTTAAGTGAAGATATTTGCGACCGTTTCCAAAATCGGATCATCAATATCCATCCGGCACTGTTACCAAAATTCGGAGGTAGCGGTATGTGGGGTCATCATGTACATCAGGCAGTAATTGATGCTAAGGAAACAGAAAGCGGAGCCACAGTACATTATGTTACAAAAGGGATTGATGAAGGTGAAATTATTTTACAAAAATCAGTTCTTTTAGCGGAAGATGAAACTCCCGATTCGCTTGCACAGAAAGTACACGCAGTAGAATACGAAATCTATCCCAAAGCCATCAATATGGCTTTGCGCGGTTTGAAATAAATAGTAAAAGTAAAAAGAAAGAAAAAATGTCAAAAAAACGTGCTTTAATCTCTGTCTCCGATAAATCGGGATTGGTGGATTTTGCGAAATTCCTAGAGGAAAAAGATTACGAACTCATTTCCACGGGTGGAACTTTTAAGCATTTAAAAGATGCTGGGCTTCATCCGATTCAAATCGATGAGGTGACGGAATTTCCCGAAATGTTAGACGGTCGTGTCAAGACTTTACACCCTAAAGTTCACGGTGGTTTATTAGCAGTTCGTGATAGCGAAGAGCATATGGAAACGGTGCAACAACACGAAATCGGTCTTATCGATATGGTGATTGTGAACCTTTACCCATTTTTTGAGAATGCAAACGCTGATATTTCGCTGGATGAGAAGGTGGAATTTATCGACATTGGTGGTCCCTCAATGTTACGTTCCGGTGCCAAGAACTTTAGATCGGTAACCGTTATTACAGACGTACAGGATTATGCTTTGGTACAGGAAGAAATTTCAGAAGGAGGCGAAACAACAATTGAAACGCGTAAAAAACTGGCAGGTAAAGTTTTCAATTTAACCGCAGCGTATGATGCCGCGATTTCAAAAATGTTATTGGATGAAGAATATCCGCAATATCTGAATGCTTCTTATAAAAAAGTGTCGAACCTTAGATATGGTGAAAATCCTCATCAGTCGGCTTCTTACTACGTTTCGACCACCGAAAATGGAGCAATGAAGGATTTTGAAATTCTCGGTGGGAAAGAGCTTTCCTTTAATAATCTTCGTGACATGGATCTTTGCTGGAAGGTTGTTAACGAGTTCAAGCAAGAAATGGCATGTTGTGCAGTAAAACACTCTACACCTTGTGGTGTTGCCGTAGGTACAACGGCTTTAGAAACATACCAAAAAACTTTCGAGTGCGACCCAGTTTCGATCTTTGGTGGTATTGTAGCTATGAACTTTAAGGTTGATGCTTCCACAGCAGAAGAGCTTAATAAGACTTTCTTAGAGATTGTGATGGCTCCAGATTTTGAGGAAGAAGCATTGGCAATTTTAAAAAAGAAAAAGAATCTTCGGATTATCAAAATTAAGAACGAAGTTTCGGATCCTCATACATGGGTTAAAATCGATGGTGGAATGTTGGTACAGGAAAATGACAATCGATTTTCAGAAGATGTTAAAACGGTAACCGATACGAAACCTACAGAGGAACAAGAAAAAGCATTATTATTCGCACAGCGCGTTGTGAAATATGTTAAATCAAATGCCATCGTTGTTTCTAATGGTCAGCAAGCTTTGGGGATTGGTGGCGGACAGGTTAACAGAATCTGGGCTACAAAACATGCAGTGGAGAGAGCTAAAGAGAAATTTACGGGAGACCTAGTTTTAGCCTCAGATGCGTTTTTCCCTTTCCGGGATGTGGTAGATTATTGCGCTGCTGAAGGAATTAAAGCGATTATTCAGCCTGGTGGTAGTATGCGCGATGAAGACAGTATTGTTGCAGCAAATGAACATGGAATTCCGATGATGTTTACCGGAATGCGTCACTTTTTGCATTAATTTGGTTCAGGGAAACAAGTTCGGTATACATTTTTCTTTGTCGGAAATCTTAGTACGGAACTGAAAATTCCCTTTACAATTAGTAAATTTGAATCAATAATAAGCTACACCCAATGAAAATATTAATCGTAGGAAACGGCGGCCGAGAGTCCGCATTGGCTGTTAAACTTAAAGAGGACAGCAGAGTAACAAAAATGTATTTCGCCAAAGGCACTGTAACGACAGGAGAGCTCGGACAAAATGTTCAAACAGACGATGTAGTTGCCCTTCGTGACTTCGCTATAAAAGAAAGAATCGATTTAACCATCGTCGGACCAGAAGCTCCTTTAGTTGAAGGTATCGTAGACGAATTCAAAAAACACGGACTTAAAATTTTTGGTCCGAGAAAACGAACTGCAGAACTTGAAGGAAGCAAGGCTTTTTCAAAGAAGTTCATGCAGACTCACAACATCAAAACCGCAAAAGCAGTGGTTTTCGATGCGTATCATGATGCATTGGAGTATGTGCGCAAGCAAGAATTCCCTATCGTTATTAAAGCTAGCGGTTTAGCGGGTGGAAAAGGCGTGGTTATCGCTGAAGATTTGGCGGAAGCTGAAGCAACCATCCATAAATTTATGATAGATCGTATTTATGGTGATGCCGGTATTCAGTTAGTTATCGAGGAATATCTAAAAGGTTTTGAGGCTTCAATCATTGCGTTTTCTAACGGGTCTAAGTTGTTCCCTTGTGTTGCAGCAAAAGATTATAAGAAGGTGGGTAATGGCGATAAAGGACCTAATACTGGCGGGATGGGAAGCGTGGCTCCAAGCCCGGAGTTTACCAAGGAACATTTCAGAGATTTCGAGCAGAATATCATGAATCCAACTCTAGAAGGTTTAGGAGCGTCTAATATTCATTTTAAAGGATTTATCTTCTTTGGCCTAATGGTGACTGAAAAAGGAACTTATCTGTTAGAATATAACATGAGAATGGGTGATCCCGAGACTCAAGTAATTCTTCCGTTAATGGAAAATAAACTTTTGGATGTCATTAACGACTGCCTGGAAGGACGTGAGGTTAACCTTAAATTTAAAGATGAAAAAGCAGTTTGTTTGGTAATGTGTTCAGGAGGTTATCCAGGGTATATTGAAACTGGTTTTGAAATCCAAAATTTGCATAAAGTTCAGCACAGTAAGGTTTTATTTGCCGGTGCCCAAAAGGTGGGTGAACGTATTTTAACAAGCAGCGGAAGGGTATTGAGCGTGGTTGCCACGGGTGCTTCCTACGAAGAGGCAAGGAAAAAAGTGTACGATGATGCGCTTTCGATTAGCTTCGATTATGCGTTTTACCGCGACGATATAGCAAAATTTTAACATAGGAAAGGCGTGATTTCTCACGCTTTTCATTTTTTATTATAACATTTTAATTTTATAAATATCAATGGATAAAGGTATTATCATTCTGGATTTCGGTTCACAGTACAATCAGCTTATCGCAAGAAGGATTCGAGAGTTGGGAGTATATTCCGAAGTTCTGCCATACGATATTCCGTTAGAAGAAATATTGGCTAAAAACCCGTCAGGAATTATTCTCTCCGGCGGACCAAGCTCTGTCAATGTAGAAAATGCAAGATTGGTTAATAAAGCATTATTAGAACAAGGAATTCCGGTATTGGGAATTTGTTATGGGATGCAGTTAATCACCCATTTATTAGGAGGAAAAGTAAAAAAAGGAGACAAAGGAGAGTACGGTAAAGCCAAACTTGAAATTAAAAAATCAAATCCCGTGCTTTCAGGTGTAAGTCGTTTTTCCACCGTTTGGATGAGCCATTTTGATGAAGTACAGGATGTGCCGACAGGGTTTGATATTAATGCAACTTCCGATGTTATTTCAGCCATTTCTGATACGTCGAAATCGATCTATTGTGTTCAGTTTCACCCGGAAGTTTCTCATACGGAGGAAGGTGCCAGAATGATCCAAAATTTTGTCTTCGGAGTTTGCAAAGCCCCTAAAAATTGGAAACTTACCAATTATATCGAGAATACAATTGAAGAAATCCGGGCTAAAGTTGGAGATCAGAAAGTAATTCTAGGTTTATCCGGAGGTGTAGATTCTTCAGTAGCTGCGGTGCTGATTCATCGTGCGATAGGTGATCAACTTCAATGTATTTTTGTGGACACCGGGCTTTTACGTAAAGACGAAGCTGAAAAAGTCATGATAAACTATGGCGAGCATTTCCATTTAAATATTAAACTAATTGATGCTTCTGACCGATTTCTGAGTAAGCTGAAAGGCATTTCGGATCCGGAAGAAAAAAGAAAAATTATCGGAAACGAATTTGTAGCAGTTTTTGATGAAGAATCACACAAAATAGAAGGAGCTAAATTCTTAGCACAGGGCACCATTTATCCTGATGTCATTGAAAGTCAATCCGTAAAAGGTCCTTCTGCAGTAATTAAATCTCATCACAATGTAGGGGGATTACCAGAGGAAATGGATTTTGAACTGTTAGAACCACTTCGTGAACTCTTCAAAGATGAAGTAAGAAAAGTGGGCGAAGAGCTTGGTATTCCGCATCATTTAGTACATCGTCATCCGTTTCCGGGACCTGGTTTAGGTATCCGAATTCTTGGTGAAGTTGATGAGGAAAAAGTGAGAATTTTACAGTTGGCAGACGATATTTTTATCGAAGAATTATACAAGAATAAACTTTATGATGAAGTGTCTCAGGCGTTTGTAGTGCTTCTGCCGGTGAAATCTGTAGGTGTTATGGGTGACGAAAGAACTTATGAATATACTGCTGTGGTTCGTTCAGCCAACACTACCGATTTTATGACGGCGACATTCAGTAAATTTCCTTGGGAATTTTTGGAGAAAGTCTCAAACAGAATTATCAATGAAGTGCGTGGTATCAATCGCGTTACTTATGATATTTCGAGTAAACCACCTGCAACAATAGAGTGGGAATAAAATTAAATGCGCTTCTTTTGGAGCGCATTTTTAATTCAGTTTTAGGCCCATCTTTTTTAATCTCGTTTCGTAGTAAGACGTTTCAAATTGTAAAGTATCCTTGGTTGAAAAGTATTCTTGCGTATTATTTTTAAAATTAAATTTAAGCATAAACGGAACTTTCTCATAACTATTTCCTAATAATACTGCTACTGAATCTCCCTTCCAATAGGCTTCTTCAACGGTATACGAGGGACCAAAAAAAGCAATCCTTCGCGCGGTTTTCATTCTGTAGTCTACTAAAGAAACTTCCTGATCTGCTTCAAAGCTTATATTTCCATCGTTGGCAACTTCCCATTTATAACTGTCGATATCGAGGTAAAAGTTTCCGTTTTTATTGAAGATGAGGAAGGGTTTATATATCTCGTTAAATTCTTCCTCGTTTAAAATTATCGTTTTACTTTCGGAATAAGCGATTGGTGAAACTTCTGTACTTGTAAACTTTTCTTCGTTAAATGTGGGATTGTTAGATTGATAATGGGTTAACCATCTTGTTAATGCCATCGGTCGCTGTTCTTTGGGTACGATTGTGTCGCTCTTTATATTTTTAGCTGCTGATTTTTCAGAACTTTTCGGTGAAGTGTCATTGCAGGAGATCAGCAAAAAAGTGATTAGGAAAAATGCATATTTCATACTTCCAAATTACAAAATATTTAATGCGTTCAAAAAAACTATCTTTGCAAAATGGAAAAAATCACGTTTGCAGATTTCGAACTGCCTGAAAAAGTTTTAGATGTTTTGGCTGATTCAAATTTATTTGAACCAACACCGATTCAGGAAAAAGCATTGAAACCTATACTTTCAGGTCGCGACGTGATGGGTATCGCCCAGACAGGTACCGGGAAAACGCTTGCTTATCTTTTACCCATTCTAAAAATGTGGAAGTATAACAAAAGCGGAAATCCCACCGTACTAATCCTGGTGCCAACCAGAGAATTAGTGGTACAGGTGACTGACATTGTCAAAAATCTTACTAAGCATTTAACCACTCGTGTTATCGGGATTTATGGGGGAGTTAATATCAGAACGCAAAAACTTTTGTTTGATGACGGATGCGATATTTTAGTAGGTACTCCTGGACGAGTAATGGACTTGGCGATTGACTCTGCCATTAGCTTAAAAGAAGTTCAGAAACTGGTGGTAGATGAGTTTGATGAGATGCTGAATCTCGGTTTCAAAATGCAGCTGACAACCATTTTTACAATGATGAAAGAAAAGAGACAGAATATTCTTTTCTCTGCAACCATGACGGAAGCTGTAGATGAGGTTCTTGAAGAATACTTTGCAAGTCCCCTTGAAATTTCACTGGCGAAATCCGGTACGCCACTTGAAAAGATTGAGCAATTTGGCTATAAAGTTCAAAATTTCAATACCAAAATAAATCTTTTGGAGTATTTGCTGAAGTCTAATGCCGATCTTTCTAAGATTTTGGTTTTCTGTAATAATAAGAAGCATGCCGATTATCTCTTTACCAAGATTGATGAAATTTTCCCAGGCGACTTCGATGTAATTCACTCTAATAAGTCCCAGAATTACAGGCTTCGTGCAATGCGTAATTTTGAAAGTCAGGAATTACGTGGACTGATAACTACCGATATCATGGCTCGTGGACTCGACATTTCAGAGATTACCCATGTAATCAATTTTGAAATTCCAGAAGTTCCAGAGCAGTATATTCACCGTATTGGACGTACAGGTCGTGCTGATAAAGATGGTATCGCCATTTCTTTCGTGACCAAAAAAGAGGAAACTTTATTACTGGATATTGAACTCCTGATGGATAAATCGGTTTCGATGAACGAAATGCCGGAAGTGGTAAAGGTGAATCCTGTAAAAATAGCTTCTGAACAAGAAACCGTGGTGATGAAAAACGCCCACACGGTGAAGTTGGAAGAGGGTGGAGGAGCTTTTCATGAGAAAAAAGCGAAAAACAAAAAAGAAAATTGGGGTGGTCCAACGAAACGAAATCCACCAAAAACTAAACCAGGAAACCGTGCTCAGGCTAAAGCCAAATCTAAAGCAAAACGAAAGAAATAAAACTACACCCAAAATTCATCTTCAAAGGATGAAGTGACTGAAGCTTTCTTAACGGTTAATTGTGTCAACTTTCGAGAACCGGCTTGCCGTTCAATTTCGGGATAAATCTGTCTTTCTTCCCGACGAATATGGATCTCCAGTATCGAACAGAATTTTTCTAAATCATTAGTGTCGGTAAAACCGCTTTCAATTAACTCTTTAAGTACTTCATGTTCCTGTAGAGCATCGGAAACGAATGGATGATGCTCTCCTAATAGAGTGAACACCAGGTTTTCTTCATACTCGAAATGGGGCAAAAGTATTTGGTGAAACGAATAAGTTAAGTACTTTTCTATTCGCTCAGTCGCAATGCCTTTCTTAATGCCTTGTCGAATTTCCCAACAAAGCAACAAAAATTGTTGATGGTCATTGCTTAACTCTTCAAAAACTAGGTGTCTCTTCATTACTTCAGATAAGGAGCCATTGCTTTTGCCCAAATTCTATATCCTTCGGGTTTCATGTGAAGCATGTCCTCCAGAAAAATATCAGTCCTTGTTAAACCATTTTCATCATTCATTACCCTAGTAATATCAATATACTCCGTTTTTCTATTTCTTTCCATAAACCTCTGTATTAAATCGTTGGTCGCTATGAATTGAGGCCACAGGTTTTTACGGCTTGGAGATAGTTTTATCGAAATATATGCAACGGGAATATTGGGGTGATACTTCCGTATTTCTTTATAAAAATGCCGAAAACGATTGTAAACCTGTCGGGGTTTTAGGTCTGGATTAGCAGCGAAATCATTTTCACCGCAATAGATGATAATTTGTTTAGGTTTATAAGGCTTAAGAAGTTCGTCCGAGTAAAAGTTAAGATCCGCTAAACTAGATCCTCCGAAACCACGGTTTATAAAGTTTTTACCCGGAAAATAATCTGCAACATCTTGCCACATGGTAAAAGAAGAACTCCCCAGTAACAAGATAGCATCTGAAGAGTGGTTTTGCTTTTGATTAAGTACCTTAAACCTTTGCACATCGTCCCAAAAGGCTGGTTTAGTTTGGCTGTAAACCGAAAATGCAGTAAACCATAGTAAAAATAACAGTATGCTTTTTTTCATGAGAATCTTTTTAAGATCCTTAAAATTAAGCAAAATAATGACGTTAATCTATTTAATATTAAAGTTCATTAACTAGAATTGACGCTTTAAGCGGAATAGTAGGTGCTGAGACTAGCTTACAATTAGCAGATCTTGGAGAACCGCCATAGGTGAGGGTGAGACCTGAAGTTGCAGGAGTTTCAATGTTGCGAAGGGCAAATTTTACTGTATGCTTACCCTGACTTAAATTATTCAAGGTAGTACTTACGGTAAATAAATTAGACGCACATGTTGAAGAGGCATCTAAGAAAAGAGGTTTTACATCCACCAACTTATCATCGATAAAAAAGCCAACAGTTGATAAGATCGGTTCTACCAATATTTCCTTATTGTTAATCTGATAACCTCCGCCTAATGTAAGATGAATTTCATTTTTGGTAGAAGACATATCAATAACTTTAGTGACAGAGGTAATTTCTGTCCAGTGCGAAGATTTTATCGATTCTCCTGAGGAATGTTGGGTGTAATCGTAAAACTTGTGGGGAAGATTGCTCGAAAATTGATAAGGTCTGTGAGAAAGTTCGGTATAATACTTAGCAGGTTTTCTGCTGATTTCAGTATGAAATGTCTCATTAGTTTTAGCATTAGCTGCATCAATAACTGCGAACCGTGAGTCAACATTTACACTTGTTGTTCCAATTAAATAGGTCTGAGCAGCGACTGAAATTGACAAGACCATTAATATTATGTTCATAAACTTCTTCATGATATCTGGTATTAAACACAGACACTTGTAGAATGCTTAATCAAAAATGTTTTTAAATTTTACTATTACTGATCGTAATCTAATAAAATAAAAAATCGTTGATAGAGGTGTATTCGCTTCCGGCAAAGTGCTCTGTGAAGCTTCTTTGCGATTAATGCTGACTTTGGCAAAATGCCGGTAAGCAAGAATACTTTCTTCATCGTGGTTTGTGTTGGTGCAAATATATAATCAACCTTCCCACGATAAAAGCGTTTTTACACCCATATTTATAGGTTAAAACACCTTGTAAATCAGAGTGATATATAACTTAATTTATTATTAAAAATAAGAAAAAGCCACAACATTTGTTGTGGCTTTTATTCAGTATTTCATTGTAATTAGTAGCGGTAATATTCTGGTTTGAATGGGCCGTCAACCGTAACTCCGATATATTTAGCTTGTTCAGGAGAAAGAACTTCAAGTTCCACACCTAATTTCTTAAGGTGTAAAGCTGCAACTTTTTCGTCAAGATGTTTAGGTAAAGTATAAACTTCATTCTTGTAAGCTGCTGAATTGGTCCATAATTCAATCTGTGCTAACGTTTGGTTGCTGAAAGAGTTACTCATTACAAAACTTGGGTGACCGGTTGCACAACCTAAGTTTACCAAACGGCCTTCAGCTAGAATAATAATTTCCTTGCCATCAATGTTATACACGTCAACCTGAGGTTTAACTTCATATTTGGTATTACCATAATTTTCATTTAACCAAGCCATATCGATTTCATTATCGAAGTGACCAATATTACAAACGATGGTTTTATCTTTCATTTTTGCAAAATGCTCTGCTCTGACGATATTGAAGTTACCTGTTGTTGTGATAACGATATCTGCGTTGTCCACCACCGACTCTAATTTCTTCACCTCAAAACCTTCCATAGAAGCCTGAAGTGCACAAATTGGGTCGATTTCAGTTACTGTTACAATTGATCCGGCTCCACGGAAAGATGCTGCGGTACCTTTACCAACGTCACCATAGCCGCAAACGACCACGCGTTTTCCGGCAAGCATAACGTCCGTAGCACGACGAATGGCGTCTACTGCAGATTCTCTACAACCATATTTGTTATCGAATTTAGATTTTGTTACCGAATCGTTTACATTGATCGCAGGCATCACCAAAGTACCATTCTGCATTCTTTCGTAAAGACGGTGTACCCCTGTTGTTGTTTCTTCAGAAAGTCCTTTGATACCTTCAGTAAGTTCCGGATATTTATCAAAAACCATGTTCGTTAAATCTCCACCATCGTCTAAGATAAGATTCAATGGCTTACGATCTTCCCCAAAGAAAATAGTCTGCTCGATACACCAGTTAAATTCCTCTTCATTCATGCCTTTCCATGCGTAAACAGGAATACCAGCAGCAGCAATTGCAGCAGCAGCATGATCCTGAGTAGAGAAAATGTTACAAGAAGACCAGGTAACTTCTGCTCCTAAAGCCACTAAAGTTTCGATAAGCACAGCGGTTTGGATGGTCATGTGAAGACATCCTGCGATTCTTGCTCCTTTAAGGGGTTGAGAAGGTCCGTATTCTTCACGAATTGCCATAAGTCCAGGCATTTCTGCTTCTGCTAATTTTATTTCTTTTCTGCCCCATTCAGCAAGGGAAATGTCCTTTACTTTGTAAGGAACGTATTGTGTTGTTGTTTCCATTTATTCGAAAAATTTATGCAAAATTAAGCAATTTTATTCTGACCATCGAAGGGTACAAGTTTACTGGAACAAATCATTGATTCAAAAAGTAGTAATTTTGCGTTTAATTAATTGCAATTACTTTCTCCAATGCCTTTATACAGAGATTATTCTGATGCTCATGCTAAAATTTTATTATGGAAATTTGATGAAGCTGAAAATCTTGATCCCAAAATTTTACTAGAGTCTGAAAATTATGAGAAAGTAAAAGACTATCATCCTACAAAACTGAAAGAACTTTTGTTGGTACGAAAAATTTTGAAGTCGGTACTCCCGCAACACAAAATCTTGTATGAAGGAAGAAAGCCTTACTTAGAGCCACGGGATTATGAAATATCTATTACGCACTCGTTTCCTTTTGCTGCTTTGGCCATTTCTAAAAACAAGGTCGGGATCGATATCGAACCTTTCAATCCTAAGATTTTACGATTGAAGCATAAGTTTTTGCAGGAAGACGAATCTCATTTCATTGAAGCTACTAAAGAAACAGCTTATTTGACGGTTATTTGGTCTTTAAAAGAGAGCCTTTATAAAATTCATCACTCTAAATATTGGTCGCTGAAAAAGCATTATGAGGTAAAACCTTTTACTCTGGATTTTCCATTTAACATCCAGTGTCGGGTACATGATGATAAAGTTTCCGACTTATTTAAAGCGCGGGTGGAGTTTTTCGAGAATTACTGCTTCACGATTGTAGATTAACGGCAGCATCGTAATTTTCCGTTATTTTTCTCTGTTCGCGGGCAACCTGATAAATGAGATTTAAAATTTCCTGAAGATTTTTAAGCTCGGTCAGCCTTGTAATACGATTGGGATCTCTGCGATCGGTAAGTTCATTTTCGAGGATTTCACTTTTCCTTTGTTCCAAGAGATTTTCAACTTCATCGTGTGGTTGGAGGTGACTTTCTTCCATCGTCTGAGGTTTTAATTTCCGTTGCTCTAGGAGGAGGCCAGTTCTTAAAAGTTCTGCAGAAATTTTCCTGTTCCAGTTTTGAAAGTCGATTTCTGGATAATCATCAGCAGTTTTAGAATATTGAGATAGAGAAGCAATATAAGCGGTAATAAGATGAGCGGTAGTTACAAACTGATGGATTTGTTCCATTTTTTTCTGCTGATTTTTTGGATCAGAGATCATGCGTTGAAAGTTATCGGACAGATTTGCCAAATCAATTACTGCATCTTTTCTTTTAAGCTTGTAATCTTGGAGACCTCTTTTTCCATCCAGGAAACTTTCCATTACAGCTTTATAATATTTCAGATTGCTTTTTGCGGTCTTCTTCATTAAATCAACATTTTGGGTATGTTCCCAAACCGGTAAAACGAAATATGAAACAATATAGGTAATGATTGCTGCGATGGCTGTATCAATTATTCGGTCTTTGAAAATGAGATTAATATTGCCGGGATTCAAAAAGTTGAATGTGAGGAAAATATAGATGGTCATAAACAAAACCGCCCAAAAGTATTGTGCTTTTAAAAAGCTGAAACACAAGATCATGCTGAGCATCAACACCGTGAATAAGGCGGTAGGTTGATTAACTGTAATTAGCAATCCATAAGCTAAAATAGCGCCGACAATTGTTCCGTAAAGTCTTAGGAGATTTCGGTGTTTGGTAGTGGCGTACGCAGGTCTTAAGATGGCGATGATGGTAATCAAAATCCAGTACGAATGCCCAATACCAAAATAATCTACCCTCGATATAAAATAGCCCAGCAGTAAAGCAATAGTCACTCGTAAGGCATGTCTAAAGTGAAGAGATTTTAAGGAAAAATTACTGATTAAAAGCTTGATGTTGGGTTTAGGCTCGTTGGGAACAAACTTGTTCAAATCCAAACCGACAGACAAACTTTTTGCTAGTTTTTTGTCTTGAGTCAAAACAGCATACATATTCACAATCTCATCGGTAATCGCTGATATTCTTTGAAGAATGAGCCGTAAAACCATGAAATGTTCTAAGTTCTGAGCACTTAGTCTTCGGTTTCTTAATTCAAAATATTCACTTTGGATTTCATTCAGTTTTTCTTTGATGTTTTCCAAAGGTTTTGGTCTGCTACCGCTCTGTAATGCAATGCCTAGATTTTCTAGTTCATTGGCAAGATAAGAGAGATAATTTCCGGTATTTTGAAGGAATTCGCTATCTCCAAAACTTTGCTGTATAGTGCGGTAGTCGCTTTCTGAGGTCATGAGTTTCTCATGCAAATCAATAGAATTAAGAAACATCAGCATTAATAACCGACTGGTCGTTGTAGATTCGTTGACAATTTTTCGGGTCTTCAGAACAGTTTCACGGGTTTCTTCCTGAAGATTTTTTATTTTGACCTGTTGAGCAATTACCTCAAGATAGAGTTCGTTATAATTGGGATTTTCAAGGTAGAATTTAGATTTAATTCTCAAATATGCTCCCAACTCCATATAATTTTCGCCAATCATCTGTGCAGCGAGCTTATAGGGCTGGATTTTAGAAACAATCATAAATATCACTACATAGAGAGACGCACCGCCCAAGAAAATCAGAAGGCTTTTAAAAATGTCGTCACCTATCATATGCCCATCAGCAAATATGGCCAGTACTACGAGTGCCAAAGAACCTACTACTGCAAGCCTTTGCCCATAAACGCCGATCATCCCGTAGAATAGACCAAAGACAATTAGCTCTAAATATATGAGTAGCGGATAATCTTTTAAAAAACTTGCAACTAATGCGGTAAAAAAGAAGGTAATAACAGCGACCATTAGCGCATTTCTTCGCCGGATGAATGGGCCAGGCTGATCAGTAAGGCCGACAAAACTCGTGGCAAGTGGGAATAGAAAAAATTCTTTCAGTAAACCCATGTAGGCAAGAATTATACTTGGGATCACAATCGCCAACGAAATACGAACCGCCGAATAGATATACTGACTTGTTACAAATTTCTTGAGCTCCTTAGAATAATTCATTGTGCTAATTTAATGTTTATATATAAAAAAAGCCCCAATAAAGGGGCTTCAATATCATGATATTCGATTGATTAATAATCGTAATTTGATGATTCTTCGCCAATATTCCAAGTTAGGCCAAATCGTAAGGTATTATCCAACGCAGAGTTAACTTTTGAAGTATTGATAAGGTAAGACATATCCAAACCGAAAGACTGGTATTTTAAACCGATACCCACAGTAGCATATTGTCTTGCTCCTTGCTGTTCACTTTCGTGGAAATAACCACCACGAATCGCAAAAGCGTTATCGTATTCATACTCCACCGCACCACTGAACATCATACTGTTCTTATTGTTGAAGGATTTGCCGATACCTTCAATAACACCAACATTGGGTACATCGCCCGTTTCGTCGGGACCTGGAACTAGTAATTTCGACGCTTCAAAATTCAGACCGACTCTGTTTAAATCATCAATAAATAAATCGTATCCTGCACCAAGTCGAGCCATCGTAGGTAGATAAGATCTGGATTCATCATCACCGGTATAATCCAAACGTGGACCTAAGTTCTGAACCGCGAAACCTGCACGTGCACGTCCGTCAAAATCGTTGATACTCGTATGTCTGTCCGACTGAAAATATCCGGAAATATCAACCGCAAAACTGTTTGCTGGCTTCAAAGTATTGTCTGATCCAAATCCTCCAGACAAATCGGAACGAATGAAGCGTCCTGTTACCGCCATGGAATAGTAATCGGACAGTTTTAAACCATACGCCACATCAATAGAGAATTCGTTGGGTTTGGTGGTCCCTCGATCCTGAACTTCTGCACCAACAAGTTCGGTGAGATTAACTTCGCCCATATTAAAGTAGTAAATACTTGCTGAAATGGTTGAGCGTTCTTCCTGTCCTAAGAACTGATGGTAAGATCCATATAGTAGAAAGACATCATTGGTTAGTTTACTCATATATGGAGTGTAGTTGACACCTACCGCAGCTGTGGTCTTGCTGAATGGGTATTTAGCTGCATTCCAAAATTGTGAGAAAGCATCGGTTGTTGTGGCAACACCTTGGTCACCTAAACCGCCAGCGCGGGCGTCGGGAGAGATTCTCAGGAAAGGGGCTCCGGTCAAAACAGGGTAGCTTTGTGCAAATGTTGCAACGCTAAGCCCGAGTCCCAAACCTAAAAATAGTTTTTTCGTCATTTTCATAAATCAGTTTTTATCGTTTTAATTTTATTTCAATAATACCATTTTTTCTACTGCTGACGCGCTTCCTTTACATTTTTCTTGATTTTGGCTTTTTGCAAATATCTTGTAAATATAGGTTCCTTTTCCGACAGTGTCACCAAAATCGTCTCTACCGTCCCATTCTATAGCGGTTCGCGGTGTTCTAAAACCTTGTAAGAAAGGCTCAGCGGTAACCGTACTGCTTATTGTTCTTACCAGTTTTCCGGTAATGGAATAGATCTGAACATTAACATCCAACAGATCATCACAGTTATGCTCGAAGTGGATATAAGTCTTATTGGTGAAAGGATTTGGCCAGTTTAGAGGTTTAACTATCGTTAGTTTTTCTTCGCTTTCGTCTTTAACTACAAAGTTTAACGTACCTGTGGTTGAATTATTATTAATATCCCAAACTTTAAATGTTAGTTGATGAGGTCCGGGTGAAAGATTTCTAAAAGGATAGGTCACATTTCCTTTTTGATAGTCGGCCAAATTGGTGTTTGTACAACCGTTGCCATCACCTGAAAAGTAAAAGTCATTAAGGACTACGGTGTCAATAACTTTTCCATCGAGAACCACCGTAATATCATGACCAATACCAGAACCTGTTGAATTAATTCCCTTATCATCTGTCACGCAAGCTAAAAAAGTAGGATTTTGGTTGGTTATACCGCCGTCAGCAAAGTTGGTGTTGTTCATATAAAGTTGCAACTTGGGTGGCTCACTGTCATTGATTCCTTCAGGATTTATTCCTCCAATTTTTTGGGGTTGGTTATTAAAAACATCAAATGCTTTATTGTCTGCATAAGCTAAGAGTCGGCCTTCGCCTAAATCGTAATTGATGTCTTTCGGAACGTAGAATTCTACGACGAACACTCCATTCTTAGCTTGTCCGGAAGATTTTACAATGGGTGAGTTTTCTTCGGTGTAATTAAGCACAGGGCTTAACAAAGGATCGTTATCATTATTTAAAGTTTTCTTTGCGACCCGCTTATCAAAGATATTTATAGCCACGCGACCGTTAAAATCGGTATCTATAGTCCCATCTGCTTTATTGATATGTCCTTTTATTTTAACAAAATCAAGTGCACGAAGCTGCCCAGGAACCGGTGATTCGACCGCATCAATCTGAAGGAGTCTTTGGGGACGACTGAGTTTTGCAGCCGGGTCGCCCAATAGATTAACTTTAAGGTGGTTTTCGTCGGGTCCTTTCTCGATTTTTGCTTTGAGGAAAGCATCGCCCACTGCATTAAAATTATCGTTATTTATTTCGAAAAGTCGTCTTGTTAATATGGTCGTAAAAACTTCACCATAACCAACGGCAATTGCACGGCTGGATGTCAACATCATCGAAGCTCCACCTTGCTTGGATTTCATGACCTGCTCTCCAGCTGAGAATGTGGAGGGCTCATCCCAAAGTGTAAATTCGCAGGTAATTGTTGAGACTAATGGAAATCTAGAATAAACATTATTATAATTATTAAAATTCTGAATTTCATCCAACGAAAGAACCCGCTCCTGTGCCCAACCATTAATACCTCCATGACCGAAGTAAAACATATACAGGCTATTCCCCATATCATTGGTAATGGCCTGGTTAATTTGAGGAAATCTTTGCCCGCCGGCTGAAGTTTGTGCTGTAAACGAGTCTAAGTACAATTTTCGGATATAATACTCGGGTTTGTTATTGGTATAAAGGGTTGTGGGTGGATTTTGACCTGGCATTACTGTGAGGTAACCACTGTCTAGCTGAGCAGTTTTCAGGGCATTATCCATTGTATTGTGAAATGGCACCCTATTATCAGCATCATCATCAACAACGAAATCCATTTTCATACGCCATTCCCCAAAAGGAGTAGATTGTCCTGGTAGTGCGTTGTAGTAAGCCAGCGTCTTATTGATTAGAAGTTTAGCTTCAGTGACATTAGCGGCGGGAAGTCTCCCAACGGGAAAATCCGGCAATGTGGTAAACAGAGCCGTTGAGGTAGGCAACTGAGGAGAAGTCATGGTGTAATAATCATCGGTCACGAAAGAAAGTTCGTAGTCTCGACTTTCTTCACTTTGATACGACGGCACTACATCTGAGCCTGGATTAACTTTGCCCTTAAAGTCATAAGAGGTGTCACCTAAAATAAAGAGATATTTCAGTTGTCCTTTCGGAGTATTCAGTTTGGTTGCGAAATCACGAATCGCTGTAATATCTTTCCTCCCGCTACTGAACTCGTTATAGATTTTGTTCACATCGACTACCGCAACATTATATTTATTTTCATAATAAGCTGCTAATCGCTGTGCATTTCCCATCATTTCCGGAACGGTGATCATCAAATAATCGATATTCTGCAATGATGAAAGGTCTTGATTTTCAATTCTACCTACAAAGTCTGGAGAATAGGCATCAGAATTCTTGAAGGCGATAAATTCGTTCGTAAAATAAGGTCGGTTGGCGATATAACCGAAAGTAAATGTACTGTTGTTATTAGATCTGTTTGTTTTTTTTGAGACATTCGTAACGTCAGAAACATCCCAAACTTGCTCAATTGTGGCTGCGTCAGCAATTGAGAAAGCATAAGAATTCCC
Organism: Kaistella sp.; assembly: GCA_041913105.1. Classification (GTDB taxonomy): domain Bacteria; phylum Bacteroidota; class Bacteroidia; order Flavobacteriales; family Weeksellaceae; genus Kaistella. The sequence continues at coordinate 45,826 of JAYSFV010000004.1, read as the reverse complement.
GCTGTTTTCTGCAATGTCAAACCGCCGGAAAGAAAACTGTCCGTCTGAGTATTTCAAATCTTGCCGATACTGAACTTCTGCATAGTCAAAATAAAATTTGCCATTCGGGTTAGCAGCAATATTTGGATCGTAATTAAAACTTAAGGTGTTTCCCTGTAAACCATTAATTTCTCCCTGATATAATATTGGATAATAATCTCTTCTGAAGTCAGGAGATATTGAGAAAGTGAGTTGTTGTTGACCATTGATCGAAATACCGATAGAATTTCCCGAGGACTGATATCCCACCAATCTGGTTCTATATATAACCCTTTCATCGGTACTTAGAGGTGTTTTTGTGGTAAACTCTACTTTTTTATTGGAGGTGAATGCGTCTCCGGTCCAACTTCTGCCCACTTTCATGAGGTTAAACTTCTCCTCATTCAAATATTGAAATTCGTCATACCTTGTAAATGCGTTGGTCGTAATTGCTTGATCACTGGTCTGTATCCTCTTTCCAGGTCCTAAGTCAAAATTGATGAAGTAATAAGAAAAGTCATCGTATATATTGATAACGTTTCCTGACAAATCTTTTCTAGTTTCAATTCGTCTGTTAGTAGTGTCAGTGTAGATACTTTTATATAAGTTGAATCCATGGGGTCCCTGTGCATAAAATAGGGCGTAGTCCTCATTACCCCAATCGCCATCTTCTTCGCCTACCACCTGGATGGCATTTTGTTGCAAGGTCGAAAAACGAGGATCTAGGTTATGTTCAGGAAGCATAACGCCACCATTACCATAGATTCTGAAATTTCGTGGATTGATATTAGCGGGGTTGATGCCGTTATCACGGAGAAATTTGGCTGTTATTTTAAAAACCCCTGATTTATCAACTTTAATTTTATAAAAAGTACCACTTTTTAAGGGGTTGTCTGTGGTTCCCAAAATAGGAATAGCCCTCGATGAAAGACTTGAGGTATTCGAATTTTCTATAGTGAATGAACTTAAACGATAAAGAACTCCTTTCTCTTGTTTGAGTGTGGCTACAAGATAGTTAGTTGTCTGAATGCCATTATAGGGATCGCGGTAGTTGTTAACTTCTAAAATTTCTCGGTCTGATATGGAACTGAGATCTAGATCATAGATGTCTTTTTGTGAAATTTTCTCCCATTGCAGATTTGTAATTCGTTTTGACTCCCCTGTAAACTTCTCAGTACCTCTATAAAAAATACTTCCTCTTTCATAACTGAAACCTTTATTGCTGAAAGAAGGAATCGTTAATTTATATCTCCCGAAATCTACAGTTTGCGTCCCTTCCCATTGTAAGTTTATCGTCTGCCCAAAAACTGAGGAAGTGATAAAAATAAAAAGACTTATTAGGAAAATTCGCATCATTGAGACAAAGAAAATTATTGGTTACAAATTAAACGAAAAATAATATATTATGGTAAATGCAATAAAATATATTTCCCTCCGTTCTGCAAAAAACCAAATTATTAATTTGATTAATTGAATTATTTCTATTTTCTTTGTAGCTTAAAATATCTTTATTTTTATGAATAAACTAAAGTTGTTCACGCTGTTAGCGTTAGGTTCTCTTTTCTTGCTTACCAGCTGTGGCGGTGGCAACAGCAAAAAGGGGGGCGGCACTAAGCGTTTTACCAGTAAAACCGGCTGGAAACCGAACGACCAAAAAGGTTGGTTCTTTACCGGTAAACAACAAAAACAAAAAGGTTGGCCAGGTATGGTATACGTTGAAGGCGGTACCTTTACGATGGGATTGGTGAAAGATGACGTGATGCACGATTGGAACAATACGCCACGTCGTATGCAAGTTAGTTCATTCTTTATAGGTGAAACCGAAATTACCAACTACGAATATCGGGAATATGTGACTTGGTTGAAGTTTGTTTTCCCACCATCTGATCCTAGTTTTAAAGAAATTTATCGTGGTGCTTTACCAGATACTTTAGTTTGGAATAACGAACTTTCTAGAAATGATTTTGCTGAAACCTACTTCCGCAGACCAGAGTATGATTACTATCCGGTTGTGGGGGTTTCATGGCTTCAGGCATCGCGCTATTGTGATTGGTTGACCGACCGTGCAAACGAAAAAGCGCTAATGGATCAGGGGGTTATTTCCAAAGATTTCTATACCAATGACGCCAATAATCAAGGAGCTAATTCCTTCAACTTAGATAAATTTAAGGCTAACGATCCAGAAATGGAGGCTTACTTAAATACACAACGTTTACAACAGCGTTCTGGTATTAGAACAAGCAATCAAAGAATTTTGGCCGCAAATAGAAATGCTGCTGCCGGAGTTGTTGAAAAATTCCGTCTTCCAACAGAAGTAGAGTGGGAATTCGCAGCACTTGGTATGCAGAAAGAGAGAGACTATAACCTTTACACCAATAAAGAACCTCAAATCGAGCAGCTCAAAGGGAAGAAAGGTAGAGATCGTGGGATGTATTTAGCAAACTTTAAGCAAGGTCGTGGTGACTACTCCGGTGTTGCCGGTTGGAAAAATGATGGTTCGCCAACAACGGCAGATGTAAAACAGTATCCTTCCAATAACTTAGGAATTTACGGGATGTTTGGTAACGTGGCAGAATGGACTGCCGATGTCTACAGACCTATCATCGATGAGGAAGGAAGCGACTTTAATTATTACAGAGGAAATGTTGCACAGGAAATAGTTCGTAATGCAGACGGAACTTTTAAGAAGGTTGAAGAAGCAAAATATGATACGCTTGCAGATGGACGTTTGGTTTACAAAGGTTTGCCTGGGCGATATGAAAGAGAAGTAGTAGCTGATTATAGAAATTATCGTGATGGCGATTTCCAGTCTTCTTTAGAAGCCGGTTATGGACGTGCAGAAGATAGCACAACTGCGGGTTACAACATGTATAATTCAGAACGAAAAAGATTTATCGTAGACGAAAGAGGTAGAGTTGTTCTTCAAAAAGATCCTGTAATGCGTACTACCAGAATCTCCAACGAGGTTCGTGTCATCAAAGGTGGTTCTTGGCTTGATGGAGCTTATTGGTTAGATCCAGGACAAAGACGTTACCGTGATGAAGCTAAAGCTTACGGATGGGTTGGCTTCCGCGTAGCGCAAGACGCGAAATCGACCTCTACGGGCAGAACAAAAAGATAAAATCTACTCATAAATAATTCTAAATCCTTCTCTATTTGCAGAAGGATTTTTCTATTTTTGACGGCATGAATATAACGTCTTTCTACCCAATATTTCTTCAGTGCGCAAAGGTTACTATCGATAGTCGCAAAATTGAAAAGAATGATATTTTCTTTGCGTTTTCAGGCGATAATTTCAATGCCGCTACGCTAGCTTCACAGGCGATTGATAATGGTGCATTGGCAGTAATCGTAGAACAAGAATACTATCAGGACGTTAATCGTAATATTTTTTATGTTCCTTCCACCCTTACATTTTTGCAGGAATTAGCAACTCATCACCGTTTACAACTTAAAATTCCGGTGATTGGGCTGACGGGTAGTAACGGTAAAACTACTACCAAGGAAATTATTCACGCTGTGTTATCTCAAAAGTACAATGTTCAGTACACTAAAGGTAATCTTAATAATCACATCGGCGTGCCTCTAACGCTCCTATCAATTAAGGAAGACCATGAGATGGCGGTTGTTGAAATGGGCGCTAATCATCAGCTTGAAATTGCAGAATTGTGTCGTATAGCGCAACCTACTTATGGTTATATCACAAACTTTGGAAAAGCACACCTTGAAGGTTTTGGCGGTTTTGAGGGAGTGATTAAAGGTAAATCTGAACTGTACGACTATTTGAAAGAAACTTCAGGAACCATTTTGGTTAACGAAAATGATGCAATACAATTCGAAAAGACTGCAGGTTATCAACCAACAATTACTTTTGGTCGCTTCGAGTCTGATTACCAGTTTAGTGAAATTTTACTGCACAATTTTGTTGGATTACGATACAACGGAAACGAAGCACAATCTCAATTAACGGGCAGCTATAATTTTACCAATCTTTGTGCGGCTGCAAGTTTAGGCTTGCACTTTGGGTTAGCTTTCGAGCAAATTAAAGAAGCTATTGAAAGTTATCAACCCACAAATATGAGATCGCAGGTTGTTGAAAATAACGGTAAAACCTTAGTCCTTGATACGTATAATGCCAATCCAAGTTCGATGGCAGAATCTCTTAATAATTTTAGCAAGTTTGACGGCTCCAAGACGGTTATTATGGGAGATATGCTAGAGCTTGGGGAAAGTTCTACGGCGGAGCATCAAGAAATCTTGTATTTGGCAGATCAACTTCAGTTTGATCAAATCATTACCGTTGGAAATCTATTTAAGGAAGTCAATGACAGTCCTTTAGCATTTTCATCAACCACAGAACTGACTGATTATCTGAATCTAAATCCGATTACTAATAAAAATGTATTACTAAAAGGTTCGCGTGGGATGGCTTTGGAGAAAGTTTTAGATTCTATTGTTTAATTCTGAATCCAATAGTCATTCAGGATTAACTTTATATTCTGAAATGTTTGAGGAAGCACCTCAGATTTTACATTTTCCGCATCTTTCCACGCTACTTCAGAGATGCCTTCTTCTGTTTGAGGAATAGGGTTTTCGGTTCCTACGTAGGTCATCCTGAACCAGTAAGTAGTTTTTAAGATTTTATCGCCGTTTCGTTCTGTGTATAAGTGGAAGGTATTGTTTAAAAATTCCTCCAAAACCAGTTCATGTAAACCGGTTTCTTCTTGGACTTCACGAATTGCTGCTTGTTCTAAGGATTCTCCTTTTTCAATTTTACCTTTCGGCAAATCCCATCGACCTAAACGGCGGATAAAAAGAAGTTTACCTTCTTTATTTTTTACAACCCCTCCGGCGGCTTCAATCACTTTAAACATATGGGTGAAATCTTCCCAAATCTCTTCAATATTTTCGCCGTAAACGTTAATTTCTGGGCAAGAAGTATTCTGTAAAAGGTCGACAGCAATTTCAAGTGTAGCAAAGCCCTCGAACCGAAGTTTCTTCTCAAGATCCTCCGGATACTTACTTAATGTTAATTTTTTTTCATTGACAAAAACTTTATACATTTGTAGGGCTTTAATATTACAAAAATATAAAAATGAAATTAGAAGGACGAAAAGTTATCGTAAATAAATCCTCTGCAGAGCTGGTTGAAATGCTTAAAAATCCGGCTGACTACCGTAATTTGATGCCTGAGTCTCTGCAAAATTTTGAAGCCCGTGAGGACGGTTTCAAATTTGGCTTGAAGGGTATGCCTGAAATCGCTTTGAAGATTGCTAGCGTATCCGATCAAGAAGTGGTGTTAAAGTCTGCTGCTTCTAACCTTGATTTTCAATTAGCGGGAAAAATGAACCCAGTGGGTGAAAATCAAACCGAAGTTCAATTACTTTTTGACGGAAAGTTTAACCCGTTCATCAAAATGATGGTTGAAAAACCACTTCAGAATTTCATTAATTCGCTTTCTGATAGCTTAGAAAAGCTTTAATATAATAAAGAGAGTCCTGAGATCTTCAGGACTTTTTTTATGCTTGAGTATATTGGTTGAAAGCTTCGTCGAGTGAAGAATACTTCCCTTTAAACTCAGAAATAGGGGAGTCCTGAATAATTTCACCTTGATGGATCAAAATCACGCGCGAGCAAAGTGCTTCAACTTCCTGCATGATATGCGTAGATAAGATGACAGTTTTCTCTTTTCCAATTTCCTTGATAACTTCCCGAATTTCTAAAATCTGATTAGGATCCAGGCCATTTGTTGGCTCGTCTAAGATCAGTAAGTTTGGTTGATGTAAAATAGCTTGTGCAAGACCTACACGCTGTTTGTAGCCTTTGGAAAGTTGAGAAATTTTCTTGGTTTTCTCAGGCTCAATTCCCACAAGTTGGATAACTTCATCAATCCGTGAGGGTGGTAATTGGTGGATTTCTGCAACGAAGTTCAAGTACTCCCGAACATACATATCTTGGTACAGCGGATTATTTTCGGGTAAAAAACCAATATTTTTCTTTGCATTCAATCCTTGATTGGAAGTTATATCGAATCCGTCTAATATAATTTGACCCTCATCTATTTTTAGGCTACCCGTTATGGATTTCATTAAGGTTGATTTTCCGGCTCCATTTGGGCCTAATAGACCTATTATTTCCCCTTTTCCTATTTCAAGGTTAATGTTATTGAGGGCAATTTGCTTTCCGAACTTTTTGGTGAGATTAATAATCTGTAACGACATCCCGAACTATGGTTTTAGAACTGTAAATGTAAGAATAAGCTTTTTATTAATGGAAGTGATACGAAAGGTATTTAACCAAAAAAACCCCACAATAGTGAGGTTTTTAAGTGAGCGCGATAGGATTCGAACCTATGACCGTCTGCTTAGAAGGCAGATGCTCTATCCAGCTGAGCTACGCACCCTAAGGCGTTAAAATAAAAAAATTCCCTAAGGAATTTTTAAAAAATGTCGGGGCGGCAGGATTCGAACCTGCGACCTCCTGGTCCCAAACCAGGCGCGATGACCGGACTACGCTACGCCCCGAGTAATTTCCAAAGGTTGCGGAGGGTGTGGGATTCGAACCCACGCGACCCTTTCGGGCCGACAGTTTAGCAAACTGCTCCGTTAACCACTCCGGCAACCCTCCTTTGCAATATTTTTAAGATCTTCTGTTCTGTAATTGCGAGTGCAAATATAGAATAGTTTTCATTATGTACCAAACCTTTTTCCTTAAATTTTTTTGTAATTTTGAATGAATTTAAAACTTAAACTCTTTGCGAATGCGTAATTCATTATATGTCATAGGATTAGGATTGGTGCTGTTTTCTTGTGCGCCTCAAAAAAAAAATCAGCCTAGCGCTCCTGTTCAACCTAAAGTAGTGACACCGGTAAAAAGTGTGACTCTTGAACCACCAAAACCTTCCATCAAAAAGGACGGCGATTACGATTTCTTTAAAGTGAATATCGCGGATGCCTCCAAAAACGATAACACCATTAGTTATGGTTCAATTGTCTCTGCTAATCCTAAGGGATACAAAGTCGTAAAAACATATTTTCCTTCAGTAGGGCAAAATTTTCGACAGAAATATATTATTCTACATTACACAGCTCTAGACCATGATAAATCAGTACGTGTTCTTACTGAGCAGTCTGTAAGCTCTCACTATCTGGTAAACGATACTAATGATAATGAGATTTACCAGTTGGTGGATGAAAATAAAAGGTCTTATCATGCTGGGATTAGTGCATGGCGTACCGATTCTATGTTGAATGATACCTCGATAGGAATTGAAATTGTAAATTCAGGTTATGTAACCGACGCGTCAGGTGCAAAGGTATTTCCTGATTTCCCGGAGAGCCAAGTGAGAAAAGTGGCAGCCTTGGTAAAAGATATTGCCGACAGATATATGATTCCGCCTACCAATATTTTAGGACATTCGGATATTGCGCCCACCCGGAAACAAGATCCGGGACCAAAATTTCCTTGGAAGAAATTATATGACGATTATCAAGTAGGAATGTGGTATGATGATGCAGTAATGCAAAGTTTCCTCAGTCAAATTAATCCAGAAACTTATGCTTTGGACAGCGCCACTACTGAATTCATATATAACTATCAATTGGCGTTGAAAAAATTAGGTTATGGCATAGATGCCAATGGAAGACTTGATGATGCTACAAAGAAAACGATAGAAGCTTTCCAGTATCATTTCCGGCCACAGAAGTATGATGGCGTGATGGACGCAGAATGTTGGGCTATTCTTCAAGCTTTAAATCAAAAATATCCTTAAAATTGAGAAATTTTCGCTTTCTTTGAATGTGAAAAATTATAACCAAGCGGGCGATTCTAATCGTCCGTTTTATTCTATTATTTAAACAAAGATTCTATGGGAAATTTCCGTCAAGAAAGTGATTTGTTGGGTGTCTTAAATGTTCCTGCAGATGCATATTACGGAGTACAAACACAACGCGCAATTGATAATTTTAAGATATCAGGCCAGTATCTAAGTTCTTATCCTCACTTTATCAATGGTTTGGCGATGGTTAAAAAGGCTGCCGCTAAAACAAATTATGAGTTAGGATTGTTGAGTGAAGAATTGTATCGAAATATAGCAGAGGTTTGCGATGAAATTATCAGTGGGAAATTACACGATCAGTTTCCTATTGATATGATTCAGGGTGGTGCAGGAACTTCCGTGAACATGAATGCCAATGAAGTTATTGCTAATGCAGTTCTGGAAAAACTGGGAAAAGCGAAGGGAGATTATCAGTATTGTTCACCAAACGACCATATCAATCTTTCGCAATCTACTAATGACGCTTATCCTACTGCAATAAAAATGGCTCTTCTTCACATGAATATTGATTTGGTGGAGAAACTCAAAAAAACTATCGAAGCTTTCAGACAGAAAGGGAAGGAGTTTAGCGATGTTATTAAAATGGGAAGAACCCAGTTGCAGGATGCAGTTCCGATGACAATGGGACAAGAGTTTGAAGCGTTTGCCGCGACGTTGGAAGAAGATATTTCCAAATTGAATGGTAATGCCAATCTTTTTGTAGAGATCAATATGGGTGCAACGGCGATTGGTACAGGTCTTAATGCGCCTTTAGGCTACGCAAAGCTCTGTGCAAAAAATCTTTCTCAAATTACAGGTTTCGAAATTGTGTCAGCACCGGATTTGGTTGAAGCTACACCTGATACAGGTTCGTATGTGATTTACTCATCAGCCATGAAACGTTTGGCAGTTAAATTGTCCAAAATTTGTAATGACTTACGTTTATTAAGTTCGGGTCCTCGCACTGGTTTGTACGAAATCAATTTGCCTCCCATGCAACCGGGCTCGTCTATTATGCCTGGTAAAGTAAACCCCGTAATACCGGAAGTTGTTAATCAGGTTTGTTATAAAGTAATTGGGAATGACCTTACCGTAACTTTTGCCGCAGAAGCCGGACAATTACAATTAAACGTTATGGAACCCGTGCTTTCCCACGCCATTATGGAAAGCATCAATTTTCTCGGAAATGCCTTAGATACATTGCGTGAAAAATGTGTGGTCGGTATTACTGCGAACAAAGAGGTTTGTCTTAATATGGTTAGACACAGCATCGGGATCGTAACCGCTTTAAACCCTTATATTGGCTATAAAAATTCGACGGAGATCGCTAAAGAGGCGTTAGAAACCGGAAAGAGCGTTTATAACTTGGTATTAGAAAAGCAAATCCTCTCACAGGAGAAACTTGATGAAATACTAGATCCGGTTAACATGCTGAAACCTCATCATTTTTAAGAAAAAATCAAATTATATATTTAGAGAAGTTTATGAAGAAACTCATCAGTACATTAACCATCATCGGAGCACTTACTATGACGCAGGCACAAGTATTTGAAACCAAAAAGATGACCGACAAGCAAGGTTACGCTTACGAAACAGTCGCAAACGACAAAAATGGGGTGAGAGTTTACACCCTAAAAAATGGGCTTAAAGTTTATTTGGCTCAAAACTTTGATGCACCAAAAATCCAAACTTATATACCTGTGAGAACGGGGAGTAACAATGATCCGCAGGATGCAACAGGTTTGGCTCATTACCTGGAGCATATGCTGTTTAAAGGAACTTCAAAATTAGCATCAGCTGATTGGGCTAAAGAAAAACCACTTTTGGATCAAATTTCTGCCTTATACGAGCAGCATAAAGCGGAAACTGATCCCGAAAAGAAAAAAGCAATCTATAAAAAGATTGATGAAGTTTCCCAAGAAGCAAGTAAATATGCCATCGCCAACGAATACGATAAAGCGATTTCTTCTTTAGGCGCTTCAGGAACTAATGCTCATACCTGGTTAGACGAAACGGTTTACAAAAACAACATCCCTAGCAATGAGTTGGAAAAATGGCTTATTGTGGAAAAAGAAAGATTCTCAGAACTTGTTTTGAGACTTTTTCATACCGAATTAGAGGCTGTTTACGAGGAGTTCAACCGTTCGCAGGACAACGATTCTCGTCTTGTGAATTATGAGTTGATGGATGCTTTGTTTCCAACTCACCCTAACGGACAGCAAACTACCATTGGAAAATCTGAGCACTTGAAGAATCCTTCAATGATTGCAATTCACAAATATTTCAACACGTATTACGTTCCAAATAACTATGCGGTGGTGTTGGTAGGTGATCTGGATTTTGATAAAACCATCAAACTTGTTGATCAATATTTTGGAAGCTTTCAATACAAAGATTTACCGGCTAAATCTCCAATCGTAGAAAAGCCGATGACGCAGATTATAGAAAGAACGGTGAAAAGTCCGTCTGCGCCACGTCTTCAAATAGCTTGGAGAATGGACTCTTATGGCACAAAGCAAGCGCAACTTGCTGAAATTACTGCTAACCTGTTAACCAATTCTGGCGAGACCGGACTTATTGATGTTAACATCAACCAAAGTCAAAAAGCACTTAGAGCCATGGCTTATGCTTCACCATTCAAAACTTACGGTAATTTCTCGATGGTAATCGTTCCGAAAAACGACCAGACTTTAGACGATGCGAAGCAACTTTTGTTAAGTCAAATCGATCTAATCAAAAAAGGGCAGTTCGAAGAATGGCAAATTCCGGCAATCATCAACGATATGAAGATTCAGCGTATGAAAATGTTGGAAACTGCTGATGGTCTTGCAACAGCACTTTACGGAGCTTATATTAATGAGCAGAGTTGGGAGAATGAGCTTAACGACATCAACGAATATTCTAAAATTACCAAAGCTGACATCGTGAAGTTTACCAATGAGTTCTTCAAGGATAATTATGTGATCGTGAAGAAAGAGAAAGGCGTGAACGACAAATTAGTTCGTGTTGAAAATCCAGGTATTACGCCAATCAAACTGAATAAAGAGGCACAATCTCCATTCTTAGCATCTTTACTGAGTAAAGAATCTTCGGAGATCAAACCGGAATTCGTAGACTTTTCCAAAGCGATTCAAACGGATAAAATTGGTGCTAAAAAAGTAAGTTTTGTAGAGAACAAATACAATGATGTCGCTCAAACTTACTTCATTTTCCCTTTCGGGACCGATCATGATAAGGAATTGTCATTGGCAACACAGGTGCTGCAATATTTAGGGACGGATAAACTTTCTGCAGAAAAATTGAAGCAGGAGTTCTTTAAATTAGGAATTAGTCATGATTTCCGTACAGGATCAGATCAGTTAATGATTTCATTAAGCGGATTGGAGCAAAATATGCCTAAAGGAATTGAGCTTCTTAAAAACTGGATGATGAATGCCAAGCCGGATCAAAAAGTTTACGAAGAAAATGTGAAAACAATTCTTGAAGGGCGTGAAGTTGCGAAAAAAGATAAGGGCAGAATTATGGCTGCACTGACGAATTATGCGAAATACGGTAAAGAATCAAGATTTACTGATGTAGTTTCTGAACAGCGTTTGAAGGAAATTCGTTCTGAAGAAATGACAAGCAAAATTAAAAATCTTCTGAACATGCCTTACCAAATCTTCTTCTACGGAAATGATTTTAACAAATTCAAGAAATATGCGAAACCATTTGTAGAAGCTGAAACCATTAAAGCTCCGGCTAAAAAGATCTATCCGGAACCGGCAACGGAAAATAAAGTGTACTTCACCAACTATGATATGGTACAAACTGAAATGAGTAAAGTGGCGAAGGCAGGTGAAGTGAATTTGAAAAACTTCGGGAAAATCAATGTCTTTAACGAATATTTCGGACGTGGTTTATCCTCAATTGTATTCCAAGAAATTAGAGAAAGTAAGAGTTTGGCGTATTCTGCATATGTTTCTTACGCTACAGCCAATGAAGTTAAAAAGCCGGATTATATCACGACTTACATCGGTACCCAAGCCAATAAATTAGGTCAGGCTGTTAATGCGATGGATGAGTTGATGGCAGAACTGCCTCAAGTACCAGCACAATTTGCGAACGCTAAAAATGCTGCTCTAAAACAGATTGCTTCTGGCAGAATTAACAGAACCAATATCTTTTTCAATTATCTAAACCTTCAAAAGTTAGGGGTAGATTACGATTTGAGAAAAGATCTTTATAATGAAATCCAAAACCTTACCATTGGTGATGTAACCAAGTTTTACAACACAGAAATTAAACCATTAAAGTATAATACAGCGATTATCGGGAAGAAAGAAAATCTTGACATGGCTGCTATTAATAAAATGGGAACTTTCCAAGAGGTTTCTCTTGAGGAAATATTTGGATACTAAATCAAATGTCATATCATAAAAAACGCACCACAAAGGGTGCGTTTTTTTATTTCTTTATCTTTAAAATAGGGTGAAATAACGGTAACCTATAAACGCGTAATTTCGGACATTTGTAGCGTAAAAATAATAATTCATCCGAGTAACTACTAATAACCATGAGAACTCAAAAACTTCGGACCCAAAGTCTGGAGTTTTAATTTGAATAAAAATAAAAATCCCGCATTTGCGGGATTTTTTTATTAATGGAAGTAATTTACTTCACAATTTTCATTTCGTTAATCAGCCATTTTGCATCAGCATATTTATCAATGATAAATAATATGTATTTGGTGTCAACCATGATATTTCTACTGAATTTAGGGTCGAAGTTAATGTCACTCATCGTTCCTTCCCATTGTCTGTCAAAATTTAATCCAATTAAATTTCCGTTAGCATCAAGCGCCGGACTTCCAGAATTACCACCCGTAGTGTGGTTGGTAGCAGTAAAGTTTACTGGGACATCACCGGTTTTATCTTTATAAATGCCATAATCTTTGTTGTTATACAGATCAATCAGTTTTTGCGGAACATCAAATTCATAATCACCCGGAACGTACTTTTCCATAATTCCTGCAACGTGAGTTTGGTAACCATAGTAAACCGCATCACGAGGATTTGAACCTTTCACTTGTCCGTAAGCAACCCTCAAGGTCGAATTAGCATCTGGGAAGAATGGTCGGGTCTTATCTGTTTCCATTTGCTGAGCCATGTATTTCTTTTGAAGAGCATCGATCTCAGACTGAAGTTCGCTGTATTTGCCTTCCGTGGTAGAAACATACGATTCTCTCATCGAAGAAGCCAGTTGCACAAAAGGATCTGCTTTTAATGCTTTCACCAATTCTGCTTGGTTTGCAAAAACTTTGTTGATGTCTGCGGCTGCAGTAGCCCCGTTAAAAGCTTTTCTTCCACTAACAATCGAATTTTTAGACCATTCTTCAACAGTGTTAAGATTAGCATTTTCATCTTTAAACTGTTCGAAGTTTGCCGGTAAAAACTGTTGAGGTGTTTTGTCGGCATACAGTGCTAAAAGTTTCGCGGTCACCTTCGCGTCTAAGGCACCATCGTAATCTTTATAGAAAGACGAAAGTCTGTTCTTTAGTGCAGTGGTGGCTTTTTCATCAGCCTTGCCAGCTTCATAACTATAGATAAAGTTTAAATACTGGTTTGCTAAAGAAAGCGTTTCTGCATTACGAACTACTTCTGAATAATAGGCACGATTTAACGCGTAAGGAGCCTGCTCAGTGTAAAGAGCATTAAGTCTGTCGATTGTTGGCTTAATCTCAGCATTTTTAGAAATCAGCGTTTGCTCGTAACGTTTCTTCTTACCGACTGCATCAGATTTTTTTAAGCCTTCGACCTCCCCAATCCATTTTTTCCAATAGTTAGCAACGGAAGCGTATTTAGAAGCGTATTTGATTCTGGTTTCATCATCAGCACGCATCTTTTCATCCAAAGTTTTTAAAGCAACTTCACGAACTGAAATCATTGCGGGATCAGTCTCTGTCATTACTTTCTCAACAGCGATAGCTGGAAGGTACTCTGTAGTTCTTCCTGGGAAGCCGAAGATGAAAGTGAAATCATTTTCTTGTTTGTCTTTTAAAGAAACCGGAAGGAAATATTTTGGCTTGTAAGGAACATTGTCTTTTGAATATTCTGCAGGACGGTTATTTTTATCTGCGTAGATACGGAACATCGCAAAATCTCCGGTATGTCTTGGCCAAACCCAGTTATCAGTGTCCGAACCGAACTTTCCAATACTTGATGGCGGTGCGCCAACCAAACGAATATCCTTGTAAGTTTCGATGATATAAGCATAGTACTTGTTGCCATAATAAACTGGTTTAACCACTACTTTTTGCCAAGGTTCAAGCTTAAAACCTGCTTTTACTTTTTCAAGATTTTTAGCAATGAGATCATCTGCGGCTTTACCTTCAAGGTTTTGCGTGCCAGCCAATACATCAGCAGTTACTTCTTTAATATCAGCGATAAAATCAACGGTTACACCCGGGTTGGCAAGCTCTCCGCTCATATTTTTTGCCCAGAAGCCGTCAGATAAATAATCATTCTTAACGGTTGAATGCTTTTGAATTTGCCCGTAGCCACAGTGGTGATTGGTTAATAAAAGCCCTTGAGGAGAAATAATTTCAGCGGTACATCCTCCATTGAACTGAACAACAGCATCTTTAATGCTTGGTTTGGAAGGATCAAAAATCTGTTTTGCAGAAATTTTCATTCCTAAATCTTTCATTTCCTTCTCGTTGAGTTCAGTTGGGATCCACATTCCGCCATACTGCTGGCCAAATGCCATCACAGCAGGAAAAAGTATTGCAGCGAGCAATATATTTCTTCTTTTCATTCTAATAAAATTTGCCTAAAAATAATCAAAATAAAGTTAACCATCATGTTAAAGGCTGCGTAACAAGTTGGTGGCACTACTTTTGAAGAATTTCACTGAAAAAATTGACATTTTTATGAATGATTTGAGTGTTCAGATTCTCTGGCTTTTTATTTTATCTGTACCGATTGCTTGCATCGCTTGGACGGTGACGCATGAAGAGATTTTCCGTGAACCCAGAGAATATTGTGTTAACCGTTCGCAGAAAGATGATAAAATTCTTACTAGAAAGTTCTTTTATCTATTCACTTGCGAGTACTGTTTCAGTCACTATGTAACATTATTTTTCCTTTTCTTAACCCAATTCACACTTTTGTTGGATGACTGGCGCGGATATATCGTGTCTTTTTTTGCTTTGGTTTTTGTAGCGAACTTTTACATGAGTCTCTTTGCATACCTGCGTCAAAGCCTTAAGGTGGAACGTATTGAGGCCAATCTTAAAGATAATGAGTGGCATGAAGTTAAGGAGGAAATAGATACTACTCAATGATAATAACATTAAAAAATAAATTATGGACAACACAGAAAGATTAGTAAAATACAAGTTCGACGATTATACGATTGTCACTAATTTTGAAACTTACGAAGATGTTTTAGCCTATGCCGATCGGAATAATGGTGAAATTATAGAAGTTGGTTTTACCGACGGAACAGATAATCCAAGCCCTAACGATACGGCTAATTTAAAAGAAGAGCAGAGAACTTTTAAAGTTGGTTTGGATGAGGAGTATAAAGTTTACTATTCTCATGAAGACAGTTTTCAGGAAATGGCAGAAAATATCCTTGAGTTGATGAAACACAAAGAGGATGATGATTATTTGGAAGATTGGATGGCAGATCAAAATATTGCCACCGGAGACCGAATCATCATTACTAAAAATGGTGAAGTAAATACCGTAAGCACACGAGAACGAGTTAAATATCTGATGCGTGGAAGTCTTTATGAACTTGCAGTAAAAGTTCCGAACCCGGTAAATTAATCTGTTTATATAAGATTAGATTAGTTCGCTGTCAGCCGATATAAAAATTTGAATATCTTTGAATGACTAACCTGCCATGATCATTCAAACCCTTACCAATGGAACAAGTTATCCCACATTCTCTGTTTAGCGATCAAGATGTTTATCTCTTTCGCGAAGGAAAACATTTTCGTCTCTACGATAAATTCGGTGCCCATTCCCTAAAAAAAGATGGAAAATCAGGAGTTTATTTTGCGGTGTGGGCGCCTAATGCTAAAGAAGTGTCCGTCATCGGGAATTTCAACGGATGGCATTCCGAAACTCACAAACTGTTTCCTCGTTGGGATGGCTCGGGTATATGGGAAGGTTTTATCGCCGGCTTAGGTTGGGGAAATATTTATAAGTATGCAATTCGAACTCAAACTGGAGTTCTTCTTGAGAAAGGTGACCCATTTGCGTTGTCTTGGGAACAAAACGTTCAGGCTTCTTCAATTGTATCGACAACATGGTACGAATGGAAAGATGAAGATTGGCTCAGTAAGCGTAAACAAAACAATGTCTATCAGAATCCATTTTCAGTCTACGAAGTCCATTTAGGCTCTTGGATGCGCGGTACTGATGATCCGAATCGATTCTTCAATTATCGCGAAATTGCTGAGCGATTGGTGCCATATGTGAAAGAAATGAATTTCACCCATGTCGAGTTTCTACCGGTTATGGAATATCCATACGACCCGAGTTGGGGCTACCAGGTTACCGGCTTTTATGCCGCAACTTCACGATTTGGTGCGCCACAAGATTTAATGTTTTTGATTAACGAACTTCATCAAAATGACATCGGAGTTATTCTCGATTGGGTTCCTGCACATTTTCCTGGAGATTCTAATGGACTGCATTTTTTCGATGGGACTTATCTCTATGAACACGAAGATCCTAAAAAAGGTTTTCATCCGGAGTGGAAATCTCACATTTTTAATTACGGTCGTCCGGAGGTTCGGTCTTTCTTAATCTCGAACGCCATGTTTTGGTTGGATCGCTATCACGCAGATGGCTTAAGGGTAGATGCTGTTACATCGATGCTTCACCTCGATTATGCCAGAAATGCCGGGGAATGGGAACCAAATAACGAAGGCGGAAACATTAATCTGGACGCAAAAGGTTTTCTGCAGGAATTTAATATTGCTGTTTATGAAGCTTTTCCCGATATTATTACCATAGCCGAAGAAAGTTCAGACTTTCCTAAACTTACAAAACCGGTTTACGAAGGCGGAGTTGGATTTGGTATGAAGTGGATGATGGGTTGGATGCATGACACGCTGAAGTATTTTAAAGAAGATCCGCTAAACCGAAAGTACCATCACAATAAAATAACCTTCGGATCCATGTATGTTTATAATGAAAGTTACATGATGCCGTTATCTCACGATGAGGTTGTTCACGGGAAATCGAGTCTAATCTATAAGATGCCGGGCGATGAGTGGCAAAAGTTTGCAAATCTGCGAGCCCTCTTAACCTACATGTACACACAACCAGGCGCTAAGCTTTTGTTTATGGGGAACGAATTCGCGCAAACCAGCGAATGGAATTTTGCGCAGAGCCTCGACTGGCATCTACTGCAGTATCCTGTTCATAAAGGTTTGCAGGATTATGTAAAAGAACTCAATCGGATTTATAAAGTCGAAACTTCACTTTATCAAAACCAGTTTAAACCTGAGAATTTTGAATGGGTGGAAGCGAATGACGGAGATAATTCTGTTTTTGTATACCTCAGAAAAGGTAAGGCAGAAAATGATATTACGATGACGGTCTTGAATCTCACTCCAAGAGTTTTCGAATATAAAATTGGCGTCAACGAAGGCACCAATTGGGAAGTGCTGCTAAATTCTGATGAAAAAAGATTTGGCGGAAGTGGTGTGATGGCAGAGATCGTTGATGAAGAAGATGATGAGTGGATGTACCGACCCAATAATATAGTCTTGCGACTACCACCATTAGCAGGAGTTGTTCTAAAACAGACCAGTAACTCTGGATTGATACAATAAATTTGCTTATGAAGATTTTCAACCTTTCGATGGAATGTTATCCGGTAGCTAAAGTGGGCGGTCTGGCAGATGTTGTAGGTGCTTTGCCAAAATATCTTAACAATATTGATGGGGTTGAAAGTTCGGTGGTTATGCCGTGGTATAATAAACCATTTATTCATCAGCACGAGTTTGAGATGGTTTTTACTGGGTATATTCATCAGAAAATGCATCTTTATGAAGTACAGGTGATGAAGGAAAAATCCGGTTGCTTGGGTTTCGGCTTGTATTTGGTTAAGATTCCCGGACTTCTAGATCGTGAAAATCCCTATGGATATTGGGATGAAAGTCAGCAGTTTCTAGCCTTTCAACATGGAGTCTTACATTGGTTAACTGCGATGAAAATTCGCCCAGATGTCTTGCATTGCCATGATTATCACACTGGTTTGGTTCCTTTTATGATTGAAAACTGCCCAGAATTCTCTTTTCTGAAAGGTGTAAAAACAATTGGGACGATTCATAATGGGGAATACCAAGGTCAAATGTCATGGAGCATGGCAGAATATTTTCCTTGGTTTTACGGAGAGCAGCGCGGACTTTTAGATTGGGATGGACAGATAAATCCACTCGCGGCAATGTTAAAATGTTGTCACGTTTTCAACGCAGTTTCTAATGGTTATATGGAAGAATTGTTCGATTCTTTAAGAGGTCTCGAATCGCTAGTGAAGCACGAGCACGCCAAAGCCTTCGGTATTATTAACGGTATCGATACTGAAGTTTGGAATCCGCAGACCGATCCTTATTTAAATTTTCATTTCAACACCGAGACCGCCATTGAAGGCAAGCGTAAAAACAAAGAAAAACTTTGCCTGGAATATGGCCTAAACCCTGACTTACCTTTATTCAGTTTTATTGGTCGATTTGCTGGAGAAAAAGGGGCAGACTTATTACCTAAAATTGTTTCTGATTCCATTCGTGAAACTTTTGGCGGGCTGAATATTGTTGTGTTAGGCTCGGGAGATCCAATTATTGAATATCAACTTTCCGATCTTAATCAAATTTATACTAATCTTGCGATCGACTTAGGTTACAAGGAATATCTTTCTCATCAAATATACGCTTCATCAGATTTTCTCCTGATGCCTTCGCGGGTAGAGCCTTGTGGACTCAACCAAATGTACTCAATGCGTTATGGGACGATTCCTATTGTACGATATACAGGAGGTTTGAAGGATACTGTACAGGATATTTCTTCAGGCGGAGGTGGGATTACGTTTGGTGCAGCAACCGCCAACGATACTGTACATGCCGTCCACCGCGCTATGCACATCTATTACCATGAGGGTTTAATGCCACAATTGATTCGTGCGAATATGTCGTTCGACTTTTCTTGGGAACGTTCTGCGCAAGATTATTTAAATTTATATCGCCGTTAACCATTAATTCCTTTGATGGAATGCTCGGCAAAATTTCGCAGCTTTTCCATCTCACTTCGCGCTTTACGCTGACCTATTAATGATGCAATATAGGTGAGAATAAGAAGGGTTAACATAACCATGGAGGCTGATAATGCCCAAGGAAAATCATTGCTCCCAATCTGTATTTCTACAAACCACATGGTGATGAATACCATCCAAAGAATACTTAAGATAAAATAGAGAAACATAAAGAAAGTCCAAACTGCTGAACTTGGTCCAAAAATTCCCCGAATTACGGTTTTGCCGTCATCTTTCTCGGCCCGTAATGCTAAAGTAGGTTTCCAATAGTCATCAACATCATTTTTAACTTTGATGATGGCACTTTCCGTATTGATATTGCCGATAAACTCGTCGTTTTCCTGTAAATACTTTTTCAGATAATGCTCATAATCTTTGGGCTCTAGCGAAGTGTAAATTTTAAATCTCGGTCGCGATCGGATGCTGTCGAGTACAGATTGCTCAATTTTCATTTTGGTAAGGGATAGGATCTTTTAAAACAATGGTGAAGCGCAGGATTTCATTATTACGTTCGATTTCAAAATCAATGGTTTTACCGTCTTCCTGCTTAAGAAGGTTGTTGAGCTTTTGTAAAGTATAGCTACCTGCATTTTTACGGTTAACTTTAATTATTTTATCATTCTTTCTCAAACCTGCTTGGTCGCAGGGCGAGTTTTTGCGACATCCAGCAATTGAATATTTTGGTTTAAGGACAAAATTGTACTGAAAACCCGCACTTGCATTGAAAACATTCACACCTTCTGGATCGGTGGAGGATTTCGCTGGCAAAATGTTTACCAAATCGCTTTCCCAGTCCATGCCATCGTGCTGAAGATCCAGTCCGCTGCTATTGAAAAGAAAAGGGTCGCTATAATGTCGGTTCTTTTTTAAGTATATTTTCTGTTGAGGGTAATCGAAAATTACTTTAAATCTTCTTAGGATTTCGCTTCCGATAGAACCTTTACGACCAGAAACCAAGGTTAGGTTCTGAATAGAATACTCATCCGGCATCGCCACCAACGGCTTATTAAAAGAAAAATCACTTAAATAAAGTCCGTGGATTCGGCTTCGCTTTCCGAAAATATCCCCATTAAAGCCTTGGCCGAGATAATCCTCAATATTTGGACGGTTATACACAAAGTCAGGAATAAGTTTTGGGAAAAGCCAAACGGCATCGCTATTTCCTAAATCCAAAAGCATTTTTGCAGGTTTCTTTTCCGATGTCATCTCGATATCTGCTAAAATATAGGGCTTGTTACCTTCGATACTCAAATCGAATTCACGAAAACTTTTCTTCGGTACGAGGATTTCAGAAGGAGGATGCACCGTTATTTTTTTTCGGACGTAATCGATTTCAATAGGAGAATTTTTAAAAAAATGATATCCAATAATTCCATGTACCGGTATTCCTACATGTGATGAGAAATTAATGCGTTCATCGAGAATGATAAAAATGGTATGATTCGAATTACGGTAATCCGTTGATACGGATACTTCATTATTGTCGGATCGTAAACCCTCGATATCAATACTTTCACCCAAACCCGAAAATTTTAATTTTGCTACATCGTTGAAGTTAACTTCTTTATTTTCAAGACTAAACAAGATTGTTTCATTAACTCCAGAGTCGAGCAGAAAGGTTAACTCGGTCCCATTGATGGTAACTGGCACAAAAATTAGATTGTTAATCAACTGAAAGGGGATGGTCACTTTTTTACTGCCTGTCACTCTGAATTCGTCCTGTGCAAAGGAACAGGCAGCATAGAAGAAACAAAATAAAAGCAGTAATTTCATATCTTGAAGGTACGATAATTCCCTTTATAAGATTACAAACTATTCTTGTAAAATGCTTAAAATGTTAAATTTGTAGTATGCAAAAACATCAAATAACTGAGAAATTCCGGCAACTTGTTGAAAATAAGTTTCAAATTTATAATTCGTTATTCATGAGTTTACCTTATGATAAAATGACGAATATCGGCATGCTGCTCCCTTTTTTATATGAAGAGAGTAAGGATGGATATGAGAAAGGAAAAAGTCCTGAGGAGATTGTGGAAGAGTTCTTTGAAAAGCATACAGAGTTGGAAACGGAAGAACAAAAAACCGAACTGCTTTTTAAAATTATACAATATATTGAAAGACAAGTGGTTTTGTTTGATAGCATTGAGGATGCAGCATTTTCTCAGTTGCATACCGACAGTGAAACGGGTACGCTTTTACAACTTCATGAACGCGCATTACAGGAAAAAGCGTTGGAACAAGTCCGACGTAAAATGCAGGATTTTTCAGTGCGAGTAGTTTTTACCGCTCATCCCACACAGTTTTATCCCAATGCTGTACAAAGAATTTTGCACGATTTGCGGTCTGCAATCATGCGGGATTCGGTCACAGAAATTGACATGTTATTGCAGCAGCTGGGAAAAACTCCGTTTCTAAATCGTGAAAAGCCTACACCACTTGATGAAGCTTTAAGTATTATTTTTTATCTCAGATATGTATATTATGATTCGATTGGCGAGTTGTATGCTAAAATAAGAAATACCTTTGGGGAAAATGGATACGAACCGAACCCTAATATTTTCCAGCTTGGTTTCTGGCCGGGAGGAGACCGGGACGGCAATCCGTTTGTTACTGCGGAAATTACACAGCAAGTGGCACACGAACTTCATATTGCTATTCTCAAGTCTTATTATGCCCACTTAAAAAAGATTCGCAGACGTCTAAGTTTCCGGGGAGTTTCCGAAATATTGGATACGCTTAGCGAGGAAATACATCAGGCAGTGTACGGAGAATCAACGATCTCTGAAGATGAGATTCTTACAAAAGTTGCAGAAGCTGAAAAGGTTCTGGTGGACTATCATAATGGTCTCTTTAAAAGTTTATTAATCGATTTTAAAAACAGAGTGCAAATTTTCGGGACCCATTTTGCAACGCTCGATATACGGCAAGACAGCAGGGTACACCAAAATGTAATTGATGAAATTATCTCTGCGAAATCATCCGTTGACCTTTCTGAGGCAGCTTTTGAAGAGAAAGTAAACTGGCTTCTGGAGACTGATATTACGATAAGACCTGAAGAGTTTGATGACGTTACGAAAGATACCTTGCAGAATATTATTAATGTCAAAGAAATTCAGAAGATAAATGGCGCTCGAGGGATGAGTCGGTATATTATTTCAAACTCAGATGATGTTAAAGATGTTCTGAATGTTTTCGGAATGTTCCGAATTTGCGGGTATGCTGAAGATGAAATCAATATGGATATCGTTCCGCTCTTCGAAACCATGAAAGGACTGGAAGCCGGCCCGGAAGTGATGCGGAAACTATATGAGCTACCGGTTTACAGACAGCATCTCGAGCGAAGAGGAAACTCGCAGACCATTATGTTAGGATTTTCTGACGGAACAAAAGATGGTGGTTATCTGAAAGCAAACTGGGAAATTTACGAAACAAAAGAAAACCTCACGAAGGTTTCAGAGGAGTATGGGATTAAAGTAATTTTCTTCGACGGACGTGGTGGTCCCCCAGCAAGAGGCGGAGGTAAAACACATGATTTTTATGCTGCGCAAGGGAATACAATCGCTAATCAC
The DNA here is from genome assembly GCA_041913105.1 of Kaistella sp. Taxonomy (GTDB): domain Bacteria; phylum Bacteroidota; class Bacteroidia; order Flavobacteriales; family Weeksellaceae; genus Kaistella. The sequence goes on along the minus strand of JAYSFV010000004.1, from coordinate 23,113 downwards.
AAGATTGAAATTACTATACAAGGACAAACCATTACCAGTGTTTTCGGAAATAAAGATCAGGCGAAATATAACTTTGAACAACTTTTAACGGCTGGTATTGAAAGCGAAGTTTTCAAAAATTCTAAAAAGGAACTTACAACCTCCGAAAGATCATTAATTACGGAACTCGCAGAATTGAGCTTCCAAAAATACAGTGATTTGAAGGCTCACCCACGGTTTGTATCATACCTACAGGCGATGAGCACCCTGCAATACTACGGAAAAACCAATATCGGAAGCCGTCCAACAAAACGAGGAGGCGATGGCGAACTAAAGTTTGAAGATTTACGCGCAATTCCGTTTGTCGGGTCGTGGAGTCAGCTCAAGCAAAATGTTCCAGGTTTTTTCGGATTTGGTTATGCTCTGAAAAAGTTGCACGATGAAGGACGTCTTGAGGAAGCCAAACAGCTGTATAAAGAATCAGACTTCTTCAAAACATTGGTCTTAAACAGTATGATGAGCATGAACAAATCGTATTTTCCTTTAACTTCTTACATGAAGAAAAGTACAAAGTATGGTGAATTCTGGCAAATTCTTTACGACGAATTCCAACTCTCGAAAGCCATGATGCTCGAAATTACCGGATTTTCGATGTTGATGGAAGAAGAACCGTTATCTCGTAAATCGGTAAAAATCCGCGAAAGAATTGTGCTTCCATTATTAAGCATCCAGCAATATGCGTTAATGAAAATCCAGCGGAATAAAGGCAATCGCGATACCTACGAAAAACTGGTGATGCGTTCACTGTTCGGAAATATTAACGCCAGTCGAAATTCCGCATAGTATCATATTTTAATAATTTGATTTTCATAACTTTATTTTGTTTAGTATAATTTTCGTAATTTGAAATTTCATTTTTGATGCATAGCATAATATTATGACCGTCAGAATGTAAAAATCACAGACAATTAACATTAAATGATAAGTGTATGAAGATAGGACTATTTGGATTTGGTAAAACAGGAAAAGCGGTTGCTTCTGTAATTTTACAAAATAAAAGCTTTGTGTTAGAGTGGGTGTACCGCCAAAGCGATAAACTGCAGGGACGAAGCGTTGGAGAATTTCTCGGGATTGAGTCTGATGAACCAGGAGTAATCTATTCTGCCCAACATATATCGGTAGAAGATTTATTACAACAACATCCGGTTGACATTATCATTGATTTCTCTTCGGAAAGTGGGATTACAGTTTATGGACAGGCGGCCGCAGATGCTGGCATTAAAATTATAAGTGCTGTTTCTCACTATGGTGAAGCTCAAAAAAAACTGTTGCGACAATTAGCCGAACAAACCGTGGTTTTTTGGAGTCCGAATATTACCTTAGGCGTTAATTATCTAATCTTTGCAGCACAGTTTTTAAAGAAAATTGCACCTTGGGTAGATATCGAAATTAACGAAGAGCATTTTAAAGATAAAAAAGGAACTTCGGGAACAGCCGTTAAATTGGCAAAAGCGCTGGATCTCGAAGAAACTGAAATTAATTCAGTGCGCGCCGGCGGAATTGTTGGTCGACATGAAGTTATATTCGGTTTTCCATACCAGACAGTGAGACTCATTCACGAATCAATTTCACGTGAAGCGTTTGGTAGCGGAGTAATCTTTGTAGCGGAGAATTTAAAAACCAATGAACCTGGACTTTATAAATTTGAGGACATTCTATTGCCGTTTTTTAGTGCTCAACAAATTGAAGCATAAAATATAAAGACCTTCATGAGAAGGTCTTTTTTTATTCTTTGATAATTTTTTCAGTGTAAGAATTTCTGTCGGTTGTAATTTTGAGCAGATAGATGCCGCTACTAAGATTTGTAATATTGTGCTTGTAGCCACCACCAAGACTAATAATTTTCTTTCCGGTAAAATCATATAGTTCCACCTTCAAAATTTTTTCATCAGTACTAATAGAGAAATCCTTATCGAAGGGATTAGGAGCAATTTTTAATGTTGAGGTTTGTTGATTTTCAAAAGTCTTTAATAAAGCATTATTCCACGCTGAACTGAAATTTAAAATTCCGTAACCCATTTGTGGGGTAGTAGCTGGATATAATGAGGAAGTTTGTCGTAACGCTTCTTGTACGATTGGTAAGCTAACAGTGTATTTCGCCTGTAATAGACAAGCTACACCTCCTGCTGCAAGTGGTGTTGCAAAAGAAGTTCCGTTACTTGTTGTAGCACTGTTGTTATAAGCCATAGCAGTAGCCGTTCCACGTGCACTCGCATCAGGTTTAGTGTATCCCGAAGCGTTAGGTCCGTGAGAAGAAAAGGAAGAACTATTCCCGCTGGAAGTAACGCCCCCTATGGTGAAAACTTTCGCATTATCGGCAGGAGTAATAATGTACTTCCAATCATTCAGCGCTTCATTTCCGGCTGCTGAGAGTACAAAAATCCCTTTTTCGACTGCGGTTTGTGCAACTCGTGCAATAAAAGATGTTTCTCCGTCCATATCTTCATAATTCAAATCATATCGGCTGTCATCAAAGGAATAATAGCCCAGAGAAGACGTGATGATGTCAACGCCTTTGCGATCTGCTTCTTCTGCTGCTTCCGCCCAATAAATCATTTCTTCGGGTATTTCATTTGCCGCATCTTCAGTTGCATACAAATAAAAATCTGCGTCCGGTGCCGATCCCACATAGGCATTTTGCAGATATCCCGCAATGACTCCTAAGCAGTATGAACCATGGTTATTAAGGGAAGTACTGTAAATATCATTGGTTTTATTGATGAAATTATAACCATCCTTTATCTGTCCATTATTTCGTAATCGGGCATAAGCATTACCGGTGTTAACGGTTGGAAATCCGGTATCAATTACCGCAATCGTAATCCCAGTACCGGTAAATCCTGCTTGATGTAAAGGACGGAGATTGATTTGGTTAATTTGAGATAAGGCAGAACCGTAATTAAAATCAATTTTTCCAAGAGTCTGATTAAAAGTTTCAAATTTGTTAAGCTTTGGAGTGCTTCTGTTGCCTTCCGGGTGTTTGATAAAGCGCTCCACCTCTAAAACATATGATTGTGACTGTAGTAAAGTAATCTGCTCTGAAGTGGCATTTACTGCGACACCGTTCATCCATTTCGAATAATCTGTTACGGTAAAACCTATATTCTTAATATTCTGAATATACGTTGGCTCAATGGGTGCATCTTGGTCATTTAGCGCAATTCCGTATCTCGCTCGTCGATCAAGCGATTTTTGAGATAATTCAGTTAGAGGATTCGCATAAAATTGTGCTTTATTAGGTTTGTCACGGAAGACTACAAACACCAATTCGGTTTGCGCATTTACAATAACCGTTAAAACGATTAATAAAGCAGATAGAAATTTTTTCATGGATTAGTTTTAAGTATAACTAAATTAGTCAATATTTGAATAGTCTGTAATTTATCTAGATGATATTTTAGAATACAGCGTTTAAGATTTAGATATAATTTGAAGGTTACATTTTGAAGAGGAGAGTTCTAGCCGATTGTTGAGGTTATAAATTTCCTTGCGGAGTTTAATTTTCTTAAATTTGGAATAAATATTTTTTATGAAGAAAATACAAATGGTTGACCTCCAGAGTCAATATTATAAAATAAAAGCAGATGTTGACAATGCGGTACTTAATGTATTAGATTCTGCGGCATTTATTAATGGCCCGGAAGTAAAATCTTTCCAGTCCGAACTAGAAGCCTATTTAGGCGTGGAGCACGTAATCCCTTGTGCAAATGGTACAGATGCTTTACAGATTGCCCTTATGGCCCTGGATATTAAAGAAGGGGATGAAGTTATTACGGCAGATTTTACTTTTGCTGCGACAGTAGAGGTAATCCATCTTCTAAAGATGAAATCAGTTTTGGTTGATGTAGATTATGATACCTTCACCATTGATCCTGAAAAAATAAGAAAAGCAATCACTCCAAAAACAAAGGCAATTATCCCGGTGCATTTGTTTGGTCAATGTGCGAATATGGAAGAAATTCTGAAAATTGCACGTGAACACAATCTCTATGTGATTGAAGATAATGCGCAGGCTATTGGGGCAGATTATACTTTCTCCGATGGAACAGTAAAAAAATCTGGAACAATGGGTACCATTGGGACAACTTCATTTTTCCCCTCTAAAAATCTAGGGTGTTATGGTGACGGTGGAGCAATCTTTACTGATGATCATGATTTAGCACACAAAATTCGCGGAATTGTTAACCACGGCATGTATGAACGTTATTATCATGATGAGGTAGGCGTAAATTCTAGATTGGATAGTATTCAGGCGACGGTTCTTAGAAAGAAACTTCCTCATCTGGATTCTTACAACGAAGCACGCCGAAAAGCCGCAGATTATTATGATGAAGCATTCGCAAACCATCCGGAAATTCAGACTCCGAAAAGAGCAGAGTTTTCAAACCATGTTTTCCATCAATATACGTTGAGAATTGCGAATGGACAACGCAGTGCACTTCAGGAATTTTTAACAGAGAAAGAAATTCCGGCAATGATTTATTATCCGGTAGCGCTTCGTAAGCAGAAAGCCTATTTCCAAGAAAGCAATGATGCAGATTTCGTTAATACCGATAAACTTCTTGATGAGGTAATTTCCTTGCCAATGCATACCGAACTCGACGAGGAGCAACTGAAATATATTACCGACGCAGTACTGGATTTTTTTAATCAAAAGAATTCTTAAATGACAATACTGGTAACGGGTGGATTAGGTTATATCGGTTCTCATACTGTTGTTGAGTTGCTGATTAATGGTTTCCAGGTAATAATTGTGGATGATCTTTCAAATTCCGAAAAATTTATTCTCGATAATATAGAGAAGGTTGCGGGTAAACGCCCAGTGTTTTTTCCATTTGATTTAAAACGGAAGGAGCTTTTAACTCAGGTATTCGACGCGTATGAAATTGATGGTTGCATTAATTTCGCAGCTTACAAGGCAGTTGGGGAGAGCCAAGTGATCCCTCTGGATTATTACGAAAACAATTTGTTCAGCTTAATTAATGTTCTTCAAGAATTTAAAGCGAGAAATATATCAAATTTCATTTTTAGTTCTTCATGTACGGTTTATGGACAGGCGGATGAGCAGCCTATTGATGAAAATACGCCGTTAAAAACCCCAGAATCATCGTACGGAAAGACAAAACAGATGGGGGAGGAGATTCTCAAAGATTTTGCCATTGCTCACGGAAAGCGTGTTTCTTTACTCCGCTATTTTAATCCAATTGGTGCCCACCCAACAGCTTTGTTGGGCGAATTACCACTTGGAATTCCGAATAACTTAGTTCCTTATGTGACACAAACAGCTTCGGGGATCAGAGAGTATCTCAATATTTGGGGTAATGATTATCCAACCGAAGACGGCACGGCGATTAGGGATTATATTTATGTGATGGACTTGGCAAAAGCACATGTTAAAGCACTTCAAAAACTAATAAATTCCTCCGAAGAAACCGTTGTAGATGTTTATAATTTAGGTACAGGAAAAGGATCATCAGTCTTAGAAGTGGTGACTGCCTTTGAAACAGCGAATGAGGTTGCAGTTCCTTATAAGATTGGAGACCGAAGACCCGGAGATATTACCATTGCTTACGCCAACGCGGACAAAGCAGAGAGAGAATTAGGCTGGAAAGCCGATACTTCTCTGGAAGAAGCGCTTCGCACGACCTGGCAATGGCAAAAATATTTAGAAAGCAGATAGATCATCAACTTTTATATACTAAAAATCCCACTCGATAAGAGTGGGATTTTAATTTATTAATCCAAATTACATTGGCCCTTGTTGATCTTCATCTGGAGCAGAGTTGCTGTTAATGTCTTTTCTTCTTCGTGGTTGATCAATTTTCTCACCTTGCTTAAAGCGGTACGTTAAGGAAACACTAAACTGTCGTGGCTGCCACTGCATTTCCATTTCACGGGTAAACTGTGGAGTGTCAGAGAAATTTCTCATTCTTCGCGTGTTGAAGATATCACGAACATTCACTGCAATTGTTCCGTTTCCGTCCCAAATTGTTTGTGATGCTCCAAAGTCAAACCCATACATCGCTTTACGATTGTTCATCGCTGTTTTCTCACCAGCTCTGTAGAAAGTTTGCAGTTGCATGCTTAAATTCTTCGTCGGCTTGAAGGTGTTGTTGAAACGAATTCTGTAGGAGAAACCTTCGCCAGAGAAATCGTTCTCAGTAATTGGATTTCCTGGGAACAGGTTAAATGTACCTTCATTTTTATAACCATATAGATCGGTCGAAAGCATCATTTTCCACCATTTGAAAGGATCGTAAGTAGCGTTAAGATCGAGACCATAATTTGTTTCAGAACCAACGTTGAAAGGGATGGTGTTAATTGCGCCCATGTCATCTACATACTGATAGCGATTTTGCTCGTCCTCAGACTTTTTGTAATATAGAGTTGGGTTGAAGGTAATTTTGTTTTTTGATAAGCTGTAACCAAATTCAAACGAGTTCTCGTAAGTTGGATTCAGATCCGGATTTCCTCGGAAATAGTTTCTGTCATCATCAAACGACATAAATGGGATTAAGGAAAATGCTCTTGGACGGTTGATTCTTCTGGAATAATTTAACAATAACTGATTGTTCTTTCCTAAATCATAGCTTAAGAAAACTGAAGGGAAGAATTCCGTGTAGTTTTTCTTTACTTCCGGCTGTGCGATCGCCTGACCGGTTGTATCATAGTTTGTAAAATTAATATCAATAGCAGAAGTTTCGCTTCTTAAACCCAATTGATAACCCAATTTTTCACCAATTTTACTTTTAAACTGTGCGTAAGCTCCCAAAATGCTCTCGGAATATACCGTGTTACTGGTAAAATCGTAACGGGTGTAAAATGCTCCGCCGTTATCGCTTTGGTTAACGAAATAGTCGTATGTATTTTTGTTGTAATCGTATCTTAAACCCGCTTCTAATTTTGAATTTTCGCCGATTGGCAATTCGTAATCTGCTTTACCAATAAAAGTATCGCTTTTCGAATCGGTCGTTACGTTGTTGATTGAATTTCCGGTAGCTTGAAGAATGTTTCCAATATATGAGTTTTGAACAATCTCGCTGGTACCTTCACTTCTATTGTTTTGAATACTTCCGGAAACGGTTAAAAGCTGACCATTATCGCCAATCTTTTGATCTAAACCGAAGTCAATCTGTGTAGCAAAGTTAGAGTTGTCTCCATAACTGTTACGGTTACGATTAATTTCGTTAAAGACAGATGGCGACTGATATATTCTTTCGTTGTAAGAATTAAGGGTGTTTGATTTGTTGTCGAAAGTTCTCAACATCCCCGAAAGGTTGATGGAGGTTTTTTCGCTTAAATCATGAACAAAACCGGCATTCAAATTATAGTTTTGACCTTCACGTTCGCTTTTACCATCCTGGTTCGAGTATTGTGTGAAAGGAAATGCACCACTAGAAAGACTGTTTAAGTCATCTTTTCTGGTCACGGTATTGCTGCTCGAACTTTCATTCTCATTATAGCCACCGCCACCGTTCACATACCAAGTCCAGTTTCCTTTTCTCCAGTTAAGATTGGCATTAAGGTTAGTACGCGGTAAATAACCAATCGTTCCGGTTACCGACCCATTAAAGCCCATTTTCTTATCCTTTTTTAGAATAATGTTCAAAATACCAGCAGTTCCGCTTGCTTCAAATTTTGAAGAAGGGTTGGTAATTACCTCAATTCTTTCGATTTGGTCTGCTGGGATCGATTGCAAAGCATTTGCGCCATCATCAATTCCTAAAAGGGAAGAGGGTTTTCCGTTAATTAAAAATCTCACGTTGGTATTACCTCTCATAGAGACTGTTCCGTCTGTATCTACCGAAACAGAAGGGACGTTGGTAAGAACATCCTGTAAGTTTCCACCTTTAGAGATGATATCAAGTGAAGGATCGTAGACCTTTTTATCAATCTCAACGCGGTAAGGTTTTACCGCCTGCGCAGTGATAACTACTCCTTGAATATCTTGTGTTTTGGCATTAGTTAGCGAAGATTCAGCTTCAATGGTTAAATCTCCAATACTTCCTGCAGTTGTAATCTGTCGGTTAAATACTGTTGTTTTATAATCGATCGCTTCAACAGAAATGTCATAATTTCCCGGTACTAAAGCTAAATTGTAAGCGCCGTTCTCATCGGTTAAAACTGCATCGCTGAACATTTTGTTGGCTTTGTTGCTGAAGCTAACAGAAGCGTAAGGAACGGCAGCATTACCTTTGTCACGAATGATGCCTGATACATTCACTTTTTCTTGCGCAAAGGCTAAACTTGCAGCACCAAGAACAAAGGTTAACCCTAATGTCCTTTTTTTGATCATTGATGAAATTTCAATCTTGTTTGTCATAGATATAGTTTACTTTTTTATACAGATGGTATTTTTGGGGAATAGTTAAATCAAACCGCAGAATAATTACCCTTGCAGTAGCCAACTTACTGAGGGATAGTGTTTAAAGTTTGAAAAAAATTATTTAATATTTTTAGAATTCAGCCAATCCTGATAATCCTTGGCATTTTTAGCATGCTCGATATCGCTTGCGGTAAAACGGTGATAGCCTAATCGGTCAGGATCTGCAGCCATGAAAATATAATTGTTTTTCTCAGCATTTAAAACAGCGTCTACCGAACTTTTGTCCGTTATGCAAATCGGTCCTGGCGGGATTCCGGCGTTTGCATAGGTATTGTATGGCGAAGGGTGAGAAAGGTGTTTGTAGAAAACTCTTTTAATAGGAGTGGTAAAATTAGTGTCTTTATTAATCGCATAAATTACCGTAGGATCGCTCTGAAGTTTCATGCCTTTGCGATAACGGTTTAGGTAAAGTCCGGCAATGGTTTTTTGCTCATCCGGTTTACCTCCAGATTCTTTATAAACAATTGAGGCCAATGCATAAATTTGATTACGAGTTAAGCCGCTTTGTTTTTCTTTCTGAATTCTTTCAGCCGTCCAGAAATCTTTATATTGATTTTCGAATTTTTCAAAAAATTCCTTCGGAGTGACGGTCCAATAAAAATTGTATGTATCGATGAAGAAGTACTTTTTAAGATCTTCAGCATCGTTATAACCCTTTTCTACTGCAATTTTGTTGAGATCTTTGACGAATCGAAGTGAATCTAACTCGGTTTTACGGGTAACCCGACCTACCATTTGATAAACATCCCCGAAATCTCCAATCCTAAAGGTATTTTCGGTCTGGTTTCCTGCCTTTATCATATTTACAAGGTCAGAGTTATTCGCGCCATTCTCAATTTTATAACGTCCAGCCTGAAAGAACTGATCCATATTTTTACTGATGGCAACCTCTTTGAACTGTTCTTTATTCCTTAAATAAGGTGAAATTGAATCTAAAATTGACTCAAAATTTGCGGTATGTGGGATCAACACAAAGCCTTCTTTCGCCACATTATTCCCAAAATATTTTTGATAATATTTAAATCCAAAAACTGCTACAACGACTAATAATAGCGTGGCAACAATTAGTAAACCCCTATTTGCTTTTTTCATATTTCAACCCTTAAGGTAATCTTTTAAATATTTATTTTCCCTTTGAAGACTTGTTTCGCGGGACCTTCTAACCAGATATTTCGGAAAGCCTTCCCGTTTTTCTCTGCGTAAATCTTTAATTGTCCACCAGAAACTTTTACGTTGACTACGGATAAATCTCGGTCTTTCAAAAATACCAATGCTGCTGCTGTCGCTCCAGTGCCACAGCTTAATGTTTCATCTTCTACGCCGCGTTCGTAGGTTCTCACAAAGATTTCATCCTCAGAAAGCTGTTGGATAAAGTTCACATTAATGCCTTCATGAGAGTAAGTCGGTGAGTTTCTTATTTTGTTACCTTCTATATAAACTTCGTAACTGTCAAGATTATCTACCGCTTTTACGAAATGCGGAGATCCTGTATTTGTTACCCAGTTATCACCGTCATTTTTTAGTTCATCAACATCAATCATCTTTAATTTCACCACGCCATTATGCATTTCGGCATCGTGTAAACCATCAATCGCAATGAAAGAAGTCTTGTCTTCAAACAAGTCCAAAAAATGAGCAAAGGCCACGATGCATCTTCCGCCGTTACCGCACATAGTACTCTCATTCCCGTCAGAATTGTAGTAAACCATTTTAAAATCGGCATCGTCGGAGTTTTCGAGCAAAATCAAACCATCGCCACCAATTCCGAAGCGTCGGTCGCATAGTTTTTCGATAAGTTGTTGCTCTTTTGGAAAATGAAGATCGCGGTTGTCGATCATTACGAAGTCATTTCCGGTGCCTTGATATTTGTAGAATTCAATAGTATTTTGCATAAGATGAAGCATTAAAAATGCAGGGGCAAAGATACTTAAAATCCATACCCTTGCCTTAGCGGGTTGGTGTTAAATATTCTTAAGGAAATTTTACGTGGTAAAACTGGTTTGTACAGATTTTTTCCATTGGTAGTATCCGATAATTGCCATGATGGTAAACACGAGATATTGAATGCTGGTAATCCCTAAACCTTTGTAAAGCATCATCGGGATGCAGATGATGTCCCCGATGATCCAAAAAATCCAGTTTTCGATTTTCCGTCTTGCCATGAGCCACATTCCCACCAAGAAGATTGCCGTCGTAAAAATATCCAGCCAATTCGCCCAATCTAGATGTGCCAGATTTGCATTTGTTTTACTTCCTGAGAATAAACTGTCGAGTACCGGCTTGTAAAAATAGATCGCAGTTACAAGTAATAAACTTACTGTAAATAAGAACGCAGAAATTATCCATTCTTTCCGAGCCGTTTTCGAAACTTCCACATGAATATGATCGTCGGAATTTTTCGCCCAAAGTATCCAGCCGTAAACACTCATTGCTGTATAATAAATGTTAATCAGCATATCGCCCAGCAATCCGAATTTATATAAGATGTAAACATAAAGTGCAGTTGAGATAATGCCGGTAGGAAATACCCAAATATTTTTATTAATGGAAAAGTAAACCGACAACAGACCGAAAAACGTTGCGGTAAATTCAAGAATGATTTGAAGGGTAGAGTAGGATTCGTAAGGAGCAATGAAAAGTTCGTGTAGATTCATGTTTTCAAATATAATTCATTTTTGTACCATTTAAATTTACTACTTCGGTATGAAAATCAGTTTTTTACAATTGAAAAAATAATTTAAATAAAGAAAAATAGCAGAAAAACGTGGGAGGTATCTATTTTTTTATATTTTTGGAAATCTTAAAAAAAAATTAATAGAGAATGGCGAACATCTGGATTAAGAAGCCCATGGAAGCGTATGAAGCGGACATTAAAAAAAGTGAGCTTAAACGCGTGCTGGGAAAATGGAGTCTAACAGCAATTGGTATTGGAGCAATTATCGGAGGAGGTATCTTTGTTCTTACAGGGACAGGAGCATATTATAACGCAGGACCAGCATTGGCCCTGTCTTTTGTTATTGCGGGAATCGCATGTGTATTTGCTGCACTGTGTTATGCAGAATTTGCATCCATCTTGCCGGTGGAAGGTTCTGCTTACGCGTATGCTTACGGTACTGTAGGTGAAGTGTTTGCCTGGATAATTGGGTGGGGACTAATTTTGGAATATGCGATGGGATCCATGACCGTAGCCGTGTCGTGGTCTGGCTATTTTGGAAAATTTCTCAAAATGTTTGGGATAGAACTCCCGGTTTGGCTTACGACTGACCCTCAAACTTTTGCAGCAGCGGGAGGTAGTGGTTTTTCCATGAATTTACCGGCGTTATTGATTGTTTTGTTTGTAATTTCGATTCTACTTCGCGGAACGAAAGGCGCAGCAAAAGCTAACAACCTGATTGTAATTATGAAGGTTTCTGCAATTATCTTCGTTATTGTTGCAGGTATATTCTTCATCAATGTAGATAACTGGATTCCTTTTATCCCTGAACCTACAACGATTGTTGAAAATGGGGTTTCCCATTCGGCGTACGGATATGCCGGAGTTGTTGCGGGAGCTTCTGCAATTTTCTTTGCATATGTAGGTTTCGATGCGGTCTCTACGCAGGCGGGAGAAGCAATTAATCCTAAGAAGGACGTGCCGTTTGCGATTATCACTTCGTTAGTAATCTGTACCATTTTATACATCTTGGTATCATTGGTTTTAACTGGGATGATGCATTACTCAGATTTTAACCCACTTGGCAAATATCCGGATGCAATTAAAGCGCCGGTAGCATACGCGTTTGATATCGCAGGACAAGCTTGGGCTGGTTATATCATTACGATTGCCGCGACTGTAGGTTTAATTTCCGTATTAATGGTTATGATTATGGGGCAATCCAGAATTTTCCTTGGAATGTCTAAAGATGGTTTAATTCCGAAAACCTTTTCTAAAGTAAACTCAATTACAGGAGTTCCGAGAAAGAACTTGATGATTTTAGGAGCGGTTATTGCTATCGTAGCAGCGTTTACGCCAATTAATGACTTAGCGCACATGACGAGTTTCGGGACGTTATTCGCATTTACGATGGTGTGTGTCGCAGTTTGGATGCTTCGCGTAAAACAGCCAAATTTACCAAGAAGTTTCCGTGTGCCTTTTCTTCCGGTTATTGCAACTTTAGGAATTTTGATTAACGTTTATTTGATCATCAACTTAAGTATTGAAGCACAGACTTACTCCTTTATTTGGTTATTGCTGGGTGTTGTCATTTATTTCCTTTACAGTAAGAGACATTCAAACCTTCAAAATGGTGGTTTCGGTGAAACTTTCAAAGCAGAACAGCAACCATTAGAAGAAGTAGACATCGACATTGACAATAAAGATTAACAAAATATGAAAGTCCGCAACTGCGGGCTTTTTTTAGCTTATGAAAAATTTATTTTACGCTTTACTATCTATTTTTCCGGTATTGGTTAGTTCACAAAAGCTGGAGATTACGACTTTATTGGAAGACCAAATTTCTATTAGAGCGATTGAAATATGGAATGAAAAAGTTTGGTATGCAGGGACAGATTCAAAATTCGGTTATGTAGATTTAACAAAGATTTCTGATAAAAAACAAATCAAACTTTCTGATAAAAAACTTCAGTTCCGAACATTAGCACAGGATTCTCAATCATTCTACGCGATTAATATTGAAAGTCCTGCTCAATTCTTTAAGATTGATAAAAATAGTCTGAATATAGAAGTTATTCACGCCGATTCTTCCAAAAATGCTTTCTACGATGCTTTAATTTACCACAAAAATCACTTTTACACTTTCAGTGATCCGGAGGAAAATTTAGATCTGAAGTTAGCCAAATTTAAAGCTAATCCCGGACAGATTACTCCGCGATATTATTCAGAATATAAAATCAATAAAGGTGAAGCTGCTTTTGCAGCAAGTAATACTAATATTTCTGCAATGGGGAAATATGTTTGGCTCGCCACAGGTGGCGCAAGTTCGAGAATATTCAGACTGAATTTAAATTCAGATAAAGTCGACATTTTTCCGACTCCTTTTGTTCAGGGAGAATCATCACAAGGGATTTACTCGATCGATTTCTACGATAAAAATTTTGGGATTGCCGTCGGAGGAGATTATACAGAACAGGCAGCCAAAATTAACAATATTGCGACGACAAAAGATGGAGGAAAAACTTGGAGTATCCAAGCCTCTGGTCAAAACGGCGGTTACAAAACTTGTGTTAAATTCAGACCCAATTCTGGAGGTAAAGAAATTGTGGCGGTAGGAGATCAAAATATTGAATACTCTTCGGATTATGGGAAAACCTGGAGCACTATTTCTACCGAAAAAGGTCTTTTTGTTTGCGAATGGATTGATGAAAATACCCTTGTTTTCGCCGGTAAAAACAGAATTTTAAAAGCCAGTTTCACGAAGAAGTAATAGAATTTTTAACTGATTTCAATCAGCTAATCTCATCAAACGAATGACGTTAAGTCGGACATTATCCGTAATTTTGCGTCATGAATTCATTAATTGATAAATATAATATTCCAGGACCGCGGTACACGTCTTATCCGACAGTGCCTTTTTGGGACGATGCCAGCTTCACGCCGGAGCAATGGCAACAGTCGGTGATTCGTTCTTATCGTGAGAGCAATACTACCGAAGGAATATCCATCTATATCCACCTGCCATTTTGTGAGCAGTTATGCACGTTCTGCGCTTGTCACAAACGTATTACCAAGCAGCATTCAGTAGAAACGCCTTATCTTGAAAGTGTGCTAAAAGAATGGGATCTTTATCTTGAACTTTTAGCGGCAGAAACTGGAGAAAAACCGGTAATTAAAGAACTTCATTTGGGAGGTGGAACGCCGACTTTCTTTTCGCCAGCGAACCTAAAAGTGCTATTAGAAGGAATATTTGCAAAGGCCACGATTGCCGAAAATCCTGAATTTTCCTTCGAAGGACATCCTAATAACACGACCTATGATCATCTGAAAACTTTATATGATTTGGGTTTCCGACGATGCAGTTTCGGAGTTCAGGATTATGATCCTCAAGTTCAGAAAGCTATTAACCGAGTTCAGCCTTTCGAAAATGTAGAAAAGGTAACCAATTGGGCAAGAGAAATCGGTTACAGAGGAGTTTCTCATGACTTGGTGTTCGGTTTGCCGTTTCACACCTGGGAAAAAATGGAATTCACGATTAGAAAAACTTTGGAATTGAAGCCAGACCGTTTGGCGTTTTATTCTTACGCCCACGTCCCTTGGATTAAAGGCGTCGGACAACGTGGATTCGATGAAAATGATTTGCCAAGTGGAGAAGAGAAGCGCAAACTCTATGAAAACGGGAAGCAGCTTCTTGAAGAACTCGGTTACAAAGAAGTTGGGATGGATCATTTTGCCTTGCCTCACGACGATTTGTATCAATCGATGATTTCCGGCGATATCCACCGAAATTTTATGGGTTATTCTTCAAGTAAAACGCAGCTAATGATAGGCTTGGGAATGAGTGCAATTTCCGATTCCTGGTATGCTTTTGCTCAGAATGAAAAAACAGTGGAAGAATATCAAAAAAGGGTAGAAGAGGGAAGAATTCCGGTTTTTCGCGGACATATTCTCAATGATGAAGATTTAAATATTCGCAAGCATATTTTAAATTTAATGTGCCGATTAGAGACTTCGTGGGGTTTAGAAACTTCTTTCCCCGAACTGCCGAATGCATTGGAAGCTCTGAAGGAAATGGAAACTGATGGTTTGGTCGAACTGTCCGATAATTCTATTAAAATTACTGAAAAAGGTCGTGCTTTTACGCGAAATGTAGCGATGACTTTTGATTTACGGATGATGAGGAATAAACCGGAAACGAGAATATTCTCAATGACGATATAACACAGCGGCTTCGGCCGCTTCTTTTGCTAGAGCCTGTCCAGGGGTGATTTTACTGTGGTCGTATCACGGTCTGTAACGTGGGTATAGGTTAGTGTAGTTTTAATATCCTGATGCCCCATCAATTTCTGTATTAAACTGATGTCGGTCCCGCATTGGAGGAGATGGGTCGCATAACTGTGCCGTAGGGAATGTATGCCGACGCTTTTTAATATTCCGGCTTTATTCATTGCGGTTCTAAAAACACTTTGGGCACTCCTCACCGAATATTGGTCACCGTTTTTACCTTCAAATAAATATTTTTTCGGATGTTCTGCTTTATAATAAATCCGAAGCTGCTCCAGGATGCTTTCCGGAAGATTCACATAACGATCTTTCTTTCCTTTAGCTCGTGAAATAAAGACCCGCATGGTTCCACTATCAATATCTTCAATTTTAATATTCACAATTTCGCTAACGCGCAGTCCCATTCCGTAACACAGTTGGATGATGAGTTTATGCTTAGGATTTTCGGTGACCTCAATAATTTTTTGGACTTCTTTTTTGTTAAGAGCTTTTGGAAGAAGTTGCGGTTTTTTCGGCCTCGGAATGTCAAAAATAACTCTGTTTTGATGCAATACTTTTTCAAAATAAAACTTCACCGCGTTCATACGGCTATGAATTTGATTTTCAGAAATCTGAAGCTCTCGGTGACAATAGAGGAAGTAGCTTTGAAGTTTGTCGTGCGACAGTTTTTCCACCGGATAATCTCCCAAAATATAGAGTAGTTGAGCAAATTCCATGGAGTAGGTGCGTATGGTATTTGGTGAAAAACCTTTTAGTGTAAGTTTATTCTGATATGCAGTAAATGCCGGAAGATTAACCGGACTTATTTTGGAAAGCGCCTGTTTTCCCAATGATTTTGGATTGAGACGACACAAAATACGATTTCTTTGGTTATCTACAATATGCCAAGCGTGGTGGGAGGGAGACCATCGGGCTTTGGCGTGTGTTCTTAGTGCAAGAATTAGATCTTTCTCAAAAGGAAACTTTAACCAAATGACCTCTTTGCCATGATACTCCCCAAGTTGAATGTCATACAAAAGCGGGTTAAAAACAATTTGCGTACTTTCCATAACTCAATTTTGAAGTTATACTAATTACGCAAATGTAAGATTTCAAATAATATGCTGATATCCAGTATTTAAAAACATTTGTGTGTTTGAGTTATTTGCGTATATTTGAGAGTTGTGCGTCATTTTAAAAGACAATGCTACAAAGAACAATAACACTTTTAATAATTGCATTTTTGCTTTCAAACTGTAGACAGAGAACAGAAAATAAAACTATGACAATAGAACAGACATTTGAAGAATGGCTTGAGAATATTAACCAAACTGAAACTGTTGACAATTCAATAGAAGGGTTCAATTTTGGACTTATTGAAACTACAAACGGTTTTGAAATGTATCTAATTGGTTCAAAAACGTTTGATAAAGATGATGAAGATTGGGCTACCAATGTGGACTTTGAACCTAAACAAAAATATTTCCAGTTTGGAAAAGAATTTTCAACAGACAAAGATTGGCAAGACATTCTAAGAATATCAGAGAAGCTAATTCTTAACTATGTTAGTTCAAATAAATTCAAGACTTCAATAATTGCCAATGCAAAAGGAATTACCACAGGTTTTGACGATGGAAACCTAACTATAATTAAAGCTAATGATTGACTTTGTGAAAATATCAGACAATTGGAATGCAGACCCAGTTTCACCTGAAATTGAACTAAAGGTTATTGGACAAAATTTAGAGATGATTATTTTTCTGAATTATTTTGCATTTGACAACTATACAGAAGGCGACAAAGCAATTGTTACTTTTCAAAATTGTTCAAAGTATTCTTTAAATACTTGTAATGACGAAGGCTATTATTATGGACAATATAGAATAAAACCAGATGGATTGCCGTGGGGAGAATTTTATGAAATAACAAATGGTTTAAATAAAGACTTTCCAAAACCAGTTGTTGACCTCTCAGACAACCATAAAGAGAAAAGACATTTTTTGTTTTTCTTTAAAGATGAGACCTTTGAATGTTTGGCAGACGATTACAAAATTGAGTTTAATTATGCTGACAGAAAATAAAAAACGAACGCACAACAGCACCTACCCAAAAGTGGCGGTTCAGTGGTTAAATCAAGCTTTGTGCTTCTATCAAAGTTCCTGCTTGGTTGACAGTGAAGTGCTTCGAAATCGCCACCTTCGGGTAGCTGCAAAACGTTGTACGATATTTCCCAATACATCTCAAATGAAATATATCTTCTCTATTCTCATATTAATCATTCTTTTTAATTGTGAAAAGAATAAAAAAGTGAATATTCAAAAACAGGCTGAAACAATAAACAAGAATAATTTAAATATTGAAAACTTCAATGAATTTTTCAATAAATTTAGTCAAGATTCAACATTTCAAACTCAAAGAATAAACTTTCCAATTAAAGTTATTGAACTCAATACTGAAGAATTATCTGAAGACACTTTAACACTAGACAAACAAAATTTTTATTTTAATAAAATTAATGAAAATTCAAAAGATTATACGATTCAAAAAAACATTGAAAAAGAATCTGCAATCGTAAAATTAAAAGGCATAGAAAATGGAATTTATATGGAATTATTCTTCTACTTAAAAGATCAGAAATGGTTTCTAAAAACTTGGAATAATTATTCTACATAAAACATCGTACAACATAGGTTTTGCAAAATGCGGGGTTTAGTCATTGATTGAAATTTCGTCAAAGTTATTCGCAACTGCTTTTCATATTGTTTTTTTGACTAATTTAGACAATCTGAAAAAGCATTTGCTTCGTTTCGGAATTCTTGAACTTTTGGTTCTTCGAATTCCCGCACTTCGCAAAGCCTTTTTCCGTTATCTGCAAGCATTAGAAACAAACAGCATAAACCAATAAATAGATATAAAATGGAAAATATTCAAGAAATGAACCAAGACAAGAAAGGGAAAAATCCCTACACGAAATTTTTATTGATGTTGCTCGCATCATTTATAGCAATGTATATAACAATGTACTTTAATACTTACGAAATAGACCACGTATATTTTAGCCTTACACGATTTTATATGACTTGCTTAGGTATCTCCGCAATGGCGGTGATTATGCTACTGTTTATGAAAATGATGTACAAGGACAAGAAAAAGAATATTGCCATACTTTTAGGTAGTTTAATTCTTTTTGTAAGTGCTTTAACTTTGGTCAGAACACAAACACCAATAGGTGATGTTTTGTATATGAAGGCAATGATTCCACATCATTCAATAGCAATACTCACAAGTAAAAGGGCAGATATAAAAGACCCTGAAGTAAGAAAGTTGGCAGATGGAATTATAAAGGCACAAGAAAAGGAAATTGCAGAAATGAAAAAATATATCAAAAGGTTGGAGTCCGACAAATAATTTTTGAAACGACAACTTTTGCAATTAGTTCCCAAAGCAAAGGAAGTCAAGATTGCCAGCAGATAACAGGCGTTTGGCAAAAAAGCGGGTTCAGTGGGTTAATTTAATATTCTACCTCGTATCAACTTTTGTACTAGGTTGACAGTTTAGTGCTTCGAAATCCGCTTCTTCGCCAAGCGCTGAACCGTTAGCAGAAATGTTATGGAAAAATCGCGTCAAATAATTGGACCTTTTCTAATTCTAATTCTTTTTTTTAGTTGTAATAAGAAAACTATAAAAGAGGATTACAACAATGAAATTTATTCACAAATTCTTCAAGAAGTAATTGATAGTTGTGCTACTATTTTACCTCCACAACCAAATAAAAATCAAGGAAAAGAAGTTTTTGAAAAATATCGGCAAAGAGTAAAAGAAATTCATAACGAAAAAAAAATAATTGCAATTTTCGACACAATATATGGTAATAATAAAGACAGATTTGAAAAAATAGTAAGAGAAAATAATCTAAATGCAAAATGGAATATTTCAGATAGTGTAAATTCTATGGTAGATGTTGAAAATTATAAGGTAAACTCAAATATTAAACTTGTGGAGGCAACTGATTTGCCCTCTTTGTATAAATTCTCGCCTGATAATAAATCATGGGAAAATTACAACGATTTAAAAGATTTATATGTTGCAATTGAATTGCGAAGAATAATAATTAACGAAAACAAATTAGACGGTTTTTTACAAATAGGAATTATCTGTGGCAATTTATGTGGGCAAGGATTTGACTTATGGATAAAAAATGAAAATAATAAATGGAAAATTGTAAAACGGAAAGCAACATGGATTTCGTAAAAAACACTTCTGCTAACACGCTATTTCTATTAGCGGGGTTGAAGTTTACATCATGAAGATTTTCGCGAGTTGTTCTTTTCGTTATATTTACAAAAAGCAATTATAATAATCCCCGCCAACAGAAATACCCAACCGTTAGCAGAAATTGTATGAACAAAATTTGGCATAAATTATATGATTATGAATCTAGAGATTTGATTGAAAGATTTATCTCTAAAAAACACAATAGAAAAGCATCTGCCAGACAAGTATCTGAGATTAGTTCCAACATAATACAATCTCGAGAATTTTTTAGAAATGCGGAAGATGCAAATCTCAGTGTAAAACCTTTACTATTATATTATGGAGTTAATTCTTTAGCTAGAGGATTGGTATTATTACTAAATCCATATCTATCAGAATCTTCCTTAAAACCATCTCACGGACTAGACACAATAAATTGGAGACAATCAATTAGTGAAAATAATTTAAAAGATCTAACTGTTGAAATAAACAATGGTGGTTTTTATGAACTTTTAACTTCAACAAAGAATAAGTCATATTTAAAACTACATTCTTCTGGAATTAATTGGAAGGTAAATTTTCCAGTTCCAAATTTGAAAAAACGTTTTACTTTAGAAAATTTGATTAGAATAATTCCCGACTTAAATGTTGAATACAATAAATGGCTAAATGAAAATTCAGAGACTTTAAAAGTTTCTAAATTTGCTAGCAATGATATGGAATATAGGTTCACAATTGAAAAATTTAAAATAAATCAAACGATAATTTCAAATAATTTTGATTCAAATATACTTAGTAATATTAGAATTACTGAAAATACGTCTAATTTTGAAATAGCTATTCCTGTAACATATTTCCCACAACTTTCACAAAGTATAAATGAAAATATTTTTGGAATTGGCAACGTAACTCTATGTCGATTAATTCCGGATAATATCTATTTGAATTCTATTTCTCAATTATATTGTTTGTCATTCTATTTAGGTATGCTTTCAAGATACTTCCCTAGTTATTGGATAAATTTAAATAAGACAGAAAAGGGAGATTCTATTTATCCTTTGTTATTAAAATCTATAGACTTAATAATAGATGATTATCCAACTTTAATTTATGAATTTCTAGAAGGACCATATAATTTTGAAATCGCGGAATAAAAACAACTTCTGCTAACATAGTATTTGCAAAAGGCGGGGTTGAATTTATAATAGAAAAACCCGATGCATTTAGTCGCAACTTGCTTTTCATATTACTTTTATTTGTAATTTGGTAATCTGAAAAAGCAATTTGCTTCGTTCGGTCAAAATTGAACTTTCAGTTCTAATTAGCCCGCCCTTCGCAAATACTTTTTCCGTTAGCTGTAATTATTCCCAAACATATGTTTAAATATATTATCATTTTTGTATTCTTGTTTTTTCAATCAAAAGCACAAATCAATAATCAGAGCGTAATTGGAGATTGGACTAAAGTAAAATTTAGAACATTAGATGGAAGCAAAGATTTAAGTGAGCCTTATAATGTATCAAAATATTATAATTGGAAAATTTCCACGACGAAAATTTGTATGCGTATGGAATCTGTTTATCCAAATGCAAATTATTGTTATGACTACAAAATGAATAATAAGGTTTTACAAACAACTCCTACATCCGGTTATGAGATTGAAAAATTAGAAAAGGACTCTCTTATTTTGTTTGAAAAAATTGATGGGAAAACGGAAAAAGACAAAATTCAAAAAATATGGTTCGTTAAAACTTCAAAAATAACAAATGAAGAAATTGAAAAACATAAAGATGATTCTATCTTAATTGCATATCCGCTTTATACTCCGCAAATGAAAGTAGATTTTATGTCGGAAGTTGCTAAAAATTTCAATAAAAAAAATAATTACCCTGACCTTCTTTTCAAAGGAAATTATATTATTTATCCTAAAAAACAAAGAATTGAGTTTCAATCAGACGATAAAAGTATATTCGAAAATAAAAACTTTTTACTTCTCAAATCTATTGCTGAAAATAATTTTAATAATTGGGACTTGAAAAATTTTGAACATTTTGAGAAAATTTATATTCCTTTTATTTTTGAGAGTAAATATGAAAGACTCAAGAGTGGTGGAACTTTTAAGGGGGCGAGAATATATTTCTTTATGAACGACTTCAAAGATATACCAAAAGTTTATGGTCCAAAAATGGAAGATATGGAATTAGCACAAGAGAATTTTAAAAAAGCAGTTTCTTTCATGCAAAATCAAAAATATGAAAAGGCAATAGAGTATTTTAACAAAGGATATGAATTAAATAATACAAAAGTCGATGCGTTATATAATATTGTTTCACTATATTCTCAACTGAAAGATAAAGATAATATGTGCTTAACCTTAAAAAGACTAAAAGATTTGGAGCAAACTGATGGAACTAAATTATATAATGAATATTGCATAAAATAACTACAGCTAACATTGTATTTGCAAAAGGCGGGGTTGAATATATAATAGAAAAACCCGATGCATTTAGTCGCAACTTGCTTTTCATATTGTATTTTTTTGTAACTTAACAATATGAAAAAGCAATTTGCTTCGTTCGGTCGAAATTGAACTTTCAGTTAAATTTAGCCCGCCCTTCGCAAATACTTTTTCCGTTAGCAGAAATATTATGACCAACATTTTCGCTGAAAAATATAATTTATATCCACCAGAGGATAAACCAGTTCTAGAATATTACAAAGAGTATTTTGATGAAGTTTTCATTTCATTAATTCCCTTCAGTAAATTAAACTTTGAAAAAATTAGAGATTTTAAAGAAAATGAAATTTTTGATAAAAGAATTGAGGAAATTAAACACGGAATTTTTGATGAAAATAGATTGAAAAATTATCCTCTTCAAGAAGAATTTTTTTCAGATATTGAAGAATACTATTTTACGGAGAAAATCAATTGGGACCAAATCATAAAAAATTCTGAAATCAAAAATTTTAAGGACCTGAATAAAGCACTTATGACTTCTATTGGAGCATTAAAAAAAGAATTGGAAGAACATAAAATATTAGAAACTCTTCAAAACTTTGCTAAAAGGGATGAAATTCTAATACCTTCAGAAGGTTCATTTGATGTGCATTCAAAAATTGGAATTTATAATTGCTTATTTGAAAACAACATATCTCAAATTAACGTTATAGAAGAATTTCACGAATCTCAAAAGAAAATTGATTTAAGTAATATTTCTGAAATAGAATTCATTGAGAAAATTAATTTTAAAGATTATTATATTTTTTCCGAAGACAAACAAATCCTATTTTCAATTGATTGGGATTACTTTTTCTTCTTTATTGGAATTAACAGTCAAACAATATCAAAAGAAAGTATTGAAAAAAATTTCAATGGATTTTGGGCAAATATAGAAACTACGCATTTATGGACTTGGGAGAAGGGAGAAATTAATAAAAAACTGAAATTAAAGTAAATACTTCTGCTAACATAGAACTATGGTAAAAAGCAAGCAATTTATGTTAAAATTGAAATGTGG
>JAYSFV010000003.1:200682-225547 GCA_041913105.1 Kaistella sp. | reverse complement strand
AAATCTCAATTACTCCTAACACCCTCATTACAAGACCCAAAAATTTATTACCATCTTATATTAAATGAAAAACCACCCTATAAGGGTGGCTAAATATTGGTTGAGCGTAAAGTCTTAAAGAGGAAATAGCCTATCAAGAAACCAATAGTATCCGCTATTAGGTCCCAAAACTCGAGTGACCTACCCAGTTGCATCTCTCCCTGCAATATCTCTGTGAGAAGAGAGTATGCTAATAATATCTGGAAATAGGTAGTTAATTTAATATTAGGATATGCTGCTCGATAGCAAAATGCAAGTAACGCGAATATCATTAAGTGTAGCACCTTGTCTATTCCGTTAAACATAAATGGATAATCCATCCCTTCAACGCTCGGACGGAGAAGCATATATGTAAGAAATGCCCAATAAATGGGCAATATTCTTTTAAATATGTGTGAGATTTTATCCAAGCGACTCCTGATATTGCTCTGCAGTAATCAGTTCGCTGGTATCAGCACCTTCTTGCACTTCTAATTTAATTATCCAGCCTTTTCCGTAAGGATCGGTATTTAAAAGCTCAGGTTGCGCCTCAAGTTCTTCATTAAACTCAATTACTTTTCCTGACACTGGTAAGAAAAGATCAGAAACTGTTTTAACAGCCTCAACACTTCCGAAAACATCACCAGCAGAAAGTTCATCATCTACAGAATCTACATCGACAAATACGATATCGCCCAATTCTCCTTGCGCAAAATCTGTAATCCCGATTGTTGCTACATTTCCTTCAATACGGATCCACTCATGATCCTTAGTGTACTTTAATTCTGATGGTGTATTCATTTCTTTTTTATTTATGATTCCAAAATTAATTAAAAAAAGGTATTGCTACCAATAAAGTTATGCTTTTAGTTCTGCATCACCATATCGGCCGAATACTTGCTGGTTATATTCAATATATTTGCACTAGCAGTAATTGCGATAGACATTATTAATATGAACATAAAAACAAAATTAAATCTTGCTCAAACCACATTTGAGAATTGGAGATCTGTACACTTTGCAGAGAAGCAAAGTCTGATAAAAAAACTTGCTAATTTACTAGAAGAACAAAAAAGCCACTTTGGAAATAATATTACCAAGGAAATGAATAAACCCATTTCTCAGTCGATAGCCGAAGTTGAAAAATGTGCTTTAATGGCTAACTTTTATGCGGATGCGCCAAACGTTTTGAAACCAGAAAAAGTTTCCACTGAATTTCGAATTTCTGAAGTTCACTATGCACCAATGGGAGTGATCTTAGGAGTGATGCCTTGGAATTTCCCATTCTGGCAAGTTCTAAGATTTGCAGTCCCTGCAGTTCTGGCAGGAAATACCGTAGTGTTAAAGCATGCATCAATCTGTTTCGAAAGTGGAAATTTAATTGAAAAACTTTTTGAAGACGCGGGATTCCCAAAAGGAGTATTTCAAAACCTTGAAATTGTGCATAATGAAGTGACAGATTTAATTTCCAACAAAATTATAAAGGCCGTAAGCCTTACCGGAAGTGAAAAAGCAGGCGCAGAAGTGGCTTCTAATGCAGGAAAAAATATTAAGAAGTCTCTTCTTGAACTAGGCGGTAGTGACGCTTTTATTGTATTTAAAGATGCTGATGTTAAAGAAGCAGCAAAAAGTGGCGCCAAGGCGAGACTCCAAAACTGTGGACAGGCCTGCAACGCTGCGAAGCGTTTTATTTTAGAAAAAGAGGTTGAGGAAGAATTTCTACCTTTATTTATAGAAGAATACCAAAAGTATGTAGTAGGTAATCCTTATCATGAAGATACAAATCTCAGTGGTATGGCGAGAGAAGACCTGGCGGATGAATTAGTAGAGCAATATCAAAAAGCGCTCGACAACGGCGCGGAAATTATCTTACCTCTAGAACGACAATCGGATAAGGAATTCAAACCCGGTTTAATTAAGGTAGAAAGTGGAAATCCTATCTTACAGGAAGAATTATTTGGTCCTTTAGGTATGGTTATGATTGCAAAAAATGACGAACATGCTTTAGATCTTGCGAATGATATTCCGTTTGGGCTTGGTAACTCTGTATGGACAGCAAACGAAGAACGTCAGCAATTCTTTATTGACCATCTAGAATCCGGCACCGTTAGTATTAATAAAGAAACGAGTTCTGACCCGAGATTACCTTTTGGCGGTGCAAAGGCTTCCGGATACGGAACTGAACTTTCTCTCCACGCTTTAAAAGAATTTGTCACCGTTAAAACAGTGGTAGGGAATTAAACTAAAATAACGAATCTATATAAAGAAGAGCGGATATTCTCCGCTCTTTTCTATTTTTCGCTTTCTTCTACTTCGTGCCTTAATTGTGCTTTGTACAAGGTTGCATAATATCCATTTTTGTCAAGAAGTTCAATATGTTTTCCCTCTTCAACAATTTTACCATGCTCCATCACAATAATCTTATCCGCTTTTTCAATCGTTGAAAGTCGGTGCGCGATAATGATGGATGTCCTGTCTTTGGTGATTTTCTCAGTGGCACGCTGAATTAATTTTTCACTTTCATGATCTATCGAAGATGTTGCTTCATCCAGAATCAAAATTTCTGGGTCGGAAAGATAAGCGCGCAAAAATGAAAGAAGCTGCCGTTGTCCTAAAGAAATGGATGAACCACGTTCCCGAACCACATAATTATAACCACCCGGCAAACTTTCGATGAACTCATCAACTTCAATATCTTTTGCAACCTCCTTAATTTTTTCTAAGGTTATGGTCTCATCGCCAAATGAAAGATTTTCGAAAATAGTACCATGGAAAAGGAAAACATCTTGAAGCACTACCCCAATATGACTTCTTAAATTATAAAGTTCGTAATCTTTTAAATCAATTCCATCAAGGAGGATTTTCCCGGAATTGATATCGTATAATCTTGTGATTAGACTAATAATAGTCGATTTTCCAGCTCCTGTCGCACCAACAATTGCTACCGTTTCTCCCGGATTTACCTTAAAACTGATACCCTTCAGTACTTCTTGCTTTTCGTCGTAAGAGAAGCGGACCTCTTTAAATTCTATGTCGCCATCGAACTGGTCTTTTGAAATTTTACCTTCATTTGGTAAAGCGAAATCCTCATCCATTACCCCGAGAACCCTTTCTGCTCCCACAATTCCACGTTGAATATTATTGAACCGATCCGCAATTTGTCTAAGTGGACGAATTAACATGGAGATATATTGAATGAATGCAATTACCACTCCGGCTGAAATGGTGATATATCCACCATAAAAAAGAATGAAGCCGATAAATAGCGACGAAATCAATTCAACAACCGGAAAAAAAAGTGAGAAAATGAATACGGTTCTCAACAAAGCTCCTTTCAATGTAATATTGATCTCGTCAAATTTTTTAAATTCAGT
The DNA here is from genome assembly GCA_041913105.1 of Kaistella sp. GTDB lineage: Bacteria > Bacteroidota > Bacteroidia > Flavobacteriales > Weeksellaceae > Kaistella. The sequence goes on along the minus strand of JAYSFV010000003.1, from coordinate 222,155 downwards.
TTGCTGGCGATTGAAAACTTGAATAATCGACATCCCACTCAACCTTTCCTGAACAAAAGAATTCTGATTAGAAGTCCAAGTTCGTTCATCTCCAAATGCTTTTCGTAATCTCTTCTGGAAAAACCGTGTTATAATCACCATCAACGGAAGGATGATTAAGGTGATGTAACTTAAATGAACATCCACCTGGAACATCATAATAAGAACGAAAACAATTCTTAAAATGTCTCCAAAAACCATTAAAAAACCATCGGTATAAACGGTAGCAATAGTTTCCACATCGCCCACAGCACGCGTCACCAGCTGGCCAATAGCAGTTTTGTCAAAAAAAGAAGTTCTGAAATAAATGAGTTTATGATATAAACGCTCGCGAATATCCCGGATTACATTCTGAGAAATAAAATTAGAAAAGTAAACAAGAAAAAAATTAAGAATCGTTTCTCCGAAAACCAATCCAATTAAAAGGTAGATATGCTTCATCATCAAATCCTTGTCGCCAAGTTTAATGATGTCGGTATCCACAATCTGCATCGTAAGGTAAGGTCGATAAGTAGAAATTAAGGAAAGTGCTACCGAAATAATAAGGGTGAAAATAAACCACCCACGGAATTTCATCCCGATTGCAAACAGTCTCTTAATTAAATCCCACGTAGATTGTTTCTTCATTTTTAATTTTAAATCCTTACAAAAATAGGAAAGTTTACATCAAACGCTAAGCAGGTCTACTCAAAGTTGTACCCAACATCCACAAGAAATAGTCCTTGTGCCGGGGCCGAAGTACCCGCAGTGTTTCGGTTCTTGGCCTCAATAATATTCCTCAAATGTTCAGGAGGAAATTTCTCATTGCCAATTTCAACCATTGTGCCGACGATCGAACGCACCATGTTCCGCAAAAACCGGTCCGCAGAGATGGTAAATTTTAATTCGTCCCCTTGCTTCTCCCACATCGCTTTATAAATTTTGCAGATATTCGTTTTGTTATCGGTGTGCAGTTTTGCAAAACTCGTAAAATCTTCATATTCAAAAAGTATTTTACAGGCTTCATTCATCTTCTCAACATTTAGATTTCGCTTCCACATTTGCCATGAAGAATCTTGGGTAAAAGGATTTTTCTTTAGAGAAATCAAATATTCATAGGTTCGGTACGTCGCATCAAATCTTGCGTGAAAGTCGGTTTTTACCTTGAAAATTCTTTGTATAGAAATATCAGGAGGCAAAAAACTGTTTAGTTTATAGGTTAACTGAGGATCGAGTTCAGTTTCAAAGTCAAAATGCGCAAAAATTTTTCGCGCATGCACTCCTGTATCCGTTCTCCCGGCGCCCGTTGTTTTAATGGGCTGACGTAAAATCGTCGAAAGCGCTTTCTCCAGTTCTTCTTGAACTGTAATCTCTTTGGGCTGAATTTGGTAACCGAAATAATTTTTTCCGTTGTATGAGAATTCGATGAAATATCGCATGGCTACAAATTTCCGTATTTTTATTCAACATTTTATTAAATATTCGAGTAATTTGCCATCATGACGAAAATCCTACTCCTCTCCGACACCCATTCTTATTTAGATGAGCGTATTTTAGAGTATGCTAAAGATGCTGATGAGATTTGGCACTGCGGAGACTTCGGGAATGTTTCCATCATTGAAAAACTGGACGAAATAAAACCTCTACGAGGCGTATATGGGAATATTGATGGTGATGAAGTCCGAAAAATATTTCCTGAGGTTCTACGCTTTCAATGTGAAAATGTTGAAGTAATGATGATCCATATCGGTGGTTATCCCGGGAAATATTCTCCACTCACTCGACAAGAACTGGCACAAAGCCGGCCGAAACTCTTCATCTCCGGACATTCTCATATTCTGAAAGCCATGTATGACCAAAAAAAAGAACTTTTACATCTTAATCCCGGAGCTTGTGGGAAGGAAGGTTGGCATAAAATGCGGACCATGCTGCGGTTTGAAATCAATGGTGATCAAATAGAAAACCTGGAGGTTATTGAACTTGGAAAGAGATAACTACTTTTTCCTTTTCAAATTATCATAAATACTGTGGATTAATCCGTCTGCAACAGAAATTTTAGGAACGAAAACCTTATCAATATCGCTCCACATCATAATATTATTGAAAATTTTTAAGGCTGGAACAATCACATCTGCACGGTCTTCACGAAGTTTATAGTTACTCATACGTTCTTCAACCGTAAGGTCACTCATTTCCTTATAATATTTCTTAAGAAAATTAGCTGACATAGGCTTACCTTCTTTCGTTTTACTCAAAGAAAATACCTTATTAATATTTCCGCCAGAGCCTATAGCAACCACAGGTTTTTTGCTGTTGATGTTTTTCCGGATTTCCTCTTTCATTTCTTTCCAGTGATCATCGGTAACCAAATTATTGAGTAGTCGAATGGTGCCGATGTTGAAAGAATGTTCATAAAGCATTTTGCCGTTTTCATAAAAAGTAAGTTCTGTGGAACCACCTCCGACATCAATATAAAGGTAAGCGAAGTCTTTGTCCAATCCTTCTGCTACATGATTTTCATAAATTAACGTGGCCTCTTCATCACCACTGATGATTTCAATGTCAATATCAGAGGTAGCTTTCACTTCTCTAATGATATCCTGACCATTTTTAGCGTCGCGCATAGCACTTGTCGCACAGGCACGATAATGCTCTACCTTGTAAACTTTCATTAAATCCGCAAAAATCTTCATCGTACTAATCACCATTTCTCGTCGTTCTTCTCCGATTTCGCCCTTGGCAAAAACGTCCATCCCTAAACGAAGTGGAATTCTTAAAAGGTTGAGTTTGGTAAACTCCGGTTTGCCTTTACGAGGTTCAGTAACTTCGTTAATGAGCAAACGTGCAGCATTACTTCCGATATCGATGGCGGCAATTTTCATAATCTTGGTTAAAGATAAGAAGAATCAAAAGAAAAGGGGAGCAAATCTCTTATCGACTTTGTTTTGAAGATTTCTCCACTTAAAGAAGCGAAGTAAATTTCTATTTCTGAACTTTGCTTGGCTTCATACTCTAAAATCGATTGTCTGCAGGCTCCACATGGCGGGATCGGGGTTGAAGACAAGGCTTCTTTAGGTGCACCAATCACAAAAAGTTTCTTTATGGGCACATCCGGAAAGTTGGCTGCCGTCCAGAAAATCGCAGTTCTTTCCGCACAAAGTCCCGATGGATATGCCGCATTCTCTTGATTACTACCCGTAACGATTTCACCATTTTCCAAGAGTAAAGCACAGCCTACCGCAAAGTTAGAATAAGGTGCATAAGCTTTGTCGCGGATATCCTTCGCAGAATCAAACAGTTTTTTCTCTGTCTCATTAAGCGCTTCATATCCGGCAATAGACTCGAAATCAATCTTTATTTCTTTTTGCATTTAAAAAAATTGGGGAGTAAATATACTGCTTTTTATGGTAAGCAGCCGTAGTAAATATCTAACCTAGCCATGGTGACATTTATCATCATTTATAAAAATCTTAACACAACCATTCTATTTTTTGGTTTAATCCTTGATGCGGTTTTCGCGTCTTTCTAAAATTTGCACATTATTTTATCGGTGCGAATATCCTTTTACACCAAAATTTTCTACCATTAACTAAACAACCAAATAAACCACTCACAAAATGGACACAAAAAAAACCAAAACAAAAGACGAATCAGGAGATTTCGCAATGAATTTGAGAGAACTATTTATTGACGGGTTAAAAGATATTTATTATGCAGAAAATGCGCTCGTCAAAGCTTTACCTGAAATGTATGATAAAGCAAGAAGTGAAAAACTGAAGACTGCTATCAAAGATCATATCGCACAAACCAATATGCAGGTACAGCGTTTAGAAAAAGTGTTTGAAGCTTTAGGAGAAAAGGCCGAAGGTAAAAAATGCAAGGCTATTGAAGGAATTTTAGAAGAAGGCCGCGACTGTGTTTCGAGTGCAGAAGAAGGGCCAGTTCGGGATGCTTCCATTATCGGTAGTTCACAGAAAGTAGAACATTACGAAATCGCTTCTTATGGAACTTTAGCAGCTCACGCCAAAGTACTTAACGAGCAAGAAGCTTTGGATTTACTATTGCGAACTCTAGGTGAAGAGAAAAAAGCTGATGCCTTATTGACCATTATTGCTGATACTGAACTTAATTCGCAGGCTGCTGGCGGAAAACATCAAAGTAAAGACTTCAAAGCGGTATAATCTTCAAACAAAACATTATGAAAGTAAACGAACAAGAACCTTTTGCGAATGGTTCTAATCCCAAAATAGAACAATTAGGCAAATATAAAAACAGTGATCACGGGGAATTTATGACGACCGATCACGGTGTAAAAATTAATGATGACCAAAACTCTCTAAAAGCGGGTGAACGTGGCTCCACCCTTCTCGAAGATTTTATTTTCAGAGAGAAAATGACGCATTTTGACCATGAAAGAATTCCGGAAAGGATTGTTCACGCGCGAGGTTCAGGAGCTCATGGTTATTTCCAGTTGTACAAACCGATGGGAAAGTACACCAAAGCAAAATTTCTCAACGACACTTCAATAAAAACACCAGTTTTCGTACGATTTTCAACGGTGCAAGGAAGTAGAGGCTCTACAGATTTACCCCGTGATATCCGTGGTTTTGCAGTAAAATTTTATACACAGGAAGGTAATTACGACCTCGTTGGAAATAACACTCCCGTATTCTTTATCCAGGACGCGATGAAATTCCCAGATCTAGTTCATGCGGTTAAACCAGAACCGGATAACGAAATTCCGCAAGCAGCATCAGCGCACGACACCTTTTGGGATTTTATCTCTTTGATGCCGGAGGCGATGCACAATATAATGTGGCTAATGAGTGATAGAGCCATCCCGAGAACATTGCGTTCAATGGAAGGGTTTGGTATTCACACCTTCCGGTTTATTAATGATGAAGGAAAATCGCACTTCGTGAAATTTCACTGGAAACCTTTACAAGGTGTATTGGGACTTGCGTGGGATGAAGCACAGCGATTAGCAGGAAAAGACACCGATTATCATCGTCGAGATTTATGGGAAGCCATCGAAAACGGAATGTATCCGGAATGGGAACTTGGTGTACAAATCGTTCCTCAAGAAGATGAACATAAGTTTCCGTTTGATCTTCTTGATCCTACGAAGATGATACCTGAAGAAATGGTTCCTGTAGAAATTATTGGAAAAATGACTTTAGATCGAAATCCAGATAACTTCTTCGCTGAGACAGAACAAGTTGCCTTCCATCCTGGTCATGTGGTTCCAGGAATCGACTTCACCAATGATCCTTTATTGCAAGGAAGACTCTTTTCCTATACGGACACCCAATTATCAAGACTCGGAGGACCAAATTTCCACGAAATCCCTATCAACCGATCAATTCCTAATGTAACTAATAATCAGCGTGATGGTATCCACCGTATGCAAATTCCTAAAGGGAAGGTTTCGTACCATCCTAATTCTATGGCGCAAGGATGTCCGTTCCAGGCCATGATAAAAGAAGGAGGGTTCGCATCGTTTGAAGAACGCGTTGATTCAACAAAAATCAGAAAGAGAAGTAAGAGTTTTTTTGATCATTTCAGCCAACCAACCTTATTCTACAACAGTTTAACCGATCATGAAAAACGCCACGTGCAAAATGCATTTTGTTTTGAATTAGGAAAAGTGAAACTTGTCCCAATTCGTCAGCGAATGGTCAATATGCTCCTCGAAGTTGATAAAGAATTGGCTAATAAAGTTGGTGATCATTTAGGTTTAGTCCCTGAAAAACTTCCTCAACCTATAACAGGAAGCATTCCGGCAGACGGTAATCTAGAAGACTATCACTCTCTAAAAGTAGAATTACCAATCACCGAAGCACCATCTGTAAGTATGGCGAATAAACTTCCGAGCAATATAAAAGCAAGAAGAATTGCAATTTTAACTGCTGACGGCGTGAACGACGAAGCCTTTACGAAAGTTAAGAAAGTGTTGTGTGAGATGGATGCGATTGTTCAGATCGTAGCGCCGCGACATGGTTTCGTAAAGACTGCGTCAGGTGATCAATATCCGGTTGACGAAAGTTTGTTAACAACAGATTCAGTCGTATTCGATGCGGTGTACGTACCGGGAGGTGAAAGCGTTCGTACTCTGATGGAACACGCTGGAGCCAAGCATTTTATAGCTGAAGCTTACAAACACTGTAAACCATTAGGTGCTGATGAAAACGGAGTTGATTTACTCTCTGCAGCAATTCCAAAATTAACAATCCCGGAAGACGGCGTTATTACGGACGGAGATCTTGATTTGTTTTCAGGATCAATCATCCTTCACCGTTTCTGGGACAGAGAAATCAATCCTCTACCGGCCTAGTAAATCCTTTATAAATAGTTTGAGGTTCCTGATTAAAAGGAACCTCTTTCTTTGTCACGATTTAAACTTCTGTTTAATTTTTGTAAATTGAGCAACCTAAACAATATATATGCTATATACTCCAATAAAATTCAGAAATCTTCAACTCCAAAATCGCTGGGTGATGTCACCGATGTGTATGTACTCTTGCGAAAATGGTATTGCAAATGATTTTCACCTCGTTCATTATGGTAGTCGCGCACAGGGTGGCACCGGATTATTAATCGTAGAAGCTTCAGGAGTAGTACCCGAAGGAAGAATTACCAGCCGATGTATGGGAATTTGGAATGATGAACAGGCGAATAGCCTCAAACAAATTGTTGACTTTGTCCACCAAAATTCAGAAAGCAAAATAGGAATCCAGTTGGCTCACGCAGGAAGAAAAGCTTCAACGTGGAATGGCAAACAAACTTCGTTATCCGAAGATGGATGGGAAACGGTTGCTCCCTCGGCCATCCCTTTTATGGAAGGCGAACGAAATCCTAAAGAACTTACGGTTGAAGAAATAAAAGATTTAGTACAAAGTTTTAAAAAAGCTGCGGAAAGATCAGTCGAAGCAGGTTTTGATGTCATCGACATTCATGCGGCCCACGGTTATTTAATTCATCAGTTTTTGTCTCCGCTTTCAAATATTCGTACGGATGAATACGGAGGAAGTTTTGAAAACAGAATTAAATTTCTTCTGGAAATTGTAGAAGCAGTGAATGAAGTTTTAGATGAAAATCATCCTCTATTCGTTCGAATCTCAGGAACAGAATACGCGGATAAAGGTTGGAATATAGAAGACAGTGTAAAACTGGCTGAAATTCTCAAGGCTAAAAATGTTGATTTAATAGATGTTTCAAGTGGCGGAAATATTCACGGAGCAAAAATTAATTTGTTCAATGGCTATCAAGTCCCGCTTGCAGCTAATATTAAGCAAAAAGCTGGCATCGCCACCGGAGCCGTCGGCCTTATTAATTCTGCCAAACAAGCGGAAGAGATTTTACAAAATGGTGACGCCGATCTAATCTTCATCGCTCGCGAACTTCTAAGAAATCCTTATCTGCCGGTTCGGGGTTCATTTAAAAATCAAGATCCGTGTTTCTTTCCCCCACAATATGAAAGAGCCAAACCCTAATAAAAAAGCCAACCGTGCGGTTGGCTTTTATTTTTTAAGAATACTGAAATCGATTTATCACTTCTAAAGTTTTATCAATTTCGGCTTGCTGGATTGCATTCGAAATAAACCACGTTTCGTAACCGCTCGGCGGAAGATAAATACCATTTTCCAAAAGGAAATGGAAGAAATTGTTGAAGAGTGCATGATTAGCACTGGCCGCCTCATCAAAATTAGAAACTGCATTGATATGGAAGAAAATACTCATCATAGAACCTTTTCGGTTGATTCTGTGCTCTATATTTTTAGAATTTAAAATTTTCCCGATTTCAAAATCTAACGTTTCTGTCGTTTTATTAATATTCGAATAAAAATCTTTGTCGTTACGGATCAGTTCTAAAGTAGTAAGTCCGGCCCGCATCGCTAAAGGATTTCCACTTAAAGTTCCGGCTTGATAAACGGCACCTTTTGGAGCTAAGTGATCCATAATTTCATTTCTACCTGCAAAAGCACCCACCGGCAGACCGCCACCGATGACTTTTCCGTAAGTTACCAAGTCGGCTTTTACCTCAAAAACTTCTTGTGCTCCACCAAATGCCAAACGGAAGCCTGTCATCACCTCATCGAAAATTAATAAAGATCCGTTCTCATCGCATAATTTTCGAAGATTCTGAAGGAAATTATTTTCAGGAAGTACACAACCCATATTTCCGGCAACCGGTTCTACGATTACCGCGGCGATCTGTCCTTCATTATGTCTGAATAGATCCGCTACTTGCTCAATATCATTATATCTCGCAAGCAACGTATCTTGTGCGGTTCCGGCCGTTACTCCGGGCGAATTCGGGTTGCCAAACGTAGCGGCACCACTTCCGGCTTTAATTAAAAATGAATCGGAATGACCGTGGTAACAACCTTCAAACTTGATGATTTTATCTCGTCTCGTATATCCTCTCGCCAGACGAATGGCACTCATGCAGGCTTCTGTACCGGAAGAAACCATTCTTATTTGATCAATATTCGGAACGTTTTCAACAATAAGTTTTGCAATTTCTGTCTCTAATTCAGATGGCGTTCCATAGGAAAAGCCTTTCTCTGCCTGCTTTTTTATTGCATCTAAAACCTCCGGATGGGTGTGTCCTAAAATAGCCGGACCCCAAGAGTTGATGTAATCGATATAAGTGCGGTCATCTGCATCGGTCATGTAAGCACCTTTTGCAGATTTCATAAAAATTGGCACGCCGCCAACCGATTTGAAAGCGCGTACTGGCGAATTTACACCACCCGGAATGTATTTATAAGCTTCATCAAATAAAGCAGAACTTCTTTGGTATAACATGTAAAGGTATTTTAGCTGCGTGGCTTGCGGTCTTTTAAATAAATTAACTGACCAGTTTTCGGCTGTTCGCCGTATGCCATGCGGTTTTTATCGTATAATTTGCTAAGTTTAATCCCGAATTTTTGGGAAATTTCGTGCATTGACTCACCTACTCTGGATTTATAAGTGGCTACATTTCCGGTGGAAGATTTGCCTTCCAAGAAGATAACATCGTTTCTGTTAAGCGTGGTTTTGTCAAGTTCATTCCATTTCATTAAACGGCTTTCGGAAATTCCGAACTTCTGTGCGATAACGCTTAACTCCGTATTTTCGGGAACAATCACGAATTTTTTGCCGCCGTTAGGATGGTTTTTAACTAAGAGGGTATTTAAAACTTCAGCCTTACTTTTTATTTTTTCAACTTTTTGCTGCTGTTTAGCATAAGAGGTTTGTTCATACGGAACCGTCACGGTCACGGGTTTTTTTGAAGCTTTTGTCTGATCGAGTTGTGCCATGAAGATACGATCTTCCTGTAATCCCGGATACAGTTTTAAGACGGTATAAAGAACTTCTTTTGAATTGGTATCATCGAATTCATACAAACGGTGACGCTCAATCATGTCTATCAAGATGTAGGCATAGCGAGGGTTGGTGGCATATCCTGCTTTCTTAAGACCATGAGCCCAACCTTTATAATCTTTCATGTCAAGTTTAAAGAGGTTGGTGTAGTATTTACGGTGTGCCAAGAATTTTGAATGATCTGCGTAAGACTCGCGGACATCATCATAAACACGGAAACACTCATTAGGAGCATCATCATTGTGCTTCATGGTTTTGCCTGTCCACTCTTCTTTACATTTAATTCCGAAATGGTTTTTGCCGATTTGTGCCAGTCGACTTTGTCCGCCACCAGTTTCTAAAAGTCCTTGCGCGAGGGTGATAGAAGCCGGAATTTTATATTTCTCCATTTCTTCCACCGCGTATGGTGCAAATTTTTGAATGTACTGCTCGTCGTTTCTCCACGTTTGAGCTTTAAACTGTGCTAAAATAATTAAGGAAAATAACAGGATTGTCTTCTTCATAAATATTTTATTTGGTAAAAGTATGGTATTGAATTTGTGGACGATGTTGAGAAGCCAAAAGTTGGTTGGCACCTCTTACCCCCTGTAGCCCACCAGTGTGGAAAGCGAGGATTTTGCTTTCTTTAGGGAAATAATTATTTTGTATCAGTTCAAAAATCTTCAACATCATTTTGCTGGTATACATAGGTTCAAGTGGGATTGTAAACCTCTGGTAAAACTCATTGATAAAACGAATATTTTCGTCACTTATTTTACCATAACCACCACCGTAGGCATCAATTAAATCAAAATTCTGTTTTCCGGAAAGTTTAGTAACTCTCTGTGCCAGCGACGAATCGTGTACAACAGTAAATCCTAAAACTTTTTGTCCTTCGACTGCAAATTTTGAAATACCGGCAATGGTTCCTCCCGTTCCTACTGCGCTGCAAAGATAATCAAAACTTTTTGTACGCTCGTTCAGCATGTGTTGAACCCCTTCTACAGCCATTTCACTGGTACCGCCTTCTGGAATAATTAGGGCATCAGGAAATTGAGATTGGAGTTGTTCGGCTAGTGATTTCTTATCTCTATAAAGTTCTCGACTTACAAACCAAAATGACATTCCGTTTTCATTGGCTCGAGTTAACGTATCATTATCTTGCCACTTCGTTTCAAGTTCTTCCCCACGAATAATACCTACTGTAGGTATACTCAAATCCTTACCTAAAGCCGCAACGGCAGCAATGTGATTAGAGAACGCGCCACCAAAAGTAATCAGCCTAGGCTGTGATTTATTTTCGGACAAGTAATTGTTAATGGTGTAGAAAAGTTTCCAGTATTTGTTTCCGGAAATTTCCGGATGAATTAGATCTTCTCTTTTTATGAAAAGCTGAACATCTGCATCGATTGGGATCTCAACAATAGGAATTTCGATTTCAGGAAACTGCATGTACGGAATATTCGTTCAACTCAAAAACATCATTTTATTTGCTAAAGGTAGAAAATTTATGTTTTTATAAATCCTGATTCTTATCAAGACGTTGATGGCGCTTATCACTATAGTTCAGAAAAGACCAAAATTTTCTTTTCTTGAGATACTCCATATCATGTTCGTTCGCATAGGCCTCCCGTTCAAAAGATATAGCAAGATACGCCTGATGTGCATTTTTCAATTTGAAATACCAGTAATAATACTCGATAACATACCAGATGTAAAAGAAGATCACCAACAACTCCAACTGTTGACGCAAATGTATCTTTTCATGGTTAATGAGAACTTTGTTTTTACGAAGTGTTTGTGTACGGAGGATAATCAAAGGAAAAAGTGTGATCCCTGAAATTTTTGTATTTTTGAGAAGTGACCGCCAGACGATTATCATAAAACAAAGATAAATTTTTAAGATTTTACATTTAACCCATGGGCCAAAAGAATATCCAAGAAAATGAGGACTATTATTATAATGAGGAGGGCTACCGGGTTTTCACTGAAAAATTTCATTTGAAACGCGGTTATTGCTGCAAAAATGGTTGTAAGCACTGCCCTTATGGCTATGATAAAAAAACCGATCGATTTATTAAACCGAAAAGTCAAAATATTAATACAAAATAAATTTTATAAACTTATAAGTCATGACCAAGAAATATATATTGATGCTTTTAGCTGCCGGGACGCTGGCACTTAGCTCTTGTAGTCCCTTCCAGGTGAAATCTGATTACGCCGAAACTGCCAACTTCAATACCTACAAAACATATAAACTGCGTATTGATGATTTGAAACTAAATGATATTGACAAAGACCGCGTTCTTAATGAGGTTTCCAGACAATTGCAAAGCAAAGGCTTGAGCGTTGCTGAAAATCCCGATCTAATCGTTAATGTAAAAGCCAATCACAAAAAGATTCAGGATATCCAAACAAACAGACCTTATGGAATGTTTGGTTGGGGCGGACCCTTCGGGTGGGGTGTCGGGATGAACAGAACCTGGACCAGTAATTATAACCAAGGAGCCTTAATTCTTGATTTAATTGATGCCAAAACTCAAAAATTAGTGTGGCAGGGAGTAGGTAGCGGAATTTCCGTTGATAATCCTAAAGCAAAGCAAAGACAAATACCGGAAATTGTTGCGGAAATTATGGCGAATTATCCGCCACAAAAATAGTTTGAAATAAATTGAAAGGTGAATAAAGGCGCTCTAATTAGAGCGCCTTTGTTATTTATTGATCTGCAAGAACTTCTGTAATAGGGTTACCGATGTTGCCACTTGTGTTTTCAATCTTAAGAATCTGAGCTAAAGTTGGTGCAATATCCGTCATATGATAAGGTTTTGCACTCTGCCCTTTCTTCACACCAGCACCCATAAATATTAATGGAATGTGTGAGTCGTAAGAATTCCAAACACTGTGGGTTGTTCCCTTTTTCGCATAATTTGGCAACATTCCGTCGTGGGAAACCACTTGAATATCTCCACTTCGTTGCCAATTATAGCCATTGATAATTCGGGATTTTATAGGCTCGGGAATAGAAGATTCTGAAACTTCCGCTAAGTCAACTGCGTAAAGAACACGTTTGTCTTTGTTCAATCTCTTGATGATGTATTTTTTTATATCTTCCTCGTCAAGATCATTTTTCTCGATCAGGTTATGATTCAAATAAATTTGATAATTATCAATTCCTAAAATGATTTTTTCATGAGCGTAACGGGTTTTCAGTTCTTCCTCCAGATTCTTCTGTAAACCATCATCAAACAAACCGGTAAGCATTTTATTCGCTTCCATATAGCCTAAAGCGTGAGCCCCACCGTGATCTGCAGATAAAAATACGAGGTAATTTCCTTCACCCACCTTTTTATCTAACATGTTGAAGAAAGCTTCTAGATCCTTATCCAGTCTCAAGTAAGTATCCTGGATCTCAATGGAGTTAGGACCAAAAGCATGTCCAACATAATCAGTAGACGCAATATTAATAGCTAAAAAGTCGGTGTCAGCATTTCTTCCCATTTTATATCCATCAATTGCCGCTTCAGCCGCTTTTAGGGTAAGCGTATTTCCATAAGGTGTTGAACGGATTACGCCTTTCTTCGCTGCATAATCTGATGCTAATTTATTATACGGGAATGTTGGGGTCGTCGCACTTCCGATGAGTTGCTCCCAAGGAACATTATCTGCAGTACTTTCGGTGTACTGATTGATTGGCAAAACAGTATTCCAACCATTCGCGATTAATTTTTCTCCCCAGTTCTGCGCATTAAAATCTTTGAGCCATTGTGGAAGTTCATTCATATAATACGAACTTGTTACGAAATGCCCTGTTCCCTCATCGAACCAGAATGCGCCTGTCGGATTGTGTCCGGCCGGAAGAATAGAAGCTCTGTCTTTTAACGAAACTCCGACAACTTTCGAACGGAAGTTGGTTGAAATACCCAGCTGATCGGTGATGGTCGTGCTCCATAAATTATGTGGAGAATGTGCACCAATCCGTTCAGAACTTGCGCCAACTCCTTTAACTTCCGTATCGGTAGTACAATAAACATTTTTACCGGTTTCTCTATCCGTCCAGTCATTTCCTGCAATCCCGTGGATGGACGGAACCGAACCGGTATAAATGGCGGTATGACCTAAAGCGGTAACTGTGGGTACATAATTGATCATCACGTTGTTAAGGTTGTAACCCTCATTCATGAGTCTTTTAAAACCACCATTTCCGTATTTGGATTCGTAGCGATAAAGAAAATCCCATCTCATTTGATCAACCACTAAACCAACGACCAATTTCGGTTTTGTGGTAACCGAGGTCTTACTTTTTTGAGCTTGAGCGGTTGTTAACGTAAGCAGCACTAAAGCTGCAATCTTCATTTTTCTGAACATACTTTGCTTAAGATTTATAACACACAAAGATAAGCCGTAAAGTTGGGATGTATGTTAATTTGCTATTAATATATGAGAACCTAGATCATTTTGGAATTGAGAGTACATATGTCCGCTTCTAGGTATTCAATTTCTTTCTAGAGACATCGAAGCACAACGGTTTTATTTGAAGACAACATATTTTTTTACTGTGTTTATAATGTCTAAAAAGACTGGAAAAACCGTTTGCACCTAATCAATCTTGTATTTTATTGCGGATTTATAAATACTATTAATTGAAACATAGTTTTTATTTAATAAAAATATGGTATTCATCAGATTTTTGCTATATCTCCATAAATATAGATTTGAACTTCATATATCGACTATCTACAAATTTATGCTAAGTACACCCCAAAATCCTGTCTTTTTATAAAAATGATTTTAATTAATTTTAAATTAAACCTTATGTTAAAACATCTACTTATTGCGTGTCTCGCAATCAATGGAATTGCAAGTGCACAGTTTCTTGAAAATTTTGACAGCAGTGCCACCCTTTTCCTACAGGCTGGACCGCCCTGAACAGTGGCGATGTTAATACGTGGCAAATCGTAAACTATACAGGTGGAGAATTTCAGCCCACAGTGGTACGAATACAGCCTCCATCAGCTATAGTGCTGCTTCCCACGATGACTATTTGGTCACGCCGCCTGTTACCGTCACTGCTGGTTTAAGCGATTTTCTGACTTTCTGGGCAAGAAGCAGAGATCCCTTATACGCGGAAACGATCAGCGTAAAAGTATCCACTACTACCCCTACCGCGGGTGCATTTACCAAAACGCAGGCCGAAACCGTTGCACCGGTAATCGGAAGCGCGACGATATTTGTAGGTTTGGTGCCACCGGCGGCGTAATTAATCGTAATATTTGATTCAGAAATATCATCCACAAGCTGCATTTTTCCTGTCCGGAAACTTTCACCCGTGATGCCTTCACCGATATTTAGCGAAGTCGGCCCGTTTTCACGCGACATTGCAAATGAGCCTGAAAGGTGTAGGAAATTATCCTGCTGAAGATAAAGTGCTGCCACGCTGCTGCCCGTGATTTCGGTAATTGTTTCAAGCACTGCTGAAGCCAGGTTTTCGATGGTTTTGTCACCCATCATGCGGTCGTTCAATGTGGCCACAGATGAACTGAGACATTCTTTGGTTTCAAGTGTATTGAATGAATCTTTAAGTGATGCAGCCATTCTGTTCAATGGTTTTCCTACATTCCCCAGATTTTGCTGTGCGTTTTCGTGAGATAATATGTCGTAATCACCGTTAGAGATTTGTCCTGTTACCTTTTCGATGGCTTTTAGACGGTTTTCAGTTTCCAGGTTCTTTTCCTCAAGTTTGCTCGTCAGATTTGTTTTCTCCCGGAAATCCTGATTTACACGGCGGAAGAATACCAAGGTAATGGTAATTGCTAAAATTGCCGAAAATATCATCAGGATTGGCGTGTAGGCAGCAAATTTGTTCATGCTATCCGTGCGGGATGCCAGCACATTCTGCTCCGCAGACTGCATGATTGAAACCATATTACGGATTTCGTCCATGTATTTTTTGCCCTCCAGCAACTGTTCGGCTGATGCGCATATCGATGCTGTTGCGCAGCTTTTCCATGTTGTGGCTCTGCTCCACAGATTGCGTAAGCTGGACCGAGAGGTTGGTGATTGCTTCGTCTATCCGGCCCTTTGCGCGGGTGTAGGGCTCCAGGAAACGTGAATCACCGGAAAGGAGATAACCACGCTGTCCGGTCTCCGCATCTTTCACCAAGGAGAAAATTGTCTCAAGATCCCTGATGTTTTTATTGGTGTCGCGAACCATCGCGGAACTGTCTATAAGGTTTCTGATGCTTATAAAGGAGGCGGCTGAACTCACCAGTAATAAAAGGAGCGAAAAGCCTAGGCCAAAAAGTAGATTTCGGTTAAAACTCATATTTATAATATTTCAGATTGCGTATGCACAGAATGAAGCGGAAGGGTAAAGTAAAATTCGGATTCTTCGCCGGGTTGGCTGTTCACACCGATTTCGCCGCCGTGACGGTCAATGATTTCCTGACAGATGTAGAGCCCGATACCCAGACCCTGGAAACGCTCAGAGGTCTCTTCTATTCTGTAAAATTGGTCGAAATTTTCTGTTGATGTTCTTCGGACATCCCGATACCGAAGTCGCGGTCCGAAAAATAGACGCAGTCATTACGAAGTTCTGTCATGATCTCTATCTGGTCGCTGCCGGGAGCGTATTTGATCGCGTTTGTTATAAAATTGATGATGACCTGCTCTATCCGCATTTCGTCGCCAAACAGCTCAGCACCAGCAAAGCCGGATGTATGCATTTTCAGCTGCGGATGACTTTGCTGCATCACTTCCAAAATATGATCAAGCACTTCATCGAACGAAAAATACCATCTGTTGAACTTCAGCTTGCCACTTTCTATTTTTGAAATATCGAGCAGGTCGGCGACAAGCAAATTAAGTTTTTCTACCTGATTCTGCACTTTTGTAAGTCTTGACCTTGTCGTTTCGATATCATTTTTTTCAAGGCTCCGTTCAAGCAGCTGAATGTATCCTTTGATACTCGTCATCGGTGTTTTGAGTTCGTGACTCGCGATGCTGATGAACTCATCTTTCTTGCGCTCCGCTTCTTTCCGGAACTCTATTTCTTCCTGCAGGGCGACCTGCATCTCGTGAAGTTTCCGGCTCTGTTGGTAGATTCGGTAGAATGTTTTCACCTTCAGCAAAAGGATGTACATATCTACCGGTTTGCTGATATAATCTAGCCCGCCGGAAGAATAACCTTTTGTAATGAGGTTCACATTCGCGCTTGCGGCAGACAGGAAAATAACCGCGGTTTCTTTCGCCTTGCTGTAGCCCGAAATGGCTTCAGCCTCAAAACCATCCATCCCGGGCATCTGAACATCAAGGATGATGAGGACATAAGATATTTCTTAAGGATTTTTTTTAATGCTTCCTCGCCCGACGAGGCCGTATCGACTTCAAAATCTTTTTTTCAAGCACCTTCTTTAAGGAAATAATATTTTCGGGCAAATCATCAACAATTAAAATCATCTGCTGGTAATAAATTAAAAATAAAATACAAAGTGACCAAAGATAACGACTTCAGTTTTGGTCGCAAAAATGAACGGCCATCTCTGGGCTGGGAACGAGCGTTTAAGTAAAAATATCAAAAAAAATGTTTCGCCAGGTCGCCGGACTGTAGTCAATAACATTCCGTTTCTTACCTAAAGTAATTTTGTTTAAAAAAAAAAATTAAAATCCACTATATTTGACGTATAAAAGCAGCTGCCCACAGGCATTCACATGATAAAACCACACTCCCTTCTTTCCGGATTCCCCACCTGTGCATTGCTGTTGGTTTTTCTCCTGTCTTCACCGCGTGTCTACGCCCAGTACAACAGAACTGTGCAGCAGGCCCAGAAACTTATGCGCGAAAATAAAATAGATTCCGCCAAAATTCTGCTCAATGCGGAAATTAAAGACGCTGCATACCCCAAACAAAAAGGGCTCGCCTATCTGCAGCTCGCGCGTGCATACAGGCACGAGCAGGATTATGCGAAATCTTTGGCAGCGTTGCGTACGGCATTACAAATTTTCAAATCGCAAAAGGCCACACCCGAAATATTTCTTACTTACACCGGCCTTGCCGAGCTGTATCGCTATCAGAGGCTCTATAAGAATGCCGGAGAATACCTGAATCTTTGTGAGGAGATCCTGCGACGGGAGGAGATTCCTGATAGCTATGTAATGAGGTTCTATAACCGCAAGGCCGCCCTTTTTGCCGAATACACCAATAACAAGGACAGCGCGCTTCATTATTCCAAAAAATCGATGGAACTTGCTGAGAGAACCGGTGACAGGGAATCTTTGCTGGTATCTTTAATGGAGATTTCGGGCATACAGGAAAGAAAAAAGAATTATGCAGAGGCTATTAGGCTTTCACGGAAGATTATACAGATTGCGAAAGAAGAGGGAAGCATACAGCTGCAGCTTGATGCCCTGGTAAACTTATGTAGAAACCTCAATTTAAAAGAAAATTACAGAGAATCTATAAAGGCTTCACTGGAAGCTTTTGAGTTTGCTGAAGCACATAAAATGACCTTTAATCAGCTTCTTTTTGCAGACAACCTGCAGGTGGCTTACTCTAAGATAGGTGACTATCAAAATGCCTACAAATACCTTAGGATACGGCTGGCGCTTACAGAAGATTATTATGCTAAGCTGCATGACGAAAAAGTAGTGGAGTATGAGAAAAAGTTCAGACTTTCTGAAAAGCAGAACCAGATTGATGATAATAACAAACTGCTGCTGCTGAAGGAAAAAGAACTTAAGACTCAGACGCAAATCCGCTATTTGATTCTGATGGTCATGATTGCCGTAGTGATCTTCGCCGGAATACTGATGTACAATACCCGCCTTATCCGGAAGAAAAACAGGGAGTTGCGGCTTGCTTCCGAGGAGAATGAGTTTCTGGTTTCGGAAACCCATCACAGGATCAATAATAACCTGCAGCTCATCAGCATCCTTATCGAAAGCGAACTAAAAAAAAATCCGGGCAATGATGATTTCAGTAACAGAAGAATCATCGCCAAAATAGATTCACTCGGCATTCTGCACCGTCACCTCTACAGAAAAGGAGACGGCAGATGGATTGATCTGAACGAATTCCTGAGCGAGGTGTGGAAGAATACAGAAATGCTGTTTGCAGCGAATGGTATTGAACACAGTTTTGAGGTGGCCTCTGTCCTTATCCCCGAAAACAGGGGCATGTATATCGGATTGCTGGTTACTGAACTTTCAATTAACTCGCTGAAACACGCTTTCGGTGATCAGCAGTCTAAATGCATCGCCCTGAAGATTACCACCGGTGAAAACCACCTCTTTTTCTCTTATGCCGACAACGGACAGGGAACAGATAATATGCCGGAACTTAATCTGGTGGATAAGCTTTGCCGCCAACTCAGGGTGGAGTATACAGTTGACAACGCCCGGGGCTTTAAATTTACTTTTAACATGAAGATTTGAATGGAATATATCAAAATTCTCATCGTCGAAGACGAAATTCTCATCGCAGAGTACATTCGCGATATCCTGCACGAAAACGGATGCAGAAATATTGAGATGGCGCATAATGTGGGAGATGGTGCCTTGAAGATGTGGCAGTTTCAGCCTGATATCATTCTCATGGACATCAACCTCGATGGCAACATGGAGGGTATTGCGCTGAGCAGACAGAAAAACGAGGAAACTTCCGTCATATTCCTCACCGGCCAGAGCGACCGCAAATCTATCGATATAGCGCTTGCCACCTCGCCCGAATCTTATCTTACCAAGCCCATCCGCAAAATTGAGCTAGAAACTATACTGAAAATTGTAGTGAGCAAAAAAAAGAAGAAATACATCTTCGTAAAAGACGGCTACAATGATGTTAAGCTGCTCCTGAATGATATCCTTTATCTGAAAGTTGACCGGAATTATCTCGATATCTTCATGGTCAGCGGTAAAAAAGTCACCATCCGGAACACTTTGTCGGAATTCTCCCGGGACCTGCCCGCATTTTTCAAGCAGAGCCACCGTTCAATGGTTGTGAACATCAATTATATTACTAAAATTTCCTCAGATGAAATTACGGTTAATAACATGTTATTGCCGCTTTCGAGGAATTTCCGGAAAAATTTCAATATTTCATAGCTTCCTCAAAGGCATTTTTTTTCATTCCCTATAAAGTTCTGCACTTCGTCCCAATTTTTCAGTCCGTAAGGTTTCGATCAATATTTTTGCGCCCTAAACTAAAAATATTGTTTTTGAATATGAGAAAAATTGTACTCATTTTATGCTTGATGTCCACGGCATTGATTTTCGGGCAGGTAACACTTCAGAGTGGCCTGGGGGCGCCTTATGATGTGGTTGCAGACGCGTCAGGTAACCTTTATATTGCGGATTCATCGAATAAAAGAATCCTAAAAACCAAAGCTGACGGCACCGACCGTGTAGTTTTAAAGAATTTTGACAGAAACATCTTTGGATTAGTGATCAGTGATAATAAGCTTTTTGTATCGCTCATGAATGAGATTTTTAAAATGAATCTGGATGGAACTGATTTAGAGTCGGTTACGAGCCCTCAGAACGCTTTCTACATCACCTCAGGCAATGATGGCTATATCTATTTTACCAATCCTGAAGGCGGGTAAAATACAGCGGGTAAAAGAAGATGGTTCCAATTTTTCAACGGTCGTAGAAAATGTTTATTCGCCAATAGGAATTACATATGACACTACAGGAACTGTTCTTGGCGTTTCAACTAGCACGTTTCGGTTTACCCAAATCCTGTGACTAATTTATTATTCATTAATAGCAACGAAAATATTTTAGGTTACACAATCTATGGAGCGGATGGCAGATTGGTTAAAAATAATTCTAAAGCAAGCACAAAACAGATCGACGTGTCAACTTTGAGCGCGGGTATTTATTCAGTAAAAATTAAAACCCAAAACGGAGAACAGTCATTCAGAATCATTAGAAGATAATTCTGAATTACAAATTTACACACAAATGATGGGAGATAATCTCTCCGGGCAATAAACACAAATGATGAAAAAAGCGAAAACCAGAAGGTTTTCGCGCTTTTATACACTTACAATTTACTAAACATATTTTATGGACAGACTTCACCTAAGAATTAAACTTATTGTACACTTCATACTCATCAATACAGCATTATTGATGGCGGTTGGTGTACAAGCGCAAACATCTACCGAGATGTTTGAAACAGAATACAACGGCTCCACAAGTTTCACCGATAATGGTGTTATATTCAACATCGAGTCTCATGTAGGCACCTTTGCTATCCAGGGAATTTATCCGGCGACCGGTTGGAATGGGGTAGTTCCGGATAACAGGTATATTGATAATACAAATTCATCCGTAACTGGGGGCTCATTCAGTATCAAAACTACATCGAATCTGTTTAAGGTCAACCGCTTCTGGATATTTTTAGCAGACTCAAGCCTGAATCAGAACGTTTCGGGAACTCTCACGATTACGGGTAAACTGTCAGGTGTTACCAAATTCACCCAGACTAAAACTACAGGTTTTGCCACCGGTGTTGGATCAACCAATGGCTATACGCTGATTGATTTATACAATTTAAATGGCCAGAATTATACTAACATTGTGGTCGACGAGATTCGCCTAACTATAGGCGGTGCCTTTAGGTACATGGGATTGGATGCTTTTACCTGGGTGAAAGATCCGGGCGTAATAAGTGGCGCCTGCTCACCTTTTACCGTGACAACCTCGCAAACCAATGTTACATGCAATGGTGCGTCTAATGGTACAGCATCTGTTTCGGTTGCAGGCGGACCATATACCTATTCATGGAACACCAATCCGGTTCAGAACACGGCAACCGCTACCAATCTTTCGGCCGGTACTTATTCAGTAGTTCTAACCAAAGCTCCCGGATGCCAGGAAGTCCGAACGTTTACAATTACTCAGCCAGCAGCAGTCTCAGGTACTCTGGCAGTGACCAATGTATCCTGCAACGGCTCCTCAAATGGTTCGATTGATTTAACACCGACCGGCGGCACCGCACCTTACACCTTCAACTGGGGTAATGGCATCACAACCGAGGACAGAACAGGACTTGCAGCAGGATCTTACAGCGTTACCATCACCGATGCAAATGGTTGTGCAGCGACACT
>JAYSFV010000003.1:0-200582 GCA_041913105.1 Kaistella sp. | reverse complement strand
GTGGCGTAGGACCTTATACCTTCAACTGGGGTAATGGCATCACAACAGAAGACCGAACTAACTTACCAGCAGGATCTTACAGCGTTACCATCACCGATGCAAATGGTTGTGCAGCGACACTAAATAATATTACTGTCACTCAGCCTACAGCAGTTTCAGGAACTACCGTTGTTACGAATGTTGCTTGTAATGGAGCAAGTACCGGAGCAATTAATTTAACTCCAACAGGTGGCGTAGGACCTTATACCTTCAACTGGGGTAATGGCATCACAACAGAAGACCGCACAGGATTGTCAGCCGGAACTTACACCGTAACCATCACCGATGCCAACGGATGTACAGCAACCGTAAGTGCAACGGTAACCCAGCCTGCGACGGCTATGAGTGCCACGATATCTCAGACTAACGTTTCATGTAACGGAGGGTCTAACGGAACAGCAAGCATTGCGGTAACGGGAGGAACAGCACCTTATACGTACGCATGGTCTCCAACCGGCGGGACTTCAGCGACAGCGACAGGATTACCGACAGGAAATTATACAGTAACCGTAACCGATAATAACGGATGTACAATTACCAGAACAGTAACGATCACTCAGCCAACAGCGGTTTCAGGAACAACAGTGGTTACGAATATTGCATGTAACGGCGGTTCTAACGGAGCGATTAACCTCACACCGTCAGGCGGAACAGCACCTTATACCTTCAACTGGGGTGGCGGAATCACAACAGAAGACCGCACAGGATTGTCAGCCGGAACTTACACCGTAACCATCACCGATGCCAACGGATGTACAGCAACCGTAAGTGCAACGGTAACCCAGCCTGCGACGGCTATGAGTGCCACGATATCTCAGACTAACGTTTCATGTAACGGAGGGTCTAACGGAACAGCAAGCATTGCGGTAACGGGAGGAACAGCACCTTATACGTACGCATGGTCTCCAACCGGCGGGACTTCAGCGACAGCGACAGGATTACCGACAGGAAATTATACAGTAACCGTAACCGATAATAACGGATGTACAATTACCAGAACAGTAACGATCACTCAGCCAACAGCGGTTTCAGGAACAACAGTGGTTACGAATATTGCATGTAACGGCGGTTCTAACGGAGCGATTAACCTCACACCGTCAGGCGGAACAGCACCTTATACCTTCAACTGGGGTGGCGGAATTACAACAGAAGACCGCACAGGATTGTCAGCCGGAACTTACATCGTAACCATCACTGATGCCAACGGATGTTCGGCAACAGTAAGTGCGACGGTAACTCAGCCGAGCGCTGTCACAGTTCCGACAGGTGCAGCTACGCAAACCTTTAGCCCTGGTGATACGCTAAGTGCTTTAGTGGTTAACGGACAGAATATTAAATGGTATGCTTCCGCTTCAGATGCTTCAAATCATGTGGGAAGTTTACCAATGTATACACCCATTGTGAATAATACGACTTATTATGCAACTCAGACGGTGGGAGTCTGCGAATCTACATCTTCACTGGCCGTACTTGCTTATAATGAATCATTAGGTACAGATTATGGAAATAAGCCTTCACAGATACAGATCTATCCTAATCCGGTAACTGACATTCTTAACATTCGTGCTGAGGAAGAAATTACAAAATTGGCGATCTATTCCGCAGAGGGTAAAAAAGTCACCGAAAAAATATTGTCTAAAAATGAAAGAAGTATCAATGTTCAGTCATTAATTCAGGGTGTGTACTTTATTCAAGTCTTTACCAATGATAATGTGAAAACATTTAAGTTTATTAAAAAATAGAATTCCCGCTTCAGAATTAGTTTCTTGGGTAAATGATGAACCGGCAGCAATTATTTGCTGCTGGTTTTTTTATTTTCATTATGAACCTGACTGAGAACATACAAACAGATGAAGAATTATGGAAACAGGCTATTAACACAAAAATATAGTGCCACACCTGCCCAAAGTGCTTGCACTTTGAGCCGTTTTACCTGTCTATTGTTGTCTTAAGAAACCAGCTGGCCTTTGAAATCTCGCCTTAAGCAGCGGCTCCGTACCGCCGAAACCGTAGACCGAGGCTCTCAAAGGCCGAGCCGGAGGTGGCTGAGGCTCTCGAAGCCATTCCAAGAAGAACTTACTGAATCGCCACATTTCCACATAAAAACAAAAAATCTTCCGGTACTACCGTGCCCCTACCGAAAAACATCCGGCCGCTTTTATAATCTTTGCTTCACAAGACCAAGGCATTATGAAACCCCGACCCGTTCGTCTCTGCATCTATCCCAAAGATATCCAGCGCATCACCGGCAAAAACGAGCGTTACAGCCGGAATCTGATCCACACCATCAAATCCACATTGGGCAAAGAAGACCACCAGCTCCTCACCGTCGAAGAATTCTGCACCTACATGGGCCTCCCCCTTTGAAGCCGTAAAAGAACTCATCAGAGATTAGCCTCTCGTCGTCCTTGAGGGCGCAGCCAACCGACCTCTTCGCTGCTGCGCAACCCTTTCGCACAAAACTAAATTATGAAATCAGAGATAGCGTTCCTACGGAACGCCGTACTGTACCCAACAAATACCTACAGAGATACGATTCTTACGAAATCTTATATGAAAGTCTCCACCTTTAAGCACATTTCAAATTAGCACATTTCAAATTTACTTTCTACTTCATACTTTCTACATTTTACTTTCTACATTCTACATTCTACATTTATACTTATTCATCAACCTACATAGTTATTTTACGATGCGTCACTCCGTCCATTCCCCTGCCGAATACTTAATGGATACTTCCTGGATAGTTCATGAAAACCCGCCCTCCCCTTCCGGCAAATGTCGGCACTTCCGGCATTTACGCTCCCTTTCTGCAATAATTTACCGCACCGGATAAACCTCCCAAACCGGCACTAACACTTGGTTTTCGCGGATTTATCGCCAAACTTTGCCCCGTGATCACAACAGGTTTTAACGGCTGTACCTCATCAGCCGAATCTTTAATTTTCTACAACTTAAAACAATGGCAAGACAAAAAGGACTTATCAAACGGAAAGGCACGATGGGCGACATCACCTTCTACAGAACCCGCGACGGCTATATGGCGCGCGAAAAAGAAGACATCGATGCACAGCGACCCTGCCTTCCAGCGTACCCGCGAAAATATGGCCGAGTTCGGACGTGCCGGTAAAGCCGGAAAACTTTTGCGCAACTCCATCCAGGACCTGATCCGCAAAGCCTGTGACCCACGCATGGTGAGCCGTCTCACCAAAGAAATGGTGAAGGTCATCCAGATGGATGCCACGAACCCGCGCGGCTTAAGAAACGTCATTGACGGCGAAGCTGAACTGCTTCAGGGATTTGTTTTCAACAACCAGGCAAACTGTCAACCTCACTCACGATCCTTTACATCGGTACCATAGACCGCGCGACGGGCGACTCCATTGTGGATCTGCCCTCCTACGTCCCGGCGGAATGCATCAAGGGACCTGCCGGCAGTACACACTACCAGCTTGTTTCCGCTGCTATGGACATCAATTTCGAAAGCGGTGCCTACACCTCCGAGCAGAACAGCACCCAAATTCAGCCAATTGGCAGCACGCAGACCACCGCTACTCAACTTACGCAGAACCTTCCCGAAGCTTCGGTGAATCCGCTCTTCTTGATTTTCGGCGTCAGCTTCTACCGAGAAATCAATGGTGAATTCTACGAGCTGAAGAACGGTGCCTTCAACGCGCTGCAGATCATTGGTGTTTCAGGAACTCCGTAGTCATGGAATTGAAACTCATCAGAAGCTATCACGACCGCGGTGTCGACGGTGTACTCCGTTTCGGTAGAGAGGAGATTTGCCGCACAATCGAGCTGCCCTAGCACGGCAACCGGTCGCGCGTATCATGCACTCCTGAAGGAAAGTATCCGCTGCGCAAACGCTACACGCCGCGCTTCGGCTCCCACTTCGAGGTGGTGGGCGTCAAAGACACAAAGTACATCCTCTTCCACGCCGCCAATGATGCCGGCAAAGAACTCAGGGGTTGCATCGCACCTGTGCTGACGCACACGGATGAAGGAAAAGGCAGCTTCTCGCGGGCTGCTTTGGACAGAATGAAAGACCGCCTTTATCCACTGCTGGATAAAGGGTACGAACTCTACTTAATCATAAAAAAAGAAGATCATGAAAGAGATCATTGAAAGACTGAAAGGCCTCACGCCCCGCTTCTTCCGCCGCATCCGCACTGCGGGTCTCATTCTCACCGGAATCAGCGGTGCGCTGCTCACTGCACCGGTTGCACTGCCCGCGGCAATTGTTACCGCCGCCGGTTATCTGACCCTGGCTGGCGCGGTAGCTGGCGCACTGAGCCAGACCGCGGTAAAAATGTCGGACAGCCATGATGTACTTTGATTCCTCACAGCGTATCAGTGCCTTCAGCGGTATGGCACTCATCCTACTTTCAAGGCTTTACATCGATGAAATAATCAGAACTACCATACTGGCAGCCATCGGCGGTGTGACAAGTTACCTGGTCACCCTGCCGATCAAATTTCTGCTCCTCCGTATCAGGCAGAAATTTAAATAACCAATAACGGAAGACCCTTCCCTGTGGGAGGTTTTTTTATTGTTCATCTCTACTAAAAAGAAGCAAATCCCTCGTCGTACTTTTTCGTGTATCAAGACGCCTTAAAATTTAAATAATTGATTAGGTTTAGATAAGTTCTCTTCTCTCTCAGACGAAGCAAAAAATCACTTCATTAAGAAAAAGCCTCCTGAAAGTAAATTTCAGGAGGCTTAGATTATGGCGTTATTAAATTAGAATTTCAAGTCAGCGTTTACTTCACGAACTGCTTTTGCAGAAGCCGCAAATTTAGCTTTCTCTTCTTCAGTTAAACTGATTTCAACAATTTTCTCAACACCGTTTTTACCAATGATTGCAGGTACTCCTAAACAGATATCGCTTTCACCGTATTCACCATCCAACATTAAAGAACAAGGAATCATTTTTTTGTGATCGCACAGGATAGACTGTACCATTACTGATACTGCTGCTCCCGGTGCATACCATGCAGAAGTTCCTAAAAGTTTCGTAAGCGTTGCTCCACCAACTTTAGTTTCTTCTTCCACGTAAGCTAGTTTCTCAGCATCTAGGAAATCCGCTACCGGAACTCCATTTCTGGTTGCTTTGCTCATTAACGGTAACATACCAGTATCGCTATGCGCAGCAATTACCATCCCGTCAACATCAGAGATAGGACATTCTAACGCCTCTGCTAATCTGTATTTGAATCGAGCTGAATCTAAAGCACCACCCATACCGATAATTTTGTTTTTCGGTAATCCAGAAACCTTATGAGCTAAATAAGCCATGGTATCCATCGGGTTAGAAACAATGATAATGATAACCTCTGGAGAATGCTTCACTAAGTTTTCAGTAACTTCTTTTACAATTCCCGCGTTAATTCCGATTAATTCTTCTCTGGTCATCCCTGGTTTTCTCGGGATTCCAGAAGTAATAACGGCTACGGCAGAGCCTGCAGTTTTACTATAATCACCAGTGGTCCCGGTAATTTTGGTGTCAAAGCCATTAAGAGATGCAGTCTGCATTAAATCCATGGCTTTACCTTCTGCAAAACCTTCTTTAATGTCTACTAAAACCACCTCTGAAGCGAAATCTTTCATCGCAATGTATTCTGCGCAACTTGCACCAACTGCTCCTGCTCCTACTACGGTAACTTTCATAATGTATGATTTATTAAAATTTATTCGGGGTTATGCCTTCAGAAACTATTTTTAAAGATAATACCTCCCAAAAAGGCACACAAATTTACGAATTTCATCAGCCATAGCCAACAGCAGATGATTGATTTTCATATTTATTTTATGAATGACTGCCATTTATTTTACTTAACCTAAATCAAGCATTTTTGGAAAAATTCTTGCATAACTTTGGGCTAAAATATTTTTGTGGAAAAGAGTTTTGCCAATCGTTTAACAGAAGGTTATAATAACCGTAAACTGGATATTGATAAAAAGAAAACTGAAGATTTTATTGACCGTTTTTTCAGGTTTATTTTTTTCCTAGAATTTCAGCGGTGCTCAAAAAATTCAGAAATCGAACAGAGACTTCAGCAGTTTAAAACCGAATTTACTGAAATCTTGAATTCTGTTAACACCGCGGAATCGCCAAGTGCCGATTATTTTTTCGAAATATTTCCGCAGGTTTACGATATTCTGGTCGAGGATGCCCAATTTATATTCGATCATGATCCGGCAGCAAAGAATGTAGATGAAGTCATGTTTTCCTATCCCGGTTTTTTTGCCATCGCTGTTTATCGGTTCAGCCATGAACTTGAGAAAGTGAATATTCCGTTAATTCCCAGAATCTGGACGGAATTAGCCCACAGCCGCACAGGAATTGACATTCATCCGGGTGCCAAAATCGGTAAAAAATTCTTCATTGATCACGGCACCGGCATCGTGATTGGAGAAACTACCATCATAGGAGAAAGGGTGAAACTTTATCAAGGTGTTACTCTAGGCGCTTTGTCGGTAACGAAGGATTTGCAAAACGAGAAAAGACATCCTACGATTGAAAACGGTACGGTAATTTATGCCAACGCTACCATTCTTGGCGGAGAAACGGTCATCGGTGAAAATTCTTTAATCGGCGGAAATGTCTGGATTACTGAAAGTGTTGCTCCAAACTCTGTCGTCTTTCACAAAGGATTGGTGACTGTCAAAAACAAACTGCCGGTGAACGAACCTATCAACTTTATTATTTAATCAAAATAATCAATTATGAAAATAAACACCATTTTAGAAGCTATTGGAAAAACCCCAACCGTTCGACTTCAAAATATATTTGACAAAGATGTAGAAGTCTGGATGAAACTCGAACGACAAAATCCCGGCGGAAGCATTAAAGACCGTATTGCCTTAGCGATGATTGAAAAGGCAGAAAGCGAGGGAAAAATTAATAAAGATACTTTAATTGTAGAACCTACTTCCGGGAACACCGGTGTAGGACTCGCGATGGTTTGCGCTGTAAAAGGTTATCAGTTGGTATTAGTAATGCCGGAAAGCATGAGTGTTGAACGTCGAAAATTAATGTCAGCGTATGGAGCAAAGTTCGTTTTGACTCCTCGCGAACTCGGAACTTCTGGTGCCGTTAAAAAAGCTTTAGCCATGGCTGAAGAACTTGATAACGTTTGGATTCCACAACAATTTGAAAACGAAGCTAATCTTGAAATTCACCGTAATACTACTGCACAGGAACTGTTAAGTGATTTCCCGGAAGGTTTTGATTATTTAATTACAGGTGTCGGCACCGGTGGCCACATCACCGGAGTTTCTGAAATTTTAAAAGAGAAATTTCCAAATCTGAAAAGTTACGCTGTAGAGCCGAAAGATTCTCCTGTGATTTCCGGTGGCAACCCTGGTCCTCACCCATTACAGGGAATCGGCGCAGGCTTTATCCCAAAAGTTTTGAATACAGAAATTCTTGATGGAACCCTTCAGGTTGAAAAAGAAGAAGCGTTTGAATTCACCAAAAAGTTAGCTGAAAAAGAAGGGATCTTGGCGGGAATTTCGACGGGAGCATCGTTAGCTGCGATTAACAAGAAACTTAATGAATTACCGGAAGGCTCCAAAATCTTAACGTTCAATTATGATACAGGCGAACGTTACTGGTCGGTTGAAGGACTTTACGGAGAAAATATTTTTGAATATTAAAAAATGAAAAGCTGTCTTTTGAGACGGCTTTTTATTTATAGAGCTTTTGACATTTCGGGCAAACATAGGTTTTACGTTTTACTTTGCCCATTTCTTCGATGATCAAATCTGATTTGTCTTTTGGGCACTTTTTCTTTCCGTAAATTAAGGCTTCATCTTTCACCGTTCCTTTTTTAGATTGCTCTAAAAAGTCGAAAGCGTAATTAACAACGCTTTCAATTAAATAGACCACTTTCTTTTCAGGAAGATCTTTAACCAAACTTTCGGGATGTATTTTTGCGCGATAAAGAGATTCAATTCTTATAATATTTCCCACCCCCGTAAAAAGATCTTGATCCATCACAGCATCACCGATCATTTTATCCGAATATTCTTTTTGAAGCGTAGCCAAAACAAGCTCTCCGTCGAAACTGTCTTTTAAAATGTCTGTTTTATAATTGAAATGTTCCTGTGGTTTTCCTTCATAAAACTTAGTATTGGTAATATAAAAATTGATCATGTCACCACCAAAATGAAGCGCAAAACTGGCGTTTACCTTCTTTTTTTTGTTGACAAGAACACTACCGAAAAGCCCCAAATGAGCAGTGACAAAAAAATCTTTGAAAACGAAAATTAGATTCTTTCCAAAAGCATCAATATCCAACAACTTAGTATTTTTGATTGCACTCTTATCCATCTCGCCATAACCTGTGGCTTCGGTAACGGTTTTCCCTTTATAGCGAATCAGGCGGTTTCTTAAATTGAGAATGGTGGGTCCTTCAGGCATTTATTTATTTGAATTTAAAGTTTGTCGAGTTCGGATAGAAACTTCATAAATTTTGCGCCGAACCCGTTGTATTCTTCCGGCAGGCTGAAGTTCTGGCTTATTTTCAAAAGGGTTAAACGAGAGGTTTTCGTATTCTAACGTTTCATATTTTGAAAGATCCTGTTGCGGTAAAATAATTTTTCCGACCGTAATAAATGGAGAATCTCTCTCTCGCCAGTTTTTAAGCAGATTATTAACCGGGGTTTTCTTTTTATGAACCGCCATTTGCACTTGAAAATCGTAAGAAATCTCATGATTTCGGAAATAGTCTTTCAAGGTTTGAGTTTGATTAAACTCATTTCCTTTTTTAATTTCCTGAGTGTAATTTGGTTTTAAACGAATCTTTACCACTCGATCTCCCATTCGGAAACAACCGATTGAATGAAAATTGTAGGATAATAATGATTCTCGCTCAATATCCAATAACTTTAATATATTTTTCGTGATACCGAATATTTCTCGATCAAAGAAAATACTTAATCCCGCTTTTATAAGACCTGGAACTTTAACAGCTGCCCTGAATAAATTTCTACCAACTCCGATGAAAAAATGATTGGCTTTAATATGAATTTTTAAAAACTTAGAAACCGAATTGGTAATAAAGACCGGTAGATTGACGAACGGAAATTTTGCACTCACCGGTGCATTTTTGTTATAGATTTTTATGGAACAACCGTACAAAGGATATTCCCAATTACCGCCCAAAACGAAAAAATTAGGATGAGAAAAGCGGAAGATTACACCTAAATTTGCTCCTTCCAGTAATTGCTGAAAATCTACCGCATCATTTTTAACAGGTATAAAATGTCCTCGTGCGAAACCCAAGGCTCTTGCATGAGCATTTCTGGTATGGTGTGTTGTTTTATTAACCTTAGCGGAAACCGAAACTGCCTGCTCAATTAGTGCCAAATCTTCAGCAAGCAAAGCCTCTTCTTCAGCAGTTAGCGCATCCATCTCGGGAGAATATGGTATGTATTTTTTCATAATCAGGGTTTGTGGTTTTTCATCAAAAATGAAACCACCCTGCTATAACGGAAAATCCAATAAAAAACGGTAGGCACGGTTTGCGCCGGCTAAGGTTACTGGAAAGGAAGTTTCGGGTAATTCGCGGTCGATGACCTCCTTAAACTTCTTCCATTTCGATCCGGTCTTATCGCCATAAATCCTGAAATAATGAAATGGAAAATCTTGAAATTCCGGGTATGCGGAAAGTTGCTTCGCCATCATGGTTCCGCCTATGGTTGCACCTTCCATGACGTAAAGCAGTCCCCAAGCTTCCTCGGGATTTTCAATGCTGTGGATATTTTGGGTCGAAACACTAATATTTAAGTGCTGTAAATCCGCCTCTACTAAATGGAGTTTGCTTCGATTTCTTAAATCAAGGTCTAAAGCGATTGCCTCAGAGATCTTGGAAAATATAGAAGATTCAAACGCAGAAAGTAGCGCATGATTATGCAATAACAATCGGATATAATCATCTTTGGAAAAATCTCCTTTAAAAAGCCGATCTGAGTTGAATTTAGCCTCGGTTAAATCATGAAGATGTCGGGTTTCGGCCTTTAGAAAATCTGATATCAGCAAAATTTATGGTTTTTGGAAAGTTACCGTAAAGGTGGTTCCTTCACCTACTTCACTTTCGTAGGAAATCGAACCGCCTAAACGCTTCATGATACGGTACACAATTGACAATCCCACTCCATTCCCTTGGAAATCTTTAGCATTGTCCATCCTGTTGAATATTTTAAACATCTTCTCCTGAGCCTCTTTCGGAATACCAATACCGTTATCTTTAATGGTATAAACCACAGTATCTCCTACTTCTTCCCCATTTATTTCCACACGGGGAACCTCTTGTTTGCTCGAGTATTTTACTGCGTTACCAATAATATTGAGAAAAACCTGCATCAACATCGTTTCATCAGCCAAGACATTCGGTGTTTTCCCAAGAATAATTTCTGTGGTTTGACTGATGGTAAGTTGAGCGTCGTAACAGATTTTGCGGATGATTTTATTCGTCTCCAGTTCCTTAATGACGATTTCAGAAGATTTAGCACGACTTAACTGAAGAACATCGCGCATCATATTCTCCATCCCCAGAATTTCCTGAAGAATGCTCGAGATGCGCTTACGAACTTCAGGATTATCATGGTGCGAACGCTCTAGCAACTGAGCGTTAAGTTTCATCACTGTCAGCGGGGTTCCTAAATCGTGGGATATGGTATAAGAGAAACTATCCAGTTCTTCATTAAGATTTTTGAGCTCTTCGTTAAGCTCCTGGACGCGTCGGAATTGCGTGTAAGTCGTTTCCAGAATGGCTGCAACAACTTTTTTTGCCGCAAAAACATCACGATTTTTCCAGGGTGCTGCTTTGCCTTTAATATCTTCAATATAAGTTGCGAAAGACTTGCGCGGAGACATCACCATTTGCTGATCTCCGTTCAATATCGTTTCTGAAGTTTCTTTAGATGGATTACCTGCCCATAATTTTTGAGTATCAACCTCAGCGCGGAACCAAATTAACAATTCATGTCGGCGGTCATCGGTAAAACCGAACATTACACCGGCAGCATTCTCTAAATCCCCTAAATTTCCCTGTTGAGAATTCCCAAAATCATTGGTAGAATAAAAATTCTTCAACGGATTATCCCTTGCATACTGAACAATTTTCAAGATATGTTCGTCACTGGGTACCAAACCTGAAGTCCTTATTTGATGTCCGACCACAACAGCAAGACCGTCCGCTTTAGGATATTCTCTCATCTCCTCCAAATGACTGAAAAGAGATTCTTCTAAACTGTCATGTTGTTGAAGATGACTTTTGAGAACCTGAATTTTTTTATCGAGTTCGATGTTATCGTCAAGATTTTGCCGTGATTTATAAGAGGTATAAGCATTCGCAGCAATGACGCTAAACACCTCGGCACGAACACGGTTCACCAAATCGATGTGTTTAGGTTCGATATTCTGGCAAGTTACCATACCCCAAAGTTTGTTCCCTACCACAATAGAAGTACTGAAAGAGGAGGCAACCCCCGTATTTTTCAGGTATTGTCCATGAACCGGAGACATCGCTCTGAGGGTAGAATAGGTTAAGTCTAAAGGTTCTTCCTGCTTTGAAATTATCGGAACTGGTTCCTCATTAACGTTGCTGAAGATTCTTTTGCGTTTTTTCAGATAAAGTTCGCGGGCTTGTCGCGGAATATCACTTTCGGGATAATGAAGATGAAGAAAACTTTCAACATTGTTCTTAATTTTTTCAGCAATTACTTTTCCGCTACCATCTTCAAGAAAGCGGTAAACCATAATTCGCTCATAGTCAATGGCATCAAAAACCGCATTCAGCAATTCTTGCCAAATTTCCGCGGAACTTGTCGCATTGCTGATACTTTCATACTTCTTTGATACAAACGTGCGCTGATGAAAGTGCTCGAGAACGGTTTCAATTTCTAAAAATATATTTCCGCTGTACTTATAGATGGTTAAGTGAAACCATCTTTCGCGAATTAAGATTTTATCGAGATAAACATCAACTTCACGAAGTTCTGAAAAATCAAGATTTCTAAGTACCACCGACTCTAACAATTCTGCAAAAACGTCGGTAACTTCTGATATTTTTTTTCCCAAGAGCGTTTGATCAACGTCTATAATCTCTTGGATATTATTGCTGTAAAATTTTAAAGTGTGGCTTTCGGCATCCAAACCTAGTAGGTAGCCGAAGTTCTGTATATGACCAGATGTGTGAATTTTTTCCTCGTGGCAATCGGCTAAATTCATAAAAAGACTAAAATAAAATGAGATACCTAACAAAGATAATCATTTATTACTATTTAATTTTCTTTTTCGAAATATAAACGGTAGTATTTTCCTTTTTCATCTTGACCGGTTTCTATCATCTTGCGGTCGCCATGTACGTAGATGTGAAAATTCTTGTCTAATTTAATCACACTTTTGAAACCACGACTCTGTTTTTTTACTGCTGCTTCGGAAATGGCAAAATCTTCTGAAATTGACATTTGCATTTCCTGCTCATAATCGGATTTAAAATTACCAAAACTTTCGATAACATGTTCATCTTCAAGAACTTCTTTTGTAAATTCTTCATAATCGAAAGATTCTTTTTCTTTAAAGAAGGTGATTGATTTGTTTAAAAAGTCTGCTTGATCGGCTTTTGTTACCTCAAATTCCTGCGGTAGTTGCTTGGTAATAAACTCTTTGTACACGGTTAAAGTCTCCTGCGTGTGGAAATAATCATCATCGCGTTGCTTCACTTTCAGAAAATTTTCAAACCAATATTCGGCATCACCATTTTTGTTGTTATCGACCACGGATACTGCATAGCCGCTTTCCTTACTGCTGTTATAAATTAAAGCTCCCTTATCGAGTTTAGAAAGACCGACACCATAATCCTTCTCGATATCAAAAGTGTCGTTATTTGGGAAAATCTTCAGAAAAGGATTTTTATTTTCAGTTTTAAAAATCCCAATAGAATCCACCTTGCTACCGTCCGTATTTTCTTCCCCTTCAAAGTATACTATAAAAACTTCCCCACTTTGCACGCGCGGATTTTCGGATACATCGTAAAGGTGTTGGGCAATATTTTCAGATTCTTCCACAAACTTTTTTGGATCTTCAAAAATTTCTGAGACCGAACTGTATACCGAATTATTAATTAAATAAGTCTCACTGTAAAAACGGAATTGCTCCTCGGATTTGAAAGCTTTCAGAAAGAAATCCTCCAATAAGTCTTTCATTTCTTCGTCCAGTTGAAGCTCTTCTTGAGAAAGAATTAGAGATTCCTGATTAACGCGGTTACCAACTCGATGAACGATTATTTTTGAGAGCATTTTATATTTATTTTATGTGGCTGCAAAGATATTTTAATAAAACTCGCAGACAAAAAGCGACGCACATTTTTATTCTACACAAAGAAAAAATCCCCGGCGAACCGAGGATTTCTTTTAAACAAATATTTATGAATTATTTAACTTCTTCGAAGTCTGCATCCTGAACATCGTCGGCTCCACCAGCATTACCAGCGTTTGGATTTCCGCCCATATCAGCGCCTCCTTGTGCTTGCTGACCTGCTGCATACATTTCTTCCGAAGCTGCCATCCAAGCTGCATCTAAAGCTTCAGTCTTGGTTTTAATTGCCTCCATATCTTTTGCTTCATACGCAGTCTTTAACTCCGCATGTGCAGATTCAATCGCTGCTTTTTTGTCGGTAGAAATTTTGTCGCCGAACTCTTTTAGTTGCTTCTCTGTCTGGAAGATTAAACTATCAGCTTTGTTGACGATTTCTACTTCTTCTTTCT
The DNA here is from genome assembly GCA_041913105.1 of Kaistella sp. GTDB lineage: Bacteria > Bacteroidota > Bacteroidia > Flavobacteriales > Weeksellaceae > Kaistella. Next base: position 186,763 of record JAYSFV010000003.1, on the reverse strand, counting down.
TCTTAGCATCTGCCGAAGCATTTTCTTCTGCTTCACGCTTCATTCTTTGGATTTCTTCATCAGAAAGCCCTGAACTTGCTTGGATCTTGATCGACTGCTCCTTACCAGTACCTTTATCTTTCGCAGAAACGTGTAAAATACCGTTCGCATCGATGTCAAATGTAACCTCAATTTGAGGAACTCCTCTTGGCGCTGGTGGAATGTCTGTTAAATCGAATCTACCGATTTCTTTATTATCGTTGAACATTGGTCTTTCTCCTTGTCCTACTCTAATAGAAACTGCAGGCTGGTTGTCGCTTGCCGTTGAGAAAACCTCTGATTTCTTCGTTGGAATGGTAGTGTTCGCTTCAATTAATTTGGTAAATACAGAACCCATTGTTTCGATACCTAATGAAAGTGGCGTAACATCTAATAAAAGAACGTCTTTTACGTCACCTGTCAATACTCCACCTTGAATCGCAGCACCAATTGCTACCACCTCATCCGGGTTAACTCCTTTTGAAGGTTTTTTACCAAAGAATTTTTCTACTTCTTCCTGAATGATTGGGATTCTTGTTGAACCACCTACTAAGATAACCTCATCAATGTCGGAAACTGAAAGCCCAGCATCTGCCAAAGCTTTTTTACAAGGCTCCATAGAACGTCTTACCAAGTCAGCAGAAAGCTGCTCGAACTTCGCTCTTGTTAAAGTTTTCACCATGTGCTTAGGACCGGTTGCCGTAGCAGTGATATATGGTAGGTTGATTTCAGTTTGAGAAGAAGAAGAAAGCTCAATTTTCGCTTTTTCTGCAGCTTCTTTTAATCTTTGCAGTGCAATTGCGTCAGACTTAAGATCAACTCCTTCGTCAGACTTAAACTCGTCTGCCATCCAGTTGATGATTACATCATCAAAGTCATCACCACCTAAGTGTGTATCACCGTTGGTTGACAATACTTCGAAAACTCCATCACCTAGATCCAGGATGGATACGTCAAAAGTACCTCCACCTAAGTCATAAACGGCAATTTTTTGGTCTTTATGACTCTTATCTAAACCGTAAGCCAATGCTGCAGCTGTTGGTTCGTTAATGATTCTTTCTACGGTAAGACCGGCAATTTCGCCAGCTTCTTTAGTTGCTTGACGCTGCGCATCATTAAAATATGCTGGAACAGTAATTACCGCTCTTGTAACTTCCTGACCTAGGTAATCTTCAGCAGTCTTCTTCATTTTTTGAAGAGTCATCGCAGAGATTTCCTGTGGAGTATATTCGCGGTCATCAATTTTCACTTTTACCGTATCGTTAGGACCACTCACAACTGTATAAGGAACTCTTGACACCTCATTAGCATCATCCTTAAAGTGGGTTCCGATAAATCTCTTGATAGAGTAGATGGTCTTTTGTGGGTTGGTTACGGCCTGTCTTTTAGCAGGATCACCAACTTTTCTCTCTCCATCTTCTGTGAAAGCCACAATCGAAGGAGTGGTTCTTTTACCTTCTGCGTTAGGAATTACCACCGGGTCTTTACCTTCCATTACTGCCACACAGGAGTTGGTTGTTCCTAAATCGATTCCGATTATTTTGCTCATATGTTTATATTTTTTGTTTAAAATTCAATTCAATCCTCATTTCTCCAAATGCATACCAAGAGAAAAAGTGTGACAAATTGACATTTTTATATAATAAATGCTCCATATTGGGCAAAAAGGGATTTCGGATTTTACTGGTTTTCCTTCAAAGTTAAAATATACTCAACCATCTTTTTGGCATTCTCACGGGAAAGTCCGGGATGCGGTGTCATGGGTACTTGTCCCCACACGCCTTGCCCGCCTTCGATAATTTTGGTCGCAAGGTATTCAGAGTCTGCGACGGAGTATTTTGCTGCTACATCTTTATAGGATGGGCCTATCATTGCGGCATCAATTTTATGACAGGTTCTACAGTTTGCACCTTCAATCAAAGCGTAACCTTCATGTTCAGCTGCCTTCGTACTCTGAGTTTCTACGGTTGGTTCATCTAACAATACAAGCTCTTGCGAAGAATTTGAGGATTTATCTTCCCCACAGGATAATGCTATAAATAAAGCGGAGAATAACAGATATTTATTCATAATTTTAAGTTTTAAACAAATATATTCCAATTTAATTTGACCAATGTCCAGTAAGTTAAGATAAAAATCATGTAAGTGCCAATTATATTAATTTCTATTTTACATGGAAAGTCTTAATTTTGAAAGATAAACCCAGCCAAACTATGAAGTCCCTGAATACTCTTGCGTTAGCTACCCTCACTTTTGCTTTAATGTCGTGCAATGGAGATAGCAAAACAGAAACCGTAACTGAGAATACTACTACTGAGGATCCTATTCAAGATAATGAACTTGTAACTGGTGAGTATGATCCTACCAGAGGTTTAGGACCGCACGAAAATGTTGATGTAAGCACTTTCAATCCAGAAATGGCAGCGATGGGCAAACGTATTGCCGATGTAAAATGTACTTCTTGTCACAAACCAACCGAAGAAAAGTTGGTGGGTCCGGGATGGCGAGGAGTAACCCACCGACAGACGCCGGAATGGATTATGAATTTTATTACCAATCCAGACCCAATGATTGATGTTGATCCGCAGCTGCAAAAACAATTGGAACTTTGCTTGGTCCGAATGCCAAACCAAGGACTTAACGACACCGAAGCCCGCCAAATACTCGAATATATGCGAGAGATTGACGGCGTTAGATAATGGTTTAAATATTTGTTCCAGAAATTGGATGTTGACGTTTCTTCAGATTGAGCTGGATGAACAACAACCCTACAAATACTAAAGCTGAAAATAATAACAACATTTCGTTGGCGTAAGGAAGTGATATATATTTAATGGAAAGTATTCCCATGACTCCCAACACTACTTCTGTTAAAAAAGTACCTGCCAAATAAAACTTTAACCCCAAAAGAGTATTTTTAGTGATCAAAAACTGATTGGTTGCTAAAATTTGATTCAGCAAAAATGTTGCGATACCCATCAGCAGCACTAAATGGAGATATGCAATAACAACCGTTCTGAATCCAAATGCAAACTGGCTTAGTGCCGGAACAGTGCTACCCAACTGCAGTAAAATTTTCACGCCGAAAGCCAATCCCACAAACAGCAAAACAAATCTTTGCATCGGAGACCACTTTAACACCAAGGAAATCCAGTTTTTTTTGACCGTGTTGAAAAGCAACACCGCACCAAAAGTCTGGGCTAATGCTGAGATCACGATAATACTATAAATATATATTGGTACTTCAAGCCACAACACTGAAAGTCCGAATCCGACCAGACAGCCGGCAAACATCAACCAAAAAAGGAGGTTGTTGGTTTTAGTCGATACAAACCCTTCTGCTTCACGAATAGCGTATAGTAACAACCCGATACACGAAAAGGAGAAAAATCCATTGTACTGAAAGTGCAAATAGAAATATTCCGCTGCTAAAAACAAATTTCTCGATACACTGCCACCACTTTTCATATAGGATAAAGTGAAAACTCCCAACGAAGAAATAATCGCGAAAAACAGTCCGGCGCGAAACCATTTCAGTGACAAATCCTCCAGAACTTTGCTGTCTTTATAAAAATAAAAGGCATACACGAAACTTATCAGCAAAGCAACTGCCGATGCAACGATTGATCCCCAAAAGTAACCTCCATATACAAAGAGCGCCAGCATAGCAAATGATGAAAAAAGATTGGCATTTATTAACCAATCATATTTTTTCATTGGTACTGAGGGATTAATTTTTTGCAGATATTTTACCATTAAAACATATACCGTGTGGGTGATGAAACCATAAAAAGCAAAATGAGAATGCGCTTGCTGCAAATTTTTCTGGTCTAAAAATGGGAAGGAATACAAAATTTTGTACCGCATCAATACACCTATTAAAGCAATCAACAGGAAATTAAAAAGGGCCATTTTCAGCCAAAAAGAACTTTTCATAAGAATTTATTTAGTTGATCTGCTTATTAATTAACAGATATAATGATGCGACTCAAATTTAACAAAATTTAGGTTGGAATACTACTTAAAACCCTTTAAGCTTCGTGATAAAAAACACTATTTTTGATATTCAATAAAGATTCATGGCATTACAATTTAACCCTCGAGATATTACCTGGTTAGCTTTTAACGAACGGGTCTTACAGGAAGCAATGGACCCTAACGTTCCCTTGCATTTACGAATTCGGTTTCTGGGAATTTTCTCTAACAATTTGGATGAATTTTTCCGAGTTCGGGTAGCAGGATTAAAGCGGGCTATGGACTTTAAGGATAAATATATTACCGAATCATTCTACCAGCCACCAACCAAAATATTACAGAATATTAATGAAATCGTCATTCGTCAACAACAGAATTTCGACAAAACCTGGAAAAAAATTCAGGTTGAAATGGCGGCCGAAAACATCTTCATCAAAACCACTAAAAATCTGACGGAAGTCCAGGCAGATTTTATTCGTAAGTATTTTGACGAAACCGTTGAAAGCAATGTCATCCCGATACTTCTGCATGAAAACACGCCAATGCCTTATCTCCGTGACAAATCCCTCTATCTGGGAATTGCGATGAGAAGAAAAGATTTTCAATATTCAAGTAACTATGCAATCATCGAAATACCTTCCCGTGCGACCGGACGATTTGTACTATTACCCTCTGAGAAGGATGAAAAGAATGTGATGTTACTAGAAGATGTAATTGCTTTTAATTTACCGCATATCTTCTCTTATTTTGGGTATGATGAATTTGTTGCTCATTGTTTCAAGGTCACGAAAGATGCGGAGTTTGATTTGGATAACGATATTAAAACAACCCTTGCTGAAAAAATTGAAAAAGGAATAAAATCCAGACGGAAAGGAAAGCCTACCCGTTTTGTTTTTGATCGGGAAATGGACAAAGCCCTGCTTGAGTTTCTTATCAGGAAACTTCAGTTGAGCAAGCGCGACAGCATTATACCGGGTGGTAAAATACACAACTTCCGACATTTTATGGATTTTCCGGAAGTTTTTAAAGATTATTCAGTTCCCGAAGAAAGAACGACATTCGAGCATCCGATTTTCCAAAATCAGCGTGTCACCGATGTCATTCAGAAAACGGATGTTTTGTTGACATTTCCTTACCATCGCTACACTCCGGTTATTGATCTTCTGCGTGAATCTGCTATGGATCCGGATGTTAAATCCATTCAGATAACTGCTTACCGCCTCGCCAGCCAATCAAAAATAGTAAATGCGTTGATTAATGCAGTTCGTAACGGCAAGGAAGTTACTGTTATGTTGGAACTTCGTGCACGTTTTGACGAAGAAAGCAACCTTATTTGGAAAGATCTTTTGGAACAAGAAGGGGTAAAGGTGTTAGTAGGAATTCCGAACAAAAAAGTCCACGCTAAACTATGTGTTATCAAGAAAAGAGCTCATAATAAAACCATTCAGTATGGATTTGTAAGCACGGGTAATTTCAATGAAAAAACTGCCCGAATATATGGAGATCACCTCCTATTGACTTGCGATCGAGGCATTATGGCGGATATTAATAAAGTATTTGGTGTTCTTAAAAAGCCAAAAAGCGATTTTTTACCGGTCTTGAAATCATGTAAAAAACTTCTGTTGTGTCCCGTATTTATGCGAGAAAAAATCATTCAGCATATTGATCGTGAAATTAGCGAAGCAAAGGCGGACCGAAAAGCCGAAATGATCATTAAAGCAAACTCTCTTAGTGACCGCCAACTCATTACTAAATTGTACGAGGCTGCAGAGGCGGGCGTAACCGTGCGATTGATTATCCGTGGTATATATTGTGCCGTTAACCAGAAAAGTTTTAAGAAAAAACTCCAAGCAATTAGTATCGTAGATGAGTATCTGGAACATGCTCGAGTGATGTATTTTTATAATAAGAGTCAAGAGGATATTTATATTTCTTCAGCTGACTGGATGACCAGAAATCTTGACTACCGAATTGAAGCCGCAGCTAAAATCACTCAGAAAAATCTTAAAAAAGAAATTAAAGATATCTTGGACATTCAGCTTCGTGATAATGTGAAAGCCAGAATTCTCGATAAGAAATTACGAAATGAATATGTACAAAATGATGGACCAAAAATACGCTCCCAAGTAGAAGTCTATCATTACCTCAAAAATCTTCCATCCTTGTAAGCTAATGAATATTGTGGCAAAATGCTAAAATCACTACCTTCGCCACGCTTTTGGAAAAGGGAACTACGTGAAATTCGTGGACTGTCCCCGCAACTGTAAATCACGATAAAAATTTTGTTGCTTATAGCCACTGGAAACGGGAAGGCGCAACAATGTGAAAGTCAGGAGACCTTGCCGAAAGTATAATTATTAAAACGCTTTCGGAGGAAGAGACGTGAATCTACTGCCTTTATTAAGGTTGGTGTCATTTACCCGCATTTTTCCGATAAGTATCACAAACTAAAAAACAACGCTATGAAAAAGACGTTATTTTTGGTGGGTGCCATGCTTGTCGTAAGTTCAAACATTGAAGCCCAGCAAGAAAAAGTATCAAACATTGAAGAGGTCAACATTGCCTCGAAAACCAAGCAAAACCTTTACAAAACAGGGAGAAATGTGCAGATTATTACCGCTGAAGACCTGAAAAAACAACAGGGTAAATCACTTACAGAAGTTCTTAACCAAGTTTCCGGAATCCACATCACCGGAAGCTTCAGCAATACTCCGGAGCCAAAAGGCTTAAAAATTCGGGGCGGAAAAAGCGCTAATATTTTAATCTTGTTAGATGGCATTCCATTAAAAGATGTCACAGGGAATGATTATACCCTCTCGGATCTTCGATTGATTGCTCTGGAAAACATTGAAAGCATAGAAATCTTAAATAGTGCAGCTTCAGTGTTATATGGGAGTAATGCTACGGTATCCGTTATCAACATCAAAACAAAACAAAACACCATCAAACCTGTTGAGGGATTGATTTCTCTTCGGGGTGGATCATTTTCAACATTCGGTCAAAATCTTTCCATAAAAGGCAATAAAGATCACTTTAGTTATCAGTTATCTGCGTTTAATGAAAGATCTAAAGGTATATCTTCAGCATTAGGAGAAAACTTTGAAGAGGATGGTTTTGAGAAACAAAACATCAATGCAAATGTTGGCTATTATGACGAGAAATTTCACGTTAACCTGAGCGGTGGATGGAATCATCATTTATTTGATTATGACGGTGGGGCATTTACTGATGCAGAGAACCGATCTGACGATCAACAGACCCACCTAAGCCTAAATGCCGGATATCATTATAAAAATGGAGAATTAACAATAAATTCCCGATATACCGATAATGATCGAATTGGTAAAAGTTGGATTAATGAGAAATACACAGACCAATTTTCTTATGCAGGACAAAACTTTTTTGCAGAGATTTATAACACCTATCGTTTTACGGATTATGTAAGCATAACTGCCGGAATAATGTACGAAGATCAACGGATGGATGCTTACTCTTTACCGTGGGGAGCGACGGAACTTCTGCAGGATTTAAGTTCTGAGCAAACCAATATCCAAAGCATAGATGCTTTTGCGACGTTACAGTTTCACCACGGATTATTCTATATGGACGCCGGAACAAGGACGATTGAGAATTCGGAATTCGGCAATCACTTTGTTTACAGCGTTAACCCTTACATATTAAAAGAAAATGCCACCTTCTACTGGAAGGCAGGTTATTCTTACTCTACCGCTTTTATAGCTCCTACATTATACCAAACATTTGGTTCCCAACCTTATATTTTACCTAATTTTAATCTTCAACCCGAAACAAACAAAGCTCACGAAATCCATCTCAGCGCTGGTAAGAAAGACCGAAGTCTAAATCTTATTGCCAGTTTCTTCCAGAGAAATGAAGAAGATGCTTTTGTGTATCAAACGGTTGATTTCACTACCTACGCAGGACAATTCCAAAATATTGCTGAAAATACCGCGAAAGGTTTTGAGATTGGACTAGATTATCAGCCTTACCAATTTCTGCGCTTAGGTGGAAATTTTAGTTTTGTAGAAAAAGAAGATGCTGCATCAATGCTTCGCCAACCGAAACAAAGAGTCAACTCCTTTTTAGACATAAAGCCATTTAAAGGCTCTTCTGTTTTAATTAATCATCAGTTTGTATCCTCAAGACAAGACTCCTATTATGATACTGAAAGTTTTGCGGTTGCAGAAGTTTTATTAGAACCTTTCCATGTTTTTAATCTCAATATAAGCCAGCAAATCACCCCCGATTTTAGCGCTTATTTGAACATCGGGAATCTTCTGAATGAAAATTATGTGGATGTTATTGGTTACCGCGTTAAACCTCGAAATTTCACTTTTGGTATTAATTACCAGTTCTAAAAATAAAACCCTTCAAAAAAATGAAGGGTTTTTTATTATGATAAAACTTTAAGTCCCAGCAATTCGGCTTCTCGAATCACGAAGTCGCGAGCCTGCGCCGAGTCGTTTACAATTTCTCCTTCAAGGATTGCCTCCTTTACTTTTTCTTTTAGAATCCCAATTTCTTTTCCTGGTTGAAGACCAAACATTTCCATGATTTCTTCACCCGAAATTGGTGGTTGAAAATTTCTAATATGATCTCTTTCTTCAACTTCCTTAATTTTAAGAGCTACATACTCAAAATTCTTTTTAAATTTTTGTTGTTTGTGGGAGTTTTTAGTGGTGATATCTGCTTTACAAAGCGTAAATAGATCTTCAAGATCATCGCCTGCATCAAATAATAATCTTCGCAGCGCCGCGTCGGAAGTACCATCATCAATTAAAGCAATTGGGCGTGAAGATAATTTCACCATCTTTTGGACATATTTCATATCCGGACCAAGAGGCAACTTTAATCTTTGAAAAAGTTGCTTTACCATCTTGGAGCCTAAAAACTCATGTCCATGGAAAGTCCAGCCTGTGCCTTCAATAAATTTCTTGGTAGGAGCCTTCCCAATATCATGAAGTAAGGCGGCCCATCTCAACCAGAGATTATCGGTGTATTTACAGATATTATCAACGACTTCCAACGTATGCCAGAAATTGTCTTTATGGGTTTGCCCTTCCACTTCTTCAATGCCTTTAAGTCCGGTAAGTTCTGGAATGATGAGATTCAACAGTCCTGTTTCTTCCATTAACTTCAAACCAACTGAAGGTTTTTCGGAGAGCATCATTTTGTTAAATTCCACCATAATCCGTTCCATGGAAACGATTGAAATCCTTTCACGCTCACTTTTGATGGCCTCGAGAGATTGTGATTCAATATCAAATTTTAAGGTTGAAGCAAAGCGAATGGCGCGCATCATTCGCAAAGGATCGTCCGAATAAGTCTGCGCCGGCTCCAAAGGAGTACGAAGAACTTTATTCTCGATATCTTGCAACCCACCAAAAGGATCCAACAATTCTCCGAAATTTTCAGTGTTTAGGGAGATAGCCAATGCATTAATGGTAAAATCTCTCCTCTTTTGATCGTCTTCTAAACTTCCAACCTCAACAGAAGGTTTTCGTGAGTCTTCTGCATAGCTTTCTTTCCGTGCTCCAACAAACTCTAAATCAAGACCTTGATGCTTAAACATCGCCGTGCCGTAATTTTTAAATATTGAAACTTTGGTCTTAGGATTAATAGCTTCTGCCACAGCTTTTGCAAGCTGAATCCCGTTACCTTCTGTAACAAAATCAATGTCCGTTGGTACTGCCCTTTTCATAAGCAAGTCCCGAACATAACCGCCGACAATGTAAACGGACTGATTGTTTTCTGCCGCTACACCGGAAATAAGTTTGAAAAGTTTGAAGTTTTTGTTTTGAGTGAGATTCATCAACATTGCAGATCGCTGTAAATATTCTGCAAAGATAAGGAAACTGCCTGACTACATTTTACTGCACGGTCGCGCGTGTGAGTTCTGAATTTGCATTTGGCATCAACCAACCCGAAATTTCTTCTTCGAGATATTCAGTCTGAATTTTTACTGCATCCACAAAATCATCCGGAATATTATGAGTATCACTGTTCTCTAAGTTCCAGAGTTCATCGCTAAGCATTTCGTATTCTGAATAAACTCTTCTGAATCGGTCACTTTTCTGTTCCAAAGCTTGTATTTGTTTTTGCTGTGGACTGAATTTTCGATAGGGTCTTTTGGGGTTCATGGAAATAAAATTTGATGAATTTTTAAAATTTGAAACCGCCTCAAAGACGGTTATCACAAGTAAAAAGGACTCATTGCAATGTTTTGAATATGAAACAATTACATAACACTCACGTAATAATAAATTAAAATTAAACATTAAAATAACACCAAAAAATAATTTAACAGCATTTTCTAAATCTTTAACATATAGTTATAAATTTGCACCGATTCATTTTATGAAAGCAATTTTACTCCGACAAAAACAAGTCATCCTATTCATCATCGCTGGCGCGTTAAGTGCAGTGGTAGAGATTGGCTCTTTTAAACTTTTGAGCATTTCTCTGCCGAAACTTTTCGAATGGGAGTACAGTTTATATGGTGTACATTTCCCTCTAAGCAATATATTTTCCACTAGTTTGGGAATTCTTACCAATTATTTTTTGAGTATTTGGTTCGTTTTTGTTAGAGGTAAACATTCCAAAAATCGCGAGTTTGTTTACTTCATGGCGGTTTCTTTTGTCTCAACTTTGGTGAGTTTAGGAGTATTTCAGATATTTTTTGCTGCAGTTTACAAAAGCCATTTCGATTTAGGCCTGGTGGTCATCAGCCGGGAAATTTTGAGTAAAGTTTCTGCAATCGTACTCGTGTCCGTTTTGAACTACACGGCGAAGAAAAAAATGATCTTCAATGGGTAAGAATAATCTAATTCTTATATTTCCATAAATTTTAAGCATGAGCAAAATCCTTAATTATCTTTGGCGCGGTTGGATGATTATTTTAGGTACAGTCCTGACCTTAATTTTAGGCATTCCGGTTTTGCTGCTTTCAATAAGAAAAGAACATTATCCTTATGCCTATAAAGTGATCAGGATATGGTGTTATGGGATGTTTTATGGAATGGGGTTCCGCTATGAACTTATCCGGTTGACGGAGAAAAAAATTGATCCTAAAACCCAATACGTTTTCATCTCGAATCATACTTCTATAATGGATGTTATGTTGCCTTGTATACTTATGCCGCGTCATCCGCTTTGCTACGTGGGAAAAAAGGAATTGGTAAAAATTCCGATTTTCGGAACGATCTACAAAAGAGTTTGCGTAATGGTCGACCGAAAGTCTGCGAAAAGTCGCGCAGAAGTTTACATCCGATGCGCTGAAAGAATGGAAGAAGGACAAAGTATTGTTATTTTCCCTGAAGGTGGCGTTCCGGATGACACTTCTGTAATTCTTGATAATTTTAAAGATGGAGCATTTATTCTCGCCTCTAAACATCACTCCCCTCTCGCCGTTTTTACTTTTGTTGGTTTAAAGGAAATGTTTCCATTCGAAAACTCTAAAGGACATCCCGGAAAAGTAAAGGTTTACTTCAATGAGATTTTAAGTCCTGACAAAAGCGCTAATGATCTTAAAGCAGAAGCTCATCAACTCATAAAAAATGTTCTTAAGACTCGAAATGAGAAAATAAATTAGTTATATTTGTTTTAAGTAATTCTTAACAAATATGTCTACAAACAACTTAAAAACAAACTGGGGACAATTTATCCCTCTTGTTACGGTGTTTTTTTTCTGGGGATTTGTTGCAGCGAGCAACGATATTTTGATCCCTGTTTTCAAAAAAGCATTTAACCTTACCCAAGGACAAAGTCAATTGGTGTCTCTTGCCTTTTATATCGCATATACCGTTGGGTCTCTGATATATTTGTTCATCTCCAAATCTTTACGAAACGACTTAATCAACAAAATTGGCTATAAAAACGGGTTGATTTACGGTTTGTTAATCTCCGTTGTTGGTACTTTATTCTTCATTCCGGCAGCCAATAATAGCTCATTTCCCCTGATGATTAGCGGGTTATTTATCATTGGATTAGGATTCTCATTATTACAAATTGTTGCAAATCCATTAGCCATTGCTTTGGGACCAAAAGAAACTGGTTCGCAACGACTTACATTGGCAGGCGGGATTAATAATTTCGGGACAACGGTAGGACCACTAATTGTTTCTTTTGCAATCTTTGGAGTTGCCTCAGCAGAAAATACTGAAGCCAGCATTGAGAGTGTTAAAATGCCTTATCTAGGACTAGGTATTGCCTTCATTTTGGTAGCAATTCTTATTAAGTTCTCTAAACTTCCCAAGATTACGGCAGTAGTTAAGGAAGACACCGATGACGCTCCGGATGGACACCACAGAAGTTCTGCCTTCCAATATCCTCAATTGGTGTTAGGAATGATCGCAATCTTTGTTTATGTAGGCGTTGAAGTTGCAACTGCAAGTAACCTTCCTGCCTATATGGAGAATGATTTAGGTTTTGAAACGAAGGATATCGCCCCTTATATTTCGCTTTATTGGGCATCTCTAATGATTGGTCGTTGGGGCGGCGCTGTCGAAGCTTTTGACGTAAAGGCGGGTACCAAGAAAATCTTAAGATTTCTGGCTCCGTATTTAGCATTCGCAGTGTTTTTGTTGGTGAACGCCATCGCCAAACACGATCTTAGTCCGTTCTATATTTACGGCTTGGTAATTTTAGTAATGATTGCGGGAGATATTATGAGTAAAGGGAATCCTGCTAAAATGCTTTTAATTTTCTCTTCTATGGGAATTGTGGCTTTACTCATCGGGATGCTTACTACAGGAATGGTTTCTGTGTACGCTTTCACGAGCGTAGGGCTCTTCTGTTCCACCTTGTGGCCATGTATCTTTGCCTTGGCAATCAATGGATTGGGTAAACACACGAACCAGGGTTCCAGCTATCTTATTATGATGATTATGGGCGGTGGTATTGTTTCTTGGCTCCAGGGCGTTTTAGCAGATATGACGAACATTCATTTCAGTTATATTATCGGAATATTATGCTTTGCTTATTTGGCATTTTACGCCATCAGAGTAAGCGGAATTTTAAAAGCACAAGGAATTTCCTTAGATCAAGTTAAAAATGAAGGCGGACACTAATCGACCTCTTATTTATAAAAAAAGATTTTGGGCGGGTATTTTACTTGCCCAATTTCTTTTGTTTTTCATCTTATCAAAACTGCAGTTTTTCGTGCGATTAGTTGATATTTTCTTCGAGTGGCAGAAAACTTTTCATCAATCCATTTTTTTAAAAATTCCATTCTCTGTGGGAGACGTGTTCTATGTTCTACTCATTGGCTTTTTCATATTTATAATCGTCGGAATATTTAGAAAAAGAAACAAATACCTTCTGACTGGTTTAATTTCCCTGAACATACTTTATTTCGCTTACCAGTTTTTATGGGGACTACTATATTTTCAGACACCACTCATTGAAAAATTACCTAAAGAAGAAATTACCCTAGAGGAGACAAAGAAACTCACAGAAAGCTATTTACAAAAATGTATTGAAGCCAGAAAAGAAGTTTCTGAAGATGAGAATGGAGTCTTTAAAATAACAGATTTTAAAAGAATAGAAAAAGAAATTTCACAGCGACAAAAGCAAATTCCTCAGCCATTTAACACCAAGAAAGTTACGAATATTGATAATTTTAAAGAAAGCTTATTCAGTCCGCTAATGGGCTATTCGGGCATTCTAGGCTATTACAATCCTTTCACTTCAGAAGCACAATATAATGCAGAACTACCGGATAGTTACAAGCCATTTACATTGGCTCACGAAAGCGCACACCAATTGGGTTTTGCACGCGAACAGGATGCGAATTTCATTGGCTATTTAATCGGAATTCAGTCTAAAAACCCAGAAGTAGCTTATCCCACAAAATACTATGTTTTAAAATCTTTGCTACATTCTTTAGTGGAAAAGCATCCGGAATATGTGCAGAAAATTCAAGATTCTTACTCACCGGCAATGAAACGTGATCGAGATGCAGAAAAGAGATATGTTGAAAAACATCAGGGCTTACTGGAAGTTTTCTTCGGATTTACAAATGACTTATTCCTTAAAAGTAACCAGCAGGAAGGAAGTGTCACGTACTCCTATTTCGTGAATTTATTAGTACGGTACGAAAGAACCTTTCAATAAAAAGAATCGCACCTTACGATACGATTCAAAAACACAAATGATGAAAAAAAATTTATGCCCAAATAAAAGCTCGTGGCCTTATTAAGACGGCGTAAAATTACTATAAATGTTTTAATTCACCAAATATTATCCATTAAATAGCAATTTCCATGTAATTATTACCACCTAGCTCAAAAAATTATCGATAATATTTTAACATGAATAAGTATTTCAGGAACAACAATATTTTGAAACCGTTGAATAATATTTATCTGACTGCCAAATAATCTATTAAAAAATTATTTACTCTTTCATTAAAAAATCCAAACTTATTCATTACCAATGAATAGCAAACAAAAGCATTCGTAGAATTAAACACACGTTTAGTACAATAAAGACATATTATCATCGAAGGATGCAGAGTAATTCTTCGTTAAATAAAAAAAGCTCAGCAAATTCCTGAGCTTTATTGTAGCGAAGACGGGAATTGAACCCGTGACCTCAGGGTTATGAATCCTGCGCTCTAACCAACTGAGCTACCTCGCCGTTAAAGTGGTGCAAATATATAAATATTTTAGTAGCTATCAAAAATTTATTTCATATTTAAATAAGAAATTACATCTTCCGCATGATCCGGTTTTGCAACGATCTTATTGTCTTTGTCTAGCACAAAATAAGTCGGCGTCGCCACCACATTATATTTCTCCGCATAACTGCTGTACCATCCTTTTAGTTCAGAATCGTTAACCCATGGCAAGGACTGTGCTTTACTCTGATACACTGCACGATCAGTGTCTAAAGCAAAAGCAATCACTTCAATATTCTGCGCTTTCATCGCATTATACTTTTCTATAAGTTTAGGTAAATCAGCCTCACAGTGGGAACAGGTTGATGCCCAGAAAACAATGACTTTTTTGTCCGCTTTCACTTGGTGAACCGTCTTAGCTTTTGTATTGGTCGCTTGATTAAAAGTATAATCTTCGAATTTTGCACCAATTTCAGTATTAACGTTGGTAGCAATTGTCTTTGCCAAACGGTCATTAATTGTACACTTCAAATTTTTTGCTTGGGTTAGATATCTTGTTTTAAGTTCTTGCATTCCATAAACATCAAAGATCTCAATAAGTTCCGACATAATAGTCTGCCCTCGGGGAGTCTCAGTATTTACTGCCACCAGCAACTTGTCAACATCTGCTGTAAGATTGGTATTCAACCCCGAATTAAGATAGGTAATCAAAATCGGACGAAGTAAAGAGGAAGTCTCCAGCATTTCGTTTGACTTATTTAAGAAAGCGATTAAATCGTCATGCGTGTGTTTAATCGAAGGATTTTTCTCCACATAACGCGCATAATTGGTTTGATAGTAGCTAATAAAAGGATATCTAGAAAAATCTACAGATCCTTTGGTAATTTCTGAAATCTCCATGTCAAGGGCTTTACCAAAGGCGGTGTTGGAAGAATAGTAACCCTTAATTTGTTGCAAAGCCGGAAGAATATATTCCTTTTTCTGCTGAACTTCCTGTAGATTGTTCATTACAAAATTACTATCGTCGAGGTAGTTCACGGTAGTAATCTTACCGTTTTCTGAAGCGAATTTAATTTTCACATCTTTATTTTCGGAAATAAAGTTTAGTGAAGTATTTTCTTCTGGAAAATAAAGCTTCATCATTCCCATATAAGGTTTGCTGACCTCGATCTGCCAAACGTTTCCTTTGCGAATTTCTTTGGTGTTCAAAACATCTTTTGAACCTTGCAAAGTATAAAGATAAACCTCTTTTGGAGAAAAATTAGCGGGAGCTTCTATATTGATTTTAAACTGAGCAGAAAGACTGCTAACCAGTAATAATGCTGCGATTGGAAAGATCTTTTTCATAGTGTAAATATAGAAAAACTCACCCGAATAAAGGTGAGTTTCCATGTATTGTAAGTCTTTAAAAATTTAAAAACTGATATTATTCGAATCCAGAATAAGTTCTTCATACTGATCGATATCGAACATAAAATTTTCCAGAACCTTCTCTGTAGTACCTCGCAGACCACGTGCGCCGAGTCCTTTCTCCATGGTTTCTTCAACAATGGCCTCAATGGCTTCATCAGTAAATTTTAGAGTCACACCATCCATTTTAAAAAGTTCTACGAACTGATTAATAATGGAGTTTTTCGGTTCCTTCATAATTCGGATCATGGTTTCTTTGGTGAGTTTATCCAAATAAGTAACAATTGGAAAACGTCCTAAAAGCTCCGGAATTAAACCAAATTTACGCAGATCAATTGCATTAAGTTGACTCAAAATATAATCTTCATCTTCTGTTTTAGCCAATTTTTCAGCACTAAAACCAATAGCCTGCTTGTTAAGTCGCCGCTCAATAATTTCCTTAATACCGTCGAAGGCCCCACCTGCAATAAATAGGATATTTTGGGTGTTAACCTGAATATACTTTTGATCTGGGTGCTTTCTACCACCCTGTGGCGGAACATTTACGATGCTGCCTTCTAAAAGCTTAAGCAAACCTTGCTGCACCCCTTCTCCGGAAACATCGCGGGTAATACTTGGGTTATCTGATTTACGAGCAATTTTATCAATCTCATCAATAAAAACAATCCCTTTTTCGGCTCTTTCAACATCATAATCGGCAACCATCAAAAGTCGGGACAGGATACTTTCCACATCCTCGCCTACGTAACCGGCTTCAGTTAAAATGGTGGCATCTACAATACAGAACGGGACATTAAGTTCTCTCGCAATCGTTTTTGCCAAAAGCGTTTTTCCGGTACCGGTTTCACCAATCATGATGATATTAGACTTCTCTATTTCTACCTCGCGATTTTCATCCTGCGCGTGTAGAAGCCTTTTATAGTGATTGTAAACCGCAATTGACAACTGTTTTTTTGCCTGATCTTGTCCGATAACATATTCATCAAGATAGGTTTTTATTTCTTTTGGTTTTTTTAATTCGGCCATGCTTTCTGCTGCCGCAAATCCAGTTGAACGTGTATTTTCTTTAATGATAGCGTGCGCCTGTTCTATGCAATTTTCACAGATGAAACCTTCGTTTCCGGAAATCAGCAATTCTACTTCATTTCTTTTCTTTCCGCAGAAGGAACATTGGTTGGAGTTCATAAATATAAATAGTATTTAAAAAAGTTTGTCAAAGCAAATACTTTGACAAATATTAAATTAAACGTTAACAATGCTTTCTTGAATTCTTCGATATTCCTCATCCGAAAACTTCAAACGTGGATTTTTAAAATTCATTTCTTCTACATTGGCTATTGGAATTAAATGAATATGAGCATGAGGAACTTCGAGTCCCACTACTGCCACAGCAATTCTCTTATCCGGAAATGCTTTTTTCATCTTTTTTGCTACTTGCTGCGCAAAAGCCCAAAGGTTTCTAAAAGCTTCATCTTCGAGATCAAAAATTAAATCAGTCTCCTGTTTTGGGATCACAAGCGTATGCCCTTCTACCAAAGGCATTGCATCTAAGAATGAAAGGTGACTTTCGTCTTCAGCAATTTTATATGCCGGAATTTCACCGTGGACAATTTTTGTAAAAACAGAGCTCATAATAAAAGTTTTATAGATAAATTTCTAAAACCTCGAAAGATAGTTTGTTACCATTCGGTAAAACAATCTCAGCAGTTTCTCCAACTACTTTACCCAAAAGTCCTTTTGCAATAGGCGTACTCACGGAAATTTTACCGGCCTTTAAATCACTTTCATTATCTGGCACAAGAGTGAATTTCTGTTCTGCTTTTGTTGCATTATTTTTTAAGCGCACCGTGGTAAGGATAGATACTTTTGAGGTATCTAACTGGCTTTCATCAATTACTTTGGAGTTCGCAATAACATCTTTCAGCTTAGCGATTTTCATTTCCAGCATTCCTTGCGCTTCTTTGGCGGCGTCATATTCTGCATTTTCCGAAAGATCTCCTTTATCTCGAGCCTCAGCAATTTGCTGGGTGATTTTTGGTCTTTCTACGGTTTCCAGCTGTTCCAGTTCAACTTTCATTTTGTCTAAGCCTTCTTTGGTAACATAACTTGCCATAATTCCTTTATTTAGTGTTAGTATAAAAAAATAATCCGACATTTGCCGGACAATGATTTCTGTTTCAATTCGTTTTACAAATATATAAAATTTATTTCGAATGCGAAGAACGTTTCTGCTTCTCTATCTATCAATATTACTCATTTTCAACTCTTTAATAATCCCTTCATGCAGCGAACGTGAAGACACCGTGCAATGTTTTCCGCACTCTCCCATCAATGTAGTCCTTAACCTTAATTTACCTGCCTATTATCCTCTGCAAACAATTAATGGATGGACATATGTGAACGAACAGCAAGCAGGAACTCGTGGATTAATTGTTGTTCGAACCACCAATGGATTTCGAATTTACGACAGAAATGCACCTCATCTGTGTCCTGACGGGAACACCACATTAAGTGTTGAAAACAACATTAAAATTATTTGTCCAAAAGATGGTTCCGAATGGATACTAATCACTGGCGAACCTATAAAAAATGCCCAAATTGCACCCAAAACCTATCGTTATAATTATGATTCCGCAAGCGGAATTTTAACGATATTTGACTAAAAGGAATTATGAAAATTGTTATACAACGAGTTTCTGAAGCAAATGTAAAAGTTGAGGGTGAGATTGTCGGCGAAATTTCTACTGGTTTATTACTACTGGTCGGGATTGACGAAGATGATACTGAGTCCGATGCAGACTGGCTTTCTCAAAAAATCCTAAATCTTAGAATCTTCGGTGACGAAGAAGGAAAATTAAATAAATCTGTGCTTGATATTTCAGGAGAGATCTTGTGCATTAGTCAATTTACCTTAATTGCAGATTACAAAAAAGGGAACCGTCCATCGTTTATAAAAGCCGCAAAACCCGACACAGCGATTCCTCTGTTTGAATATTTTAAAAGTGAGATTTCCAAACCGGGATTAAAAACTGCCTCCGGAATTTTTGGGGCGGACATGAAAGTCTCGCTACTCAATGATGGGCCGGTTACTATTGTGATGGACTCTAAAACGAAAATGTAAGCTCATGAAAAGTAAATTTCTCCTATCCTTTTTCATTTCAATTTTACTATTATCATGTTCTAAAAAAGAAGCGATTTCCACTTCAGGAAGTAATGACAGTACTAAAATTATTGAGTCTCTGAATATCGTTAGAACCAAAATTAATGACAGTATCCGGGATAAGAATAACAAAAACACGTTCAGCAATTTAGAGGGCGAACATGTGCTAAGTTACAGCTCCGATGAGGTCGCAATAAAAGGAAAAGTAAATTTCAAGAAAACAGGAAAAGATTTTTACGAAATTTCCGGCAATGCTACTTCTGGTCAAAACACCCTTTCAATCAATGGCACCATTCAGCGTGTCTCCGTAAAGCACCTTAATTTCTATGGCACTATTTCTCAACAGATCGACGGCAAAACTCATACGAGGAACAAAGGTATCACTTTCTATGATGAAAGTAAGGGAAATTTCTGGCGCCTGCAGGATAAAATAAACGGTTCAGGTTTTGTAGAATATATCGACATCTATAAATAATAACTCTTACAATATGTTGAATTACGAAATTTCAGGCAACGGCCCTCAAAGCCTGGTTTTGCTTCATGGCTTCATGGAAAATCTTCTCATTTGGGAAGAGATGGAAAAATATCTGGCTAAAGACTTCACTTTAATCAAGATTGATTTACCTGGACATGGACTGTCTAAGGTTTCTCAGGAAGTATTTTCTATGGATTTTATGGCAGAGCAGGTGAAGAAGGTGACTGATAATTTAAAATTAGAAAAGTTTCATCTTCTTGGGCATTCGATGGGAGGTTATGTAAGCCTGGCTTTCGCCGAAAAATTTGCTGATAAGCTGAAAAGCATTACTTTATTTTTCTCTACTTTCTTGCCAGATGATGAGGAGAAAAAACAACAACGCAGAAAAAGTCACCGCATTATCATGGAATCATTTCCGAACTATGTGAGAGCAGGAATCCCAAATCTTTTCAATGAAAATGAAAAAGATATTTTAGAAGGTAAAATAGAACTGGCAAAAGAAATTGCACTTGCAACTAAGCCAGAGCGCGCACTGGCTGCCGTAAAAGGGATGACAGAACGTCCCGACCGAACAAAAGTCATAGAGAATTTTGAAGGAAAAATTTTAGTATTAGCAGGCAAATACGACAATGCAGTAAAATCTGATTTACTTTTTAAAAAATTACCCGAGGGCACTAATATCAAATCGTATCTGTTAGATTGTGGACATAATGGTCACTGGGAAAAACCTGAAGTCTGCGCTGCGATCATAAATACTGAACTGCTGCACAATCTTCCCAAAAATTTAGTTTTCTGAAAACAAAAACTGCCAGATTTCTCTGGCAGTCTTCATTATAAATTTATAATTAATGTTAATTCTTCACCACTTTAAAAGTTTTCTCTCCTTCTGAAGTTTTAACCTTAACGATATAAAGTCCTGGTTTCAAATCTTTCACATCTACATTTTTAACCTCTTTAGACACTTGTTTTACTATACGTCCATCAGCAGAGTAGAACGTAACACCGGTTACTTTTTTGTTAGCTGATTCGATATTCAACACCTCTTTTACTGGATTAGGATACACAGCTACTTGAGAAGCAATATTATCTGAAACACCCAGCGATGCCTCCACTACATTAATGGTATAATCTTCCGCCTGTCCGTAACCTGCAGTAGTTCCCGCAGCCAATGTTCCTCCAGAATAACACGGGTTTGGAGCCGCAGTTGCACTGTAATTTTTCTTGATTCTCATTCTTGTATTACCAAGAAGCGCACCCGCAGGAACCGCTATCGACCCAGTTGCAGTTTTACCATCGGTTCCTGTTGAATTAAACAGAGTTACACTTGGAGTGGCACCGAAATAAGTCTCTCCGTTGTCTAAGAAGTCACCATCTTGATTCCAGTCGATAAAGACTATGAATCTGCTTGTATAATTACCACCAGTATTTCCTTGAAGTGTAATGGTGTAAGATTTACCTTGCTCTAAGGTAGCCACCTTATCAATAAAGTTTTCATGCGCTGTACCATCTAATGCTGCAGATGATGGATTGGTTAAATCAGCAAGCTGTACATTTGATATTGGCTCAACTCCACTAGAGTAGAGAAGATTTCCAGAACAATATGGATCAAACGGACTTGAAATAGTTGTGAAACTTGACTCACTACATGTTGTAGTAACTCCAGCATCATTAACTGCCACTACTCTCCAATAATAGGTGGAGCCAGTGGATAGATTCGGAATTGTTACAGAGGTGACATTTGATGGATAACTGTTAACTTTCGTAGTCGGATTTGGCGTTGTACCAAGGTAGAGCTCATAATATTTTACTGCACCGCCAGTAGTTGGCGCTGTCCAAGATAATGCTAGATTAGTAAATCCTACATCAGTTGCACCATTAGCCGGAGCTGTAGGGGTAACACATCCCGGCGCCGTTAAAGCAGGATCTAACGCATAACTAACAACGTTATCAAAGAGTAGTCTAAACTTGTCAGCCGAAGTTGCATGGAAACCTACGTAAATAGTTTGTCCAACGTATGGCGTCAAATCCAAAACGACATTTGTCCAAGTGTCTGGGGCCGGAGCATTCGCTTTGATGACTGTTCCCGTAGCAAAAGCAGCAGCCGTATTGGCAGTTGCAATGCGTACCTCATAATCCTCCACATATGCAGGATCTTGATTTTTGACAAAGTAAGACAAACGGTCATTCAAGCCTGCCGTAACAGTTATTGCCGGTGTCACTAAGTAATCGTCGTGAGCTTCAGCATCATAATTAATTTGAGCTGCATTGGGCTGACTAAATGCCGAACCGGGTGCTCCAGCTGAAAATATGAAAGTACTAGCAGCTCCTCCATTTATTACAGTCCACCCTGCTGGGGTACTTGTACCTCCATCGAAATTTTGTGAAAATTGCGCATTTGCCACCATTGGGATTGCGAATAGCGTAGCAAGTAAAAGTTTTTTCATAATATAAATTATTTATTGGTTAATCAAATGTATAAATATTACGAAATAAAAAGAAACTTTATTTATCTTTTTTTTAACAAAACTTTAAAAAACATATCATTTAGACAAATTAAAATTTTCAGATTCTACCTTCTCTTTGAAATCTTCAATGGTATCTTCGATTGATCTGAAATATTTGCCTCCCGCCGCATTGATGTGCCCACCACCATTAAAATACTTACGGGAAAATTGGTTAACATCAACATCATCTTTGGAACGGAAGGAAATTTTGACAAAATCTTCATATAAATCCTCCATAAAGAATGCTGACATTTGAGTTCCTATAATACTCAAGCCATAGTTTACGAAACCTTCAGTATCTCCTTTCTGGAAACCTAAAGCTTTCAGCTCTTCTCTCTTTAACCACAGAATTGCAACTTTACCATCTTTCACGACTTCAATTCGGCCTAAAATCAAAGCCAAAAGTTGCAGACGCGAAACCGTATTGGTATCCCAAGTGTTCGATGTAATCATCGCAGGATCGGCTCCGTTTTCAATTAATTCCGCAATAATCCTGTGAGTTGTCGCACTGGTAGATCTGAACCTAAACCCTCCTGTATCAGTCATAATGCCTGTATAAAGACACTCCGCGATATTTTGGTTAACCAACTTTTCTTCTCCTAAAGCTTGAATAAAATGGTAAACCATCTGAGAAGTTGCCGGAATCGACGTGTCTGAATACACATAATCAAATGCATCAGGTTGTTGATGATGATCTATTAAAATTTTTGTGGCCCGAGCTTTCTCCAGCCATGGACCAACAAGATTGCCACTTCGGTGCGATGCATTAAAATCGAGAATAAATATTACGTCTGCATGATAAATCGCTTCCCCAGCTTGCTTCCTCTTATAATCTGCAATTATAATTTTTTTTGCATCCGGCATCCATTTTAGAAATTTTGGGAAGTCATTGGGAACAATAACCTCTGGGAAAAGTCCTTTTTGTTCTAAGAAATGTTTTAAACCTAAAGAAGATCCAATTGCATCACCATCAGGATTATAATGGCTGATAATTACAATCTTGTTTTGTGGGATAAGTAAATCTTTAATGGCAGTTAGCTCGGCAGTTGTAAACATATTTCTTAAATTTGCGTCTCCAAAGATAGCGCTTTACCGGGGAAGAATAAGCCGAGAGATAACATCGAAAAGTCCGCGCGAGATAACTTCTGAAGAACGAGTGAATTAATCTTTTAAAATTATTAAAATAAATTTGCAGAAGATAAAAAGTTCGCTATCTTTGCAGTCTGAAAAATAAGAATAGTTTTTACTTAAAAATATAAGCAATGAGCAAGAGAACCTTCCAACCATCAGAGAGAAAAAGAAGAAACAAACACGGTTTCAGAGAAAGAATGTCCACCCCGAACGGTAGAAGAGTTTTAGCTGCAAGAAGAGCAAAAGGCAGAAAGAGTTTAACCGTTAGTGCGGCACGCGCTAAGAGATAATCTCAGATATTATCATATAAATATATGCTTGAAAAGTTATTTTCAGGCATTTTTTGTTGTTAAAATTTCCCAAATAATTTATTTCTGATTAAAGTTTTAGTTATTTTTGGGATATAGATTTCCGCTTGTTTAATCGCCCTTTGGGCTCATTTTTACTCCAAAAAATAACTTATGCCACATACCCATCACGAAGGTCAAGATGTCATCCAACTCAAGAATGCTAAAATTGCCCAGAAGAATTTTACGGTTCTCAACGACGTGAATCTTAATATTAAAAGAGGCCGTTTCTGCTATTTAATTGGGAAAACAGGTTCTGGTAAAAGTTCTCTACTAAAAACCCTTTACGGACACATTCCCATTTCGGGTGGACACGGCAGCGTTGCAGGTTTCAACCTGGAAGGATTAAGAACTTCTGACATTCCTAATCTTCGCCGTAAATTAGGCATCGTTTTTCAGGATTTTCAGCTTTTAACAGATCGTAGCGTAGAAAAAAACCTTCGCTTCGTCCTTGAAGCCACTGGTTGGAACGACAAACATAAAATTGATGAAAGAATCAATGAAGTTCTGGGAAGCGTGGGCATGAAGTCGAAAAAGCATAAAATGCCTCACGAACTTTCTGGTGGTGAACAGCAGCGTATTGCAATTGCACGCGCCTTATTGAATCATCCTGAACTAATCTTAGCAGATGAGCCTACAGGAAATCTGGATCCGGAAACTTCTAACGAAATTATGACGCTTTTAAAGCAAGTTGCCTTCGAAAACAATTCGGCAGTGGTAATGGCTACTCACGATTACCATATGATTCAGAATTTTCCAGGAGAGGCCATTCGTTGCGAAGACGGGAAAGTTACGGTACTCAATACTAGTGAATTGTTTGAATAATTTTCATTCCTAAACAAATAAAAAACCTGTAAACGTTCATTTACAGGTTTTTTGTTTTAATCTATTAATCTAAGTTTATCCTTTAAACTGACCCATTGCGATGAATTTGTCTTGACGCTGAACTTCTAACTCTTTTCCTGTGAAGGATGAAAAAGCTTTGATATTCTGCAAAATGGAAGTCTTTAAATATTCATAAGCGACTTGCGGCTCATAATGAGCTCCACCAAGAGGCTCTTGGATGATTCCATCAATAAACTTCTCACGTAGTGCATCCATGGGAGTTAAGTTAAGCGCATTGGCAGCATCTTCTTTATGATCCCAGTTTCTCCAAAGTATCGAAGAACAACTTTCTGGAGCAATAACGGTATACCAAGTATTTTCCAGCATATACACCTTGTTTCCTACCCCGATGCCCAAGGCTCCACCACTGGCTCCTTCTCCAATAATGTAGCAGAAAATTGGCGTTTTAAGCATCGTCATTTCGAAGATATTTCTGGCAATAGCTTCACCTTGACCACGCTCTTCAGCTTCCAGACCCGGATAAGCACCAGGAGTATCAATTAAAGTGATTACCGGTATTTTGAATTTCTCTGCTAACTTCATCAAACGAAGAGCCTTCCGGTAACCTTCCGGATTACTCATCCCGAAACGTCGATGTTGTCTTTCCTTTGTGGTACGGCCTTTCTGTGTACCAATAATCATTACTCTTTGTCCGTCGATTGTTGCCAGACCTCCTACCATCGCAGGATCGTCAGCAAAATTACGGTCTCCGTGGAGTTCTAAAAAACTGTCTTTATCCGTGATTCCTTTAATGAAATCCAAGGCATACGGACGGTTAGGATGTCGGGAAAGCTGGACGCGCTGCCAAGGAGTAAGGTTTCCGTATATCTCTTTTTTCTTTTCTATAATTTTATCTTCGATTTGGGAACAAGCCAGCTTTACATCTACCCCACTTTCTTCGCCTACTAGCGAACAGGTTTGATACTGGTCCATCAGCTCTTTTATCGGAAGTTCAAAATTTAAGTATTCCATTTGTTGAGTTAAGGATTAAGCCTTCAAATTTAGGAAATTATACGGAAGATTAAATATTATTCACAGCATTTCTTATTCTTAAGATGCTTTCCTCTTTACCAAGGATGTG
Source organism: Kaistella sp. (assembly GCA_041913105.1). Taxonomy (GTDB): domain Bacteria; phylum Bacteroidota; class Bacteroidia; order Flavobacteriales; family Weeksellaceae; genus Kaistella. The sequence goes on along the minus strand of JAYSFV010000003.1, from coordinate 161,141 downwards.
CAAAATATCGGGAACGTCGGGTCCTTTCAATTCACCAACTAGAGCCAAACGCAAAGGCATCATTACTTTACCCATTCCCAAACCTTGGTCTTCAGCGTAATCGTGCATGATTTGTCGTACAGCTTCGGGAGTGAAAGATTCTGCACTTTCAAATAAAACTGCTAAGCCTTTCATGATTTCAGCTGCGGACTCATTCCAGGCTTTTTTAGTCGCCTTTTCGTCATATACTTGAGGTGCTTCGAAAAAGAACTGACCGTCACGATAAATATCTTTAGCAAAAGTTGCACGTTCTTTCATCAAACCAATGATCTTTAAAAGATTTTCATCACTTTGATTTTTTAAATCTATTTCAGGAACATTTCTTAAGAGGTGAAGAAGCTCTTCTTCAGACTTCATTTTAAGATATTCGTGATTAAACCATTCTGCTTTTTCTTTGTTAAAACGAGCGCCCGCTTTATGAACTTTATGTAAATCAAACTCCGACACCATTTCATCGAGCGAGAGAATTTCCCGGTCGTTTGCAGGACTCCATCCCAATAATGCAACCATATTAATAAATGCCTCTGGCAAATATCCCTCTTCGCGGTAACCTTTGGATACGTTTCCGGTAGCGACATCTGTAAAATTTAGCGGAAATACAGGAAAACCAAATTTATCACCGTCTCTTTTGCTCAACTTACCTTTTCCTTCTGGTTTCAGAATTAATGATAAATGAGCAAACTCTGGCCTCTCCCATCCCATCGCTTCGTATAACAGGTAATGCAGCCCTAAAGAAGGTAACCATTCTTCACCACGGATTACATGCGTAATCTTCATTTCGTGATCGTCGATAATATTCGCAAAATGGTAGGTAGGCATCCCGTCATTTTTAACAAGGACTTTATCATCCAAGGTATTGGTATTTACTGAAAAGGTCCCTCGAATTATGTCGTCCAGCACTAACGTTCTATCAATTGGCATTTTGAATCTTACCACATAAGGCACCTGGGATTCAATAAGTTGTTGTACTTCTTCTTCTGATAGTGTCAGAGAGTTTTTTAGTGCCGTTCTTGTGGCATAATTATAAGCAAAGACTTCACCTCTTGTTTCGAATTCCTTTCTGATTTCATCTAACTCTTCAGGAGTATCAAAAGCCAAATAAGCATAATCGGTTTTTAAAATCTGTTTTAAATATTGATCATAAATATCCCGACGCTCCGATTGGCGATAAGGACCATACTCGCCTCCGTGCTTAGGACTTTCGTCTGGAATAATGCCACACCATTCAAGCGCTTCCATAATATACTCTTCAGCACCCTCTACGTATCTGGCAGTATCTGTATCTTCTATTCTTAATATGAAATCGCCTCCGTGGTTTTTGGCGAACAGGTAATCATACAATGCAGTTCTTACTCCTCCTAAATGTAAAGGCCCTGTGGGACTTGGTGCGAAGCGCACTCTTACTTTGCTCATTTACTGAAAATTTAAGCTGCAAATTTAGTCAAAAATTGAGTGTGGTGAGGTTTTGCATTATTTTATTTAGTTTTGCATACAAAGAATAACAGAAAATGCTAGAAATAGGAGAAAGACCCTGGGGTAAATATTTTGTATTGAGAGATGAGCCCAATTACAAATTAAAAAGAATTGAAGTAAATCCTGGACAACGTCTTTCTTACCAATATCATCATCATCGTCAGGAATATTGGACGGTCGTGCAAGGTGAAGCAACTGTTGTTCTGGATGACAAGGAAATAACCTTGAAATATGGCGAAAGCATTTTTATACCTCAAGGAGCGAAGCACCGTATGATGAATCTTACGGATCAGCCACTTGAGTTTGTTGAAGTACAGACTGGCACCTATTTTGGTGAAGATGACATTGTCCGTGTACAGGACGATTACGACCGTCAATAATACCCATCTATTTTAAAGAAAAACGAGAATATTTTCTGTCCGTCCGGCAGTCTTGGATTTGGCATTTATGAGTTTAAAAATAATTTTTGACGTTTCGATTATCGCAGAATCACACCAAAATCCCACTGGTTTAGCAAGAGTAGCTGACGAATTGCTGAAACGGCTCTCAAATTCTGAAGACATTATTTTATTTTACTCGCTGTATCCACCAATTGAAAGTCGGGTACAAACCAAGTATGTTGAGAAATATGTCCATAAACTTTATAAAACTGAGGCAGCAAACATTAGAACAAGAATACCGTTTTTGCCTTTTCGTAAAGAAAAACCCATCAAACGGCTCTACCGTAAATACGGAATTAGCGATTATCGAAATATAGATTTACCCATTCTGGATGAAGGGCAAATATTTCACACTCCGTTCTACCCAATAACCAAAAATATCCAAGAAAAAAGTCATCTTAAAAAGGTGATTACCATTCACGATTTAATTCCGATCATACTTCCAGAAGTTAATAATCAGAAAATGTTGCTCGAGGAAATTATTGACAGCGGACGTAAAGATGCCTATTATATCTGTGTTTCCGAGAATACAAAAAAGGATTTACTAAACTATGCCCCGGATATTTCGCCAGAGCGAGTTTTTGTGAGTTTACTGGCAGCAGACCAAGCAAAATTCTATAAATGTTTTGATCAGCAAAAATTCAAACTTATCCAGTCCCAATATCAGCTTCCGCAGCGATATTTTTTATCGGTGAGCACGCTGGAGCCGCGAAAGAATATCCCACATCTTATTAAATGCTTTGTGAAACTGATCACCGAAAATAACATCCAAGATTTAAGTTTAGTGCTGGTCGGAAGAAAAGGATGGGATTATGATGAAATTTTTAAAGAATATAAAAATTCCGACGCATTAAAATCCAGAATAATTTTTACCAGTTTCATTCCAGATGAAGATCTCGCGGCTGTTTACAGCAATGCCGAAGCATTTTTCTATCTATCCTTATACGAGGGTTTTGGGCTTCCACCTTTAGAAGCAATGCAATGTGGAGTGCCTACCATAGCATCTGATACCTCATCATTACCCGAAGTTGTAGGAAAAGCTGGAATTTTGCTAAATCCTAAGGATGAAGTGAGTTTGGTATCAACAATGCTACAACTTTATCAAGATGAAGAACTTCGGAAAGAATATTCGAGAAAATCATTGGAGCAAGCAGCAAAATTTTCTTGGGATAAAACCGTTGAACAATACAAATCGATCTACAAAAAGATATTAACTACAAACTAGCAATTAATACGTAATAAGATCACTTTGAAACAAAAAATTCTGTATTTCATGCCCGACAAGGCAGTTGGTAATCAGGCGGGTAATATTACTCGGCTAAAACAGTTGCTCAAATACTTTAATGAAACACCAGAATTGGAGGTTGATTTTGTTTCGCTGAAAGATTGGGGAGGCTGGCAAAAAGAGGATATTGTAACTTTTAATAAGGAATATCCAAACATCGGGTTAAAGTTGATTTCCAAAAAGCATAAAAACAACTATTGGAAGTATCTCACCCAATATAAAATCCCATATCTCTTTAAAAGAAATTCTGTAGATATTACCAGCTTAGCCTTGCGGAAAGAATTTGGAACCATCATGCTCGCTAAAAAGTACGACACCATTCTAATCAGCTATGCTGCGTGGGGCAATATTATTGGACGCAACCCACACAATTCCTATGCTATTTTAGACACCCACGATTTCATCACCGCTCAGAATAAAGATTCCAAAAATATTGGACGCAGTTTTCAGGATGAAATTAAAATTTTGAACAAATTTGATGAAGTTTGGAGTTATTCTGTGGAAGAAGAATATATTTTTGATCAATTTACACGACCCGAAACGAAAATCACGCTGATTCCAATCTCATTCCCAAACCGAACTGACGCTGCGCAAAGTGAGAAAACTATAGACGTAATATATGTCGCAAGTAACAATCCACATAATATTGCCGGAATTGAGTGGACTAAGAATAAAGTATTCCCTCATCTGCCCAATGTGAAAATTCATGTATTTGGAAATATTTGTGATAGTGTTTCTGATTGTAAAAACATTAAAACCTATGGTAGGGTTGAATGTCTTGATGAAGTTTACCGCAAAGCAAAACTGGCCATTTGTCCCATGATGAGTGGCACAGGAATAAAAATAAAAGTTCTAGAATCTTTATCGTACGGCTTGCCTGTGGTTACCACCAGACGCGGAATTGACGGTTTAATGAACAAAAGAAATAATGGTTGCGTAGTTGCCAACGATTCTTTGGATTTTGCAAACACGGTTCTTAGATTATTGCAGGACGAAGACTATTACCGGGAAGTTCAGAAGGAGGGGATAAAATATTTCACCGAGCATCACGATTTAGCTAAAGAAATTAAACTTCTTAACCGAACGTTCAAACATGAAGAGTAAAATCCTGATCGATCTTGAACGCTTACGTTACCGAAATTCGGGTATTGCCAATGTTTTTTTCAATTTGAAAGAAGGTTTGGTTGAATTGCAACCTTCGGAAAATATTTTTCTGTATGGACCACAACTCCAAGAAATTAAAGATCAGTTCCCAATTATTAAATGGTCAAAATTTCAAAAATTCAATCCATTTTTTGGGGCTTCTTTTCAATTGGTGCATGTCTCTCACCAACTGTCGTCCTATTTTCATCAAAAGCATAAGGGTCAAAAGAAAATTGTTACCCTTCATGATCTCAATTTTCTGCATGAAGACATCAAGAATTCTAAACGTCATCGCAACATTAGACGAGTCCGAAAAAACCTGCAAAACGCTGATGTAGTGGTTTGCATCTCCGATTTCGTAAAAAAAGATTATTTAAAGAATCAACATCTATTTAAAGTAATTTCCAATCAAACGGTTACGGTAATTCATAATGGTTTAAAGTTTCCAGAACACAAAACTTATGATCTAGGCAAGTTCAGTTACTTAAAAAACAAAAGATACTTCTTAAATATTGGAGTTCTCTTCCCGAAAAAGAACCAATTATCCATTCTAAAAGCCTTAAAGTATTTAGAAGAGGATCTGGTTTTAGTTGTTTCTGGAGGTAAAAAAGAATATGAAAGTGAAGTTCTACAATATATTGTGGATCATCAGTTGGAACAAAGGGTACATATTGTGAGAAATATATCAGATGAAGAAAAGTACGCTTTGATACAAAATTGTCAAGCGATGCTTCATCCATCACTGGCTGAAGGATTCGGAATTCCTCCTATAGAAGCGATGTTTTTTGGAAAACCTGTTTTTTTAAGCACTTTAACCAGTCTACCCGAAATTGGCGGGCCAGATGCCTTTTATTTCAAGTCTTTCAATGCTGAAGAAATGGCTGCAACAATTAAGAGCGGCATGTTAACATACCGCTCTCAAGAAAATTATGTCGGTAACCTGCACCAATGGGCACTGCAATTCGACTACAAAGTAATGTCTTCCAATTATTTGGAGCTTTATCGTAAAACTCTTACTTCCTAAAGTCTTGTAAGGTTTTAGCGATTATATCAACACACTCCTGTAGTTGTTCTTCAGTTATTACCAAAGGTGGCGCCAGACGGATGATATTTCCATGGGTGGGTTTCGCTAAAAGTCCGTTCTCTTTTAATTTCATACAGAAGTCCCATGCAGTAGAACTTTCCGGACTGTCATTAATTAAAATAGCGTTAAGAAGTCCCTTACCCCGAACTCCTGTGATGAGATCTGAATCTTTAATGAGATTTTCAATTTCTTTTCGGAAAAACTGACCTAACTTCTCGGCTCTTTCAGAAAGGTTTTCCTCTGCCACAACGTCGAGTGCGGCCATAGCCACAGCGCAAGCCAATGGATTGCCTCCAAAAGTTGATCCGTGTTGACCGGGCTTAATGACATTCATAATTTCATCATCAGATAAGACTGCTGACACAGGATACATCCCGCCGGATAGGGCCTTTCCTAAAATCAAGATGTCCGGCTGAACATCTTCATGATGACAGGCAATCATTTTTCCCGTACGTGCAATGCCCGTTTGCACTTCATCTGCAATAAATAGAACGTTGTGCTTTCTGCAAAGTTCTGCCGCTTCTTTAAGATATCCATCATTCGGGACATATACGCCAGCTTCACCTTGAATCGGTTCCACCAAAAAAGCCGCAATCTGGCTTGCATGCTCGTTTAAAACATCCTTTAATGACTGAAGATTATTGTACGGAATCTTAATAAACCCAGGAGTAAAAGGACCGTAGTTTTTATTTGCATCCGGATCATTAGAGAACGACACGATGGTCGTTGTACGTCCGTGAAAATTGTTTTCACACACGACAATCATGGCTTGATCTTCAGCAATACCCTTTACTTCATAACTCCATTTTCGGGCAAGTTTAACGGCAGTTTCCACCGCTTCTGCACCAGAATTCATGGGTAAAACCTTATCAAACCCAAAAAGTGAAGTAATTTTCTTTTCGTATTCTCCTAAGACAGAATTATAGAAAGCTCTAGAAGTCAGCGCTAATTTGCTGGCTTGATTTACCAACGCCTCAACAATTTTTGGGTGTGAGTGCCCTTGGTTAACTGCGGAATATGCCGAAAGAAAATCGTAATACTTCTTCCCTTCAACATCCCAAACATAGACTCCTTCACCCTTCTCCAACACTACGGGAAGTGGATGATAATTATGAGCGCCATGCTTCGCTTCTAAATCGATATAATATGGTGAGGTTTGATTTTTATTTTCTGTCATATCTTATGCTTTGAATTCAAATTTAGTGATATTCGTTGAGGTAAAAAAAAAGAAAAACTGCCCCAAACGAGACAGTTTTAAATATTGATTAAAACAATTTTAATGTTCGTAGTCGCGACTCATAACAAAGTCTTCCATAAACTTAGTTGTATAGTTACCCGCAAGGTAATCTTCATTATCCATCAGTTGACGGTGGAAAGGAATGGTTGTTTTAACACCTTCTATATAAAACTCTTCCAAAGCACGACGCATTTTTGCAATGGCCTCTTCACGTGTTTGCGCAGTTGTAATTAACTTAGCAATCATAGAATCATAATTTGATGGAATGGTGTAACCTGAGTACACGTGAGTATCTACACGAATACCATGACCCCCAGGAATATTTAGCCCTGTAATCTTTCCAGGTGATGGACGGAAGTCATTATAAGGATCTTCGGCGTTGATACGACACTCAATTGAATGAAGTTTCGGATAATAATTGATCCCAGAAATTGGTGTTCCCGAAGCAAGCAAAATTTGCTCTCTGATAAGATCATAATCCACAACTTGCTCCGTAATAGGATGTTCTACCTGAATACGGGTATTCATTTCCATAAAATAGAAGTTGCGGTCTTTATCCACTAAGAACTCAATGGTACCTACACCTTCATATTTAATATACTCAGCAGCTTTTACTGCTGCTGCACCCATTTTCTCTCTCAAATCATCCGTCATGAAAGGAGATGGGGTTTCTTCAGTAAGTTTCTGATTTCTTCGCTGTACCGAGCAGTCTCTCTCTGAAAGGTGACAGGCTTTCCCATATTGGTCACCGGCAATCTGAATTTCGATATGACGCGGCTCCACAATAAGTTTTTCCATGTACATTCCACCGTTTCCGAATGCTGCAGTGGCTTCCTGAACAGCAGAGTCCCAATGTTCATGTAAATCTTCAGCTTTCCATACCGCTCGCATCCCTTTACCACCACCTCCGGCAGTTGCTTTAATCATCACCGGATAGCCCATTTCTTCCGCAAGTTTCGCTGCAGTTTCATAACTGTCAATTAATCCTTCAGAACCCGGAACGCAGGGTACGCCTGCTTCCTTCATGGTTGCTTTCGCATTTGCCTTATCTCCCATACGGTCGATTTGCTCTGGTGTAGCTCCGATAAATTTTATTCCGTTTTCCTGGCAGATTCGCGAAAAGTTAGAATTCTCTGAAAGAAATCCATAGCCTGGGTGAATCGCGTCTGCATTGGTGATTTCGGCTGCTGCAATGATATTTGAAATCTTCAGATAAGAATCTTTGCTCATTGGCGGACCAATACAAACCGCTTCATCAGCAAATCTTACATGGAGACTGTCTTTATCTGCTGTAGAATAAACTGCAACAGTTTTAATGCCCATTTCTTTGCAGGTACGAAGTATGCGCATGGCAATTTCGCCTCTGTTGGCAATTAATATTTTTTTAAACATCTTTTTTAATTTGAATGAGATCGTTTGAAAAGTCAGAAAATGCAAGTGAGAATTTACTTACCTGCATTTCTTTGTATGTTAGGACGGATCTACCAAAAATAAAGGTTGGTCGTACTCCACAGGAGTTGCGTCATCCACCAAAATCTTAACGATTTTACCTGAAATTTCAGACTCAATTTGGTTGAAAAGCTTCATCGCTTCGATTACACAAACTACTTTTCCTACGGAAACTTCATCACCTACATTCACAAAAACATCCTTATCTGGAGATGGCTTTCTGTAGAACGTACCAATCATCGGAGATTTTATTGTTACATAATTGCTGTCATCAGCAGTTGGCTCTGCTGGAGTCACAGGACCGCTGGAAGGCGCAACTGGTGCAGCTGGCGCAGCAACTTGTGGCGCAGTATGGTACACAGCCTGTTGCGGCATGTAGTTCATTTCACTTCCTGCAAGAGGAGTTTTAATGGTGATTTCGAAATCTTTTGTCTTGTATTTTACTTCAGAGACCTCAGCTCTTGAAACGAATTTAATTAGATTCTGGATGTCTTTAATGTCCATGTTGGGTTGTTTGAATGTTATGCCAAAGATACTAAAAATGATTAAAAACAAACAAAAAACCACTCAAAATTGAAAAATATGAGTGGTTTTTGTATAAAAATGAAGTTTTTTCTAAAAAATGATTTTAGTTTTCTTCAGTAGTTGCCTGTTCTTTTTCCATTACAACTTTACCTCTGTAGTAAAGTTTCCCTTCATGCCAATGTGCTCTGTGGTACAAGTGCATTTCTCCGGATGTTGCATCTTTAGCTAATTGAGGAACTTCTGCTTTGTAATGAGTTCTTCGCTTATCTCTTCTTGTTGACGATTGTCTTCTCTTTGGATGTGCCATTTTCTTATAATTTTGTTTGATGAGCGATGAGGGATTGATTGCTCAAGCTCATCATTTTAAACTATTTTAATTATTGTCTTTTAACTTCTTCAACGCTTCCCAACGTGGGTCGGCAATTTTTTCGTCTTCTTCTTTCTCTTTTGGTCGAAACCGGTCTAGAATCTGTAGGTCCTCCTCCGATACGTTCGGCGAAATTTTCTTCATCGGGATTGCTAACATCACGCTTTCATAAATCAGCTGAGCGATATTAAACTCATGATCGGTAGAAGGTATCGTAATTACTTCTTCTTCACTATCATCATATTCTTCACCAAATTTCACTAAAATCCTAAGATCATTTTCTATTGGGTGGCGAAATTCTTCTGTAGTAATATCACAAACTAAACTAACAGTCCCTGAAATTTCCAGATCAAACTCCAGAAAAGTAGAATGTTTATCCATAACAACATCTACCGTTACCTGAGGTTCTGTAAACTCCTGTTCCGTATCGAAAAGTTGAAAGAACGTCTTATCTATCTCAAACTGGAATTCGTGCCTGCCGTTTTTTTGACCAGAAAACACGATGTCGTAGTTTCTTAACTTGTCCATAAAATGAGTGTGCAAAAATATGCATTTTTTTTAATATTACAAATAATTTTGGAAAAACAAATTAAGTTTTAATCTAATCTCCAAATCTTAGTGCGCCATTTCTTCTGGCAGATCCTCATCTACTCCATTATTAGCCGAAGATCGACGGGGTCTCAAGCGGTTAGCCATGAGGTCATTATATTCTTTTCTATTCTTATATATTTTCACTGCTGCAAATAAAGCTTCGGTAAAACTTTGTTCGTCGGCTACATTTTTTCCCGCAATATCATAAGCCACTCCATGATCTGGTGAAGTTCTAATAAATGGTAGACCAGCAGTATAATTTACCCCTTCTTCATAGGCAATCGTTTTAAATGGCGCTAATCCCTGATCATGATACATTGCCAACACAGCATCAAAACTCTTATATTTTTCTGGCTGGAAAAAACTATCTGCAGGATAAGGTCCAAAAGCTAAAACTCCATTATCAAAAACCTCTTGGATTGCTGGGGCAATAATTTCAATTTCTTCTTTACCAATTACACCACCGTCGCCAGCATGCGGGTTCAAGCCCAATACTGCAATTTTAGGTTTTTGGACTTGGAAGTCTTCAATCAAACATCGATTAAGAATCTTAAGCTGTTTTTTAATTTTTTCTTTGGAGATACTTTGTGCAACTTCTGAGATCGGGATGTGATGGGTTGATACTGCCACCTTTAGATCCTGCGTCACAAGAAACATTAAACCTTTTTTCTGAAATTTTTCTTCAAGGTAACCTGTATGTCCTGCGTGCGTAAAACCCAACTTCATCATCTCATCCTTATTAATAGGTGCGGTCACCAAAACATCAATTTCACCATTCAATAGCGCTGCAGTTGCGGCTTCCAACGAATCGATAGCCATCTGCGTTGATTCTTCGGTTGGTTTACCCAAATCAACGTTCACATTTTCTTTGGTGAGATTCACCATATTAATTTTATCACCTTGTGCCTGTGAAGCCTCAGTGATATAATTAAAGTTAATTTGTAGCTTAAAAATATTCTTCTGATAAGTAAAAAGCTTTCCAGAACCAAAAATAACGGGTGTGAAAAAATCAATCACTCCCTTGTCTTTCAGCGCTTTCATAATAATTTCGGGACCAATACCATTGAAATCGCCTATTGAAATGCCTACTTTCACTTTTTGGTGCTTACAACTCATTTTATAATTATCTTTGAAGATTAATAGTAATTCACAAATTTAGGAAAATAGAAACAACTATTTATACTACTTGTCCTAATAAAACTTCGTCTTAAAATCTAAACTTATGTTTACCGGAATTGTTGAAGCTACCGGCCTTGTAAAAAAAATTGAAACACAAGGCGAAAATATTAATTTCACACTTTCTTGTCCTTTCAGCCAAGAACTCAAAATCGACCAAAGCCTCGCGCACAACGGCTGTTGTTTAACAGTCGTGGAAATCATTGATGACACATACCGAGTGACGGCTATTGCAGAAACACTCGAGAAAACCAATTTAGGGCAATGGATTGAAGGTACTGAAGTGAATTTGGAACGTTGTTTGAAGTTTGACGGCAGGCTGGACGGGCATATCGTTCAGGGACATGTTGATAAAACCGGAACCGTTACCCACATTGAAGATCGGGACGGGAGTTTTTTTGTAACAATATCCTATGACGAAAATGATGAATTCACTACGGTTGCTCAAGGATCGATTACCGTAAACGGAATAAGTTTAACGGTTGCAGCAAGCGGAAATGCAAGTTTTTCGGTGGCAATTATTCCGTATACTTGGGAATTCACCAACATGAAAAATGTAAAAATAGGCGATATTGTAAATCTGGAATTCGACATTATTGGGAAATATGTAATGAAACTTATGAAAAAAAATGCCGCTATCTAAATACAAAGGGTATAGCCTGCGCAACAAAGTCTTTTGGGGCTTTTTACTGATCTGTTTGCTTAGCATTGCCAGCTCTTCTACCCTTTCTTATTTTATTCTTCGAAACAATGCGGTAGAGCAAAGCCGTACGGATCTTCAAAAGAAATCGGAGTCGCTAATGTCTGCATTGGATTATGCGGTTAGTCATGTACAGGTTACTTCTCAAGATCTACCGACAATACTCGCCAACGATATCTTTGAAATTGCGGATATCAACAATCAGGATATCATTATATACGATTTAGCGGGTAATTATTTAATCTCGAATAAAGACCTCAATCTTATTGCTCAGAAAAGGCTTCCTATTGACATTCTTAATCAAGTTTTAATGAAGGATGGGCGTGTCGATTTTGAAAATTATGACAAAAAGATCGGTGCAAATGTTACATCTTCCTACACCATTCTAAAGAACAATATGCTGCAGCCCATCGCTGTTGTATATTTCCCTTACTATCACAACGACAGTTCCTACTTCAGCGTTTTTAACAAATATGTGAATTATATTCTCATAGTAAATCTTCTAATTATCGCATTAGCTGTTTGGTTAAGTTGGATAATCTCAAGTAATTTAACAAAGGCGGTGACCAAATTTTCAGATATGATTAATAGAATCACTTTATTTGAAAAAGACCCGCAACCCATCCGATATTATCAAAACGACGAACTCAACCAGCTTGTAAAAGCTTATAATAAAATGATCCTGCAGATCAAAGAGCAGAAAGAACGCCTTAGCTTCCAAGAGAAAGAAGAAGCTTGGAGAGAAATGGCAAAACAGGTCGCGCATGAGGTTAAGAATCCTTTGACCCCAATGAAACTCACCATTCAAAATTTTGAGAGAAAATTTGATCCTCAAGATCCAAATATTCATGAGAAAGTGAAGACCATGAGCCGAACTTTGGTTGACCAAATCGATTTGGTAGCTACGGTTGCCAGTGCTTTCTCGCAGTTCGCCCAACTTCCTGCAAAAAACAATGAGATTTTTGATCTGAACAAAGAAATTAAAACTATTATCAACGTTTTCAGTGACGAGAGCATTTACTTTCACTCCAACAAATCATTTATCATGGTGGAGATGGACAAAGTTTATCTCTCACGTATCATCACCAATCTGGTTGCAAATGCCCGACAGGCAGTAAGTGAGGATCGCGAAAGCATTATTAATGTCGATACCGAGCAACACCAAAAAAGGGTGATTATTACCGTGGAAGATAACGGTATTGGAATCCCTGAAGAGTTATTCTCCCGCATTTTTGAGCCTAATTTTACTTCTAAAACCAGCGGAACGGGACTGGGACTTACCATGGTGAGAAAAATGGTAGAAGATTACAAAGGTGAAATCAATGTAAAATCTGAAGTCGGCAAGGGAACTAAATTCACCATCTATCTTCCGACGAATCTATAGTTATGAAGCCTTTTGTCTTCCGTGAGTTTACCGTTCAGCAACACAAAGATGTTTTTCGAGTTGGCACTGATGGTGTTCTGTTAGGCGCACTTTGCAGTGTTCATCATGGAACACGAGTATTAGAGGTAGGTCCCGGAACAGGTTTAATTTCGCTAATGATTGCACAAAGAAATCCGCAAACAACAGTTGTTGCAGTAGAGATTAATCCGGAAGCCGCCAAAATCGCGAACGACAACTTTAAAAATTCCAAGTTTGATTCAAGGTTAGAGGTCATACAAGATGATTACAAATCGTTTGAATCTCCAAATAAGTTTAAGTTAATAGTTTCAAATCCTCCGTATTTCGAGACGAATACATCAGAAAAAGACGCTATTGCACGTCAACAACGAGAATTGTCATTCGAGAATCTTATTCAAAAATCTCAAAGCTTACTCTCACCTGACGGAATTTTCTCTGTGATTATTCCTCAGTCTTCAGCGGACTATTTCACTGAATTATGCAAGCGATGGGGTTTAAGTTTATCTCGCTCCATAACCATTTACGGAAGTGAAGCGCTACCGCCTAAACGCGCTATTTTAGAATTTAATTTTCAAGGAAAAGAGTTAATCGAAGAAAAGTTTGTCATTGAAGATGCGCCAAGAGTCTATTCCAGACAATATCTCGAGGCAACAAAAGACTTTCATGTTTTCAAGGAAGGATCTACTTTGGTCCGTTAAGCGTTACGACGATATCTTTATTGATGTTTTTAACTGAAGAGTATTTGGCATCACAAACGGAAGTTGTCAGGGTATAATTTCCTTTATCAATTAAAATATAATTATTATTTCTTGCGGGAACGTCGAGGTTATAAAATTTTCGCCCGCTTATTTTTACAATTAGGTTACATTTTGAATTATTGACGATTTGCACGTAGGCATTTTTACTGGAAGGATCTGTGTTAAAAAGATGCGTTAATAATTCTGCAGTCCGCTTATTTTTATCATTCACGCCATCTTTTGCAACATCTTTCTTAATCGCTGTTTTAAGTTTTGAGGTACTTATCGGTTTTACATTTGGTTTTGCAGTAGCTGCTTTTGCATTCGTCGGTTTATTATTGTTAATCACCGCCAAAAGTTTTCTTTTAAATTCAGGTGTTTTGGGGTGATTAGGATTATATTTCACAAAATTGGCGATCACCTGAGGATCGGTGCTTCTTTCAACTTGTGCTGCAGTATATTTTGATTGACCACATGCTAAAACCGACATAAAAAAAACTAGAAAATAAAGATATTTTTTCATTAAAAAGGTGATTTTAAGGAGTTTAAATTTTACTTATAACGATGAAATCTTCTTTTTAGTTTGTAGGGAATTTATTATCTTTGCAACGCTTTAAAAGTGAGCCTAAAATAGGACAAATCTTTAATAAAAAAAATAATTTTATGTATACACCAGGTGCTGCAGACGTAGCTAAACTAAGAAACATTACAGGTGCAGGAATGATGGACTGCAAGAAAGCATTGGTTGAAGCGGAAGGCGATTTCGACAAAGCCATTGAAATCCTTAGAAAGAAAGGACAGAAAGTAGCTGCTAACAGAGCAGACAGAGAATCTACTGAAGGTGCTGTAATCGCTAAAGTTAACGCAGATGCTACTAAAGGAGCTATCATTGCTTTAAACTGTGAAACTGACTTCGTGGCGAAAAATGAAGACTTTGTAAAATTAGCTCACGAACTTGCAGAACTTGCTGTTGGTAAAACGAAAGAAGAATTTTTGGCTTCTGATTACAAAGGAACTACTGTTGCTGAAAAATTAATCGAGCAAACTGGTGTTATTGGTGAGAAAATTGAGATCGGAACTTTCGAAACTATCGAAGGTCCATTCTTAGGTGCATACATCCACGCTGGAAACAAAATTGCTGCTATTACTTCACTTTCTGGTGATGTAGATGGTGCTGCAGAAGCTGCAAAAGCAGTATCTATGCAAGTTGCTGCGATGAACCCAATTGCACTTGATGAAACTAAAGTTTCTCAAGAAACAATTGATAGAGAATTAGAAATCGAAAGAGATATTCTTACTAAAGAAGGGAAACCTGCAAACATTATCGACAACATTCTTAAAGGTAAAATGCAGAAATTCTACAAAGACAACACCTTGGTACACCAAGCTTTCATTAAAGATAGCGCTATGTCTGTAGCTGATTATGTAAAATCTGTAAATGCAGATCTTAAAGTAGTAGGTTTTGTTAGAGTAAGCTTGACTTAATTAATAAAAATCATATATAAATCTCCTCCAAAATATTTTGGAGGAGATTTTTTTTAGCCATTTAAGACGTAATTTTGCGTTCCATCAACATTATATGAATATTCTTCAGAAATTATTTACTCTATTTTCATTTTTGGTGTTCTTACCCGCTTACTCGCAGTACATTGCAGTAGATGATACCACCTATACTCCAGAGCAACTTGTGAAGGAGATTTTTTTCACGAATGATAATTCCTCTTGTATCATCGTAGAAAATGTAATCGCAAATGGCTTTACCTTTTCTGGAGGGGAAAAAAGTTTTGGTTATTTCAACCGAAATGGCAGTACATTTCAAATGGATGAAGGTATCATCTTAACTACCGGAAACATTCAGCAATCAATCGGTCCTAATAACATAATTATCTCCGACGATGATCCCTCTTGGCAAGGTGATTTAGATTTAGAGAATAATTTAAATATCCGAAACACCTTTAATGCAACCTCTCTAGAGTTTGACTTTATCGTTACCAATACGGACAGAATTAGTTTCGAATATCTTTTTGCCTCAGAGCAATACTTATTGAGAGGCTCACCTAACCAATGTAACTACACTGATGGTTTCGCCTTTCTGATCAAAGAAGCTGGGTCGACTGCTCCGTACCGTAATTTGGCTGTAATTCCGGGTACAGATACTCCTATTCGCTCAAATACCGTTCGCGGGTCGGGAGGTTTATGTAATGCGGTTAACGAGCAATACTTTGCCCAATTTAATCCATTCGAAAGTCCAATCAATTATAACGGCGAAACGAAAACCTTAACAGCGACAACAGCGGTCGTTCCTGGCGTGAAATACCATATAAAATTAGTCATCGGAGATCAGGGCAACGGGCTCTATGATTCCGCTGTATTTTTAAAGGCAGGGAGTTTTATCGGCAACAAAAACATTGGCAACAACCGTTTGTTGGAAGACAATTCTGCTTTATGCGAAGGTTCCACACTTCTCTTAGATGCGACCGTAGCCAATGCCAACTATCAATGGTTTAAAAATGGAGTGCGTTTGGTTGGAGAAAGCGATTCTACCTACACCGTTTCCTCTGCAGGTTTCTACCAGGTTGAAATTGATGCTTCCGGATGCTTACTAAAAGGTTCGGTCTCAATTGAATATGCGGAAATCCCCAATGCTCTGGAAAAATCATTCTGTAATTATAATAATGGTGCTCCTGTAACTCTGAATCTTCAAGATTTAAACACAGAAATCGTCAGCAATTATCACAATTATTTTGTTTTTGAATATTATGATGCTGCCGGTATATTACTTCCCAATAACTTTAGCTATAATATTGACACCACCATCTATGCTCAGATTAATAGCGGAGATTGCGAAACAGTATCCATACCTGTTCATCTTTTAACTCCAAAGATTTCTCAGACGCTTGCTGATCAAGTAATTTGTCAAAACGCCACTACTACACTGGAAGTTGAAAACACATTTGCGTATTATAAATGGATGAGAGAAGATGGGACAATCATTACCGAAGGTCCGAACAGTTACTATGTTGACAATGTTCCTATAGGCTCCTACGTAGTGGAACTTACTTCGCTGAATAATTGTAAGGTTCAGCAAAAAGTTATTGTTAGTTCGAAAGAATTGCCAACAATAACCCATATTGAAGTGAGCGGAAACTCAGCGACAATCTTTGTTACCGGTGGCGAATCTCCGTATGAATATTCACTTGACGGCATTAATTATCAAAACTCCAATGTCTTCACAGGGCTTAATCGCGGACTGCAGAAAAGTTATGTTCGAGATGCACTGCAATGCGCTGTTGTAACAAAAGAATTTTTAATTATCAACCTCATCAATATCCTCACGCCTAACGGAGATGGAAAAAATGATCTACTAGACTACTCGGATCTGAAAATTAAGGATAACGTCTCCATTAAAATTTATGACCGAATGGGAGTTACCGTTTACAGTTCCTCACCTACTGATTTTACCTGGAATGGAAAAATTAATGGGCGACCATTACCCACAGGAACTTATTGGTACGTTCTTTCATGGAATGAACCTTTCACCAACGTTCCGGTAAGCTATAAAGGTTGGATTTTGCTGAAAAACCGCAATTAATTTTTTAAGGTAATTTCTTCAAAACTTCTGAAACCATTTAGGAAATCCTTAATATTCATGCGTTTTTTTCCTTCTAACTGAAGTTCTTCGGGGAAGAAAAATCCATCTGCAGTATGAATTTTAAATTCGTTTTTATTGATTTCCAGTTGACCCGGGATACTTTCGGTGCTGGTCGCAAATTTACCTTTATAAATCTTAAGAGATTTCTCCTCACCTGCAATATTTAAAGTTGTAAAAGCGCATGGATAGGGTGATAATCCGCGAATAAAGTTGTGGATGACTTCTCCTTTTTGGTTCCAATTGATCCTGGTATCTTCCTTAAATATTTTAAAGGCATTTTTAGGTTCAGCGACAGAAGGCTGAGGTCTTTCTTCGATATTGTTTTCAGCCAAACCATCAAGTGTCTTGACAATTAAATCGGCTCCAAATCCCATTAAACGATCGTGAAGTTCGCCGGCTGTTTCATCGGGCGCAATCGACATTTCTTCCTGTAAAAGAATATTTCCTTCGTCAATTTTTTCATTAATGAAAAATGTGGTTGCTCCGGTTTTCGTTTCGCCATTTATAATCGCATAATTAATGGGCGCTGCTCCACGATAATCAGGTAACAGGGACGCATGGAGATTGAAAGTCCCCAAACGTGGCATTTCAAACAGAACTTTAGGCATCATTCTAAATGCCACCACCACAAAAACATCGGCTCCCAAAGATTTTACCTCTTCTAAAAACTCAGTATTGCGCAGTTTTTCCGGTTGCATAACTTTGAGATTTTGTTCAACTGCATACATTTTAACAGCAGATTGATTAATCTTTTGTCCCCGTCCGCTTGCTTTGTCAGCAACAGTTACTACCCCCACAATTTCATGGTGAGATTCATTGATGGCTTTCAATGCCGTTTTAGCAAACTCGGGAGTTCCGAAGAACACTACTTTTAGTGATTTCATTTATTGTATTTTAAGAATTTCCGGCGTAGCAATAGGTCCGGAAGTTGAGCATCTTCACTTTTCCTGAATCCAGCAAGTGAATAAGATTCTCTAAGATATTTTCTTTTTGATGATAATTAAGCTGAATAGCGATTTCCTCTACGGTAGAAGGTTTGTTTTTTAGTATCGTGAGGATTTCTTGAGAGACATTACGACCAAAAATCTGTTCGTGTCTTTTTTCGCAAACACTACATTTACCACAATTTTTAATGTGCTTCTCGCCGAAATAGGAAAGAATCATTTTCATTTTACAAAACTCGGAATCTTTTACGTAAAATTTCATTTCCTCCCATTTTTGTAGCTTATTTTTCTGTATCTGCTCGAACAGCTGCCAATACTTCCCGTTAATTGCGCGGTCGTCACGATGTTTTATAAACTTAATACTTGCAAGTGCCCCATCGATATACTCCACATGACCCTTTTGCTGAAGATCTTTGATGCGCTCTTTAACTAAATGGAGATCCGTTTCTGTTTTTTTACTGAGGATAAGTTCACTGAAAAGTATTTTGTGCGTCGCTAATCCAGAATAATTTCGGAGCAACAACTCTATAAAATAAGCATCACTTTTGGGCAATAAATCGATTTCGTGTGCTTCCATCTTAAGTTGCAAGGATGAAAGAGATTGGTGGTTATTGACATAAACAATTTCTTGATTATGCAGAAAATTAAGTATGTTCTTAATTTTAGCCATCGAAGTCTTTGTATAGTTCTGAATGCGCTGCAAATGAATTTGAAAGACCTGCTCAGACAAGTCATTTTCCGCAATTTGAAAGCTGGAATAGAGGTATGAGACGATTTTATAAAACTCTGATTTAGATGGAGTTTGATTCTTTAAAATCTGATCAAAATTGTTAAGCTCCTGCTCATTCCACAATAAAAAAGCGTGAGCATCTTTACCATCCCGTCCTGCTCGTCCAATTTCCTGATAATAGTTTTCTAAAGACTGAGAAGGAGAAAAATGCACAATAAAACGCACATCACTTTTGTCAATACCCATTCCGAATGCATTGGTCGAAACCAAAACTTCATGTTTATTGCTCAACCATTTTTTTTGCTTTTGATCCCTTTCTTTGCCAGAAAGTCCTGCGTGATAAAAATCTACGTTTAAGATGTTATTCTTCTGTAAAAAAGCTACCAAATCTTCCGATTCTTTTCGGGTACGAACATAAACAATTCCGGAGGTCGCATTATATTTTAAGAGATCCAGCAGACGATGATATTTGTCTGACACCCGATCTGAAATTATCCTTATGTTTGTCCGTCTAAAACTTTTTTGGAATACTGTAGGGTCTTTAAGTTGTAACTTTTTTGATATTTCATCAAGAACTTTCGAAGTTGCCGTTGCAGTTAATGCCAAACATGGAATATTACCGAAGTGTTGACGAAAGGATTTTATATTCTGGTAACTTGGTCTAAAATCCTGACCCCATTCTGAAATACAGTGAGCTTCATCCACCGCAATAAAGGAAAGTTGAATTTCTTCTAAATTTTGTATAAAAACCTGATTAGTTAATCGTTCGGGTGAAACATATAAAAGTTTTGTGATTCCTTCCTTGCAACTATTGAAAATATTTTCAGCTTCAAACTCGTCCAAATCCGCTGATAGCATCTCCGCTTCAATACCCATCTTTTTGAGTTGCATGACTTGATCTTTCATCAATGCTAAAAGCGGTGAAACTACAATACAAGTTCCCTCGGTTATAAGCGCCGGGAGTTGATAGCATAGCGATTTACCTCCCCCAGTGGGTAACAAAGCAAGGGTATCTTTACCTGAAACAACTGATGTAATAATCTCTTCTTGGGAATCCCGAAAACTAGAATAACCCCAAAAATGATTGAGGGTTTCAAAAATTAATTGCTGATAATCCTGAGCGGGAATCATGGAGTAAAAGTAGGGAAAGATAGCGCATGAAACAAAAAAAGCCGCGCAGTTGCGCAGCTTTTATGTGAAATTAAATTCAGCTTATTTTGCTTCGAAGTAAACTCTTCTGTTAGCTCTGTTTTTCCACTCAGGACATTTTTCAGCTGGGTTACACTCTGGATATTTAAGGTCTTTTTCACCTCTTCCAACGGCATCAAGCTTAGAAGACTCTACACCATTCTGTACTAAATAGTTTTTAACAGTGTTTGCTCTTCTTTCAGAAAGTCTTTGGTTATAAGCATCAGAAGCTCTAGTATCCGTACCTCCAACTACAGTATAATTTCCGTTTGACGAATTGATGTAATTAACTGCATTGTTAAGGATTGGAGTGTTTGAAGGTAAAATTCTATCAGAATCTAAATCAAACTCAATTCCTTCTAGAACTCTAGTGTTATCTGAAACGGTAGTTCCTGTTGGACATCCGTTGTTTTCAACTGGACCTGGCACAGTTACACACTTGTCATACAGGTCGATTACTCCATCTAAATCTGTATCTAAAGCTACACCAGCTCCGTCAACTCTCGCTCCAGCAGGAGTATCTAATTGTCTATCCCAATCGTCGCAAACTCCGTCGTTATCAGCATCGCCAGTTTTACAAACTTCGATATCTTGATTTTTCTCAGCGAGTACATCTAACTTGTAGTAGATTTCTTGTAACGGGTCATGCCACATTAAGTGAGACTCATGGCTACCTAACTTAAAGGAAAGACCTAAAGTTGCGTTCCAGAAGTTATCGGTATTGATACCACCTGCGTTTCTGTAGCTATCAAATGCATCGTCCGTAGTGAAAACATACATTACACGGGCTTGTGCATCTAAAGCTTTACTAATTTTATATTTCAAACCAGCACCTGCTTGAGCAAATAATGATCCTGCATCAAACATTTCTCTTTCAGCAGTCATTCTTTGACCTGCAGCGTTTTCTTGGTAAGCTCTAAAGCCCATAGTACCTAGACCTCCATAACCATGCAGTGCCCAACGGTAAGGTGATTTGTTATCTACTCTTCTTAATAAATTAGAGAAGTTAACATCTGCCAATAATGAGATTGCATCATATTGCGTTCTACCAGCAATTTCTGCACCTACTGCGTCATCATTCTTTGTGTTGAAAGCACCTTGCCGTGTTTCACCACGGTCATATTGCAAACTCAATCCGAAAGCGTGTGTAATAGCTTTATCAACACTTAAATATGCTGAATAACCGAATACATTATCACCTTCTGCATCTCCAGACTTAATAGATCTTAAATCTGCGTGCTGTAAAAGTGGAACCCCTGCACCAATGGAGATTGACCAGTCGTTAAATCTTTTAGATTCTTGTGTGAATGGAGATACATTCGCCGAACCTGAACTGTAAGTATTAGGGTAACCTACTTCAGCTACCGCAATAGAATCCTGTGCAAATGCAGCGACAGGCAGCGTCAAAGCTAACGCAAAACTTGCTAAATTTAGTCTCATAATTTATTTATTTTAAAGTTATATTTGAATTCGTGTAAAAATCTTTCGAGCTATTTATAAAGGCATCTCGATTAATTTTCAACACTTATACAATCCGCGCGCCAAAACTTTATAAATTTTAAGATAATTTTATAAGTGTTTTATTTTCAAGCTTATTTTTTACAAAAAAAAATTTAATTTGTTTTTAAATCAGAAAATAAAAAGGCAAGAAAACATTTATTTTAGCCAAATTATGTTAAATAGGTATGCATGAATAATTCTTGAAGGAAAAATCACTACAATTTATATTGCTTGAAATTAGGTTCTTAACTGAATTTTGAGGCAATATTATGAGCTTATAGTTAATTCCTTTAACAAAACTCTAGAAAACTCTCTCTCATATAGATGCTTTGCATGCGGGATGGCAAGTCGCTTACTCTCGAAATGTAAGTTGCCATACGATACAATATCAATATCAATAATGCGGTCCGTGTAATATCCGATTTTCGAAGAGTCTTCAAATCGACCCATCATCTCTTCTATCTGTTTAATTTTTTTAAGAAGGGCAATTGGTGATAACCGGGTGCTAATCTGGAGCGCCATGTTGCAAAAGATACGATCACTGGAATATTCCACTGGTAGTGTTCTCATCATCGTAGACCTCTTTAACACTTCTCCTAATCTTTCGTTGATATAGCGAATAGCAGTTTCTATATTTACTTCAGAATTTCCGAGATTACTTCCCAGTAACAAAGTCACCAATTGTTGCGACATATAACTCAAATTAAATTTATATAATGAAAAGTTTCCTAAAAAATGTCCTAGCAAATATAGTGGCGATCATGCTAATCGGCGGACTATTTTTTATGTTTTTAGTGCTAATGTTCGTCATCAGCACGTTCAGTGGTAATGGGAAACCTACCATAACTAAAAATTCCATTTTAACACTCGACTTTAAAACCAATGTCATTGATAGTCCTTCAGAGGACATTAAAGATATTTTTGCTTTTGAAGAAAACGGAAGAAACGTACTCATCTATGATATGGTTGAGGCGATCCGTAAAGCAAAGAATGACGACAACATCAAAGGCATCAGTATTGAAACGGACGGTATTTTTGCGGGAATGACGCAACTTGATAATATTCGGGAGGCGATTGAGGACTTTAAAAAAAGTGGCAAGTTTGTGTATGCTTATGGAAACAACGTTTCTCAAGGTGCGTACTATTTGGGTTCGGTAGCAGATCAATATTACTTACATCCGGCGGGCGGAATAGAACTTAAAGGAATGGCTACAGAGGTCACGTACATGAAAAGTTTCGCAGAAAAATTCGGCATTGGTCTTCAAGTGATCCGACACGGAAAATATAAATCTGCAGTGGAGCCTTTCTTATTAGATGAGATGTCGGATGAAAATCGCGAACAGCTTACCGTTTTACTTAATGATCTGTGGAACGCTAATGCCAGTAAAATGGCGAATGACCGTAAGATAAACAATGCGCAGTTTAAAACTATTGTCGATAGTCTATATGGAACAATCCCTGATTTAAGTTTAAGATATCAGCTTGCTGATAAACTCATTCAAAAGTCAGAGTACGATGATATGCTTAAGTCAAGACTCAAACTAAAAGAAAAAGATAAGCTTACTAAGGTGTCTTTTTCTAAGTATATTAAGTCTTTCAAAGAGGAGAGTGAAGGTAAAGACAATCAAGTTGCAGTACTCTATGCATCGGGCGCAATTTATAACGGCGAAGGCTACGAAGAAATTTATGCTCAAAACTTTGTGAAGGAAATTAAAAAATTGACTAAAGATGATGACGTCAAGGCAGTAGTACTTCGGATCAACTCTCCGGGTGGAAGTGCAAATGCATCAGACGAAATATTATTTGAATTACAGCAATTAAAAAGGAAAAAACCTTTAGTTGTTTCTTTTGGCGATTATGCTGCCTCCGGAGGTTATTATATTGCGATGGCCGCAGATAAAATTTATTCTGAACCTAATACATTAACCGGATCTATCGGGGTTTTTGGATTATTCCCGTATGCAAAAGACTTAGCAAACAGAAATGGTATTTCTTCTCACGCAGTAACTACTAATGCCAATTCTAATTTATATTCTACCATTAATGGGATAACACCAGGTGGCATATCTATGATGACAAAGAGTGTGGATATGACCTATAAAAGGTTTGTACACTTTGTAACACAAAACCGTAAAATGAATTTTAATGAAGTAGATGAAATTGGGGGCGGAAGAGTATGGAGTGGAAGCAGAGCTAAGCAAATAGGTTTAGTAGATGAGTTGGGAACACTGCATAATGCTATTACCTTTGCAGCAAATAAAGCAAAACTTAAAGATTACGAAGTGGCGTCGTACCCAAAAAAAGTATCACAGTTTGAGCAGATCTTTAAAAGTATCGACCCTGATGAAATTGCAACAAAGTTGATGAAACGCAAATTAAGTGAGGAAAACTATTTGTTGTTTCAACAGATTACAGATCCTAAACTAAATAGCGGTGTCAGAATGGAAACCCCGTTTCAAATTAAGTTCTAACATAAAAAATCCCGGTAAGCAAAACTTCCGGGATTTTATTTTGTAAGATTTATTAAGCTCTTCGTGTAGCCATACCGTAGATCCAGAGGACTAATAAAGCACCTAATACTGCAAGGAACATGCTCTTAATGTCGAATTCATCAACTGTTCCCCATCCTAGCATACTTCCGATCCATCCTCCTACGAATGCACCAACAATACCTAGAATGATTGTCATTAGCCAACCCATTCCTTGGTTTCCTGGCATAATTAATTTAGCGATTGCACCGGCGATAAGACCAAAAATGATCCAAGTTAAAATACCCATAGTTTTAAAATTTTAATGTTAATAATTTGTGATTAGGTTTTTCAATGTTTGGGAAAGTTATTAATATTATCTATTAACGCTTTCTGAAAAATGAATCAACAAATTCTGTTCCATTAAATAATTGAAGGTCATTTATTTTCTCGCCGACCCCGATATATTTGACCGGAATTTGGAACTGATCTGATATACCAATTACAACGCCACCCTTAGCAGTACCATCTAACTTCGTAATAGCCAAAGCATTAACTTCAGTTGCAGCGGTAAACTGTTTTGCCTGTTCAAATGCGTTCTGGCCTGTAGAACCATCTAGTACTAAAAGTATTTCGTGTGGAGCATCAGGAATAACTTTTTGCATCACTCTCTTAATCTTAGTAAGCTCATTCATGAGATTGACTTTATTATGAAGTCTACCTGCGGTATCAATAATTACAACATCGGCATTATTTGCTACGGCACTCTGTACTGTATCGAATGCTACAGAAGCTGGATCAGAACCCATTCCCTGTTTTACGATTGGCACCCCAACCCTTTCGCTCCAAATCACCAGCTGATCAACTGCTGCAGCACGGAAAGTGTCCGCAGCACCTAAAACAACCTTTTTCCCTTCAGATTTAAATTGATGGGCAAGTTTTCCAATGGTAGTAGTTTTACCCACACCATTAACGCCAACCACCATAATTACGTATGGTCTCTTCGACTCGTCGATATTACCCGTAGCTGCATGTGGATTTTCTAAAAGCAAACCAGAAATTTCTTCTCGTAAAATGCGGTCGAGTTCTTCGGTATTAACAAATTTATCACGAGCTACTCTTTCTTCAATTCTCTGGATGATTTTAATGGTTGTAGAAGCTCCAACGTCCGAAGCGATAAGAACTTCCTCTAGATCATCTAGAACTTCTTCATCAACTTTCGATTTTCCAACAACTGCCTTGGATATTTTCTCAAAAAAACCTTGACTTGATTTTTCCAAGCCTTTATCTAGAGTTTCTTTTTCTTCTTTTTTAAAAATCTTTTTAAACCAACTCATCTTTGTTACTACGGCTTTATATAACTTGTTATTAACGCAAATATAACAAAAAAACTACCCAATTTTTGGATAGTTTTAATATCATAAGCTTACTTATGAGTGTTTCTTATTTTTTCAAATAAGCATCCACTTCATCAGCATTCATTACTTTCTCATCGAAAACGTAAGCACCTGATTTAGGAGACTTTACCATTTTCACAACTTTGGTCATTTTCTTAGAACCTGCACCACCCTGAAGCGTTGCTACTACTTTCTTTGCCATTTTTTATTTGTTTAAAAAATTACTTGATTTCTTTGTGTAGGGTGTATTTCTTAAGAACCGGATTGAATTTTTTAAGCTCCAATCTTTCCGTAGTGTTCTTTTTATTTTTAGTCGTAATGTATCTTGACATTCCTGCTACACCGGTTTCTTTGTGCTCTGTGCACTCAAGAATCACCTGTACTCTGTTACCTTTTTTAGCCATTACTTGTTATTTTTAATATATCCGTTTCTTGCTGCTCTTTCAATCGCTTCTTCGATACCAATTTTATTGATAACTCTCAATCCGTGTGCAGAAACTTTTAAAGTTACAGATTTTTCCTGCTCTGGAAGGTAAAACTTCTTCTCCAATAAATTAATTTCAAAACGACGCTTCGTTTTGTTATTTGCGTGAGAAACGTTGTTTCCAACCATAGCACGCTTTCCTGTTATTTGGCAAATTCTTGGCATATCTCGATGTTCTTTTTTACTACTAAATATTTGAGAGTGCAAAATAACAAAGAAAATTTCAGATAGACAAATATTTATTTCTTAAATCTTTCTAATTTCCTTACAATCCTGCACTGGATGTTACTAAACAATGTTTACTTCGCGCTCCAGTTCGATATTAAACTGATCTTTTACGGAAGTAATAATTTTATCTGAAAACTTATAAATTTCATCCCCGGTCGCATCCCCGGTCGCATTAATGATAACTAGAGCCTGTTGTCTGTGACATGCAACATTACCAATCTGTTTTCCTTTCCAACCGGCTTTTTCGATCAGCCAACCTGCAGGAACTTTTACCAAGCCATCATTGGGATATCCGGGAACCCCTTCAAAATTCACCTTTAATCTTTCGAATTGCTCTCGTGAAACCGATGGATTTTTAAAAAAGCTTCCAGCGTTTCCTGTAATTTTAGGGTCGGGCAGTTTACTTTGACGAATATTGATAACCGCTTGGGAAACCTGCTGAATAGTGGGATATGTTACCCCCATATTATTCAACTCATCTTTAATAGCACCATACTCTGTTTTAATCATGTGGTTGCGGGTAGTAAGTCTGAAAGTTACCTCCAAAATCATATACTTTCCTTTGCCTTCTCTTTTAAAATAAGACTCTCGATAACCGAAAGCACATCGCTCCGTATCAAATGTCTCAACCGACAAAGTTTCGAGATTAAGTACTTTACATTGATGAAAAACATCTTTAATTTCAACGCCATACGCTCCAATATTCTGCATTGGAGAAGTACCAACATTTCCAGGTATTAAAGACAAGTTTTCTAAACCCCCAAAATTATTTTCTAAACAAAACAGAATAAACTGATGCCAGTTTTCACCCGCTTGCGCAGTAACGAGAACCTCATCGTTATTTATTCTTTCAGAGGAAATCCCTTTGAAGTTTAACCGAATCACTAAGCCTTCAAAATCTTTAGTGAAGAGAATATTACTTCCCCCGCCTAGAAACAGGGTTGCAAGAGTGTTTTTAAAAGCATAATCTAACGTTAGCAGCAGTTCCTCTATCGTCGTAACTTCAGTGAAATACTTGGCATTAACCGCTACTCCGAAAGTGTTATATGATCGTAACGAAATGTTTTCCTGAATGGTCATTCTTTAAAAAAATGAATATGTTTAGAGATTGAATTCTGCTTTATATTTAATCAAGGCATCATTTAGTAATTCCACACTTCTTTTTAAATCTTGTTCATTTAATACATAAGCTATACGAACTTGTTTTTTCCCAAGCTCGGGATCACTGTAAAAACCTCCCGCCGGTGCCACCATAATTGTTTCATTGTTGTGCGAATAAACTTCCAACAGCCACTGCGCAAATTTTTCAGAATCGTCCACAGGCAGTTCAGCCACACAGTAGAAAGCACCTTTTGGTTTTGGACAAATTACGCCCGGAATTGCATTGAGCAGATCCACCAAAAGATTTCTACGGTTGGTGTATTCTTCGCGCACTTTTTGGATATAAGCCGAATCATTTTGATGTGCCGCAGACGCTGCAATTTGACCTAATAATACCGGACTAAGTCTCGCCTGAGCGAAAAGCATCGCAGCACCATGAATCTTCTTAGATCGTGTTACCAAGCATCCTATACGAACGCCACACATCGAATAACGTTTAGATTCAGAATCAATTACGATACAATGTTCGGCAAGTTCAGGAAATGCCAACATCGAAGTCTGCTGATACCCGTCATACACATATTCGCGGTAAACTTCATCTGAAATAATGGTAATATCATGTTTTAGGGCGATATCTGCTAACTGTTTCAACTCTTCTCTTGTATAGAGATATCCTGTAGGATTCCCCGGATTACAAATTAAGATTGCTCTGGTTTTAGGAGTAATTTTTTTCTCAAATTCTTCCACCGCAGGCAGAGCAAACCCAGTTTCTATTGTGGATGGTACCGCAACAACTTTTACATTAAAAGTATTAGTGAAACCATTATAATTCGCATAGTAAGGCTCCGGGATGATGACTTCGTCCCCATCATCACAAAGTGTAGAAATTGCAAAATTTAAAGCTTCAGAACCACCGTTGGTTACAATAAAGTTATTTGGAGTAAGATCGGTAAATCCTAAAGAGTGATAATATGTTTTTAAAGCCTCTCTGTATTCAATATTTCCTTCAGAAAGAGCATATTCAAGGACTTTTAAGTCAATATTTTTTATAGCATTCAAAGCTGTTTCCGGAGTTTCAATATCAGGTTGCCCAATATTGAGATGATATACTTTTACGCCATTTTGTTTGGCAAGTAAAGCATAAGGAACAAGCTTTCGAACTGGTGAAGCCGGCATTTCTTGTGCCCGCTGAGATATTTTCGGCATTTCTGTTATTTTCCACAAAAATAGGGATTTTTTAGCAGTGAGTAAGAGTATTTAGGCATGCATATTAAAAAGAAAAACCGCATCTCTGCGGTTTATTAATATTTGAAAGTCCTTTATTGAGCAATAAATCCTTTGCTTTTCAAGAGTGGTTTGATATCCGGATTCCTTCCCGTAAAATCTCTGTACGCTTGGTTTAGATCAACAGAATTTCCAACGGAAAGAATATACTTTCTAAAACGATCTCCATTAGCTCTTGTAAGTCCGCCATTACTTCTAATCCAGTCAATGGCATCTGCGTTAAGCAAATCACTCCACATATATGCGTAATATCCTGCGGAATAACCACCGCCCCAAATGTGAGAAAAATAGGGAGAATGATACCTTGGAGGCACGGCACTTAATGTGAAGCCATATTTAGCTAAGGCTTCTTTTTCAAACTCGAGTGTCGGCTTCAGTTGTGACTCATCGGTTACAGAGTGCCAACTCATGTCAATACTTGCTGCTGAAACCAGTTCTGTCGTTGCATAACCTTGATTAAATGTTGCCGCCTTTTTAATTTTATCCACCAAACTTTGAGGCATTGGCTGCTTGGTTTGATAGTGCAATGCATAATTCTTTAGAACATCTGGCTCCAAAGCAAAAAATTCATTAATCTGAGAAGGAAACTCCACGAAATCTCTTGGAGTAGCTGTTCCGGAAATGGAGGTATATTTTTGGTCAGCAAACAACCCGTGAAGGGTATGTCCAAATTCATGGAACATGGTGGTAACATCATCGTAAGAAATTAGTGATGGCTTACCTTGCGCCGGCTTCTGATAGTTGAAAACATTCACAATTACCGGTTTTTGGCCAAGCAAATGAGATTGTGGCACGAAATTACTCATCCACGCACCTCCATTTTTGTTGCTTCTGGTATAGAAATCAAGATAATAAAGAGCCATTGATTGACCATCTTTATCGAAAACTTCATAAGTAACAACATCAGGATGATAAACAGGAAGATCCGTTCTTTTTTTGAACGTTATTCCGTAAAATTTTTCAGCAGCAAAGAAAACTCCTTTTTCGAGTACCGTTGTAACTTCGAAATAAGGTTTAATTAAACTTTCATCAAGGTCATATTTAGCTTTTCTCACTTGCTCTGCATAGAAGTTCCAGTCCCAAGGTTCTAATTTGAATCCGCCTTTTTGCTGATCTATTAAAGCCTGAATTTCATCAGCTTCCTTCTTTGCCTGGGCTACCGCTGGTTTGGCTAGTTGAGCCAGTAAATCCATAGCGTTCTTTGGATCTTTCGCCATTTGATCTTGCAATTTCCATTCGGCAAAAGATCTTTTTCCCGAAAGCTGCGCTTTTTGTAGACGAAGTCTGGCTTCTTTTTCTAGGATTTCTCGCGTGTCATCTTCATTGCCTTTTTCAGCGCGATACCACGAAGCTTTAAAAAGTTTTTCTCGAGTCGCTCTGTTTTTAAGATTTTGAAGAAGAGGTTGTTGGGTAGTATTTAGCAAAGTTAGAAGATATTTACCATCATGTCCGGCCTCTTTCGCATCATTGGCTGCTGCAGCAATTTCATCCGGAGTTAAACCATCAAGTTCTTTCACATTCGTTATCAATACCGCTCCGTTCTTTCGTGCATCCAACAGCTTATTGGAAAATTGCGTAGAAAGAGTCGCAAGTTCTTCATTAATTTTTTTCAACTTCTCTTTGCTTTCAGGGGATAGATTTGCACCCGACTTTTCAAAAGAAATTTTATAAACTTCAATGAGCCTTTTTTCTTCAGCACCTAAATTAGAAGTATCGATCGATTTAATTCTTTGATAAAGTTTGTCATTCAAATAAATCTTATCATTTAAACTCGCAAAAGCCGGCGCATATTCTTCATTTAACTTTTTAAGTTGAGGATTGGTATTAGAACCTGAAAGATTAGAGAAAACTATTCGTGCTCTTTTCAAAACCTCACCACTATTTTCTAACGCCAAAATGGTATTCTCGAAAGTTGGAGTTTCTTTACCGTTAGCGATATTTTCTATTTCAGCTAACTGCACCTTCATTCCGTAGTCAAATGCCGGTTTAAAATGTTCATCTTTAATCTTATCGAATTCAGGAGCCTGATACTGCAATTTGCTTTTTACCATAAAAGGATTGTTCGCAAGACTGGCATCCGGTGCTGGAATTTCAGTGGGAGTAGAATCAGTTGTTGTCATAGTAGTACACGCCGAATTAATTGCCAACGAGGAAATTAATAATACTGATGTAATATTTTTCATTGTTGAATTGTTATTTAACGTAAAGATATTAATTTTAACAAAAACTAAAACCATGAAACCATTTGTACTATTATCTTTCGCAGCCTCGATTTTACTGTCATGCAACATTAAAAGTGAAGACGTATTACCAACAAATCTTGTCCCGAATGTTGGCAACGGTGAAATAATCTCCAAAGAACATATGATTAGTTTTGATGAAATAAAGGTGGTACAATCCATTTCGGCAGAAGTGATAAAATCTGACACGGAGAAAGTAATTATCAGCGCGCCGGATGACATCATGGATGACATTTTGGTAGACAACAACAATGGCCGTTTACTAATTCATTTTAAACCCGGATTGCAGTTATCGGCTCATAAAGTGTCAGCCAAAATCTTCACTAAAGATTTCACAAAACTAGAGGCGACTTCTTCTGCAAAAATCGAGGTTAAAGATCGGTTTACGCAAGATAAAACTGAAGTCGAAGTATCGAGTTCCGCAGGTATAAGCGGCAATTTAGAAGCTAATGACTTGGACATAGAGGTATCGAGTAGCGGAAGTTTCAGTGGTAAAGTTTGGGCAGTAAATCTGAATGCTGAAGCTACTTCATCAGGGAAAATAAAAATGGAAGGAAAAGCTAGTGATGCTGAACTTGATGTAGCGTCATCAGGCGCTATTCTAGCAGAAAATGTAATTGCGAAAAATGCAGAAATCAGCGCTTCTAGTAGTGGTAGAGTAAATATTGCAGTTAGTGAAAAACTTAGCGCTAAGGCAAGTTCTTCTGGAAGCATCAAAGTTATCCAGAAAGGCAGGTTAAACGTCATTTCACAAGATTCGAACAGCGGAGGTCGGATATCTATTCAATAAAAAAATAAAAGCGGTTGTTATAACCGCTTTTTTTATCTGTTATCTAAAGAATCAAATTTACCAGCCGCCAGAAGCACCGCCGCCTCCAAAACTTCCGCCACCGCCGAAGCCACCAAATCCGCCGCCAGAGCCTCCGCCGCCAAAGCCACCGCCACCGAAGCTTCCAGGGAATGGGAAGAAGCCGCCTGGATAGGTTCTTCTGCCTCGTCTGGACAATATAACATCGTCATCATATCGACCGCCTCTTCCTCCACCTTTATTTCCGAACATGATACTTAAGATAATAATGACGAAGAAGGCAACAAGCAGTATTCTGGAAACGCTCGTCCCACCTCCAGATTTTTCTTTTGCAATGGGTTTAAACTTACCTTCAACCGCTTCCATAAGCGCCGTTGTTCCACCATTTATCCCATCGTAATACTTTCCTTGTCGGAATTTGGGCGTAACAATATAGTCCAGGATTTGTCCGGCCACAGATGCCGTTAAATAACGTTCGACCCCACGTCCCTGCTGAATTGAAAACTTACGATCCTCAACAGCAATCATAAATACAATCCCGTTATCCTGCTCTTTCTCTCCAATCTGCCATTTCTCACCATACATTGTTGCGAGGTAGTTAATATCCTCACCTTTTGTCGTAGGAATGATAATGACTGATATTTCAGTAGAAGTAGAGTCAGCAAAGCTGATTAATTTTTTGTTGAGCAAATCCTCTTCTTGAGCGGTAAGCAAATCTACCTCGTCATAAATTGGATAAAGCACCGCAGGTTTGGGCGGTACCAGTTGAGCAAATCCTATAAAAGAAATGCTTAAAAATAGAAAAACAAGAAGTTTATGAAGAGAAGGTAATCTCATTAGGCAGTTCGTTGCGGTTTTCTCCCGATATCGGGAAATGTTTTTTGAGTTCTTGACCGGTTTCGAGAATGGCATTTTTAAGTCCTTCGAAGTAGTTTCCCTTGGCGAACTCCGAAGTAATTTGATCATGCGTTTTATCCCAGAAATGTTGATGAACTTTAGCATGTATCCCTTCATCACCAATAATGGTAAGGTAATGCTGTTCAAAATTAATATGGAATAAGACTGCATTTTTTTCTGCAGTCTGATTTTGACATAAAGATTTGAATACGCCAAATGCAATCTCGGCATTGTTGCCTTCCGAGTTCGAATCAATATGCACGCGAATCTCTCCAGTCGAATGATCTTCGGCTGTTTTAATGGCTTCCACAAGGGAAGCCATCTGTTGTTCTGTTAGGAAATTACTCATTAATTCGTGAATACTTCCGGAGCTTTTTCAGCACCTGCAGCTGCTTTGAAATATGGTTTTTCTTTGAAGTTTGTAAAGTTCGCCAAAATGTTATTCGGGAAGGTCTTGATGGTGGTGTTATAATCCTGCGCAGCCTCATTAAAATATACGGTTTCGCTTCGGATACTGTTTTCAATAGCAGTATATTCTCTCTGGAAATTAAGGTATTGCTGATCTGCTTTAAGATTTGGGTAACTTTCAACAACTGCCATCAAACGGCTTAGTGCACCACTCAATTCACCTTGCGCTTCTTGGAATCTTGCCAAGTCTGCCTCAGTCATATTGGTAGGATCGATATTAATTGAAGTTGCTTTGGATCTCGCTTCCACAACATTCGTTAACGTTTCTTGTTCAAACTGCGAATAGCTTTTTACCGTTCTTTCCAGATTAGGGATCAGGTTTGCACGTTTTTGATAAACTGTCTCTACATTAGACCATTTGGTGTTTACGTTTTGTTCTTTAGTGGTGAAGGTATTGTAGCCATTTTTACCCCAAAAGAAAAGAATTAATACGATAACGAGAAGTGCGATTCCAATAGTACCAGCACTCATACATCCTCTATTTCTCATAGTTTATATTTTTTTGTTTATTATTCAGTTACCCAAATATACAATTTAAGTGCTAATTTTGTGAAAATTTAAATAAAATGATAACGTTAGTGGTCGCGATGGGACTTCGAAATGAAATAGGAGCTGATAACCAGTTACTATGGCATCTTCCGAAGGATTTAAAACATTTTAAAGAAGTCACCAGCGGACATCCGGTTGTTATGGGTCGAAAGACTTTTGAAAGTATAGGAAAACCTCTGCCGGGGAGAACAAATATTGTAATTTCCCGAAAGAATGACTGGTTTCAGGAAGGCGTTTTGATCGTTGGAAGCATCAAAGAAGCTTTAAAGTTTGCTAAGAAAATCGACGAAAATGTTTTTGTGATCGGGGGTGGTGAAATCTATAAACAAACCATTGACCTTGCAGACAAAATTGAAGCTACTGTGGTGAAAGCGGAATTAAAAGCTGAAGTTTACTTTCCAGAAATAGACCCTAAAACTTGGACCAAAACTGACGAAATGTGTTTCGAAAAAGATGAAAAACACGAATACGATTTTTGCTTTCAAACCTGGGAAAGAAATCAGGATTGAAACGCTGAATCATCTTTTACTTTGAATTGTTAGTTCTGAAATCTATCTTTGCACTTCTAAAAATTGAACATGAATAAATACATCAAGTTTGTAATTACCGCAATAATGATTGCTGCCGGAGTTTATTTGATGATGAACCGAAATATTGGTTGGGGAATCGTTCTTGTAATCCTATCCGCAATCCCTGTTTTATTATTCTTTAAAAACGAATATATCCTTTTAGCTTTCTGGTTTTTACGTAAGCAGAACATGGAGAAAGCAGCCAACTGGTTATCCAAAATTACCAACTTCGAATCTCAGCTTCACCGTTCCCAATATGGATACTTTCATTATTTACAAGGTTTAACCTTAGCACAGGAACAGCCTCATAAAGTTGAACCTTTCATGAAAAAAGCTTTAGAGTACGGTTTAAATATGAAACACGACCGTGCCATGGCAACACTTAATATCGCCGCTGGAGCTATGCAGAAAGGAAGAAGACAGGAAGCGATAAAACTCTTGGAAGAAGCTAAAAGATTAGATACTGCCGGCATGATGACCGATCAAATCAAAATGATGAAAGATCAGCTAAAAATGCCATCCATGCAGAAACATATGCACAACCCGAATATGCGCCAACGAGGTCGATCATTCTAAAAATATAAAAACCTGCAAATTGCAGGTTTTTTTGTTTTACATTTCTGAATTCTGTTCCGCACCATAAAACTTAGGCATTTGCCAATGATACTTCACCGCTAAAGTCCGGATCGCGACGATAAGTAAAATGGTAAAAATTTGTACAAATGTATAAGAAAGTCGACTGTAATTAACGAATAACAAAAACGCACTTCCACCAACAATACATGCGGTCGCATAAATTTCCTTTCTGAATATTAGCGGAATTCGATTCAGTAAAATATCACGAATAATACCGCCAAAACAGCCGGTTATTGTACCTAGCGTTAGGCATATGAGGGGATGCAGGTCAGCGCTAAGCCCTTTCTGTATTCCCACGATTGTAAACAACCCCAGACCAAAACTATCAAAAATGAATAGCGTTACCTGAAACTTTTTCTCGAGGGATTTGAAAATCATAGTGAAAATACAGGTGATAAAAATAACGCTGCACATCACTAAATCGCGCATCCAGAAAACCGGAACATCCAGCAATAAATCCCGCACTGTACCTCCGCCAACCGAGGTAATAAAAGCAATAATGAGCACCCCAAATGGATCAAGCCGCTTTTGCATCGCGGCAAAACTACCCGACATTGCAAAAGCAACGGTTCCCAAAAGTTCTATGATGAGATTTAGATTTTCGTGCACGCCGTTAAGTTTTATTTATTCACACGAACAGCTTCCGGAACCATCAGTTCGTAATTACCTCCAAAACTGATAATTTCTCTTACGATACTACTACTGATGAAAGATTTCCCAGCCGAAGTAAGAAGAAAAATCGTTTCAATCATATTTTCCCTTGTTAATTCTCGGTTGGTTTGGGCGATGGCTTTTTCAAACTCGAAATCTGCCGGGTTTCTTAAACCTCTCAATATAAAATTAACATTTCGACTGTGGCAATAATCAATAGTAAGACCCTCAAAATGATCAACTTCGACATTTTGGTATTCCGCAAAGGTCTTTTTAATAAAATCCATTCGCTGCTCTAGCGAAAACATATATTTCTTTTGTGAATTCTGTCCGATAGCGATGATAATTTTATCAAATAGCGGACTTGCTCTTTTTACTATGTCGTAATGCCCAAGGGTTATCGGATCAAACGATCCTGGAAAAACGGCAATTCTCATGGTTGGCTTATTTACATGGAATTTCAGTTGAAATCCCGGTTTAATTAGTTCTCCAACTTTTAATGGGAGAATTTAATGCAATTTAATGATTATTTTTTCAGTGCTTTTTCTACTTCATGACCGCAAAGATCCTTAATGGAAATACCATAAATTTTGGCTTGCTGAGGTAAAATAGAAGCCGGTGAAAAACCCGGATTGGTATTCATTTCCAACATATAGGGAATGCCATCCATTATGATGAATTCGCTGCGCGAAAATCCGCTCATACCCAAAGATTGGTAGGCTTTTTTTGCAATTTCTTCAACTTTCAAGCGGGTTTCTTCATCGATCCTTGCCGGCGTAATTTCTTCCGAAGCACCTTCATACTTGGCTTCATAATCAAAGAATTCTTTATGCGGCACAATCTCAGTGATCCCTAATACCACGGTTTTTCCATTAATATCTACAACTCCCACGGAAACTTCCATCCCGTTTAAGAAACTTTCGATGAGAACTTCTTCATCTTCTGCAAAGGCAAAATCCAACGCTTTTTGAAATTCCGAAACTTCTTTTACTTTTGAAATACCCAGTGAGGATCCAGATTCATTTGGTTTTACAAAAAGTGGGAGCCCCAACTCCTTAATAACCTCTTCCGCAATAATTGAGTCACCTTTTTTAACGTAAATACTTTTCGCAGACGGAATACCATATTTTGAAAGAACCGCCAAAGTATCTTTTTTGTTGAACGTCAAAGAACTTTGATAGAAATTGCAGCCGGTATACTTCTGTCCGATAATGTCCCAATACGCCTGTAATTCGCCATTTTCTCCCGGACGACCGTGAATGATATTAAAACAAACATCAAATTTCACGGTAAATCCACTGTCAAGACGAACGGAAAAATCAGCTTTGTTAATAGGATGTTTCACTTCGTGGTCATCAAGAAAGTACCACTCATCTTTTAAAATAACGACTTTGTAAACATTATAAATTTCACGGTCGAGCGAATCAAATATTAACTGTCCGCTCTTTAATGAAACTTTATATTCATCCGAATAACCGCCCATTACCACGGCGACGTTTTTCTTTTTCATGGGTTTTTTGTATGAAAGCAAATTTATAACAATTTGTCAGAAATTGCCCATCAGAGAAGAGAAATCAATTCATATTGTGATGAGCTTTTTGTGCGAAGAATATTAAAACGTAAAACAACAACTTCGTTTTTATTTTGAGAGCAGAAAACCTTATTTTTGCCGGGTATGAAAAGATGGTACCTCTACCCTTTTTCCATCGGTTATCATTTGGTTACTGCAGTGCGTAATAGAATGTATGACTGGGGAATTTTTAGCTCGAAAAAATTTAAAACGCCTATAATCAATGTAGGCAATCTTTCCGTTGGCGGAAGCGGAAAATCTCCTATGGTCATGTATTTGGCTGATTTACTCTCCAAACATTACCGAACCGGAGTTCTTTCACGAGGTTATGG
This sequence comes from Kaistella sp., assembly GCA_041913105.1. Taxonomy (GTDB): domain Bacteria; phylum Bacteroidota; class Bacteroidia; order Flavobacteriales; family Weeksellaceae; genus Kaistella. Next base: position 123,797 of record JAYSFV010000003.1, on the reverse strand, counting down.
ACGACTCACAAAAGGATACGGCATTACCAATTATGACAGCAACTATAAAACAGTAGGTGACGAGGCCATGCAGCTTTTTGAACGTTTCAAAAACCGTTTCGTCATTGGAGTTTCCGAAGAACGTGTACCGGGAGCAAAAAAAATGATAGAAGATATGGATCTTGATGTCCTTCTTTTGGATGACGCATACCAGCATCGCAAGATAAAACCAGGATTCAATATCCTAATGACGGATTATAACGATCCATATTTTAAAGATTCGCTACTTCCTGCGGGAGACTTAAGAGAGAGCCGTGGTGGTGCATCCCGGGCTCAAATTATCATGGTATCCAAATGTCCTGAGGATTTAACGGAAGAAAAAAAGCAATATTACATCAGCCGAATTAAGCCACAACATTATCAGAAGGTCTTCTTTTCAAGTATTGGTTATGATGAAAATGTTTACAGCAAGGACAAACTTTTACCGGACAATAATCTAGCATATTATGATATTCTTCTGGTAACAGGAATTGCTAATCCGAAACCTTTAATTAAACATCTTTCGAGATTTTCTCAAAAAGTTAAACATCTTAAATTTAAAGACCATCATAACTTTACCGATCAGGATATTAAAAATATTTTGGCTGAATATAAAAAGCTGGGAGAATACAAACTTATTCTTACTACTGAAAAAGATTATGTTCGCCTAAAAACCTTCGACTACCTCCGCGAACTTGTTTATTATTGGCCCATTAATGTCAATATAGACCGCAAAGAAGAGTTTGACCACACCATCCTAAATTTCGTTGAAAGCAAGCGCTAATTTCCCCTCTTCTTTGGTCGACTGATTTTAATAATTTTGCGAAATGATTCCGCAACGCAAAATTATCCACGTTGATATGGACGCTTTTTATGCGTCTGTGGAACAACACGATAATCCGGAACTTCGAGGAAAACCTATTGCCGTGGGCGGTGGTCAGTATGGCGTTGTAGCGGCTGCAAGTTATGAGGCAAGAAAATATGGCGTCCGATCTGCCATGCCTGGTCGGATGGCATTAGAAAAGTGTCCACAACTTATCGTGGTGAAGCCAAGATTTCAGCGATATAAGGAAATCTCACAGCAAATTAGAAAGATATTCTACGAGTATACAGATTTGGTTGAGCCTCTTTCCTTGGATGAGGCGTACCTTGATGTTACAGAGAATAAAAAAGGAATTGAATCGGCCAACGATATCGCAAGGGAAATCCGGAAGCGTATTTTCGAAGAGACCGGACTTACGGCATCTGCCGGAATTTCAATTAATAAATTTTTGGCAAAAGTAGCCTCTGACTATAATAAGCCAAACGGACAAAAGACCATTCATCCCAGCCAGATTCTGCAATTTATGGAAGAACTTCCGATCGAAAAATTTTATGGGATCGGTAAAGTCACAGCCAATCGAATGCATGAAATGCACATCTTCAGAGGTTCGGATTTAAAGAAAAAATCTCTGGAAGAACTCATACAACTTTTCGGGAAGTCGGGAAATTACTATTACAATGTGGTACGAGGCATTCATCGAAGTGAAGTAAAACCTCATCGGATACAGAAAAGCGTCGGCGTCGAAGAAACTTTCTGGGAAAATCTTCTGGATGAAGAAGCGGTTTTTGCACAGTTGAAATTAATCAGCGAGGATCTGGAAAATCGTTTGGAGAAAAAAAAGATTCAAGGAAAGTCGCTTACGTTAAAAATCAAGTATAAAGATTTCACACAATACACCCGAAGTACAACTCAGGAAGCGTATTTCAAAGATTCGAAGGATTTTTTTGAGACTGCAAAAAATCTTTGGCAACTTCGCCCTTTTGATAAACCAGTAAGATTGCTTGGTCTATCGCTTTCTAATCTCAACACGCAGGAAAAGAAGCAAATTTCAGTACAGTTGAAAATTCCTTTCGAAGAATTTCAGTAAATTTTTGACAAAAATCTTACTTAAGTAACCTATGTTACGGTCTGTCCAATCTAACATCATTACTTTTGCACTGTTAAATGAGTACAAGTACTCTTAAAATAGTTTAATCTTAAAATAATATAATATGTTTTTCAAGCACATTTACGATAAAAGTTTGGCTCAGGGAAGCTACTTAATCGGATGTCAGGCGACTGGCGAATCGTTGGTTATCGACGCAAAAAGAGATGTAGACACCTATCTGGAAATTGCAAAACAAAATAATCTTCGCATCACGCACCTTACAGAAACACATATCCATGCCGACTTTCTTTCCGGCACTCGCGAATTGGCTGCGCTAACTGGCGCAAAAATGTATCTTTCAGATGAAGGAGGAAGCGATTGGCAGTACGAATTTGAGCATGAAGGTTTAAAACACGGAGACAAAATCCAAGTAGGAAACTTAACCTTTGAAGTTCTTCATACACCCGGTCATACGCCAGAAAGTATAAGCTTTCTATTGACCGATAAACCAGCATCACAGGAGCCGGTGATGATTTTCACAGGAGATTTTGTATTTGTGGGCGATATCGGCCGACCAGATCTTTTGGAAAAAGCAGCGGGGCTTGCCGGCACCCAAGAGAAGGGTGCTCATGATATGTACAAATCGATTAGCGAATTTTCACAACTCCCAAGTCATTTGCAGGTTTGGCCAGGTCACGGTGCGGGCTCTGCGTGTGGAAAAGCTCTTGGAGCAGTACCAAGTTCTACCGTTGGTTATGAAAAAATAAGAAACTGGGCATTCAGTTACGAAGACAATGAAGAAGGTTTTGTAAAATATCTGCTTGAAGGACAACCAGAGCCTCCTAAATATTTTGCAATGATGAAAAAACTCAATAAAATTGATCGTCCATTGCTTACGGAAGTTCCTAACCATCCTACTCTATCGGCAGAAGAATTTTTATCGAAATATGAGCAAGGTGTTACGGTTATTGACACTCGAAATAAAGTAGAATTTGCTAAAGGCTTTATTCCTGGAAGTTTAAACATCCAGAATAACAATGCATTAGCTACTTGGGCGGGTTGGCTACTAAATTATGACGAAGATTTTGTTGTTGTTGCTTCCGAAGAAAACAAAGAAGAAGTTACGCGCAAACTAATGCGAATCGGACTTGATCGTATTGCCGGCTTCATCACCGATGTCAACATCCCGAATATTGAACTTCAAACTGCTGATGTAATCGATATTGAAGAATTCAAAACTTATATTGGCAAAGAGGATGTTCAGATTATTGATGTTAGAGGAAAATCCGAATACGACAACGCTCATGTAGAAGGCGCTGATCATAATTTTGTAGGTACGCTTCCGCAAAATTTGGAGAAACTAGATCAGAATAAGCAAATTGTTATTCATTGCCAGGCGGGCGATCGCTCTTCTACTGCCTATTCTGTTCTAAGAAAGCATGGCATCCATAATGTAAAAAATTATTCCGGCGGAATGAAAGAATGGAAAGAGCAAGTAAACCCCACTACGACCCACTAATCATTTCTTAACATAGGTCAATGTAGTTTATTGCGGTGTAAACTAGTTTTGCACCCGATAAATAATAAACCTTAAGACATATGAAAAACTTATCAATTTTGGCATTATCAGTATTGATGTTTGCCGCATCTTGTAAAGAATCTAAAACCGACACTGCAACAGTTGCAACAGAACAGGCTGTAGCAGAAACTGCCGGTGAAACTTACACTGTAAACACCGACAGCAGCGTTGTAAACTGGACAGCTTACCATAAAGGAGGCTTAAACCCAAGATTCGGAACTACAAAAACTACAGGTACTTTCTCCGTTGAAAACGGAAATCTTATTTCAGGGAGTTTAGTTTCTGATATCAATACTTTAACAACTAGTCCGGAAGCGGTTGATCCAACAATGAATGATGGTAAAACTTCTGCAGATCTTGATGGTCACTTGAAGAGTGCCGACTTTTTCGATGTTGCAAAGTATCCAAACGTAAAATTTGATATTACTAAGGTTGAAGATTTAGCCGCAGGTACTGAGAGCAAAGTTGAAGGTGCTAACAAATTAATCAGCGGTAACCTTACGATTAAAGACAAAACGGTTAACGTTACTTTCCCTGCAAAAGTAGATGTAACTGAAAGCAATGTAAATGTTTTATCTAAATTTACCATCAACCGACAAGATTGGGGATTAGCTTACGGTACTGAGGGAGATCCAAAAGACTGGATGATTTCTCAGGAAGTTGATCTTGAACTGAATATCGTTGCTGCTAAATAATTATTAGCATCTATTTATAAACAAAAAACCCTTCCAGATTTGGAAGGGTTTTATTTTATTCATTTTTAATTATTGCAAATCATAACGATCGGCATTCATTACTTTCGTCCAAGCTTTCACGAAATCTTTTACGAACTTTTCTTTGTTGTCGTCCTGCGCATAAACTTCCGCATACGATCTAAGGATTGAATTAGATCCGAAAACCAAATCTACTCTTGTCGCCGTCCACTTAACACTTCCTGATTTTCTGTCAACAATATTGTACTGATTTGCGCCAGAAGGAATCCATCGGTTGCCCATATCTGTAAGATTCACGAAGAAATCGTTGGTAAGTACCCCTTCACGATCGGTGAAAACTCCGTGTTTTGCACCGCCATAGTTGGTTCCTAAAACTCTCATTCCACCAATCAGAACAGTCATTTCCGGTGCTGTAAGACCCATCAACTGTGCTCTGTCAAGTAATAATTCTTCAGCTTTTACAGAATAATCTGCTTTGGTGAAGTTTCTAAAACCATCATATAGTGGCTCAAGATACTGGAAGGATTCAATATCAGTTTGTTCTTGTAAGGCATCTCCTCTTCCTGGGGCAAAAGGCACAGTAATTTGCACGCCTGCATCATGTGCAGCTTTTTCAACTGCTGCAGAACCGCCAAGAACGATTAAATCAGCGATGGAAACTTTCTTGGAAAGTCCTGCCTGAATTTCTTCCAACTTAGTTAAAACTTTTTGAAGTCTGTCCGGTTCGTTAGCTACCCAATTTCTTTGTGGCTCTAACCTAATTCTAGCACCATTTGCACCTCCACGATAATCGGATCCTCTGTAGGTTCTTGCTGAATCCCATGCAGTGTTGATCAGTTCGGATGAAGTTAATCCTGAATTAAGAAGGATTTGTTTTAACTCAGCAATTTCTTCCTCACTCAAAGTATAATCTACAGTTGGGATTGGATCTTGCCAAATCAAGTCTTCTGCCGGAACATCCGGTCCTAAGTAACGAGATTTTGGACCTAAGTCACGGTGCGTCAATTTGAACCATGCTCTAGCAAACACTTCACTGAAGTATTCCGGATCAGCCAAGAATCTTTCTGAAATCGCTCTATATTCCGGGTCAACTTTCAGCGCCATATCCGCATCGGTCATCATTGGGTTTCTTTTCACATTAGGATTGTGCGCATCTACCGGCATATCCTCTTCCGCAATGTTGATAGGTTCCCATTGGTGTGCTCCCGCAGGTGATTTTCTTAGTTCCCAATCGTATTTAAATAATAGGGTTAAGAATTCATTATCCCATCTTGTCGGTGTAGTTGTCCATGCACCTTCGAGACCAGAAACAACTGTATTGCCTGCATTCCCGGTACCCTGCGGATTATGCCAACCTAGACCTTGTTCGGTAACATCAGCTTCTTCCGGATCGCCGCCTAAAAGACTTGCATCTCCATTACCGTGAGCTTTTCCGATGGTATGCCCTCCAGCCGTGAGTGCTACCGTCTCCTCATTATTCATCCCCATTCTTCTAAACGTCACTTTCATGTCTTGCGCTGTTCTCAGCGGATCGGGATTCCCATTTACACCTTCAGGATTTACATATATTAATCCCATTTGTACGGCAGCAAGAGGATTATCTAAGGTTTCTCTATTATCGTCTGCAGCATAGCGGTTTTCTGTAGCTGCCAACCATTCTTTTTCTGATCCCCAATAAACGTCTTTCTCAGGATGCCAGATATCCTTTCTACCACCGGCAAAGCCAAATGTTTTAAGACCTACACCTTCATAAGCCACCGTACCTGCAAGAATAATTAAATCGCCCCAAGAAATTTTGTTTCCGTACTTTTTCTTGATAGGCCACAAAAGTCTTCTTCCTTTATCCGTATTTACGTTATCTGGCCAAGAATTAAGCGGTGCAAAACGCTGGTTTCCGGTATTACCACCGCCACGACCGTCCATAGCACGGTAACTGCCTGCCAAATGCCATGCTGTTCGCACAAACATTCCCACATAGTTGCCCCAGTCAGCCGGCCACCACTCCTGACTATCAGTTAGTAGTGTTTTGATGTCATTTTTAACAGCTTCTAAATCTAACTTAGCGAACTCCTCAGCATAATTAAAATCTTCTCCTAAAGGATTTGTTTTGGTGTCGTGTTGAGATAAAATATCAAGATTAAGGGCATTGGGCCACCAATCCATCACAGACTCCGTGTTAGAAGTTAAACCTCCATGGACTACGGGACATTTACCTGATCCTGAAGCATCAAAATCTTGTTTTTCATTCTCACTGTGAATAGTTTCACCTTGCGTAGGATCATTTGCTATCGGTTGATTAGCCTGCTCCATAGCCTCCTGGGCTTTTTGCCCTTCATGATGTGGACAACGTCCTTCTGAATTTATCATACGGTTAATTTTATATTCAAATTTACTAAAATGGGCTCTGGATTTTCTTTAAATCTCATTTAAATAGATTAAATGCGAAATAGATTTTATTTATCAATAGCTCTATAATTATTTACATACCCTATCATACAGCCTAAAATGGTCCATTCTTTAATGGGATGATATTTGCATAAATTTACAAAATTCCCATGTATGAACCCGACGATGATTCAGTATTTCCATTGGTATTCCGAAGGAGATTGTAAACTCTATGAAGAAGTAAAAACAAACGTTCAATATTTAAAAGATTTAGGCATATCTGCGGTATGGCTTCCACCAGCTTATAAAGCACATGGCGGAGGATACTCCGTGGGCTATGATCCTTACGACCTATATGACTTAGGCGAATTTGACCAAAAAGGGACAATTTGCACCAAGTATGGCACAAAGGATCAATATTTATCAACCTGCGAGATCTTGCGTGAAAACCAAATTTCGATAATAGCGGATATTGTCCTTAATCATAAAGCGGGAGGCGATGAACTTGAAAAATTCCACGCAATTAAAGTAAATCCGGAAAACCGACTAGAATACATTTCGGAGCCCTATGAAATTGAGAGTTATACGAAGTTTACTTTTCCGGGTAGAAATGGTAAATATTCTGACTTTGAATGGAATTTCACTTGTTTTTCAGGAGTTGATTATGCCGAAAATGACGAAGGCATATTCCAGATCATTCATGAACATGGAGAAGGTTGGGAAGATATGATCGCTGATGAAAAAGGCAACTACGATTTCTTAATGTATAACGATGTTGAACACAGAAATCCTTTTGTTCGTGAAGAATTAAACAATTGGGCAAAATGGTACCACGACCAGATTTATTTTGATGGAGTCCGGCTTGACGCAGTAAAACATCAATCTCCGGAATTTTATAAAGAATGGCTTTATCATTTACGTGCCAACACAGGAAAAAATATTTTTGCAGTGGGCGAGTATTGGGCACCGGGAGAACTTCATTTGCTAGAAAAATACATTGAAGTTACCGAAGGTTGTATGAGTTTATTCGACTCTTCTCTTCAAAACAACTTTCATAGAGCGTCCAAAGAAGGAGCAGAATTTGATCTTCGAACAATCTTTGATGAAACTTTAACCCAAGCAAACCCTACACTGTCAGTCACCGTTGTGGATAATCACGACACACAGCCGCTTCAGGCTTTGGAGGCACCCGTGGAAGAATGGTTTAAACCTCTTGCTTACGCACTCATTCTTTTGAGAGGAGACGGATATCCCTGTATTTTCTATCCTGATTTATTTGGTGCCCATTATATCGACAAAGACAATGAAGGAAATGATCAGGAAATCTTTTTAAATAAAGTTGATGGTATTGAAGAACTTCTAAAAGCACGACAACAATTTGCCTACGGCGAGCAGCGTGATTATTTCGAAGATGCCAACTGTATAGGTTGGGTAAGAGAAGGCGATGAGGAACACCTGGGTTGCGCCGTTGTGATGAGCAATCTGGACGCTTACACAAAACCCATGGAAATAGGAGCAAGATACACAGGACAAGAATTCTACGATTACCTTGGACGCTTTCAAGAGACCGTTATGATTGATGAAAATGGCTGGGGAGAATTTCCGGTTTCGGCAGGAAATGTCAGTGTTTGGGTACCTAAAAACGATTGATAAAATCGTTTTAAATAATGGTCTTAAATTTTACTAAATTCATGATTAATTAAATTATATTTTACTAATTTTGCTCGATAGATTTAACATAATAAAATGAATTTTGAGCGCATTCAGGAGAAGCTGGAGATTTTGGCCGACGCTGCCAAATACGACGTATCCTGCTCATCCAGTGGAGGTAACAGAAAAAACAAAGGAGGTTTAGGCAATAGCCATGCTTCCGGAATTTGCCATACATATACCGAAGATGGCAGATGTGTTTCCTTGCTCAAAATTTTGCTTACCAATCATTGTATTTTCGATTGTGCTTATTGTGTTTCACGCAAAACCAACGATGTAAAACGAGCCGCTTTTACCGTTGAGGAAGTGGTAGAACTTACCATTAATTTTTATCGCAGAAATTACATTGAAGGACTTTTTCTAAGCTCCGGAATTTTTAAAGATTCCGACACCACTATGGAGAGATTGGTCCGTGTTGCCAAAAAACTTCGTCTTGAGCATAATTTCAATGGCTATATTCATCTAAAATCAATTCCGGGAGCTAGTGATGAACTGATGAAAGAGGCCGGTTTATATGCAGACCGACTTTCTATAAACATCGAAATTCCTACCGAAAAAGGATTAAAATTACTCGCGCCTGACAAATCACATTCGGAGATGATTAAGCCAATGGGCTTGGTTAAGAATGAGCTCGCACTTTATAAAGAGGAAAAGAAAATCTTCAGAAAAGTCCCAAAGTTTGCTCCGGCGGGACAATCCACTCAGATGATTGTAGGAGCAACCAACGAAACCGACCTTAAAATTATTAAAGTTGCTGATCATTTTTATCAGAATTTCAATTTAAAACGGGTGTATTATTCTGGTTATGTTCCGGTTTTGGAGGACAGCCGTTTGCCGTCAATACATTCTCAAGTCCCAATGCAACGCGAGAACAGGCTATACCAGGCAGATTGGTTAATGCGGTTTTATGGGTTTGAAGCAAATGAAATTTTAGAACCTTCCAATCCTTTTCTAGATCTGGAAGTAGACCCAAAACTTGCGTGGGCGCTAAGAAACCGAGAAAAATTTCCGGTAAATATTAACACCGCACCGAAAGAAATGCTTTTGCGAATTCCGGGGATCGGTACAAAATCAGTTGGCAAAATCTTAATGGCGCGCCGTTTTCAGAAACTCAATTTGGATAATCTCAAGAAAATGGGCGTAGCAATAAACAGAGCAAAATATTTTGTAGAGTTTGAATCTACCAATATCTTCAATCGTTTTATTGATGAACAAAATTTCAGAAAAATTATTTTGAATGGAATGAGTTCTAAATTCCAGAATCCATTCTCGCAGCAACTTTCCCTTTTTTAAATGACGACGCTGGTTTATGATGGGACATTTAGCGGTTTGATGACCGCGGTATTTGAAGTTTTCGAGTATCGTTATGAGATAGCAGAAATTATCAGCGTTCGAGATTATATTCAGGAAGATATTTTTGCAGAAAAACATGAAGTCTTAACCGATGAAGCTAAAGCAGATCGGGTAATTTCGAAATTAGAAAAAAACTTAGGAAAGCAGGGCGTGCGCCAATTACTGTTCGTTTATCTTTCAGAAAGAAGAGATTCTGGGAATCTCGTTTTATCTGCGGTTCGGCAATCTATAGAACAACAAACTGAAAATGTTTTGCAAAACTTCGGAAATGCCGATATTATGGAGATTGCTAAAATCTGTAAAAGTATGAGTCGGGAAATACACCGCCTTCATGCTTTTGTACGGTTTGAAAAACTAGAGGACGGAACTTATTTCTCGAAAATAGAACCGGATTTCAATGTTCTTCCGGTCGGTTTTAAGTTTTTTAAAGACCGCTATGCGGATCAAAAATGGATGATATTTGATGTTAAGCGAAACTTCGGAGTGTACTACGATCTCAAAACAACGGAATTCTTTTATCCTGAGTCAGACCAAGTTCATGCATTAAGGAATTCTTCAACATTACATCATTTAGAGGAACAGCAATACCAGAAACTTTGGCAACGGTATTTTTTCAAAACTAATATTGTCGAAAGAAAAAACATGAAACTGCACCTACAGCATGTACCCCGAAGATATTGGAAATATCTCACCGAAAAGTTTTGACATTTAGAACATAAAAATTAGGAAAACTTTAATAGAACTCTTCAAAGGGTTTTGATAAATTTGAAAGTTATTTCAAACATTTATTCAATAAAATATTATGAACACAACTAAAGTAAAAGCTTTCGGAACGGAAGCTAAAGATAAAGATCTGGAATTATTGCAGATCGAAAGACGTGCGGTACAACCGCAAGACATCGAAATCGAAATCATGTACTGTGGCGTTTGTCACAGTGACTTACATACTGCGAGAAATGACTGGGGCGGCACAAAATATCCGTCTGTTCCTGGACATGAAATCATTGGTAGAATTACGAAAGTTGGTGATGAGGTAACCAAATTTAAAGTAGGAGATCTTGCTGGTGTTGGTTGTCTGGTAGATTCTTGCCGCGAATGCGAAAGTTGTAAGCAAAATTTAGAGCAGTATTGCCTAAATGGTTCTATTGGAACTTACAACGGCCGCGATAAATGGTTAGGCGGACACACTTTTGGGGGTTATGCTGAAAAAGTTATCGTGGATCAATCGTTCGGACTTTTAATCCCTGAAAACCTGGATTTGAAAGCGGTAGCACCTCTCCTATGCGCTGGTATCACGACTTGGTCTCCCCTAAAACACTGGAATGTGAAAGAAGGCAGCAAAGTAGCCGTTGTAGGTCTTGGCGGTCTTGGTCATATGGCGATAAAACTTGCAAAAGGTTTGGGCGCAGAGGTTACTTTGTTTTCAAGAAGCCCTGATAAAATACAAGACGCCTTAGATTTGGGCGCAGATCAAGTCGTAATCTCTACGTACGAAAATGAAATGAAATCTGTTAAGGGAAAATTCGATTTAATTATCGACACCGTTCCTTACGATCACGATATTAATCCTTACATCAGCACTCTTAATATCAGTGGAACATTAGTTTTAGTTGGATACATCGGGCAGATGCAGGATGCGCTACTAACTTCTCCAATGATAGGTGGTCGCCGTTCGGTTGCAGGATCTGTCATCGGGGGAATTAAAGAAACCCAAGAAATGCTGGACTTCTGTGGCGAACACAATATTTTACCAGAAGTAGAAATGATTAAAATGCAAGACATCAACGAAGCTTACGAAAGAATGCTCAAAAGTGATGTTCGTTACCGATTTGTAATCGACATGCAAAGTCTTAAAGATTAGTATTAAGTCAATTAAAATTAAACCGAATTCCTTCAGGAATCCGGTTTTTTTATTTTACTCGACATTTTCATCCATTAGTTGTTGGAGGACTTTCAGAGTTTCAGCCTTTAGCTCTGCGAGACCTGAGTTGTTGTGAATAACAAAGTCGGCTAGCTTCATCTTATTCTTCTCTGGCATTTGCTTTAATACGACGGCTTCTACTTCGCGATACGTTTTTCCGTCCCGATCCATCACTCTTTTAATTCTGATATTATCTTCAGCAGTTACCAAAAGTGATTTGTCACAACTTTCATGAAGATTTAATTCAAATAAAAGCGCTGTTTCTTTAAAAAGCAATGACGAAGTCTGCAAAGACACCCATTTTTCAAAATCATTTTTAACTGCAGGATGAATTAAACCGTTCAGTTGAAGTCGTAACTCGTCATTTGTAAATACTTTTTCGCCGACAAATTTTGTGTTATAGTGACCCTCGAAGTAGGCTTCTTGCCCAAGAAGGCTGATGATTTGCTCTTTCAACTGAGGGTTATCATTAACGATTTCCTTAGCACGTGTATCCGAATAATACACCGGAAAACCCATTTCCTCGATAAACTTTGCTACGGTAGATTTTCCCGAACCAATCCCTCCGGTAAGACCAATGAGTTGCTGCCTCTGAGTTTTTATTTGACTGTCTCCTTCCATATTAATATCCAAAAACTTCATTCATACTGAATGTTTCATCAAGACGAACACCTTTTTCAGTCATTTTGAGACTGGCCAATTCATGGTGAGCATCATGCTCGAAAAACAAGAGGTATTCGTTGTCTACACACTGCTTTAAAAACTTACCTTTTTCTTCCATGGTAAGCAGCGGTCTCGTGTCATATCCCATTGCATATACTTGGGGAATATGCCCAACAGTAGGAATTAAATCTGCTGCGAAAACAATGGTTTTCTCTTGATACTGAATCACCGGTAGCATTTGTTTTTCGGTATGTCCATCCACAAAAATAACATCCATCTTTAGATCAGGTGCAAAACCATAATTTCCAGTGAGAGGAGTTGGTAAAAAATTGAGCTGCCCGCTTTCCTCCATCGGTAAAATATTCTCTTTCAGAAAACTGGCTTTCTCTCTTGGGTTCGGTTCTGTTGCCCATTTCCAATGTTCTTCATTGGTCCAGAACTGCGCATTTTTGAAGGCAGGGCGATAACCGCTACGGTCGTCATTCCACTCAATAGCACCGCCACAATGATCAAAGTGAAGATGCGTGAAGAATACATCAGTAATATCATCGCGTACAAATCCAAACTTTTTTAGGTTTTTATCCAGATCATCATCGCCCCAAAGTGAATAATGTCCGAAAAATTTATCGTCCTGCTTATTTCCAAGACCACAATCGATTAGGATTAATTTTTTACCGTCTTCAACAAGCAGAGATCGTGTCCCAAGTTCAATCAAATTTTTTTCGTCCGCCGGATTGGTTTTTTCCCATAGGGTTTTCGGGACGACGCCAAACATAGCACCGCCATCCAGTTTAAATTTCCCACATTGTATCGGGTAAAGCTTCATATAATTTATTATTTGGTGTGATTAAGGTTTTTAGTCATTTTTTCAGCCACCTTCATTTCATTTTCCTTATTTTTTTCCTGAAGGTTCGTTATAATACTCCGCATATTAGGCTCATCTCGATTTTGAGACATTTTGGAAGCAATATGGACTTCTGTTGGAATAATATTGATCCCGAAGGCGCCCTGCATTTCTCCACGAATATTGGCTTCTCCTATTTTATCAGCAAATACTGGACATTTTTGAGATTGTTCGTATTTTGAAGTAAGTTTAACTAAGTGCTGATAGAGCTCATCATCGGTCATCAATTTTACTTTTCCTCTAACTTGCACTGCTTCGTAATTCCATGTAGAAACATTCAAATGGTCGTACCACGATGAGGAAATATAACTGTTTGCTCCTAGAAAATCGCACAAAACCTCATCACCATCTTCTAAAACAGAAGACTGAAAATTGCCTTTCGAAACATGAGTTTCCAGGTAGAAACTCCCTTTGCTTTCGTTTATTAAAAACATGGAATGGGTAGCCCAAAGCTTTTCTTTTCCTGAAATTAAAAGCGCGAAGCCGTTCTCCTTAATGATTTCTTTCATCAAAGTTTCGTCTTCGCTTCTATATAATCTGGGTATATACATTTTAAAATAGCTGATCAGGACGTTTAGGAACAGAAATATTCAGATGTTTATAGGCCTTTTCCGTTACTTCACGTCCTCTCGGGGTCCGTATGATAAATCCTTCCTGAATAAGAAAAGGTTCGTAAACCTCCTCTAATGTTTCAGGATTTTCGCCAATGGAGGTCGCCAAAGCAGCAATCCCGACCGGTCGTCCACGGAAATTTTCGATCATCACGCGCATAATTCGATTATCCATATCATCAAGACCGAATTCATCAACATTCAAAGAGTTTAATGCAAACTTGGTTATTTCGATTTCTATTTCACCATTGCCTTTAATTTCGGCGAAATCACGAACCCGACGCAGTAAAGCGTTGGCAATTCTAGGCGTACCACGACTTCTCCTCGCAATTTCCAATGCGGCATCTTCATAGATTTTAACACCCAGAACCCTGGCGCTGCGTTCAATAATCATCCCTAAAAGTTCGATGGTGTAATACTCTAATCTTGACTGAATACCAAATCTAGCCAGCATGGGTTTGGTGAGCATTCCGCTACGTGTCGTTGCGCCAACAAGTGTGAACGGATTTAGACCTATTTGTACACTTCGGGCGTTTGGACCGGTCTCCAGCATGATGTCAATCTTATAATCTTCCATCGCGGAATACAGATATTCCTCAACAATGGGTGAAAGCCGATGGATTTCATCGATAAAAAGCACATCATTTTCCTCCAAATTTGTGAGAAGTCCAGCTAAACTACCCGGCTTATCAAGCACGGGCCCGGATGTCACTTTACAGTTCACGCCCAGTTCGTTGGCAATAACGTGAGCCAAAGTTGTTTTCCCTAAACCTGGTGGTCCATGTAGCAGAACATGATCGAGTGCTCCTCCACGGTTTTTTGCTGCTGCTACAAACACTTCAAGATTATCCAAGGTATTTGTTTGACCTGCAAAATCCTGAAAACTTTGAGGCCGGATTTTTTCTTCCTGCAACAACTCATCTTCATCATAATTATCTTTTTCTGGATGCAAAAAATCGGGCATTGTACTGTTTATTTGTATCTTCTCAAAGGTAAAATATTTTTATTGATTTTCCGAATGATGACTCATTCTGCAACTATATGATCAACATTATTTCTCGAAAGCGTTGGCAGCTTTGCCACTAAACATTAAATTTACCCTTATGAAATTAATCGGTCCATTTAAGCAAATCATCACTTTAGCAAACCTTTCTTTACGCGGGAAACTCACTGATGAACAATTGGAAATTATAGAGAATGGTGGAATCTTAACTAACGAGGACAAAATTATTGAAGTAGAAAATTTTGAGAAACTTCAGAGAGAAAATCCAGATGCTGAAATTCTCTTTATTGAGGGTGAACAAGTGTGTCTACCAGCATTTACGGATAGCCATACGCACATTTGTTTTGGTGGAAACCGCGCTAATGATTTCGCAATGAGAAATTCGGGAAAGACTTACCTCGAAATTGCGGAAAGTGGTGGTGGAATATGGAGTTCGGTCGTACATACCCGTGAAGCCGACGAGAATGAACTGCTAGAATCTACTCTTCAAAGGATTGACAATCTTATATCACAAGGCATTACGACAATCGAAATAAAATCAGGATACGGGCTTGATGTTGAAAATGAAATTAAAATACTTAGAGTTATCAAGCGAGCTCAAGAAAAAACAAAAGCTACACTGATTCCGACTTGTTTAGCCGCTCACTTAAAACCGAGAGATTTTAAGGGTAATAATGAAGATTATTTGAAGTACATTCTGGAAGAAATTCTACCGATTGTCAAAGTGGAAAGATTATCAAACAGGGTGGATATTTTTATTGAGAAGTCTGCCTTTCACCCCAAAGAGAGCAAAGAATTTCTGTTAAGAGTAAAAGAAATGGGTTTTGAACTTACTGTACATGCAGATCAATTCACCGCGGGAAGCTCCAGAATCGCAGTTGAGGTAGGCGCAAAATCTGCAGATCATTTAGAAGCGACCAGCGATGATGATATCACGTACTTGGCTCAATCGGATACTGTTGCGATAGCTTTACCCGGCGCAAGTTTGGGATTGGGCGAAAAATTTACCCCGGCAAGAAAAATTCTCGACGCTGGTGGTATTCTTGCAATTGCTACCGACTGGAATCCCGGTTCTGCACCAATGGGAAATTTAATAACACAAGCATCAATCCTCGCAACTTTCGAAAAATTATCCACCGCGGAAGTTCTTGCGGCCATCACTTTCCGGTCGGCCTATGCTTTGAGCTTAGAGGATCGAGGTAAACTTGAAAAAGAAAAAAAAGCCGATTTTGTGACTTTTGAAACCGATAATTTCCAAAACGTGCTCTATCATCAGGGGATGTTATCTCCAAAGCATGTTTTCATTGATGGAGAGAGAATTCGCTAAAAATAATTATCTTTAAAACCATAAATAAAAAGGTAAATGAGCAATTTAGAAATGTGGGAAGTGTTTATACAAACCAAACCCGGACTTTCACACAAGCACGCCGGAACGGTGCAAGCACCCACTGCAGAAGTGGCGCTACAGAATGCCCGCGATGTGTACACCCGACGTATGGAAGGAACTTCAATTTGGGTGGTTCCTAGTAAGTATATGGTAACTTCTGAAGGCATCGACAAAGAAGCCTTTTTCGATCCTTCCGATGATAAACTATACCGTCATCCTACTTTTTACCAGATTCCGAACGACGTAAAAAATATGTAAAACAGAAGTTCGTTCTTCTGAGAAAACAATATGAATACACTTTATCATTACCTAATAAAACTTGCTGATGACACGCTGATCTTTGGTCAGCGCCTCGGCGAACTCACCGGAAAGGGTCCGTATCTGGAAGAAGATATTGCCTTAACCAATATCGCTTTAGATTACCTCGGTCAAAGTAGTAATCTGTATCAATACGCGGCTAAAGTTCAGGGTGAAGGAAAAACCGAGGATGATTTAGCTTTTTTAAGATTTGAAAAAGAGTATCTCAACTGTCAGTTGGCTGAGCTTCCGAATGGCGACTATGCAAATACCATTTTAAAAGTCTATTTCTTCGCAGTGTATCAAGGAATTCTGTATACTGAATTAATGAAAAGTGCAGATGAACAGCTGTCAGCAATCGCGGAAAAGTCTTTAAAGGAAGTTAAATATCATTACACTCACGCTTCAACATGGGTGAAAATGTTTGCCGGCGGAACCGAAGAAAGCAAGCAACGAGTTAATGATGCGATCAATAATTTGTGGGAATATACGGGCGGCATTTTCGCTGAAACTGAAGGCGAAAAAGATTTAGTAAAACTAGATATAGTGCCAGATTCTGCAATTCTCTATAGCCACTGGCAACAGAAAGTGAAAGAAGACTTCGCAGACTTCGGATTAGGTGTCCCGACGGACGATTTCATGCAGAAAGGCTCTAGAACCGGCTACCATACTGAATATTTTGGTTATATATTGTGTGAACTTCAGTACATGCAAAGAACTTATCCCAATTGCGTTTGGTAAAAATCATCAGGAAAATTGGAAAATTTATTTAAACTACTTTCCCAAATACCTGATCCTGAAATTCCGGTGATTAATATCGTTGAACTTGGGATTGTGCGTGATGCAAAAATGACGGCTGAAAACGAAGCCGAAATTATTATCACACCGACCTACAGTGCATGTCCGGCAATGTTTAACATCGAAGAAGACATCATCAAACTTTTTAAAGAAAACGGAATTTTCGCAAAAGTGATCACAAAAATCTCGCCCGTATGGACTACAGATTGGATTACCGATGAAGCCCGGGAAAAATTAAGAAACTACGGAATTACACCACCTGAAAAAGGTTCGGATGAGGATCACCTCAATATTCCTAAAAAATGCCCTCGCTGTGGCTCGCAGAACACCAAACAAATCAGTCGTTTCGGATCTACACTTTGCAAGGCTAGTTATCAATGTAACGACTGCCTCGAACCTTTTGATTATTTTAAATGTCATTAAAAAAACTCAACCTATGTATACTCAAATCGAAATAGAAAACCATCTTGAAGGGAAACTTCAGATTGCTTACCTTAACCAGCCTGAAACTTTCAACAGTTTAAATAAAATGCTATTGAAGGAACTACGTGCTTTTATTCATGAAGGATCAAAGAATCCGGAAGTTCGTTGTTTGGCAATTTCCGGTCGTGGCAAAGCGTTCTGCTCCGGGCAGAATCTTAAAGAAGCCTTGGCAATGGGCGACGCAAAAGAAGAAAGGATCATTCAAAGAATTGTGATCGATTATTACAACCCCTTGGTTAAAGAAATTGCACATGCGAGAAAACCGGTAATTTCTTTGGTTAATGGTCCTGCCGTAGGAGCCGGAGCAATGTTAGCCCTAATTTGCGATATCACTTTAGCGACAGAGTCCGCCTATTTTTCACAGGCTTTCGTGAATATCGGCTTAATTCCGGACACCGGTGGCACTTATTGGCTTCCTAAAATAATGTCTCGTCAGCAAGCCAATTATTTAGCTTTTACTGGAAAGAAAATTTCAGCTTCAGAAGCAAAGAGCATGGGCTTTATTGCCGACGTTTTTAAAGATGAGGAATTTCAAAATACGTCAATGGAAGTTTTAATAATGCTTTCCAACCAACCAACAAAAGCCATTTCTTTAACTAAAAAAGCCTTTAACGAGTCGTATGACAATACCTTAGCCGAACAACTTGATGTTGAAAGTATTCTTCAACAAGAAGCTGCTGAAAGTGCAGACTTTATGGAAGGTGTTACCGCATTTTTACACAAAAGAAAACCAGAATATACCGGAAAATAAGCGGAAATAATGACTGTTGGAATAATTGGCTCAGGTACCATGGGAATTGGCATTGCGCAAGTAGTTGCAACTGCCGGACACGCTGTTTTTATTTATGACACAAACCGTTCCCAAACTGAAAAATCTTTAGGAAATCTGGATAGGACTTTATCCAGACTTGTAGAAAAACAAAAAATTTCAGCAGAAGAACATTCGACCATTTTTGGACGAATCAATGCCTGCGATCAACTCGAAGATCTTAAAAACTGCGGATTGATTATCGAAGCGATTGTTGAAAAGAAAGAGGTTAAGACGAAAGTTTTCCAACAACTTGAAACTATTGTAGCCTACGATTGTATCATCGGAAGCAACACCTCATCCATTTCAATAACATCCTTATCTGCGGAACTTCAAAACCCAGAAAGGTTTATTGGAATTCACTTTTTCAATCCTGCGCCGCTAATGCCCTTGGTGGAAGTTATTCCGGGACTATTAACACGAGCGTCTTTAGCTCAAGAAATATATGATTTGATGCGTAATTGGGGTAAAACACCGGTAATCGCCAAAGACGTTCCTGGCTTTATTGTTAACCGAATTGCCCGTCCATTTTATGGAGAAGCGCTAAGAATCGCTGAAGAAAACATTGCGACGCCTGAACAAATTGATGACGCAATGAGAACGCTGGGAAACTTTAAAATGGGACCCTTTGAGCTGATGGATTTAATCGGAATCGACGTTAACTTTTCCGTAACTAAAACCGTTTACCACGATTATTTCTTTGACCCAAAATACAAACCGAGCTTGCTGCAGCAAAGAATGAGCGAAGCTAAACTGCTCGGCAGAAAGACTGGTAAAGGATTTTACGATTATACAGAAGGAGGCGAAAAACCACAAGCAAAGAAAGACGAAAAACTCTACGAAATGATCTTCATGCGAATTATTTCGATGCTTATTAATGAGGCAGTCGAGGCAAAACGTCTGGATATTGCTAAAGATGAAGATCTGGAACTGGCAATGCAAAAAGGAGTTAACTATCCGAAAGGCTTGCTTGCGTGGGGCCAAGAAATAGGGTTCGATAAAATTTCTTCGATCTTGCAGCAGCTTTACGAGGAATATCAGGAAGAAAGATATCGCCAAAGTCCACTTTTAAGAACATTGTAAATTATTAAAATGTCCCCATTAGAGCTTGCACAATATATGCTTAGTCAGGATGAATTCTCAAAATGGATGGGAATTAAACTGATTGAAGTTCGTGAAAAATATTGTCTAATCGAAATGCCTATTAAGGCTGAAATGATTAATGGTTTACGAACCGTTCACGGTGGCGTCACTTTTTCGCTGGCAGATTCGGCTCTTGCTTTTTCGAGTAACAATACCAACGAAGCGTCTGTTGCTTTACATTGTGCGATGAACTTTACCAAGGCGGTTAAAATGGGAGATGTTCTGCGGGCGGAAAGTATTTTAGTGTCAGATACTCGCAAAACCGGAGTTTATGATATTTCAATTAAGAATCAATTAGGAAACTTGGTCGCAAGTTTTCGTGGCACGGTGTATAAAATCGACCGGAAAGTTACCGATTTATGAACCGAAAAATATTTTCTGCAACGTTTATAGCAGTAATTATTTTTGCAGCATTTTTTTCTTGGCTTAACTTCCAGAATCGTGAGTATGATTGGGATATGCCCGGATATTTGGGAGTGTATTATGAACTTAAATTAGGAGCAAATCCGGAAGTGGTTCATCAAAAAGCATATTCGTCAATAAAAGCTGAAGCATCACCCGAAGAATTTCACAACCTTACCGGTAGCAATAATCCTCAGAATGCAAGATTTCATTTTGCCCGGAACAGCGAGGCGTTTGTCCAGCAGATTCCTTATTATGAAGTGAAATTTCTGCACAATGCATTGGTCTATTTATTGGCAGAAATTGGTGTTTCTCCCCCATTGGCCTCTCTTTTACCCAATCTCATTTTTTATTTCCTCTCATCAATCCTTATTTTCTTCATAGGAATAGAAATTTTTGGAAAATGTTCTTTTCCGAACGTTCCGCTTTTGTTATCCATGCTTTTTGTATTACATCCTGGATTGAGGTATATTTCTACCATTGCAACTCCAGATTTTATGGCTATTTTTCTCCTATTGCTGTTTTTTTTCGGGATGATCAAGAAATATTCACTTTTATATCTTTCAGTCATTCTGTTCTTACTGATGCTGTGCAGACCCGATTTTCTCGTTTTTGGCGGGACCTTTCTCGCTGTTATATTTTTACATGATTTGATAGTTCAGAAAAAGTTCCGGTATGAGCCCATTTTATATGCTGCTATTTTGCTTGCCACTTACTTTGGCATTGTAAAACACTTCGATTATCCAGGTTGGGAACATGTTTTTTACGACACATTTATCCACAGACGATATTTTATTTCTCAAGATTTTGACTTTGCCATCAATCAATATATTTCCGTATTACTGAACAACATCGTCAACTTCAAAAAGATTTCTCTAGCTGCAATAATTACCCTAATCATCGGTTTGAAACTTTCAAAGTCAAAGTTTGAAGTTCTATTCACTATTCTTCTTTTCGCCAATATCTACTTGAAGTTTTTAATGTTCCCAGCGGCCGGGGAAGTTCGGTTTTATATCGGATTTATCATTCTTTCCATACTTTGGTGTCTTTACTTATATTTTGGTAAAACCCCTTCTGAAACAAGATTAGAAGGCAAACCTTTATAAAATGGAAAAAAAATTTCCTTGGCCATGTAATATTTTATCTCATTACGTTGTCTTATCTATAAACTAAGCCATGACGCAAACAACTTTTAAAGAAACGGTCTTCTGTCTCAAAGATGAGATGTATCGTTTTGCAAAAAGGTTTGTGATGAGCAGCGACGAAGCAGAAGATGTTGTACAGGATCTGATGATGAAATTCTGGCAAAAAAGAGAGGAATTGGAAATGTTCGGGAATTTGAAATCATATGTCATGAGATCAGTAAAAAACGAATGTTTGAATCGTCTTAAACATCATGAAGTGAAAATGGGTTTTGCAGATTTCCAAATTCATAGAAGTGATCTTTACCAGATGGAAACCAACAACTTAAAAGACCAAATCATCTCTTTTATCCAGCAACTTCCGGAAAAACAGAAAACTGTAATTCATTTAAAAGATGTTGAAGATTACGACATTGCTGAAATTGCTGAAATATTAAATATGGCCGAAAATGCGGTTCGAATCAATCTTATGAGAGCAAGGCAGAAAGTTAAAGAACAAATTACCCAATTGATGAATTATGAAAACCGATCGATCACAGGATAAATACAGCGAAATCTTCCAGGAACTTAAGGAAGAAAAAATGAACTGGGATTTTGAGGAATTCATGGTTCAAGCAGAGGAAAAACAGTTTAAAAATCACAAGATATCGGAAAAGAAAAGCGCGTCTTTACCGAAGTATTATTGGTTAGCGGCAAGTTTAGTTTTAATTATTTCTGTTGGATATTATATGAAGCTTTCAGATAAAACCGGGATAGAGAACCAGGATCTTTTGGTTAAAGAACAAATTGAAAAACAACGATCTGATTTTAACCACGAAAACAACTTAGCCTCCCATCAAGTAAATGACTCTGTAAAGGTTGACAGCCTGCAAGACTTGCCTTCCGTAAGTAATGATGAGGAAGTGATGAACAAGATTCTGCCTAAAAGAGGAAGACTAAAAAAACAAGTGCGTCCTCAATACGTACAAAACACTGAAAAAAAATCTGCACCGAGCCATGTTGCTCAAATCCCGAATTACGAATCCAATTATGTAATTATTAACGGACAACGGATTGAAAATGAAGAAGAAGCAATTGATGTAGCGCGATACTCTCTGCAAATATTGTCCGATAATGTTTCAAAAACAGTAGCTCATACCGATGTGCTGCCAAGTTTCACCGAATAATAACGGTACTTCGTATCAACAAATTTAAAAATCATGAAAAAACTAATAATTCTATTTACATTTCTTTTCGCATTCGCGAATATTTCCGCACAGAAAGAAAAACTCGATCAACTGTTCGAAAAATATCAGGAGACTGAGGGCGTAACATCTATCAAGATTGCGAAACCGATGTTCAACATGTTGAATAAACTCAACATCAATGACTCTGAACTGGATCAAATTAAACCGCTATTAAGCAAAATAAATGGTCTTCGGATCCTTGTGGTAGAAAAGCCGGAAGCCAAAACTGTTGCAGATGGAAAATCCCTCCTATTTCAAAATCTTCAGGCAGACATCAATTCATCCATCAAAAATATGAAGTATGAAGAGTTGATGACCGTAAACAGCAAGGATAATAAGATAAAATTTCTTTCTGCGGACGCTACCAACGATATTCTCGACAATCTGCTTTTAAGCATCAATTCGGAAGATAATACTGTATTGATGATGCTTGATGGAAAAATTTCTATGGATGACGTCAATAAACTTATCAACGAAACCCAAAATGCAGCTACTAAATCTACCCTGGTTACAGAAAATATTTCGAAAGATGGAGTGACGCAGGTAAGAAATGTAGGTAAATTTAGCGGAATTAAAGCGAGCAACGGTATCAAAGTAAACTTTACTCAAGGAAATAATCAGTCGGTGGTGGTAGAAACAGATTCTGATCTTCAGAAATATGTCGTTACCGAAGTTCAGAACGGAATTCTTGTATTGAAAATTGATAACAGAGACCAAAAAAAGCTCAATTTTAAAAAGTTATTAGTTTCGGTTGAAGCTCCGCAATTATCGTTGGTAGGCCTAAACTCGGGAGCACAGCTCAGTACCTTGAATACCATTAAGGAGAATAGTTTTAAAGCAGATTTAAGTTCCGGAGCAAACTTAACTGCAGAGGTTGATGCAAGACAGTCGGTTGCAATTGATATAACTTCCGGTTCCTCGGCAAGACTCGCTGTAAATACAAGCCGGTTTAGCTTTTCGGGAACCAGCGGATCAAATGCGACCATCACCGGAAAGACTGATGCCGCTTCTTTTGATCTTACGAGTGCAGCAACCTGCAACGCTCAAAACTTGGTAAGTCGGGAGGCCATGGTTTCGGCTACCTCAGGCTCTAATTTGAAAATCAATGCTGCACAATCTCTTGGCGGAAGTGTAACTTCAGGAGCTTCGGTAAAATATCAAGGAAACGCTACGTCGACAGTAAAAACCAGTAGTGGCGGTAGCATAAAAACACTCTAATATCTCATCAAAACTAATCATCATGAAATCTATATTTACGCTCTTGTCTGCTCTGCTCCTCGCATGGTCATTTCAATCTTGTATGGTCTCTCATAAGCCTAACTCTAGTTTTTTCGACAATCCTTATTACGATAATAAAGGTGCGGAGTTTACCAGTATCAATGTTCCCATGTTTTTAGCAAAACCTTTTGCCAAAAAAGCATTGCGAGAAGAAGGCGGAAATGAAGAATTGATTAATCTTATCAAGAAAATTTCGGATGTAAAAGTAATGACTGTTGAAAACGGAAATCGAGAAATGTTAGCAGACTACACTAATTATCTCACAAGAAATAATTATGATGAGTGGATGACCGTTAAAAAAGATACAGAGGTTATTAAGTTTCAGGCGAAGCAAAAAGGAGATCTTATAAAGAATCTTTTAATCACCGTTAATTCGGGTAATGAATTGGTTTTTGTAGATGTTTCGGGAAAATTTACCGCCGATGATATTTCAAAAATAATTAACTACTCAGAGAAAAAAGACGTCAAAAATTTAGTATCCAAATAAAAATTAGTCCAGTTCGCTGGACTTTTTTCATGAAAGCTACTGCCTATCACCCATGATTATTATTATTAATAGACTTCGCTTTCATCGTAATTAAAAAAACCATAATTTTGCAAAGAAAGTAAAGATGTCTATTCACAACAAAATAGTAGAAACTGCCATCACTTTCGATGATGTCCTACTAATCCCCTCTTACTCTGAAGTTTTACCTAATCAGGTTTCTTTAAAATCCAGACTTTCCGACAAAATAACGCTTAATGCCCCAATTGTTTCCGCTGCAATGGATACGGTGACTGAAGCAGAAATGGCAATCGCTATGGCGCGTGTGGGAGGTATTGGTTTTATTCATAAAAATATGCCGATTGAAGAACAGGCAGCGCAGGTTTATCGAGTTAAACGCTCAGAAAACGGAATGATTTCCGACCCGGTGACGCTCACTAAAGATCATACTTTGGGAGAAGCAAAGGAGATGATGGCCCATTTCAAAATCTCAGGACTTCCTGTAGTAGACGCCGATAATAAGTTAATCGGAATCATTACCAACCGTGACGTTAAGTATCAGGAAAACCTCAACGCAAAGGTTGAAGAATTGATGACGAAGGAGAAACTCATCACCTCCGATAAGGACACCAACCTTGAGCAGGCGAAGGAAATTTTGTTGAAAAACAGAGTTGAAAAACTGCCGATTGTCGATAAAGAATTTAAGTTGGTTGGTTTAATTACGATTAAGGACATTGATAATCAATTAGAATATCCTAATGCTAACAAAGACAAAGACGGAAGGTTAATTGTAGGAGCAGGCGTTGGTATCGGCGAAGATACAATCGAGCGAGTATCGGCGTTGGTTAAAGCTGGAGTAGATATTATTGCAGTAGATTCAGCGCACGGGCATTCTCGCGGCGTTCTGGATAAAATCAAAGACATCAGAAAAAATTTCCCGGAACTGGATATCGTTGGCGGTAATATCGTAACTGCAGAAGCAGCCAAAGATCTAATTGAAGCAGGAGCAAATGTACTGAAAGTTGGTGTTGGGCCAGGTTCAATCTGTACAACCAGAGTTGTTGCAGGTGTAGGCGTACCGCAGCTATCTGCAATCTACAACGTATTCGAGTATGCTAAATCTAAAAATGTCGCAGTAATTGCCGATGGAGGGATTAAACTATCAGGCGATATTGTTAAGGCTTTGGCTTCAGGAGCAAATGCGGTGATGTTGGGTTCGCTTTTAGCGGGAACAGATGAAGCACCTGGGGAAGAAATTATCTTTCAGGGAAGAAAATTTAAAGCGTACCAAGGGATGGGTTCTCTTTCAGCAATGCGACGTGGTGGAAAAGAGCGATATTTCCAGAGTGAAGCCAAGAAGTTTGTACCGGAAGGTATCGAAGGTCGCGTTCCTCACAAAGGAAAACTTGAAGATGTTGTTTTTCAACTAACGGGCGGTATCCGCGCTGGAATGGGTTACTGCGGAACAAAAGATATCGAAACCCTTCAGAAAGATGGAAAAATGGTCATGATTACCGGTAGCGGACTTAAAGAATCGCATCCACACGACGTAATCATCACTCAGGAAGCACCGAATTATTCGCTATAATTCTAAATTCAAAAAACTTACAGCCGCTATAAAGCGGCTCTTTTTATACTCAAACAATCAAAATATAGTACAATTGTACTATTACACATTCAGAATCAAAGGATTAAATTTGAGATAAAATCTCCCATTATGATAAAAAAATTATTTTTTCCTTTGGTTTTAACTCTTTCTATGCCACTTATGGCACAGACTGTAGATCCAACATTCGGCACTAATGGTACGCAAATCTACAGTGCGTTGGGAAGTTATTATGACGCAAAAGTTTTGTCCGATGGCAAACTCATCCTCCCGGGCACTGATCTCCAAGATGATGATTACAGAGCTGTTCTAGTGAAATTTAATCCCGATGGAAATCTGGATAATTCATTTAATGGAACAGGCAAAGTTATTATTAACGCGTCCACTAGTCCCGAAGTTTATGAAGAATTTTTTGATGCCCATATTTTGACGGATGGCAAAATACTGGTAATTTATTACTCTGAGGATGAAAATGCAGGTTCTGAGAGCACGAAGTTAATGCGTTTCAATCCGAACGGAACGATAGACAATACTTTTAACAGTCCTGCTTCTAATGCCTCCGACTACTTTGAGAGTTTCGAAGTTTTAGCAGATGGAAAAATCCTCGCCGTAGGAAACGGAAAGTTCCAACGGTTTTTACCAAATGGGGCCCGTGACACTACTTACGGCACCAACGGTATTAGAAATGTTAATTTCGAATTGTATGAAATTTATATAAACTCCGGAGGTATTTTCTTTATGGATTTCCTCGGAAATCGAATGGTAAAGATGGCGAACGAAAACGCGACCACTTATAGTTATTATAATGTAGAAAACTTAAGCAATGTAGAGCCGCATGGTAACTCTTTATTTATCCAAACCTACGGAACGGAACCCAAAATTATTAAGTTAAACTCTAATTTACAGCAAGATGCTTCTTTTGCCACTAACGGTATTTTAACTCTTACTAATGATCCTTATTATGGGATAAATGCGATTATGCCCAACGGAAGTATCTTATCCGTAACAAATCTCTATAATGAAGATTACACAGAAACAACAGCTGTAGTAAGAAGAATTAACTATGACGGAACGATTGATGCACTATTTGGCACAGATGGCGCATTCAATCAAGTATACACAGGACATTTTTATTCCTATGGATTCTATCATCCAATACAGGATAAATTTTACATATGGAGTGAGGAGGATAATACTTATAACATTGTTTCGACTAGATTAAACCTTCCTGCAGAAAGACTTGCAGTTGACCACAGTTCTTTGAAAAACCAAGTCAAGATTGTTCAAAACCCAGTACGTGAAACGCTGAAATTAAGTTCCGAAGTTAAGGAAGCAACAATTTATGATGCTTCAGGAAGAAAAACTCAGATCAACTTCTCAGGTACTGAGGTTTCTGTTTCTCCACTGAAAGCGGGAATTTATCATTTATCTGCTAAAGATAAAGACGGGCAAGAAGTTAAGTTAAAATTCATCAAACGCTAATACCTACTTTCCTTTTAATAGAAAGTTGCTGAGGAGTCCCTCAGCAACTTTTTTTATTCCAGTTTGTTTTTGTAATCTGTTATTCTCCAGTCAGTGCCGGCATTTCCCTTCTCAATTTTTTCTTTTGCATAAAGCCGGATATCATTTTCTGTTTTATCGAGTAGATAATCATAAGGACCAACAGCAGAAATTAATTTCACCAAAACAGGAGAAATTTCCAAACAGATGAATAGACCCATAATAAATGTTGCGGCAATTCCAATAATTGGTGTGTTATCACCCAACTCATCTAAAGCCTGGAGTCGTGCAGCAAATCCGTTGAATTTATCTTCAAAGGTTTCAGTCTTTTTTCTTTCCGTTTCAATGTTCGTGTAAACTTTGGAAATCTCCTGATCCAGGTATTCCAGTCGTGGCGCTATTGATTTTTGGTAATTCTCGAGATCTTGTCGACGCTGTTCTTTCAACTCCGCTTTTCTCTTTGCATTAGAGCCGAAACCTACCTTGCCAGACGTCAAACCGCTTTCCTTACCCAAAATTTCTTTTTCAAGTTCTACGGAAGCGGAGTCGTAAGCTTGTTGATAAGTTACGATCCGGGTCTGTATCTGCTTCTTTTCACTTTCAAAAGGTCCAGATTGCTGCATAATTCGCGCATTCATTTCCCCTTGAAGTTTCGTCTTGTTACGTTGAATGATGGTATTCAGCTGCTTGTTAACTTCTTTTTCGAATATTTTAAGTTCTAATGGTTTAGAAATAATTATCCCTAAGAAGGCTGCTAGAATTAATCTCGGTAAAGTCATCAAAATTTGGTTCCACCAGGTACCCGTTTTCTTAATTGATGACACAATATAACGGTCTAAATTAAAGATCATTAACCCCCAAACAATTGCAAAAGCAATCGAAATCCAAACATTATCGAACACAGTAAACATGGCATAACCGGCGGATAGCGTGGCAAAAATCGCAGTAAAAAGTACAATTCCACCAATACCGGCGAATTTATTCCATTCGGTCGGGGTCTTTTTTAAGATCGATATATTTCCGCCTGAACAAATGAGAAGAAATTTTTGGAATCCATTCATCTTTTGTGCGGAATTATAGTGTGATTGCGTATTCATAATTCATAAGTCTAAAATTCACCAACAATGTTACAACAAGTATTAGGTTTTACCAAGTAAGAGTGTTGTAAAATGGTTGTAAAATCCTGATTACAAATTAAAATATTGGTTGATAAGGTCTTAGTTACTTTATGCGGTCAGGATTCTGTTTTAAAAAACTTTCCCAGCCCGTGTAGCTTTTTTCAGTAATCGCTGCTCCTGAATTAAAATGATGACAAACTGCCACTGCTAAACCGTCGGAAGCATCTAAATACTTCGTAGGGAATTCTTTTAGATTTAAAAGTTTCTGTAACATTCCCGCGACTTGTTCTTTACTCGCATTACCGTTTCCGGTAATTGCCATTTTAATTTTTTTAGGCGAATATTCGGTTATAGGAATATCCCGGTGCAGACTTGCCGCCATCGCAACACCTTGAGCTCTGCCAAGTTTTAGCATACTCTGTACATTTTTTCCAAAGAAAGGTGCCTCCAAAGCAACTTCATCAGGATGAAACTCATCAATCAAAGCCAATGTTCTGTCAAAAATGACTTTTAATTTTGTTTCGTGATTAGGGTATTTCTTTAAAATAAGTTCATGGATTGAAATCATCTCCATCTTACCTTTTATCACAGATATAAGTCCAAAACCCATAATAGAGGTTCCTGGATCAATTCCCAAAATTATTTTCTCACTGCTCACGTTGCAAAAATAGATTCTTTAAAATTAATAGCGACGATCAGTCATTCTAAATTACCTCAATTAAAATTTGCGGACGTTAATCAGCATAATTTTTGTTAGCTTTAAGTACCTTAAAATAAACTTATGAACCGTCAAGAATTCCTTAAAAAAACTGCACTGGCAGGGGCCGGACTTGCTTTTTTTCCGTCACTTGTGAGCTGTCTTTCAGCGAACAGTATCAGAATTATTACTGAACCACTTCATATAAAAGCAGGTAATCTTGCAAATGTGCGGGGAAATCTTTGGCGTTACACGAACAAGGGCGGAACCGTAGGCCTACTAGAAACTCGGGAAGGTTTTGTCGTTACCGATTCTCAATTTATGGATTCAATACAACCTGTTCTTGATGCAATAAGTGAAAAGGGGAAACCCGTTTTGTATCTATGTAACACCCATCATCACGGCGACCACACCTCCGGAAATTTTGCTTTTAAGGATCCCAAAACAAAAGTTGTAGCGCACCAGCGTGTACCAGAATTACAGAAAATTGCTGCAAAAAAAAACAACAAACTGCTGGAACAACGTTATGCAACAGTGATATTTGAAAAAGAACATACCCTCGATCTGGGAAGGGAAAATGTAAAGGCTTACCATTTTGGTAATGGCCACACCTACGGCGACGCCATGTATCATTTCGAAAAAGACAATGTCGTGCATATGGGCGATTTGATGTTTAATAATATCATTCCGGTTTACAGAACTGCTGACGGTGCAGATTCTTATAACTGGATAAAAGTTTTAGAAAAGGCGGTAAGATTTTTTGACAACGACACCAAATTTATTTTCGGTCATGGAAACACGCCAGATTTTACGGTAGGGACGAAAGAAAACCTGCGTGAAATGGGAAATTTTCTTATCGCTTCCAACGAATTTGTTTTAAAGGCCATCCGAGAAGGGAAATCAACAGAAGATCTTTTAAAATCTCACTCAACGATTCCAGGATTTGAAAATAGAAAGACACCAGAACGATTTAAAGGGTTTTTAGAAGAATTACGGAAAACGCTTTCATAACGTATTATACAAGTTGAGTTTATACTAATCATCCTAATATTACAATTTCTTTAACAATTTAATCCTCCTCGTGGTATCATAGTTGTACCTGAAGTTTCCCAACCACTTCACAATTATTAACTAAGATGCTATGGAAGTTTTTACAAAATATCAATTTGATGTAGAAGGTATAGAACAGGATTTCAAATCCTTTATTTTAGAAGGAAATCATCCTTGCATGATGGCTCGTTCTGTTTTTAAGATGGAGAATTATGACTTTCACGTTTACGATCAAATGAGGAGTGAAGAGACGGCGAGAGCATTATTGAAAGATCTCCAAACATTTCTTGATAACACCGATTTAGAATCGAATGAATATCGCTCGTTTGCAGCCGTATTTCCTAATAACTGCTTTGCAGATGAACTCTCCTTCGAGCAAAGTTTGTGGGAAACTCTTCAGAATTTACATGATTTTGATACTGAACCGTGGGATTCTACCGTAAGTCATAATCCAGATGATGCCGAATTCAGTTTCAGTTTATTGGGGAAAGCTTTTTATATCATAGGACTTCATCCGCGAAGTTCGAGAATGGCTCGCCAAGCACCGTACACCACTTTGGTATTTAATCTGCATTGCCAGTTCGAAAAACTGAGAACAATGGGTAAATATGATAAAATTAGAAATCTGGTACGGAAGAATGATGAAAAATTGCAAGGAAGCATCAACCCAGTTCTGCAGGATTTTGGCACAGACTCCGAAACCAAACAATATAGCGGTCGTCATATAGAAAGTAACTGGAAATGCCCTTTTCACCACAAATAAAATAACTGGAATGCAACAATTCAATATTATTAATCCGCAAAGTGGTAAAGCTTTTCTTTTAAAGGAAGGGCAAATACTTACCGTTTTAGATCCTGAAGGACGACAAGTGAGTGACATGGTTTTGTTTAATCAGTACGATCATGGAGAAAAAATTTCATCGGGCAAAACATTAGATTTCGAAGAATCTATTTTGCTCTCGACCGGAAATTATCTGTGGAGTAACCGTTCACGAAAGATGGTTCGTATTATTGAAGACACCAACGGTCGGAATGATTTCTTACTCGCACCCTGTAGTAAAGAAACGTTTGAAATCATGTATAATTATCCTGGTTATCACCCAAGTTGCTTAGAGAATTTGACGAAAAATCTTGCACCGATGGGTATTACTCAAGATGAAATCCCAACGGCATTTAACATTTTTATGAATGTACAATTCGATGAGAAAGGTAAAATTTCGGTTCTGCCGCCTACTTCGAAAGCGGGAGATTTTGTTCAGTTCGAAGCCAAAATGGATTTGTTAGTCTGCCTCACTGCGTGCTCTGCTGAGGACAGTAATGGCGGAACATTTAAACCAATCCATTATTCCATAAAATAAAAAAGGTTCAGAAAAACTCTGAACCTTTTATTTTACATATTTCTTCTGTACATTCCACCAACATCAAATAAGGCGTTGGTAATTTGCCCCAAAGAACAATATTTTACAGCTTCCATCATAATCGCAAAAAGGTTTGCTTGGTTAACGGCGCCAATCTGAAGCTCTTTCAAAGCATTGGCGGTCTTTTCAGCATTGGCTTTCTGGAAATTTTCAAGATTGACAATCTGTCTCTGTTTTTCCTCTTCAGTAGAGCGGATAACTTCTCCCGGAAGCACCGTTGGAGAACCATCTTTCCCTAAGAAGGTATTCACCCCTATAATTGGATATTCACCGGTATGTTTTAACCATTCGTAATGCATCGATTCTTCCTGAATTTTAGAGCGCTGATACATAGTCTCCATTGCTCCCAGAACGCCACCTCTTTCCGTGATTCGGTCAAACTCGGCATATACCGCCTCTTCAACTAAATCCGTAAGTTCTTCAATGATGAATGAGCCCTGAAGCGGATTTTCATTCTTAGCTAAACCAAGTTCCTTATTGATAATTAACTGAATCGCCATTGCGCGACGCACCGATTCTTCAGTAGGAGTCGTGATAGCCTCGTCATAGGCATTGGTATGCAATGAGTTACAGTTATCATAGATGGCGTAAAGCGCTTGAAGCGAAGTTCTAATATCATTGAAATCAATTTCCTGTGCGTGCAATGAGCGTCCTGAAGTTTGAATGTGGTACTTCAACATTTGGCTTCGTTCATTCGCGTTGTATTTTTCACGCATGGCTTTTGCCCAAATTCTTCTTGCTACACGTCCGATTACCGCGTACTCCGGATCAATTCCGTTTGAGAAAAAGAATGAAAGGTTTGGAGCAAAATCATTAATATCCATCCCACGGCTTAGGTAATATTCAACATAAGTAAAGCCGTTTGCCAGCGTGAAGGCCAATTGCGTAATAGGATTAGCGCCCGCTTCTGCAATATGATATCCTGAAATGGAAACTGAGTAGAAATTTCTGACCTTTTCATCAATGAAATACTGCTGAACATCACCCATTAAACGCAAAGCGAACTCTGTGGAGAAAATGCAGGTATTTTGCGCCTGATCTTCTTTCAAAATATCAGCCTGTACCGTACCACGAACTGTTGATATAGTCTCAGCCTTAATTTTGTTGTAAACTTCGGGTTCTAAAATTTCGTCACCCGTGAGGCCTAGTAATTTTAATCCTAATCCATTGTTTGAAGGCGGTAGCTCGCCACTGTAAGTTGGTCGCTGTAATCCTTGATCGTCAAACTTCGCTTTCAGTCGAGCCTCTACTTTATCCCAAAGATTATTTTCCTCAATATACTTTTCACAGTTTTGGTCAATCGCTGCGTTCATGAAAAACGCCAAAAGCATCGGTGCAGGGCCGTTAATTGTCATCGACACGGATGTGAGTGCATTAACCAGATCGAAACCTGAATACAATTTTTTCGCATCATCTAATGTCGCAATAGAAACTCCGGCATTACCGATTTTTCCGAAAATGTCCGGTGGGAATGCTGGATCTTGACCATAAAGTGTTACAGAATCGAATGCCGTAGAGAGTCTCTTGGCCGGCATTTCTGCAGAAACATAATGAAATCTTCTGTTGGTTCTTTCCGGACCACCTTCACCAGCAAACATTCTTGTTGGGTCTTCTCCGGTTCTTTTAAAAGGATAAATCCCGGCCGTGAACGGAAAGGCTCCTGGTACATTTTCTTGTCCTTTCCAACGGATCAAATCTCCCCAATCCTGAAATTTAGGCAATGCAATCTTTGGAACTTTAAGATGAGAAAGTGTTTCTGACTTGGTTTCAACATTAATTTCTTTCCCTCGAACAAGGTATGTATAGACGTCTGCCTCATGTTTTAACTTGAAGTCGTGCCAGCCATTTAAGAAATAAATATTTTCTTGAGAAAGTTCT
The DNA here is from genome assembly GCA_041913105.1 of Kaistella sp. GTDB lineage: Bacteria > Bacteroidota > Bacteroidia > Flavobacteriales > Weeksellaceae > Kaistella. Next base: position 90,312 of record JAYSFV010000003.1, on the reverse strand, counting down.
TTTTTTGTTTTTTGTAAAACCTTTTCAATTTTTTCCTGGCAGTGTTCATCACCTTCTAATGCCAGTTTAGCACCTTCCAACTGGTACATCTTTCGTGCAATGAGTGCCTGCTCAACTACTTGTTTGTCGTAGGAACGGTTTGTTTCTACAATTTCTGACAGGTAACGAACTCTTTTTGGTGGAATAATGGTAGTCTCTTCCGAAACATTTTGCTCAACATATTCTTTAAAATGGAGACCTTCGAATTTAGCGTTAACCTTTTTGATTAGTTCATTATACAATTCTGTCGTCCCCCAATCATTAAATTGACTTGCTTTGGTCGAGTACACCGGCATTTCATCTAAGCTTTGCTCAAACAGAACATGATTTCGCTGATATTGTTTTTTAACCGCTTGTAGGGCATCTAAAGCTCCGCGTTTATCCGATTTATTTAACGCAATAAGATCTGCATAATCGAGCATATCGATTTTTTCAAGTTGGGTTGAAGCTCCATATTCCGGTGTCATCACATACATTGAAACATCAGCAATTTCAGTGATTTCTGAGCCAGACTGACCAATACCGGAAGTTTCCAGAACAATTACATCAGGCTTCGAAATTTTCAAGACGTTTAATGCAGAATGAATATAGGGTGATACAGAGACATTATTCTCGCGGGTTGCCATAGAACGCATATAAACACGCGAATCGTTTATAGAGTTCATTCTGATTCGGTCACCTAGCAGTGCTCCGCCAGTTTTTTTCTTCGATGGATCTACAGAGATAATGGCAATTTTCTTATCGGTATTGGCTCTAAGAAATCTCCTCACCAACTCATCAGTTAATGATGACTTCCCGGCACCACCTGTGCCCGTAATTCCAATAATTGGTATGTCTGCGTCTTTAGCTTTTTGATTAATGGCCTCTACTAAATCCTTTTTCTCTTTAGAAAAATTCTCTACTGCTGAAATGACCTCAGCAATGGATTTAGAGTTTTCAAAAGAAATATTATCGATTGTATCTGCCTCAATGTTAGCACCAGTGGGAAAGTCTGATTTTTCAATTAAATCATTAATCATTCCTTGCAAACCTAATTCGCGGCCATCGTCAGGAGAGTAAATTCTGGTGATGCCGTACTCCATTAAATCTTTAATTTCTTCAGGTAAGATTACACCACCACCGCCACCGAAGATTTTGATGTGGGAAGCGTCTCTTTCTTTTAAGAGATCAAAGATGTATTTGAAATATTCATTGTGCCCACCTTGGTAAGAAGTTAAGGCAATTGCGTTAGCATCTTCCTGAATGGCGCAGTTAACAACTTCTTCAGCAGACTTATCGTGACCGAGGTGTATCACTTCTACGCCAGTCCCTTGAATTACGCGGCGCATGATATTGATCGCAGCATCGTGACCATCGAATAATGCTGCTGCTGTTACAATACGTATTTTGTTTTTTGGAGTATATTTTTGGTTTTCCATAAATGAATTTTCGAAAGTCTCCAAAGATAGGGATTTTTGGAAAGTAGGAAAGGAAAGACCATGGAGATTGATAAAACGCTGAAATGTAAACACAAAAAAACTTCCGAATTACTTCGGAAGTTTTGTAGCCCGTAGGGGTATACCATATACCCTTTATTAATAGGCGTTAGCGTGATATCAAATTAGAATGTTACCACCATTGATACCACGCAGGGCAGTTATACCAAATTTTTAAAAGAAATCCATATCAACATACTCTTGCGGAATTTATTGCAGCAGCGGAGAATTGCAAGCACTACAATTTTGGTAAAAATTAAACAACTGTTTAACTTCGCTATTGGTTTATTCCGAGAAGTAAAAATATGTCAGTTCCACCTACTCAGGAAAGCTATCAACCCGTAACTAACAAAAAAATGTTGCCGATATATTATATTACTGCTATAGGCCGATATATTATATTACTGCTATAGATAGTTATTAGGCCGTTATATAATATCTCTATAAACGTACCGGCTGGCATGCCGGATTTATTCTCAGCAGTCCGAAGCTTAATCTTCACGAGTTTCACGAAGAAGCTAAAAATGAAACAACACTCCGTGTGGAGTGCTGCCAAATAAATCTGCTACCCTGAAGCGTGGTACACTACAGTTTTTTTTTCAATCAATTATCCCTTCCACGCAATCCGTTGACAATGCAATTTATCTACGTAAAAATTTATAATTTTATTATAGTCTTCCTCACTAATTACAGTGGTATCCGCTGCGATAAAACGAAATATGTCAATAAAATCTAGCGTGTGAAAAGTCACCATCTCAACCTGACTGCCTACAGTATCAATATAGTAAACTCGTAGAGCAGCTCCATCCATCTCCTTTTTATACCTAATTAGGTCAGAGTGATAATGCGTACCACTAGTTAGACCATCAAAAGCGTCTTTTGCAGGGTGACTGTTGTAAGATCGGACAGCGGCGCGGTCTTCAATATGTTGTAAACCCTAACTTTTTTAAGGAAGTAGTTTACACAGATATTGCTTCTAAAATAATTCCCTATCTTTGTGCTGTTTACTTACAATGGTCGGAAATTTTAAAATACTGTTCCTTTCCCTTACACTCGCGTTATTTCTGGCGCCAGGGATTTCTCAGGCTTGCAGTAAAAAGGAGAAGCAGGTTATTAAAACCGCGACCAGTTCGCAAACTTTCATAAAACAGTCATTCGCACAGATACAGCCGTCGTGCGACAGCGGGGATTGCAAAGAAGAATGCTGTCACCCAAAATCACACAATTGTCAAACCGATGGATGCTCAGGAAATTGCAGCGGTAACCTTTGCAGCACTGCTCAGTATACCATTCTAGCAGCCAGCAAATTTTTAGAGGATTCTAAAAACGAAGCGTCCGGTTACGATGACAAAAATTCTAATTTCTTTTATCAGAATCCCCATTACTCCGGTGGATTCCATACCATTTGGGAACCGCCCAAAATAGGTTAAGATCTTCTTTTACAGCCCGAATTGTGTCTGGTCGTGAAGTGTTTATGACACTTTCCGCAGATTATTTAGCGGTGCTGAATGTCCCTTCGAACTTCCACTTCTCGTTTAAGTAATCTTTTAGAAAAGAATGTTCTTTAAAGAACAACTTGAAGATCAGGATTTTCGTACACAGTCTCTCAAGACGGAGGCTCAAAATTAACCTTTAACGATAATTTAATGAAGAATATTCTTTTAGGAATACTGGCTTTTGTAGCAGTGTTCCTCGTTTCCTGCACCAATTCAAAAGCCGAAAATACCCAAATTACCAACGCACAGTTCAAGACCGGCGACATTGTTCCCCACGACCAGGTCTGTATGGTAAACAACGCCTATATGGGTAAAAAACAACTCGAAGTACAGCACGACGGTAAAACGTATTACGGCTGCTGCGAAAACTGCAAACTGAGAATCCCGCAGGAAGAAAATGCGCGGATGGCATACGATCCGATTTCTCACCAACTTATCGATAAAGCAACCGCAATTATAGCGATATCCGATAAAAATGACAATGTCGTGTACTTCGAAAACAAAGCAAACTACGAAGCCTTTTTCAATAAAAAATAAATAACCTTTAAACTTATAAAATAATGAAAACAGTACTATTCAGCCTTTTAGCAGTCGGAACATTTGCACTTACTTCCTGCAAAGAAAACAAAGAACAGAAAAGCACCACTGAAACTTCCATGAAGCACGATATGAGCACAATGTCCGATAGTGCAGCGATGGGCAATATGGCAACGGATAAAGAGGTAACCGTTAATGAAGCCAAAAAGTCTTCCGCTGATCTTACGGAGCTTTATTCCCATTACACCCACCTTACATTCGCTTTGTCCGGTGATGATGATAAAGAAGCGGTGAGTGCAGCCAAAGGGATCCTCGCTTCTTTTCCCAAAATAGACATAAACGGTTTTTCTGCTGAACAGAAAAAAGAATTTGCTGACCTCGAATCAAGCATCAGTGAACACGCCGAGCACATTGCAGATAACGCCGGAAAGATTGATCATCAGCGCGAACATCTGGATTTAATGAGCGCAGATTTTTACGACCTGCTGAAAGATTTCGGAACTCCAAAACCGGTGTACAAAGTATTCTGCCCGATGTATAATGATAACAAAGGCGCTTTTTGGCTTAGCGATTCACGTGAGGTTAAGAATCCTTATTACGGCAAAGAAATGCTTTCATGTGGCGAGGTTCAGGAAGAAATTAAGTAAAACCGTACAGAACCATGATTCAAAATTTAATCAAACTGTCCCTCCGCAACAGGTATTTCGTTTTGCTGATAGCAATCGGCCTTTTTATCTGGGGTATTTTTGCGGTAAGGGACAATCCCATCGATGCAATTCCGGATCTGAGTGAGAACCAGGTCATCGTTTTTACGGAGTGGATGGGCAGAAGTCCCCAGATTATTGAAGATCAGGTGACTTTCCCGCTGGTCAGCAACCTTCAGGGCATTCCGAAAATCAAAAATATCCGGGCTTCCTCTATGTTTGGGATGAGTTTCGTGTATGTCATTTTCGAAGATAATGTGGACATATATTGGGCCAGAACCAGGGTAATGGAACGGCTCAATTATGCGCAGCGCTTACTCCCGCAGGATGTTACCCCTACTCTCGGACCGGATGGCACCGGTGTAGGTCACGTCTTCTGGTATCATTTCGATGCACCCAAAATGGATTTGGGAGACCAGCGTGCCCTTCAGGACTGGTATGTAAAGTTTGCGCTTCAGACGGTTCCCGGTGTGGCGGAAGTAGCCTCCTTTGGCGGCTTCGAAAAACAGTACCAACTCATTGTAGATCCTGTAAAACTCCAGTACTATAACGTATCCCTCATGGATGTTATGAACAAAGTGAAAGCCAACAATAATGATGTGGGCGGACGTAAATTTGAGATGGCCGATATGGCCTATATCATTCGCGGCCTGGGTTATATCAAGAACGTAGCCGATATCGAGGAAATTGCTTTGGGAAATTACAACGGAATTCCTGTGCGGGTTAAAGACATTGGTTCTGTACAGATGGGTGGTGATTTGCGTCTGGGTATTTTTGATGCAGACGGTGAAGGCGAAGTCGTGGGCGGTATCGTAGTGGCAAGGTATGGCGAAAATGCAGATAAGGTCATCAACGATGTGAAAGAGAAAATGAAGGACGTTGAAAAAGGACTCCCTGAAGGTGTCACCTTCAAGACATCGTACGACCGCAGTACCCTTATTGAAGGGGCAATAGACAATATCAAAACCAAGCTGATCGAAGAGATCATCGTGGTCGCTATCATTGTTATTCTGTTCCTGTTCCACTGGCGAAGTGCATTCAGTATCATTATTCAGATTCCGGTCACCATTGCCATCAGCTTTATTCTGCTCAATGCGTTTGGACTTTCATCCAACATCATGTCGCTTACCGGAATTGCACTTGCAATCGGGGTGATTGTAGATAACGGAATTATTATGTCTGAAAATGCGTATAAAAATCTCTCCGATTGGCAGAACCATCAACAAAATAAAAACCCATAACAATGAAAACCAACTGGTTTAAAAATATATTCAGAAAAAAAGAGAAGGAGAAAGACAGTTACGTTAAAATTCCCGAAGATATTCGGATGAAGATTATCGAAAAATCATCCTTACAGGTATCCAGAGGGGTCTTTTTCTCTACGGTGATTATCGTGGTTTCCTTTCTCCCCGTATTTATGTTGACAGGTCAGGAAGGTAAACTTTTTCACCCGTTGGCGTACACCAAAACTTTTATCCTGATCGTTGATGCGATCCTGGTACTTACCCTTGCGCCGGTGCTTATCTCTTTTTTCATGAAAGGAAAGTTTAAGGATGACAATAAAAACCCGATAAACAGAGGGCTTGAGCGGATATACGAACCTGTCATCCGCTGGTGCATGGAATGGAAAAAAACAACGCTTGGCATTAATATTCTTGCCCTTCTTATCAGCATCCCTTTAATTATGAACCTCGGCCGTGAGTTTATGCCGCCCTTAGATGAAGGCTCACTACTCTTTATGCCGGTCACTTTGCCTGATATTTCGAACTCTGAAGCCAAAAGATTACTGCAGGTGCAGGATAAAATCATTAAAGGAGTTCCGGAGGTTGATCATGTCCTCGGAAAAGCCGGAAGAGCAAACACGGCGACAGATAATTCACCCATTTCAATGATTGAAACCATCATTCTGTTGAAACCTCAGGACGAATGGCGCGACGGCCTTACAAAAGACGATCTTATTAATGAATTGAATGCTAAACTGCAGATTCCCGGCGTAACCAATGGCTGGACCATGCCGATTTCCAACCGGATCAATATGCTTTCAACAGGGATTAGAACGGATGTGGGCGTAAAAGTGTACGGACAGAACCTGGACAGTATCGCGGTCCTTTCCGAAAAAATAAAAAAGGAACTCACCGGTATTGAAGGAATCAAGGACATGTATGTAGAACCCATTACCGGCGGAAAATATGTGGATATTGAAGTGAAACGCGAAGAAATAGGAAGATACGGCCTAAGTGTGGATGATGTAAATGCCGTCGTGGAAAGTGCGCTCGGCGGAATGAAACTCACCACCACAGTGGAAGGCCGACAGCGCTTTTCGGTAAATGCCAGATACGGCCAGGATTTCAGAAATAATTTGGAATCTCTGAGAAGATTGCCCATGCAGACGATGGAATTTGGTTCCATTCCGCTAAGTGCAGTGGCTGACATTCGTCTTACAGAAGGACCACCAATGATCAATTCTGAAAATGCAATGTTGCGCGGAACTGTTCTATTCAACGTACGCGACCGGGATTTAGGCAGTACCGTAAAAGAAGCCCAGGCAAAACTCAATAACATGGTGAACAAAATGCCAAAAGGTTATTTCGTGGAATGGAGCGGTCAGTACGAAAACCTGATTCGGGGCGAGCAGACTTTAAAAATGATTATGCCCCTCGTATTAATAGTGATTTTCCTTTCGATGTATTTTGCGTTCAATTCTTACCGCGAAGCTTTCTTTAATCTCATCAGTATTCCTTTTGCCCTAATCGGGGGTGTCTTTATGATTTCGATTTGGGGGGTGAACCTTTCCGTAGCCGTAGCAGTTGGTTTTATTGCGTTGTTCGGACTTGCGGTAGAAACGGGAATTGTGATGGTTATTTACCTGAACGATGCCATGATTCAGCTTACTACGAAGAACGGCAACTCCCGGGAGACCATTAGCAATGAAGAACTTCGTGAATATGTCATTCATGGTGCAGCCAAAAGATTAAGACCAAAGATTATGACGGTTTGCGTGACCCTCTTCGGGCTTGTACCCATCCTGTGGAGCCACGGCGTGGGAAGTGATATGATGAAACCAATCGTATTGCCGATGGTTGGTGGTGTTTTCACTTCGGCCATTCACATCCTTTTGGTAACACCAATTATCTTTTATATGCAGAAGGAATGGGAGCTGAATAAACTAGGGAAAATTGACGTCCTGGACGCTTCCCATTAATCCCTAATTATTACAAAATGAAAAAATTCATAATAACAGGAGTACTTACCTTGCTTTATACCACCAGTTATGCTCAGCGGATGCCGTTAACGGCAGTAATGGACAGTATTGCAGCCAACAATCCTGTGGTTAAAATGTATAATGCGGAAGTCCGGTCAATGGACGCTGCGGCCAAAGGCGCAAGAAGCTGGATGCCACCAACCGTTGGAGCCGGGTTGTTTATGACACCTTATAATCCAAAACTCTGGCAACGCGATGGCGATATGCTCGGTATGGGCTCAGTAGCAGTTTCGGTAGAACAGATGTTTCCCAACAGAAAGAAACTCGATGCCAACGAGAATCTGATGAAGGCAATGTCTTCCGTAGAAAAGGAAAAACTCTATGCCGCCCTCAATGAAAACTTTCAGGATGCAAAAAAACTGTATTACAGTTCAATAGTCCTGGATAAAAAGCTGAAGGTCGTAAAGGAAAACGAAAAGATGCTGGATTTCATGATCAGAAACGCCGAGATCCGATACAAAAACGGGCTTTCCAAAATATCTGCCTATTACAAAGCCAAAGCCGCCATCGGAAGCGCCAAAAACATGCAGCTCATGTACGAGAATGACCTCCGCGTCAACCGGATCCGGTTGAATGCCCTCATGGGAAGAGATGCGCTCGCACCGCTGGAGATTGAACCGGAATACAACCTAAATGATTATTCTCTCGAGGCATTTGGTCAGGATCTCTTTTATCAGAACAGAAGTGATCTCCGCGGCATCGACCGGGAAATCAATATTGCAAAACTGAAACAGGATCTCGAACAACAGAATCTGAAGCCGGAATTCGGCGTGCGGTTCGAAAACATGTTCGGTTTTGGCGGCCAGCCCATGCAGTTTTCCCTGATGCTGATGGCAAAACTGCCGTTTGTTTCCTGGGCTTCAGGCATGAATAAAGCCAATATTGAAAGCCTCAAACTGAAAGAAGAAGCCTTGCAGGCACAGAAAGAAATGATGGTCAACGAATACAGCGGAATGGCCTACGGAATGCGCAATGAACTGGATCTGAATAAAAATCAGCTCAAACTCTATGAAGACACTATCATTCCGGCCTTAAAAAACAACTACAAATCCATGCAGTTGGGCTACGAGCAGAATACGGAAGAACTCTTCATGTTATATGATGCTTGGGAACAGCTGAATATGACCCAGTTGGAATATTTAGAAATCCTTACCAAAGCACTGCAGACGCAAACTGAAATTGACCGCTTAATTGAAAGAAGATGAGAAAAATTATAATATTCACCATGCTTTTGTTGGGTTTGACGGCGTGTGATAAATTAAAGTTCTGGGAAGATAAGCACTCGGCAGAAGCTGCAATGCATACTTATACCTGTCCGATGCACCCGGAAGTGATTTCAGACAAACCCGGCAAATGTCCCAAATGTGGGATGGATTTGGTCCTGAAAGATGCCCCTGAAAAAAAGGAAGAGGGGATTAAACTCGACGATCTGCTGAAACCAACCAATGAATTTGTAGTGTCGGAACAGCCCGTAATAAAATTAAAAAAGGAAAATATTCCCACCACCGTTGATGCTTTAGGGACGGTAGAATACGATACCCGACAGATTGGCAGTATTTCCTCACGCGTTGCGGGCCGTATCGAGAAACTCTATGTGCGGTATAAATACCAGAAAGTGTCCAAAGGGCAGCGTATTTTAGATATATACAGCCCGGAACTGTTAACCGCGCAGCAAAACCTACTCTTTGTTCTGAAAAATGACCGCTCAAACAAAACGATGATTGATGCTTCACGCCAGAAACTCCTTCTTTTGGGAATGCCGGCTTCACAGATTCAGAAAGTCATCCAGCGAGGGAAACCTGATCTCACAGTTCCGGTTTTCAGCAATTACAGCGGACACATTCAGCAGGCAGGATCGGCCGGAAGCATGGGGTCATCACCAAAATCTGCACCCGCAATGGCTTCAAATACGGCAGCCACCGCTGAACTACCCCTAAAAGAGGGAATGTATCTCCAGAAAGGACAGAATATTTTCAGTGTCTACAATCCCAACAGAACCTGGGCCCTGATCAATATTTTCTCTGAAGACATTGCACTGGTCAGCAAAGGACAGTCAGTCATGATCATCCCGGAAGCCAATCCTGAAAATCGCTTCAAAGGAATCATCGGTTTTATTGAACCATTTTTTAGGCAGGGCAGCAAAACCGTAACGGCGCGCGTCTATTTTGATAATTCCACCGCAAAAATTCCTGTCGGAAGTCAGGTTAAAGCGGAGATTATGAGCCACAACAGAATGGCAGATTGGCTGCCGAAATCAGCGGTGGTTTCTTTAGGGATTGATAAAATCGCGTTCAAAAAAGTAGAAGGCGGTTTTATTGCCCATAAAGTTGTTACCGGCGCGGTGGTAGGCGATAAAATTCAGATCGTCAGTGGTTTGCTTCCTGAAGATGGAGTTGCCGAAAATGCACAGTACCTGATGGACAGCGAAAGTTTCATAAAAATTAACAGATAAAAATTGATAAGATGAAATTCAATATTTTAATGCTGGCCTTGCTGGTTTTTCTTTACTCCTGTAAAAAGGAGGAAGATCCGCATGCCGGCCACGATATCTACTACACCTGTTCCATGCACCCGCAGGTAGTGTCCGATAAACCCGGAAAATGCCCCATTTGTCACATGGATTTGGTGCCTGTCGAGAAGAAAAAGAATGCTGATCCTAACGAAATTATTTTGAATGACGAGCAGGTTAAACTTGGGAATATCAAAACAGTCGCGCTATCTGATGGGTCGATGGCTGATAAACTTACGCTGACCGGAACACTCAATTTTAATCAGTACCAGATGCAGGCAGTAAGTTCCAGAGTCATGGGCAGAGTTGAACGGTTGTATTATAAAAACATTGGCGATTTTGTTCCGAAGGGGGCGCCGTTGGTCGATATTTACAGTGAAGAACTCAATAATGCAAAGCAGGAATATTTGCTGGCATTGGAAAGACGCAAGCTGTTCGTCGGTAATACTTCCATTGATTTTGATCAGTTACTCCAAAGTTCCCGCAACAAGCTTTATTTATGGGGAATGTCCGAAGGCCAGATCAAACAGTTGGAAAGATCCGGCAAAGCTACGCCTACCACTACCGTGTTCAGCAATGCAGCCGGGTACATCACCGATCTGAGCATTGCTGAAGGTGATTATCTTGCGGAAGGTGGCACCATCGTGAATCTGGCAGATCTTTCATCGCTTTGGGCAGAGGCGCAGGCCTATTCTTCCCAAATGGCTCTCCTTCAGAAAGACAGCAAGGTCACCGTATATATTCCCGATCTGGATAATCTGAAGATTAATGGGAAGGTTGATTTTACAAACCCGGAAATAAGCGCCTCCAGCAGGATAAATCTGGTCCGCGTTTCCGTCCCCAACCAAGGAAATCTCCTGAAACCCGGAATGCCGGTATATGTTCTGGTGGAAAACAAATCCCGCGATGGCCTTTCAATGCCTGTGGATGCAGTAATCAGGGATGGTAAATCCTCCACGGTCTGGGTGAAAACCGCGAAGAATACCTTCGTAAACAGAATGGTGGAAACGGGTCTGGAATATGAAGACAGAATAGAAATCACCTCCGGAATTAAAGCGGGAGACGAAGTGGTGGTTTCCGGGGCTTACCTGCTGAACAGTGAATACATATTCAAGAAAGGAGTTGATCCCATGGCGGGTCACGATATGAGCACCATGTAATATGAGAAAATTGAATATCATAGGTTGGCTGTCGGTGATAGTAGTGGCGGTTGTTTTAGCCATTCAATTCATACCGGTGGAGCGTAATGTCTCCACCGTTCCGGCAGGTCAAAGTTTTGAAAGAACCGAAAAGGTGCCCGCCAACGTGGCTGCAATCCTTAAAGTTTCCTGTTACGACTGTCATTCCAATAATACCCGCTATCCCTGGTATTCGGAATTGCAGCCGGGCGCGTGGTTCATGGCCCGGCATATTAAAAAAGGAAAAGAAGAACTCAATTTGGATGAGTTCAATGACTATTCAAAAAGACGGAAGAAAGCGAAAATAAAAAGCATCATCAGTCAGATTGAGAAAGAGGAAATGCCTTTAAAATCCTATCTTTTACTTCATCCTGATGCAGGTTTAACACCAAATAAGAAAAAAGTCCTTTTGCAGTTTTTTCAGTCAGAACTTGAACTTTAAAACATGAAATGAAAATCGTCAAAAATGAAAATAAAATCTTAAAAGAACAATATGAAAACAAACAAAAAATTAATCAGCGCAGGTCTGCTGGCTGCCTTCACCGCCTCATTATGTTGCATTACACCATTATTAGCCTTCATTGCAGGAACAAGCGGCCTAGCTACAACTTTTTCCTGGCTCGAACCTTTACGGCCTTATTTAATCGGGTTAACAATTTTTGTTCTTGGTTTTGCCTGGTATCTTAAATTAAAACCTAAAAAACAATTAGACTGTAGCTGTGAGAAAGATGAGAAAATACCGTTCACGCAGTCCAAAATGTTTTTGGGGATTATAACCCTTTTCGCTGTCGTGATGCTTGCCTTCCCATACTATTCAGGAATTTTTTATCCAACAACAGAAAAGCAAATTATAATAGTAGATCAATCTAATATCCGGGAAATAGAATTTACAATTAGTGGAATGACCTGCGCAAGCTGTGGTGAACATGTCAATAGCGAAGTAAATAAACTGACGGGAATTATAAGTTCAGACGCTTCGTACGAAAACAAAAATGCAGTTGTGAAATTTGATGATTCAAAAACAAACATTGATGAAATCGAAAACGCCATAAATGCTACGGGATATTTAGTAACCGACAAAAAAGAATATTAATTGAAAACCATTGGTCGTGAAAAACCATAATAAATTATTAAACAGATGAATACAGTCAAATTACAGTCGATCATCACTTGCCCCAATTGCGGACATAGGAAAGAGGAAACAATGCCTACAGATTCTTGCCAGTATTTCTACGAATGCGAAAAATGTAAAACCGTTTTAACACCAAAACAGGGCGATTGCTGTGTGTATTGCAGTTACGGAACAGTGCCTTGTCCCCCAGTTCAGCAGGACAAGAAATGTTGCTAAAAGTCCTTACGTTTAACTAAATAACAAAAACCATTTTAATGGACAAATCAACGCACAGCCACAAAGTTTCTCCGGACCATAGTGCCTCGGGGAAAACTCATTCTACACAGAATATGGATTCAAAAAAAGAAAGTGAACAAATGGATCACAGCGGGGCATACAAAAAGTTGTTTTGGATGCTTCTCATTTCCTTCGTATCCATGTTTATATTAATGTATGCGATGGTTGATCGGTTATCCAATGTGATTCCCAATATCAATCAGTTTTATATGGCCGGACTAATGGCTTCTCCTATGTTGATCATCGAACTGCTGTTAATGGCAAAGATGTATCCCAATAAAAAACTCAACAAGGTACTGATGGGTGTCGGTGTGTTGGCGATGGTGCTGTTTTGGTCTGGCATTCGGCAGCAGACAGCCGTGGGAGATGTCCAGTTCCTAAAGTCCATGATTCCACACCATGCAGGGGCTATTCTTATGGTCGAAGAAAGTAATCTGGTCGATCCGGAAGTGAGAAAGTTGGGCGAGGAAATTATCAAAGCACAGGAGGAGGAAATTGCCGTCATGAGGGCGAAAATTAAGGAACTTCAAACCCGGAAGTAATCTCAAATAGCAGAATTTAACGCAAAAAATTGAATTATGAAAAAATACACCTGTCCCATGCATCCCCAGATATTGAAGGACGAACCGGGGAAATGTCCACTTTGCGGAATGAACTTAATTCCCTTGGGAGGAACCGCCCGACCTGAAAAAGACGAACACAGCCATCATCATCAGAATCATGATCATCACTCAGAATCTGATAGTTCAGCGGCGGGATTTGACAAACATGCAGGTCATCATACTCCGGATTTTCTAAAAAGATTCTGGATTACACTGGTACTTTCTGTCCCGGTGCTGCTGCTTTCCCACATGATTCAGCAGTGGCTTGGTTTCACCATAGCTTTTCAAGGCGATAAATACGTGCTGTTGGTTTTGGGAAGTATTATTTATTTCTACGGTGGAATGCCTTTTTTCAAAGGGTTTTTGGGCGAAGTGAAAGCCGGAGCTATTGGGATGATGACGCTCGTTGCTTTGGCGATTACCGTAGCTTATGTCTATTCCGTTGCCGTCGTATTCGGGCTGCCGGGCATGGATTTCTTTTGGGAGCTCGCCACCCTAATTGTCATCATGCTTCTGGGTCATTGGCTCGAAATGCGTTCACAGATGGCAGCTTCAAAAGCGTTACAATCCTTAGTGGAATTGCTACCAAATAACGTAACCGTCGAGCATAACGGAAGTCCGGTTAAAATAAAACTGGAACAGCTGAAAAACGGAGATACCGTAATCATAAGACCGGGCGAAAAAGTCTCCGCTGACGGTCTGATTGTCGAGGGCAGTTCCTATTTAAATGAAAGCATGCTGACCGGAGAAAGTATTCCTGTAAGAAAAGAGTCCGGTGGAAAGGTTATCGCAGGGTCTATCAATGGAGACGGAGCTTTAAAGATAAAAGCAACAGGCGTTGGAAAGGATTCGTACCTCAATAAGGTCATTAATTTGGTTCAGGATGCGCAGGCAGCAAAGTCGAACACTCAGAATCTGGCGGATAAAGTAGCCAAATGGCTTACTATAGTAGCAATTGTGGTGGGAGTAGGAACTTTCGCTTACTGGTACATCACCATGGGAGATTTGGCTTTTGCTCTGGAACGGATGGTAACGGTAATGGTAACGTCCTGCCCTCATGCTTTAGGAGTGGCAATCCCTCTGGTGGTGGCCATTTCCACTACACTTTCAGCGACAAATGGTTTACTCATCAGAAACCGCACGGCTTTTGAAACCACCAGAAAATTATCGACCATTATTTTCGATAAAACCGGCACCCTTACGAAAGGCTCCCACACTGTGCAGAAAATCATTCCTCTAACGGAACACTATTCGGAAAACGATTTACTCCAGTATGCAGCAGCAGTGCAGCAGAACTCCGAACATCACATTGCAAAAGGAATCATGCAGACCCTTTCCGAGAAAAAACTGGAGCTATGGAAGTCAGACAGTTTCCGCTACATGCAGGGAATTGGAGTGACAGGAATCGTAAACGGTAAATCGGTTGTCGCGGCTGGTCCTAATTATTTTGTTCAAAACAATAAACAGGTACCTGCCATTCCGGAAGAAATCAACCAGGATGCAGAAACAGTGAACTTTATTCTGATTGATGATGTGCCAGTGGGTATTGTTTCTTTAGCAGATACAATTCGCGAAGGCGCAAAAGAAGCTATTGATCAACTTCGAAGCATGAACATTAAATCATTCCTGCTTACAGGTGATAACGAAAAGGTAGCGGCGGCGGTGTCAAAGCAATTAGGAATGGACGGATATTTGGCAAATGTACTTCCGCACCACAAACAGGAAAAAGTAAAAGAATTCCAGGACAAAGGGGAGATCGTTGCAATGACAGGAGACGGCGTAAACGATGCACCGGCTTTGGCAGCGGCAGATGTAGGCATTGCAGTGGGTTCAGGAACAGATGTTGCAGCTGAAACTGCAGATATTATTCTGGTGAACAGCGATCCTCGGGATGTTGTAAAAATGATAGACTTTGGAAAAAAGACCTACAGTAAAATGATCCAGAATCTGGTGTGGGCAGTGGGCTACAATGTGGTGGCAATTCCTCTCGCTGCAGGTATCCTATATCCCACATTTGTACTCAGTCCAGCCATGGGTGCTGTACTGATGAGTGTCAGCACCATAGTGGTTGCCATTAATGCAAGTTTGTTAAAAATTAAATAATCACAAAATGAAATACCTACTATCGCTCTTAATGTTTGTGGCAATATCCATAAATACCTATTCACAGAGCACCAAAACTGTTTACACCTGCCCGATGCATCCGCAGGTGGTGAAATCAGCACCCGGTAACTGCCCCATTTGCGGTATGACCCTAGTGAAGAAAGCCCTTACTGAGAAAAAAACGGCGGCCAAATCCGCGCCCGCTCCTAAAAAGGCCACCGCAGTTAAAAAAACTACGATTCAGAAACCTGAAGTGACCCCTGCAAAAACAAAGACAAAAGCGGAAGTTAAAAAACCGGTGATGCCAAAGACTAAAGCAGTACCGAAAGATCCAACAAGCGTCAAAACGCCGGAACATTCAACAACTGCTCCCCATCCGCATGAAGCAGCGCAAAAGATGTACACCTGTCCGATGCACCCCGAGGTGGTTTCGGACAAACCCGGAAAGTGTCCCAAGTGCGGTATGAATCTGGTTCCTCAAAAGGAAAGCGGCCAGCATCAGGGTACCGGCAAAACCCCGGAACATCAAACTTCAGATGCGCATCAGCATGAAGAAGCGCAAAAGATGTACACCTGCCCGATGCATCCCGAGGTGATATCGGACAAACCCGGAAAGTGTCCCAAGTGCGGTATGAATCTGGTGCCTCAAAAAGGAAAGAAGGAAGATCATTCTGCACATGGAAACATGCAGATGCATAGTGAACACAAAATGGTCATGCCGATGCCTGAAAAGCACCTAAAAGGCGGACGCAAAGTGACCTACCATCTTTATGTTAAAGACACCCTGGTAAATTTCGCGGGCAAACAAAAACGCGCCATTGCCGTAAACGGGCAGATTCCGATGCCAAAGCTGGAGTTTTATGAGGGCGATACGGCGGAAGTGATTGTCCATAATTTAATGGATGAAGAAACTTCTCTGCACTGGCACGGTCTTCATCTTCCAAATAAAGAAGATGGGGTTCCCTGGCTTACCCAGAAACCCATTCCACCACATTCAACCTACACGTATTCGTTTCCGATCATCCAAAACGGAACCCACTGGTATCACTCACATACTGGTCTGCAGGAGCAGATTGGAATGTATGGGATGATGATTCTGAAAAAACGTCCCGAAGATCCTACTTTCCGACCGGGGATTGATAATTTGCCCACGGAGCACCTTATCCTGAGCGAGTGGACAAACCTGAACCCCAATAATGTTCAGCGGATGCTCCGCAATGCGAACGACTGGTTCGCAATCAAGAAGGGCGCTACGCAGAGCTATTCTGAAGCCATAAAACAGGGACATTTCAAAACCAAGCTTACCAATGAGTGGAAGCGGATGCTTGCCATGGACGTGAGTGATATTTATTATGACGCCTTTCTGATTAACGGTAAAATAGAAAGCCAGCTCGCAGGATACAAGGCCGGTGACAAAGTGCGGCTTCAAATTGCCAACGGCGGTGCTTCCTCCTATTTTTGGCTCAATTATGCAGGAGGAAAAATTAAAGTAGTGGCCAGTGATGGATTGGACATTGAACCGGTAGAAGTGGACCGTTTGATCCTTGCGGTTTCCGAAACTGTGGATATCGTAGTGGAAATTCCTGAAAGAAACACCTCCTACGAACTCCTTGTTACGCCCGAAGACCGCACAAAATCGGCTTCCGTTTACATTGGCGAAGGAATTAAAAAAGCCCAGGCACCCTTACCCAAACTCAAATACTTTGAAGGGATGAAGATGATGAACGACATGATGAAGATGAACGGTGACATGAAAGATATGGGCATGAAGATGAGTTATCAGACGATGGATATGAATCAGGTGATGTATCCTGAAATTAGTGCTGAAAATAATGCAGCAATGCCGATGGACAAGATGGACAACAACGATGCGCAAATGGATCACTCACAGCATCAGATGCCTGCTTCCGGGATTACCACATTGAATTATGGGATGATGAAATCGCCTTATGACACTTCACTCCCGAAAGACAGTCCCGTGCGCGAGCTCAAGTTTACCCTTACGGGAAACATGAACCGCTACGTTTGGAGCATGGACGATAAAGTTCTGGCAGAATCGGACAAAATATTGGTGAAGAAAGGCGAAATTCTCCGCATTACTCTATTCAATAATTCGATGATGCGCCACCCGATGCACCTGCACGGATTTGATTTCCGCGTACTCAACAAAAATGGTGTTCAGGCACCCCTCAAAAATGTGTTGGATGTTATGCCCATGGAAACCAATGTCATAGAATTTGAAGCAAAAACGGATGGGGACTGGTTCTTCCACTGTCACATCCTCTATCACATGATGGCAGGGATGAACCGTGTTTTTGCAGTAGGCGATTATCAGAATCCTTTGCTGCCGGATAAAGCTTCAGCTTATAAAAAACTTCAGCGCGAAAGTAACATGTGGCACCTGATGGCCGAAAACGATTTCGCCACCAATGGTAACGACGGGATGGCGAGAATTTCAAATGCCCGCTGGGAATTGGGAACAGAATGGCGCTTAGGTTACAATGCTCATCACGGCTACGAGGTGGAAACCCAACTCGGCAGGTATGTGGACCGTATGCAGTGGCTGAAACCCTTTATCGGATTCAATTATCATTACAGAAAAATTGACAGGAATAATATTGAAAAAAACCTCTTTGGACAAGCCAGTACAAAAGACGAACGAAAAACTTTTAGCGCTGGTATCATGTACAAACTTCCAATGCTGGTAGATTTGCAGGCAGAAATATTTACAGACGGAATTGTAAGGTTCCAGCTGAAACGTGAAGACATTCCTTTGACTGCTCGTTTGCGCGGGGCATTCATGGTCAATACCGACAAAGAATATATGGCAGGTCTTAAATATATCGTCACAAAAAATATCGGAATCTCAACCCACTACGACAGCGATATGAGCTGGGGTGCAGGGATTACACTGAACTATTAAAGGAGTTTTTATTGTGTCAATTTTAAAGAGTGCAGCTGCCAAATAAAGACCGGTTGCACTCTTTTTTACAGCGTATAACGACCGCCGGAAACACAGATTCTCATGAGGCAAACAATACCAGCCTACAACCTGAGGAATCATTGCAGTAATATGAGCTAAGACATAAATTGAAGTAAATATATTTTTATTAAATTAGCCCCGTGAAAATTTTTGCCTTTCTTTTATCCTTATTCTTTATGGCACTTACCGTAGTACCTTGCAGCGATGCAGCGAGTGGTTTCGGCGATAAGGTGTGTGTGGCAGAGGATGTTCATTTGGAGCAAAGTCAGGATGAACATACGGACCTTTGTACGCCCTTCTGCGTGTGCAACTGTTGCGGTATGTCAATGGCTGTTTCGCAAATTAAAAAATTACTTCCGGAAAAAATTTTTCTTTTAGTAAAAGCAGATATTACTGAATCAGGATACGGTTACAGTCTCCTTTTCAATGCCGGTGTCTGGCAACCCCCCAAAATAGGTTAATACTTTTCCTTCGGATTTATTTCGTAGGATTATACGGCTATTAAATAGTCGTGCATTTCCGTGAACAATACGGAACATGCTTTATCCTTCAATTAACCTTAATTTTTACAAATGCTATATAAAATTATACAGTTTAGTGTAAAGAATAAGCTCATTATTGGGCTCATGACTTTCGCACTAATCATTTG
The DNA here is from genome assembly GCA_041913105.1 of Kaistella sp. Lineage (GTDB taxonomy): Bacteria > Bacteroidota > Bacteroidia > Flavobacteriales > Weeksellaceae > Kaistella. The sequence goes on along the minus strand of JAYSFV010000003.1, from coordinate 71,367 downwards.
GGGCGTGTATAGCGCTACTAAGCTTCCCCTAGATGCTGTGCCAGATATCACCAATAATCAGGTTCAGATCATTACCAGTACACCCACATTAGCCGCACAGGAAACAGAACAGTTGGTTACTTACCCCATAGAACAGAGCCTTGCAAATATTCCAGGTATTACCGAAATGAGGTCCATCTCAAGATTTGGTCTGTCTGTAATTACTGTAGTCTTCGACGAAAGCGTGGATATTTACTTTGCACGCCAACTCATCACTGAAAAACTGAAAGAGGCCGAGGAAAACATTCCACAAGGTATCGGTACGCCAGAAATGTCTCCGGTATCCACAGGCTTAGGAGAAATTTATCAATATGTTATTCACCCTAAAAAAGGGTCAGAAGACAAATACTCCGCTACCGATCTTCGAACAATGCAGGATTGGGTTGTGGCCCGCCAACTCTACGGTACACCGGGCGTAGCTGAAATTAACAGTTTCGGCGGGAAACTTAAGCAGTATGAAGTCGCGATTAATCCCTATAGGCTTAAAGCAATGAATGTTACCATTGCAGATATTTTTGCTGCACTCCAGAAAAATAACGAAAATACCGGCGGCGCTTATATCGATAAAAAACCTAATGCCTATTTTATTCGCGGCATCGGTCTGATCTCTTCATTAGAGGATATATCCAACACCGTAATAAAAACAGTTAACGGTATTCCGATACTTATAAGAGATGTGGCGGAAACCCGAATCGGCAGTGCGGTAAGATATGGTGCCTTAACATATAATGGCGATAAAGAAGCGGTAGGTGGTATTGTTATGATGCTGAAAGGAGAAAATTCAGCGGAAGTGGTAAACCGGGTCAAAGAAAAGATGGTCACTATACAAAAATCACTGCCGCCTGATATTATCGTGGAGCCTTTTCTGGATCGAACAAGTTTAGTGGATCGTGCTATACGCACCGTAGAAACAAATTTGGTCGAAGGAGCACTGATTGTCGTTCTTGTTTTGGTTCTGTTTCTCGGGAATTTACGGGCAGGGCTTATTGTTGCTTCGGCAATACCGCTGTCACTACTTTTTGCACTCGGCATGATGAACGTCTTTGGCGTTAGTGCAAATTTGATGAGTCTAGGGGCAATTGACTTTGGGCTTATTGTAGATGGTGCCGTAATTATTGTTGAAGCTACCCTGCACTTCTTGGCAGTCCATCACCGTTCCCAGAAGTTATCTCAACATACGATGGATCACGCTGTGCAGTCAAGTGCAAAAAAGATGATGAGTTCAGCGGCATTTGGTCAGATAATTATCCTCATTGTATATCTCCCTATTCTTTCACTTCAGGGGATTGAAGGTAAAATGTTCCGCCCAATGGCAGAAACAGTGTCTTTTGCAATTATAGGAGCGTTAATTCTCTCCCTTACTTATATACCAATGATGTCTGCCTTATTTCTATCTAAAAATATCAGTGCAAAAAAGACTTTCGCGGACAGGATGATGTCCGGGATCAATAGCGTCTATATCCCACTGCTGCAAAAGGCGATTGCGTTTAAATATGCAGTAGTGGGTGGAGCAATTGCATTACTGGCTGTTTCGCTGTTTTTATTTTCAAGAATGGGAGGTGAATTTATCCCACAACTACAGGAGGGCGATTTTGCGGTGCACTGTATATTACCACAGGGTACTTCTCTTTCTCAAAGCATTGAAACTTCAATGCAGGCAAGCCGTATTCTGAGATCTTTTCCGGAAGTGAGCACAGTGGTGGGTAAAACTGGTAGTGCCGAAGTCCCTACAGACCCAATGCCACCCGAAGCAACTGACCTGATCGTTACCTTAAAGCCCAAAAAGGAGTGGAAGGATAGTGGTAAATCTTATGAGGATTTGAGCGCTGAGATGATGGAGAAACTTGAAATGATTCCCGGAGTGTTCTTCGAAGTTTCCCAACCGATACAAATGCGCTTCAACGAGCTAATGACCGGGGTGCGCCAAGACGTAGCGGTTAAAATATTTGGCGAGAACATTGACACCCTTGCGAAACTGGCACCGGAAGTTGCCAAAATAGTGCAGACAGTGGAAGGTGCCACCGAGCCACAAATTGAGCAGACCGTGGGATTGCCCCAAATTACCATTACCTACGACAGAGCCCGCCTCGCCTCCTACGGTCTCAATATTGAGGATATTAATCACACAGTAAGTACTGCGTTTGCTGGTGAAACAGCAGGAGTAGTGTTTGAAGATGAAAAGAAATTCAATCTGGTCGCGCGTCTGGACAGTGCGAGCAGAAGCTCTATTGAGGACGTCAGCAGCCTCTTTATTCCAACCGCAAACGGAGTCCAGATTCCGCTTTCACAGATCGCAAAAGTGGAATATAAGGACGGACCTGCACAAATCAGTCGCGAAGATGGCAAGCGCCGAATCGTTGTAGGCTTTAATGTAAAAGATAGAGATGTAGAAAGTGTAGTAACTGAAATTCAGAGCAAACTTAATGATGCAAACATCTTACCCGCCGGCTATTACTATACATATGGTGGAACATTCGAAAATTTGAAGCAGGCCTCTTCACGATTGCAAATAGCGGTTCCTGTAGCCTTAGCTCTTATTTTTCTTTTACTGTACTTCACCTTCCGTAACTTCAAAGACAGCATACTTATTTTTACCGCAATACCAATGAGTGCTATCGGTGGGGTCTTTGCACTGCTGATTAGGGATATGCCTTTCAGTATTTCAGCGGGAGTCGGCTTCATTGCGCTATTCGGGGTAGCAGTACTTAATGGAATTGTTTTAGTCAGTACCTTCAAGGATCTACAGAAATCCGGCGTTAACAATATTATCAGGAGAGTCATTCAGGGTACAACCACCAGGCTTCGTCCTGTGTTGATGACGGCGGCAGTCGCATCATTCGGATTCTTTCCTATGGCTTTTTCAAATGGTAGCGGCGCAGAAGTACAGAGACCGCTGGCAACCGTGGTAATTGGAGGTCTCGTAACAGCAACCTTCCTTACCTTATTTGTCCTTCCTCTACTGTATATCATATTTAATTCTAAGAATCAAATCAAAAACAAATTGAGAAATAGTAAAAACAAATCGTTTTTAGCGCTAATAATTTTACTGTGCTCTTCCGTAGGTGCACTCAGTGCGCAGGAAAGAATTTCACCAAATGACGCGGTAAATATAGCGTTAGATAATAATCTACAGTACAGTGTAAACACTGCCCAGGTAACTAAAGCTTTACTGGAAACTAAAACCGCACGTGAAATCCCTAAGACCGGCATCTTCGTGGAAAACGACGATATGAGACCAAGTGATCCGGACGGCGATTTTAAAATTGGCATACAGCAGTCCATCCAGTGGCCCGGGTTATATAAGGCGAAAAGAAAATATTTCGAGGAGCAGCTGAAATTTCACCAACTGAACAAAAACATGTTGGACGCAGTGATAAAAAGGGAAGTAAATACCGCTTTTTACCAGCTATGGTACCTTCAGGATGTGGGTAAACTCTACCAAAAACTTGATGAGTATTATACGTCCATGTACAAAGCAGCAAATCTTCGTTTCAAAACCGGCGAAGCTGCTGGTCTCGAAAACATTGCTGCGGAGGCACGGATGAAAGAGCTCCAGGCTCAGAGACAGCAAAACGAACAGAATATTTCGGCACAGCAGCAACAACTCAGTCTGTTTCTTAATAGTCAGGTGCTATACTTGCCGGAAGACACAAACTTGCAGAAATTGGATTTGGAAGATTTACCATCAGACAGTTTTCATCCCTCATTGGCTCTGCAGCAGCAGAATATAGAAATAGCAAGGGCGAATATAGAGGTTCAGAAAATGCAGAACAAACCTGACTTTTCGGGAAGAATATTTTCCCAGAGATTATACGGAATGAAGGATCCCATAACAGGCTTTTCAGTAGCTGTAGAATTTCCCATTTTTGGAAAGACTGCTTACAAAGCCAAATTGCAGTCTGCAGAAGCCGAGGTCGAAATTCAACAATCTCAGCTGCGCTATCAGGAAAATCAGTTCGCGGCACAAACCCGCTCCAGCTATACTGAAATTCTGAAAGCTGCTGAAATGCTTAAATATTATGAAGGCATAGGTTTACAACAGGCAGACCAAATTTTTGATGCGGCAATGCTGAGTTACAAAGCTGGGGAAATAGGGTTTTCTGAAATGCACCAGTTTTTCACCCAAGCTATAGACATTAGAAAAAACTATTTGATTGCACTGAACGAATACAACATGGCAGTAATACAATATAACTACTATATTAAAAATTAAGGATCCAAAAGAGAATATAACATGAAAAAATATATCACCCTAATTTTTGCGGTCTCTGTCTTGTTGACAGGATGCAAAAAAGAATCAGAAGTCACTGAAACCAAAGAAGCAACTGCAGTAGAGAAGCCCGATGAGCACGAAGATCCTAATGTGGCACATTTCACCGAAGAACAGATAAAAACTGTAGGCATCCAGATGGGCAGTATCGAAAGTAAGGAGCTTTCCAATACCATCAAGGTGAGCGGTATGCTAACCGTGCCGAATCAGAATAAGGCATTTGTCACGCCCTCATACAGCGGTATAGTGCGCTCATTGTATGTCCAGCCTGGAAGTTATGTGTCGCGGGGAAAAGTTATAGCAACGATATCAAATCCCGATTTAATCGTGATGCAGCAGCAGCTGCAGCAGGTGAATGGCCAAATCAGGATGGCAGAGCTGGAGGTAACGCGTGCCCAGCAGCTTTATAAAGGAAATGCCGCACCGTTAAAGAAATTTCAGCAGGCACAGACAGATCTTGCAACATTACGAAGCCAGCGCTCCGGACTGCAGAAACAGCTGGGCAGCATCGGTGCAGCTCAGGGTTACAGTTCGTCCCTTGCGGTGCGCGCGCCCATCAGCGGAACGGTAAGTAAAGTGATTGCGCAAATCGGGAGTAATGTAGACATGGCTTCGCCAATTGCCGAAATTGTAAGCAACTCAGCCCTGCATTTAGATATCTATGTATATGAAAAAGACTTGGGTAAAGTACAGCCGGGACAAACCATTCATTTTACACTTACCAACAGTCCAGGTAAAGAGTATGATGCAAAAATAACTTCAATTGGTACAGCCTTTGAAGGAGAAAGCAAAACTGTTCCTGTTCACGCACAGGTCATAGGGGACCGCGTGGGTCTCATTGATGGCATGAATGTAACCGCCGTTATCAGTCTGGATAACCAAACTGCAGCCTCGGTTCCTACGGACGCCATAGTTAATGATAAGGGACAGGATTATATCTTTATTATGCAAGATGATAAAAACGAAGAAGATCGGGGAAATGTACCGGAGTCAGGAGAAAAAAGCAATAAAAAAGAATCTGAGGAAAAGGAAGTACGATTTGAAAAAATTCCAGTGGCTAAGGGAGTTACCGATTTAGGTTATACTCAAATCACCCCTTTAAAACCAATTCCTGACAATGCCCAAATAGTAGTTAAAAATGCCTTCTTTATCTTGGCTAAAATGAATAATAAGGGAGAGGAAGGTCATGGACATTAAGAAATAGTACGTCAAAATAAAAACTACAATACATTATTAAATATAACTTATGTCAAATAATAAATTACATATACATACCTACGACGAAAATGGCAATCAATTGTGCTGCACGCCGCAGGAAGGCAAGATATACAAAGATGCAGGCGCTAAAGTTCTGATCGAGGATAGCTGTTGCAGTATCACTGACAAAGCATATCGTTCCGCAAAAAAATCGCCGTCAGGGTCTAAGAAACTGAGCGAGGATGATGAACATACGGAGGATGATGGTCACGACCATTCAGCACAGGGGAAATCAACGTTTCAGCTGTTTCTGCCTGCAATTATTTCCTTCGTGATTTTGATGGTGGGATTAGCGATGGATTATTTGATCCCTCAATCCTGGTTCAAGGATTGGGTACGGATTGGCTGGTATGCAGCAGCATATCTTCCGGTAGGTTTGCCGGTTCTTAAAGAAGCGTTTGAAAGTATCCGGAAAGGAGATGTGTTTTCGGAGTTTTTCCTCATGTCCATCGCCACTATTGGGGCTTTCGCCATTGGCGAATATCCGGAAGGGGTGGCAGTGATGCTGTTTTACTCCGTGGGGGAAGTATTCCAAACTTTGGCCGTTCAGCGGGCAAAAGGTAATATCGCTGAATTGTTAGATCAGCGTCCTGATGAAGTGACCATCTTAGTAGATAATCGCCCACAAACGGTAAAAGCTGCAGACGTCGCACTAGAATCGGTCATCCAGTTGAAACCGGGAGAAAAACTAGCTCTGGATGGAATTTTGATTTCAGACAGTGCGTCGTTCAATACTTCAGCACTTACTGGCGAAAGCAAACCGGATACAAAACAGAAAAATGATGCCGTCCTTGCAGGGATGATTAACCTGAATACTGTTGCGCAGGTAAAGGTCAATACCCTTTACAGTGATTCGAAACTTTCAAAGATTCTGGAATTGGTACAGAATGCTACGGCCCAGAAAGCACCCACTGAATTGTTCATCAGGAAATTTGCACGCATCTATACCCCAATTGTGGTGTTTCTCGCCGTGGCAATTTGTCTGGCACCGTATTTTTTTGTGGATGAATATATTTTCCGGGACTGGTTATACCGCGCCCTTATATTCCTGGTAATATCCTGTCCATGTGCATTAGTGATTAGTATTCCACTCGGATACTTTGGTGGAATTGGTGCCGCAAGCAGAAATGGAATTTTATTTAAGGGCAGTAACTTTTTGGATGCGTTAGCAGAGGTGAAAAATGTGGTAATGGATAAAACCGGAACCATGACTGAAGGTGTTTTCAAAGTACAGACCGTAAATCTGAAACCGCAATTCGACCGGGAGTTAATTCTGAAATTAGTGAATGTAATCGAAAATTCATCCACCCATCCGGTGGCAACTGCAATTCATGAACACCTGGGTGAACCCGACCATACTGTTATTCTCGACAATGTAGAGGAAATAGCAGGACATGGCTTGAAAGGATCATATCAGGGAAAAGAGTTGCTCGTAGGAAACTTTAAACTGATGGATAAATTCAATATCCAATATGATGTAAATCCAAACGATATTGTAGAAACATTGATTGCCATTGCTTATGAAGGCAAATTTGCGGGATACCTTACCATTGCGGATAGCATCAAAGAAGACGCTGCCGAAACTGTACAGAAACTTCAAAGTTTAGGAGTAAAAGTTACCATGTTGAGCGGTGATAAAGCAACGGTGGTCAAAGCTGTAGCAGGAAAACTGGGCATACCTAATGCTTTTGGCGATTTATTGCCGGAAGATAAAGTGAATAAAGTCAAAGAAATAAAAGCACGGAATGAAACGGTTGCATTTGTTGGCGACGGTGTCAATGATGCTCCGGTTGTAGCTTTAAGTGATATCGGCATAGCGATGGGTGGCCTTGGGAGTGATGCCACCATTGAAACCGCTGATGTGGTAATTCAGGACGACAAACCTTCAAAAATCCCAATGGCCATTAATATTGGCAAGCAAACCAAAAAAATTGTTTGGCAGAACATCGCGTTGGCCTTTGGAGTAAAAGCAGTGGTGTTGGTATTAGGAGCAGGGGGGTTAGCCACGATGTGGGAAGCAGTCTTTGCAGATGTGGGCGTAGCATTGCTTGCCATACTAAATGCGGTAAGGATTCAGAAAATGAAATTTTAAACAAAGCGGGCTTCGATCCGTTTTTTTTCTTTCTGGGTAAAAAATTAAGTGTTGCGTATAGACGCAGAAAAATGGTGCAAAAATCTAATAGTTGATCACATAAATCGTCAAATAAAATACTGTTTCTCCGCTGAATGATATAGCAGCATTATTCACTTTCGCCACCGCGCACAGCAATATTCCTATGTGCCGACGCACATACCGCAATGACGACCGCGTACCAGATATTCTTCGATGGTCTGAATAAGTCACCATTAAATCGAGGTCGCTTTTATACTAAAATTACCCAAATTCAACTAGTGAATTTCAGATCTACTGCTCGTTGGTCACTTAGCTAAAAAATCAGCATCAATTTTTTCCGTATTTTCTAAACTGACATTTATAGAGGAAATTCCGCAGGCTGTTGGCAGTACGTTAATAATTAATGTTGTGTAGATTTTGATGCGGGTATTTTTAGTCCCTACTTCTAAAATCAGGGACTAAATCGGGGATTGTTTAATGGTTTTTACGATGCCTTATGCTTTTATAAAATTATCTAACTTGCTTACTGTCAGTAAAATGATGACTTACATTGCTTTATTGGTTTAAATAATTACTCCCTGTGCGTCTACAATTTTAGGTATAACGTTCTGATCTTCAGGGCGTTTTTGTTTTGTTTAGGAAATCTTTAGGAAATAAGTTTACGCTAATGAAAATTTAGCCGTTCAAATTCCACTCAAGCCAAAATATAGTAAGCAGGCGACTAGCACCCATATCCGCCTGACGTCAGTTACTTTAATTGCTACCCTCATACTCGCCCCTTCTCTTCTTGCGCAATCTCCGTTCAATCTTTTAAATTGGCACATCTGCTTTCCAAAGTCTGTTGTGTTAGCCCAATCTTGGTTTTGACCGTAGCGTTGCGGCGCAGTCCTCAATGGCATAGTAACCATTGTTTTATAAATTAAACACCTGTTTAAATTGGCTTTTTAGTTTTATATGACCTCTAAAAATTATTATCCCGGTCATCCCCAGAGTGTGTTCTAAATAACTAATCACTAAAACAGACATCCATATATAAAATAAAGAACCGTGAACTTTACCATGTATCATATTTTATATCAGTCACGAGGTCCCGGACTAACTGTATGCCAGATCGGGGTCTAAATAAATCGCCAAGTTGCAGCCAAAAAAAGACCCCGCCCCTTGCGACTAGCCGCGGTCGATCTGAAATTCGGTACTCGATTTATGGCGAGTGCTACGACTACCTCAAACACTTAGTCCGCTTAACAGATGAGAACCATATTTTGCTAGCACTGGTTCGGCGGCGTCTCGCTTGCTGAACACTATATTGCTAATAATCGCCTCTAATCACTCGAATATCAGATTCTACTGCCTTCCTTAAACGACTAAGGTTCGGGTTGGTATTGGCAGTTTTGGCAATGTTTACAAAGAGCTGGCTGGGATAGATGAAATAACCTTTTGTTTTGATAGCATCGTCCTTAATCTCCGGCGTAACTACTTCATCCGATAAGGTGGCATATGCTATGCTTTCGTCACCACCCTCAATGTAATTACTAAAATTCTCACTGATAAACCGGTAAAACAATGCACCCAGAACAAATTGCTTAAAATCCCACCCATCGACTGCGCCGCGAACCTCGTTTGCTATTTTCCATATTTTGTTTTGTAATTCCTGTCTTTGAACTATACTGGTCATTCTCTTTTAAGCCTTTGGTTAGTAATACGGCGATTTCCGTAGTTTTCCAAAGATAAAAAGATTTAGGTGTCGACGGGGAAAATAATGTTGTAATTGTCATCTGTAGCATCTGTGCGTATAATCTCGATCACTTTTAGAAGAAACTATGAAGTGACCCAAAAAAATGTACTATTCCATTGCTTCGCAATATATAGTAACTCACAGCGCCAACCATCCTAACCACGTCGACCCCACCCCTAGGTATAGTTTAAGTATTAATAATATGGTTGATTTTCCTATATCAACGCAGTAACAAAATAGTAACAAGTATTGCAAAATTGATCTCTCATGATATTGTGTGGCTGATAATTACTTTCGTACCGCTTCACCTGATACGGTAGGAAAAACAACAATTTTTGGCTTATGCGGTTCGGCGGAAAGTGTATAAATTCTCCAACCTCACATTGTCCCGCTATTAACGAACGAATATGACTTTTCATGTCAAAGCATTTCGCGGTACCAGAATACATTAGCTTTTCGCGGTCTAGTTTTCTGCTGTTGCAGCTTTGCCAAAATCCAGGAACCTGCCACTGGTAATAATGTTTCAGTTCGGTTTTGGAAAGTCTCTTTTTTAATACATCCTTTGAAGAATAAAAAAACATCTGTTCATATTGCTCCCAAAAAAATTTGGTGAGTAAATCGGAAGCGTTCGTGCTGAACAGACTTTCAAGATTTGCGAAATCTATGAAGTCAAATTTACTAGCTCTCTGTATTTTAAATTCGATGCGCATCATGTTCCACTCGCAGAATCCTAGTTCACTATACGTCAATTTGGTGGCGCTATCTATCTGTGCGGACTTCCAGTAAAACTTCCCCTTTTTGTACTTACTTCTCAGGTTATAACAACATGCATATTTGAAGTGGGCATGACGGTGGTGTGGTAAAAAAAAATACTTACCATACATCACAGCGCTAGCCAAAACCGTTTGCGGGTCTATATCTATTATAAAGTTTGCACCAATTTCAATAGATGAAATGCCAAACAAATTAAAATCTTTCCGATGCACGCCAACACCCTTAAGTGTATCCGCAACAGATCCGATGGCCTGTTGGATGGTACACGGATTAGCATTATGCATACCGCCGTTCAGCTGTACATGTGGGCTGAATCCTACGAAAAGTGCGTAGAGTTCACCTAATTTATTACGCTTAAAATGCAAGGTAATACCGCTGGAATTACTATAACTCTCCCATGCAGTCCACCCGCGCTTCCGACGTACTTTATAATATTGTTGTTTCGTGTTTTGGAAAACGGAATTAATTATCTGCGGAACCATGGTATGAACAAGCATGTAATCAATTCCTATCATCGTCTTGTCTTAAAGTTGAAACTCCTCCACGCGATTTAATAGAAACTGCTAACATGTATCTCCGTTCGATCTCTTCCAACAAGCTTTCGACTGATTCGGTAACAGCGCTTAAAACTTCTTCACATTCAGCCCGAAAAAGCCTATATTTAAAAGTATTTAAATCGGATAGCATCTCATTATTATGAAAAACAATGATGAGGTTGTCGGCATCGTCGTAGTATTTGGCAAGTACCTGCCGAAGAATGGATTCTGATAAAGTAAACTGTTTCATACTAATTTACTTTATTTTGTGATAGTATCTGCTCTATTTCTGACCTTCGATAGTACGGTGATCCAGCTAACTGATATGCCGTTAGAATTTTACTTTTGTAAGTCCAGCGCCAGATAGTCGTGCGGTCTTTATTCAGAAGTTCACATACCTGTTCAATAGAAAGATATTCTTCCGGCTCCTTAGGCTGGAACTTCTTTGATAGTTTCGAGTAAAGTTCAGGAATGATTTTTTGTGAAAGTAAGTCTCCGAGTTCCTCCGGCGTAAGGGAAATAAACTGAATGTACGGTTTGTTCATTTTGTAAAAATTTATGCAACAAAATTGAACCTAATGCATCAGATTTTTTCGCATGAGATTTTCGCATTTTTCGCATTTCGCGACTTTACGCCATAAAAAAACCGTTCTAATTTAAGAACGGTTGCACTAAATCTAGAGGGTTTTCAGCGTTTCTATAAGCTCTTGTACCTCCTTGTGGTGTTCTGGCTTCAATATATAAGTTCCTTCCTTACTCCCGAGAGCTTTGCTATTTTCATAGCCATTCAGCGCTCGTTGATCACAGTTTAAGATTATTTGATAAAGCTGTATTTTTCCTTTTGCCGATAGCTGTTGGACAACATCTGGCGATGCAATAATAAACTGAAGCAATAGCAATCTTACTGGGACACTTGTTTTAGTGTTTTTTACAGCAGCATTTCTCGTATCGATCATTCGTTCAAATATCGCAATCCTATCATACTCTAATCGTATAAAAGAAGCCATTTTATTAAACTCGTCAAACATAGCTTCGTCACGGAATTCGGCACTTCTAATGGTGTAGTAAGCTATACTTTGCAGCATATACCTGTGCAAACTAATATTGTTAAATTTGTTCATCCGGTCATAGATAGAGTAGAATTCTACTTGTAAAACATCTAAGCTCGATGGCATTTCAATATCATTCGATCTTAAAAAATCGAAGAATATCTTATAGCCTTCATTATCAAAAGCAATCATACTTATTCCTTGGAAAATTGGATAAAATTCGGTGTTGTCGTCTAAACTCATACTTGGGAAATGATTAATTATATGTAATTTCTAATTCGATCGGTTTATAAATAGACTCTATAGATCGGTGGGCATCAGCAACTAGTTTTGCCTTCCGAAGCAACTTCTCTCGGTAGTCAGTTTTATTATAATGATCAACCATCTCGGTGCTCTGATGATTAGTTTGTAACTGGATAATTTCCGCCGGGAGTTTATCAGAAAATAGGGTAACATACGTAGCTCTTCCGGAATGTGAAGACATAGCTTTGAAAAACGGTACTCTCATCAGTACTTTCCGCTTACGCTTCTCCTTTGTTACGGTTACGCCGTATTCAACCTCTTCAGTAAATTCAGCAGCTTCAAATAATTCTTTTAAATTCTTGTTGTATGTAGGCTTACTTACGCGCTTAGGAAACTCGCCACCTCTCTTGTTTAATATTTCGATGACCTGTGGCATCAAATAAATAATTTTCTTACCATCAGACCTTGATCTACGTTTGTTCTTGTCTTCGATAACTTCAATGAAATAATCTTCCCCGTGCTTTTCTACCTTCGCGCTCGTCATCTGCGCAAGTTCGGACACGCGCGCAGACGTGTAACACGAGATTATAAACCAGTCACGAGTATGATCTAGCCGTTCCGATACGTCCGCATTTTTGAGCTTTTCCATGTCTGAAAAGGATAGGGCTTTATATTCAGAAACATTAGACGGATTAGCATTTATTTCCCAATTCAAAACCTGCTTACTGATTGGTAGCTCCTTATTCGCAAACACACAAAGCATTTTTATGTCCTTGATATATTTGACTTGCGTTTGTTCAGAGTAGGCAAGTTTACTCATAAACTTAACTAGGTTGTTTCTGAAAACGTCGTTAATGTCTGTCACACTCAATTTTGAATCAAAACTCGCAATGAACCGCTGCAAAGTCCTGTATTTTTTTATCGTATTTTCCGCGATAGGTTCAACATTCTTGGTGGCGTCCGCTACGCTGCGGTATTCGATATAGTAATCTACTAGATCAAAAAACAGTTCTGGAATTATATACTTGCTTTGCACAACTTTGGGTTGTGTTATCCTGTGTCCAAAAAAGTTGTCGTGCACAAAAGACTTAATCTTGCTTTTCAACTCCACAGCGGGCACATCCAAATTATCCCCGATGAATCTCTCCACCTTACTTCTGAAATCAGATAATTTTCTATTAAATTCCTTTATGTGCGAGTTCCGCAATTTAGATTCCGCGGTTTTTGCCCCAAATACTACTTGATCTTCGTTCCATCGTTGCTGGCAGGAATCCCAATTTGCCGTGTCTATCGAATATGGCGTAGCATGGAGCAAGTCGAACTGCTTACTTGGTCTGAAACGGAAGTAGATAGTTTGAACTCCTTCCTTCTTACGGAGAATAAAGTTGATGTGTGACATAGGCTAGGATTAGAAAAATCAAATATATGATAAATACCTAGCAGAAAAAAGGCTGTTACCACCTGAGTTACCACGTATGTGCAACATGAAGCACAAGGCCGAAATAATTTAAATCACCGCACGCACCCCGCGAAGTCCGATGAATAGTGCATTCACAACAATATACAAAAAAAATAAGGACTTCCGAAGAAATCCTTATTTCACATTAAGTAGCCCGTAGGGGAATCGAACCCCTCTTACCAGAATGAAAATCTGAGGTCCTAACCGATAGACGAACGGGCCGGACGCTTTTTATAACTTAAGCAAGTTTGTTAACGTGCTTTGTAAGTTTGCTTTTTAAGTTAGCTGCTTTGTTTTTGTGGATAATGTTTTTCTTAACCAACTTGTCTAACAAAGAAATTACTTTTGGCAATTGCTCAGTTGCAGCAGTTTTATCCTCTTCATTTCTTAATACTTTCAAAGCTGTCCTAGCAGTCTTATGATAGTATCTGTTTCTTAATCTTTTCTTTTCGCTCTGTCTGATTCTCTTCAGTGCTGATTTATGATTTGCCATATCTCTTAAACTTGGGTGCAAAGATATAAAATCTTTTTTAATTACAAAATGTTTTTTTTATTTTTTTTCAATCATCATTCTTAGTAGCCTATAGGGGAATCGAACCCCTGTTGCAAGAATGAAAATCTTGAGTCCTTACCACTAGACGAATAGGCCTTGTTTGAGGACTGCAAAAATAGAATTAAGATTTTAATCCTGCAATACCCTTTTGAAATTATTTTAAAACTTTTTCAATGACGGTATTCTTAACCCCTTTATCCTCCAGTGTTTTCTGTGCTTTTACTGCCTCTTCCAAACTTGTAAATTTTCCGTAAGTGTAATAAAATTTTCCATTCTGTTTTACTCTTGTTACATCCTTAAGAGTATTTAGGACATAAGAATTACCGCTTAGTTTCTGGGTGGTGACAGCTACTTCTAATGTATAATATCCTGTTCCAATTTTTTGATTGGGCACAAAAGATATTGGTGCTGCACTTTTAAATCCGGCATTTCTTGCAGTTTTTAAATTGTTATCCCGCACCGAAGCTAAATTTGTAGTGCTGTAATAATATTTATACAGACCGTTCTCTTTAATGGTTAATATATAATTAAGCCCTTTCAATGCTGGATCACCCTCATTATATTTCGTCGGAGCCGACATCAATAAAATACGGAAGTCATTCTTCAATGGTTTCTCTTCTGGCTTTTCCGGCTCTCTTGCAGGTATCGTTGCGCCATTTCGATCATATGCCTTTTTATAGCTAATTACTGCATCGTAAATACTTTCCGCAATTTCTGTCTGACCTTTATCTGAAGCCAAGTATGCAGCTTCATTATAATTGCTGATAAATCCTGTCTCAATTAAAACCGACGGCATGGCATTCAAACGCAATACATGAAGGTTTTGCTGCTTCACTCCACGAGAGTGGCGCTTATCTTTTTTCACAAAGTTTTCTTCAACGAAACTTCCGAACAACAAACTGCTCTCAAGATATTTACTTTGCTGAATTTTAAGTGCAATGAGAGATTCAGGAGATTTTGGATCATAGGAAGCAAACATTTGACGGTCTTTCTCATCCAAATAAATTACATCATTTTCTGCTTTCGCTACCTCGAGGTTAGTTTTATTCTGATCCGGTCCCTGAACATAAGTCTCTGAACCATAAGGTGAAGTTTTAACATTAGCGTTGCAATGTACCGAGATAAATAGATCGGCTTTACTCCTGTTAGCCAAAGTTGTACGATCGGTTAAGGACGGAAATTCATCAACTTTTCTAGTGTATATCACTTTAAAATCACGATCTTTTTCCAGCATTCTGCCAAGTTTTAAAACAATAGCTAAGGTGATATCTTTTTCACGCAGCGTTCCGAGTTCACTATAATGGCGGTTAGCGCCGTGATCGGATCCTCCATGACCTGCATCTAAGACAATGGTGAATTTCTTCTGTGCCGGCGATAAACTAAAAAAGATAATGAATAAAAAGAGAAAAAACGTTTTAAGAGAAAAACTAAACCTAATCATCTGCTGATTTTAAAATTTATGCTAATTTTGACCCCAAATTACAGAATACCCCGCTTTGGTCAAAAACGGTTTCAAAAATAGATTACTAATCTTAATTATCCTAATTTTTAACAATTTTTTAGCGTTTGCTAACGCTCAAAATTTGCCTGAAAATAAGGGAGTTAACGACACGATTACCCTTGCCGACACCCTCCGAACTACACCGGAACGTCTTGAGGATGTGGTAGAAAGTAAAGCCGATAATATCCGCAACGATATCCCGAAGAAAATGACCTACCTGAACCGCAAAGCTCAGGTAAAATATCAGGATATGCAGATTGATGCCGATTATATTTCTATTGACTGGGATAAATCGATGATTTTCGCGCGCGGCGAACTTGACTCTTTAGGACGCATCAAAACTCCGGCGGTAGCTACCCAAGCTGGTAAGGCCTACGAGTATGACGAATTTACCTATAATTTAAGAACACGACAAGCAATTGCTTTTAACGCAAGAACTGAAGAAAGTGAAGGCGTTATCATTGCGGAAAAAACAAAAAAATATAATGATTCGGTATTTTTTATGCGTCGTGGAAAATATACTACCGACGAATATTTTATCAAAAAAAAAGATACAATTGCCGATTATTACCTTCTGGCGCCAAACATTAAGTTGGTAAAAGGTAAAGAAAAATCGCAGGTTATAACGGGGCCTATTCAAATGTATATTGAGCAAGTCCCTACTCCATTAGTGTTACCTTTTGCCATTCTGCCATTTTCAGATAAACGCAGCGCTGGGATTTTGATTCCGAGTTTTGGCGAAAGGGAAGATGTTGGTTTCTTCCTCAATTCCCTCGGATATTATCAACCTATTGGAGAGCATTTCGACTTGAAAATTCTTGCCGATTTGTATACCAAAGGAAGCTGGAACCTTAGGCCTGAGGTTAACTACAAGAAGAACTACCGCTTTACCGGAAACTTTTCTGCGGACATTGGAACAACAGTTAGAGGAATCCGCGGTTTGCCTGATTACTCCAAAACTGGCACCTACAGAATTGCATGGAGACACCAGCAAGACCCGAAAGCCAACCCATTCCTGACATTTTCGGCCTCCGTGGACGTAGTAAGTAACCGTTTTTATAACAATACGGTCAATAACAATTATGCCTTCAACCAGAATAACCTCAACGCGCAACAAAATTCGAGTATAAGTGTGGTGAAGCGGTTTCTGACATTGCCGATTACTATAACAGGAACAGCTTCATATTCTCAAAACTTCTCGACCGGTTTTGCAGACCTTAAACTTCCGGTGTTGAATGTAGCGATTAACCAGTTTTATCTTTTCAAACCAAAATCTGGAATTCGACAAGGACTTTTAGAAAATATCACGGTAAATACCGGACTTAACTTCAACAACTTTGTTCAAACCACTGAAGACGAATTATTTACGCCGGAAATGTGGGACAAAATGCAAACGGGGCTGAAAAACAATATTACGATTGGCACCAATACTACCATTGCCAAATATTTAACTTTCTCGTTGAACGCGAATATCGACAACGCTTTAACCACCAAAACACTCACCCGAAATTATAATCCTGTAACCAACCAGGTTGAAGACGTGTTGAATAACAAAATCGCAGGTTATTCCTCATTTTCCACTGGAGCAAGTTTGCAAACAGTTCTATATGGAATGTTGAACTTTAAAAGAAGTTCGGCTATTCAGGCGATTCGACACATGGTTACTCCACAAATCGGTTTTACTTATTCTCCCGATTTTTCCGATCCCGGTTTTGGATATTTTAGAAACTATTATAATGATCGCGGTGAAATGACTCCGTATTCGATATTCGATAAAGGGATTATTGGCTCTCCAAATTCAGGTTTAGTACAAGCGTTGAGCATTTCTGTAAACAACAACTTAGAGATGAAAGTTCGCTCTAAAAAAGACTCAACCGGCGTTAAAAAGATTAAAATTTTTGAAAGTTTAAACTTCAATACCAATTATAATTTTGCAGCGCCAACTCACAAATGGTCGGTATTTTCATTTAGTGGACAAACCACCATTTTTGAAAAACTCAACATTAATACAGCTTTGAATTTAGAGCCTTATCAGATTGTTTTCGCACCTGGAGAAGATACCGGAATTAGAACAGAAAATTTCGGTTATTTCAGTCTGCAGGGATTCAATGCTCAACTTTCCTATCCTATCAGCAGCGATTTGTTTAAGAAAAAAGACGAGCAAGAATTATCTAAAAAATATAATAAGAAGGGTGAAATCCGAAATGAGAATTACTACTTTGATGAAGATAATTATGCCCGTTTTGAGCAACCTTGGACTTTAAACATCAACGCGCAGTACAGTTACACCCGCAGTCTTACAAGATTCGGAAACAAAATGGCTTCCATTGGTTTGGACGGAACACTGAAGTTAAGTCCGTATTGGAGTCTGACTGGTAATCTTTATTATGACGTAATCTCCAAAGAAATCGCTAATACGCAAATTGGGTTCTCACGAGATCAGCGAAGTTTTACCATTAACTTTAACTGGATTCCTTACGGGCAATATAAAGTGTACGACTTCTTTATCGGCATCAAAGCCAACATTTTAAGAGATGCGCTGAAATATCGTGATCGTAGTTTTACACAGCCAAATGCGCCTTTCTAAATAAATATTTGAGAGATTTAAACATTAGTTTATCTTTGCGACACCAAAATTGTGTTATGAAAACAATTATATTAACTACCAATGCACCTGCTGCAATCGGACCTTATTCTCAAGCTAATCTTATTAACGGAGTGCTTTACATCTCAGGCCAAATCCCTTTGAATCCTGAGACAGGCAAACTTGTAGAAGGAATTGAGAAAGAAACGCATCAAGTCATGAAAAACTTGGAGGCCATTTTGACCGAAGCGGGTATGACTTTTAAAAATGTTGTAAAAGCCACAATTTTCCTAAAAAGTATGGACGATTTTGCGGTGATGAATGACATATATGCTTCTTATCTTGATGAAGCTAACTATCCGGCGCGCGAAACTGTACAGGTATCTTGCCTTCCTAAGAATGTAGATATCGAAATTTCAATGATTGCACATCAGTTCTAAAATGAATTTTCTTCGAAATACCATTGCAGTTTTTGTAGGCCTTGGCGTGGCTGCGTTGATTATTTCGATCGGCGTGAGATTAAATTCTGCGTGGATAACTTATGATGAATATGCACCTTTCGGGCATTGGGAGCAGCTTCTACAGGCCATGCAATACAAGCCGTACTTCTTCGTAGCGTTGCTAATTTCTTCTGGAATTGCCGCTACAGTCGGTGGGGTTGCAACAGCGATTATCGTAAAATATGCGAAAGTTGCGTATGCTATTTTAATTGGTTTTATCCTCTTGTTTATGGCAATGCTGGATATCATCATTTTCCCGTATCACCCAACGTTCTATAAGATCTGTATTTTCCTTACATTTTTCCCTTTTTCTTGGATTGGCGGAAAAATCACAGAGGTCATTTATGAACGCAAAAAGAAAAGACTCAGAAGATTACAGAATAAAAAAAACGCAGCCCATTAAGAGCTGCGTTTTCATTTAAATATTTTAAAACTTAAGGCATTTTAAAACCTCTTGTGGTAATTCTACCATACTCATCAACATATTTTACCTGTACGTTACCTTTGTATCCATCTAAGATTTTCTCAACATCTTTTTGGCTGTTTACCGGTTTGCCGTTCACTTCTATAATAAAGTAATTGTCGACGATACCAATCTTAGCGATTTCACCTCCAGGAACTACATTTTTTGCAGTAACACCACTGTTTAGACCATAATCAGTTTTGAATCTTTCGCTTAATGGTTCAAATTCAGCTCCAATTTTTTCTGTTACAGTTAAATCAGCTTTGCTTCTCAATGAAGTCCCACCTTTCTCATCTCGTAAGGTTACGCTAACAGTATTCGACTTTCCATTTCTTAGATACGTTACCATTACTTTGTCTCCAGGTCTCTTACTTCCTACGGCAAATGATAGATCATAATAACTGGAAACTAAGGTATTGTCAACTTTCGTTATAATATCTCCACTTCTTAAACCTGCATCTTCTGCTCCCCCATTAGCTACAACTTCAGTAAGATATACGCCTTCGCCTGCTTTAAGATTTGTTCTATTCTGTTGATTATACAAAGTTACTTGTCTCGTATCTGATAAATCCAAAGATTTAACGCCAAGGAAACCACGCTGCACCAAACCAAATTGCTTAATATCTTCTACAACTTTTCTTGCAAGGTTTGATGGAACTGCAAAACCATAACCTGCATAATATCCCGTTTTTGACGAAATAGCGGAGTTGATACCTATTAACTCCCCATTGGTATTAACAAGTGCACCACCTGAGTTTCCAGGATTAATGGCAGCATCAGTTTGGATAAAACTTTCAATAGGTGTTCTAGATTGTTGACTTAGCAAGTCAATACTTCTACCTTTCGCGGAAACAATCCCAGCAGTAACAGTGGAATTTAAACCCATTGGATTACCTACGGCGATCACCCACTGCCCGACTTCTACGTTATCAGAATTTGCAAAATTAAGATACGGTAGACCTTTATCCTCAATCTTAAGCAATGCAATATCTGTGGTAGGGTCTGTCCCTACTAGGTTAGCTACGTATGACTTTTTATTTGAAAGTACCACTTCAAGTTTGCTTGCACCTGCAATAACGTGGTTGTTCGAGATGATGTATCCATCGGGTGAAATAATAACGCCGGAACCCATCCCTGACGGCATATTTTGCTGAGGTTCTTGTCTTTGATTAGGAAAAGGGTTTCCAAAGAATAAATCGAACAGATCCTGCTCGCTTCTTCTGTTGGTGCGGTCCGCATAATTTTTGATACTAACCACCGCCGGTACCGTCATTTTTGAAGCCTTCACAAAATCTTCACCTACCGCAGCGGTACTGAAAGATGCGAATTGGGCATCATTATTTTTGGGAGCGAAATACGAGAAATCGCTATTTTGAGAATCCTGATAATAATTGATCGCTCCGAACGTTGTCGCGCCCGAAACCACTCCTACAAAAGCATAGGGTAAAAATTTCTTTAAGATATTATTCATCTTCATAATTTATTTTATAATTAGCTCATCTAATTGTGCTCAAATTTAATGCTAAATAAGTATCGATATCATTATATATGTTTCATAATTAACTAAACCTTAACAATTATTGACAATTTTTAATTCATTTTATGTATTTCCCAAATTTTGTTATTGATTTTTAAGGAATATTATTGACATTAAAGTGACCATTTGTCACATTATTTAACGCATAGAAAATTTCTTTACGTCATAAGGTTTATTTAAATTTGAATCATCACATAAATTTATGAAACTAAATATTACTAACGAAACCGGCCGTCTAAAATCGGTAGTCCTAGGCCTGCCAAATTCCATTGGTGAAACCCATTCTTTGGAAGACAGCTATGACGCAAAGTCCTACCATTCTATTCTTAATAATACGTATCCAAAAGAAGAGGCTATTATCCAGGAGATGGAAGCGTTTGAAAAAGTTCTCAAGAAATACGATGTTGAAGTGTACCGCCCTAACCTCATTAACGATTATAATCAGGTTTTCTCCCGCGATGTCGCTTTTGTAATTGATGATAAGATGATTATCTCCAACATTATCCCGGAACGTTATAATGAACAGGATGCTTATCGAAAAATATTCGCTCACGTTGGCTGGAAGAAAATCATCAATCTTCCCGACTCGGCACATATTGAGGGTGGCGACGTTATTGTTTGGAACGACTTTCTGTTTATCGGGACCTGTTTTTCTGAAGATTACCGAAATTTTAAAACGGCGCGAACCAATGAATACGCCATTGATATCTTAAAAGAATACTTTCCGAAAAAAAGAATCATCGATCTGGAATTAAAAAAGAACGACACCGATCCTTTCACTGGCATTCTTCATCTGGACTGTACTTTTAATCCGGTCGGACATGACAAATGTATCATTTATAAAGATGGTTTCGTAGATGAAAGCGATTATCGTTTGCTTCTTGATATTTTCGGGGAAGAAAACTGTTTCCATGTAACTACCGAAGAAATGTTCGAGATGAATCCCAATATATTTTCTATTTCCCCAGACGTGGTGGTATCCGATCAATCTTTCACCCGTATGAACACGCACTTGAGAGAAAAATGGGGAATGACGGTAGAAGAAATTCCGTACCGCGAAATTTCCAAAATGGGTGGACTTTTGAGATGTTCTACATTGCCACTCGTTCGCGAAGCTTAATAACAACTTTTTTAGATTATGCAGACAACAGATACAGTGTTGATGATTGAGCCTGTGGCTTTTGGCTATAATGCCCAAACGGCGGAGAATAACTACTTCCAGGTAGAACAGCAAGGACATGACATCCAGGAAAAAGCTTTAGAGGAATTTCAAAATTTTGCTGAAAAACTTCGTAGTAAAGGCATTCAGGTTATTTCTATTAAGGATACATTAACGCCGCACACGCCCGATTCTATTTTTCCCAACAATTGGGTAAGCTTTCACCGCGATGGAAAAGCAATACTTTATCCTATGTTCGCTCCCAATCGACGGGAAGAGAGACGATCGGATATATTTGAAACGCTAAAGGAATCAGGATTTAAAATCACTGAAATTGAAGATTTATCAAGCCATGAAACTGCAAACAAGTTCTTGGAAGGTACCGGAAGTATGATTTTCGATCACGATTATAAAGTCGCATACGGTTCAGTTTCTTTACGTCTAGATGAGGAATTATTCAGGAGTTTCTGTACTGATCATGGTTTCCGGCCGATTGTTTTTCATGCTTTTCAATATGCAGGTAACTTAAGACTTCCTATTTATCATACCAACGTTATGATGTGTGTCGCAGATCGTTTCGTTGTCATTTGTCTTGACTCGATTGATGATGAATTAGAACGCGAAAAAGTACAGGAAGCCATAAAAAATACTGATAAAGAGGTTATCGAAATATCCGAAGACCAGCTACAGCAGTTTGCGGGCAATATGCTACAAGTTAACAATTCCGAAGGCGAGAAATTTTTAGTCATGAGCCAAAGTGCTTACCAATCATTAACTCCCCAGCAAATTGCACGAATTGAGAGTTATTGTGAAATTATCTACTCGGATTTAGAGACCATCGAAACCAACGGCGGCGGCAGTGCCCGTTGTATGCTTGCCGAAGTATTTCTGCCAAAAAAATAAAGCAAAATCCACAACAGCAGTTGTGGATTTTTTAACAATATAATAGAAGTATGAAAGTGGTGTATTTTATCTCGTTCTGGATTTTACATCGCTGCTTGCATCATTAATTTCCCTTACCTTTTTAACTTTCTGATTTCCGAAGTTGTAGACAATACTAACTCCACCAGACTGTCGGTAACCATCATTGTGAACGGTGTTGTAATTTCCTGTCGTCTGATAATCTGAAATTTTAACAATATTGGTTCTGAAAATATCATTTACATACGCTGTAAAAGTCCAGTTATTCCAGATTTTTTTGATGTTCAAATCTAAGCTCATCAATTCATCCAACATTCCAAGTTCAATCTGTTGTTTATCAACGTAGAAGAAATTCACCCCCAAGAACCAAGTTTTTTTCTGGTCCAAACGCAAATTATTGTTACTCTGAATCACTAAACTTGTAGAACTGTTTTTATTAATATAAGTCACAAAATTTCCGTTGGCATCAAGAAATCGATCTCCAGTAGTAGGATCTACATCCAAACTTCCTTCATTGATATTATGCTGAGCGCCGATATTGAAGTTTAGGGATAAAGCCTGTTTGAAGAAAGATTTATTAATCCCAAGCATCGCCGACATTTCCTGTCTTGTCCCAAAGTTGGTTCTTACGTAACGAAGTTGATTATGAGAGCCAACTGTCCCATCCGGGCTTACCGGAAAACCTTGAAGGGGAACTTGGGTAATCACATCTTTATAAAGTGAGTGGTTCAGAATTAAAAAATACGAGTTTTTGTACATGTAAGTCATTTCCTGATTGTAGGTTTCCGAAGCCTTAACAAACGGGTTATTTTGCGTGTAATTATATTCTGTTAAAATATTTCGCACTGGATTTATTTCCCAGAAACTCGGTCTTCTCATCCTGCTGGAAAAAGAGTAAGACAAATTATTTTTATCGTTGATGGCGTAATTAACACTTAAGTAGGGTAAAATATTATTGTAGTTACGTTCAATTCTGCGTAAATTAGGATCCTGTACATTATCGGAAGTTCCTACACTGTTGGTGATTTCGTATCGGGCTCCAATTTTCCCGCTTAGTTTTTCGGAAAGCTTCTTTTCCAATGTGAGGTACATCCCATAGATGTTCTCATTGTAAACAAAATGGTTCGGTGCTGAAGTTTGCTCGGTATTTATTAAGTTCCCTAAATTGTCATAGGTATAATCGTACGTTTCATTTTTGGTATCGTTATCGGTTTCGGTCTTATTGAAATTTCCACCGAAAGACAGGGTAAAATCGTTATCAAACTTCTGAATATAATCTGCTGTTGCAGAAAAGTTATTGATAATTTGAGGAAGATTTTGGTAGACATAGCGCGTTCTCTCCAGATCAGTACCATCAGCTAAGGCTCTAATTGTACTATTATCGGTACTTTGGAAACGTTTGTAATTGAGATAAGCAGCGTTAAGGTTTAGTTTACTTCCTAAAGAATCGGTTTTCAGTTCGTAGTTTAAATTGACATTGTTGTTATAAGATCGTGCAGACTCCTGGCTACGAGAACGGCTGTACTGCACATCAACCAAATCGCCCGCAGTATTAAAGAGCGTAAGGGTATTGAAAAAATTGATGTTAGCACCATAACTTCTATTGGCCCAGGTATTCCACGACAGAGCAAAATTACTGTTATCCGTCAGTTGGTAATCGATATTTAGATAACCACCAAGGTTGCTGTTGGGATCAGCAATATTGCCATAGCTTTCATTTTTTACCAAAGGATTACCATTAGTCAATTCATAATATTGAGGTTGAATATTGCTTCCGCCATTTAAACTTGCGCTGATGCCTAATTTGTCTTTGCGGTAATTAGCAGAAAAACTCGCTGAGTTATTGCTATACTTGTTGGCGCTACTCGCCATTCTCATATTACCATTGAGCCCGTCGGTTGTTTTTTTCTTCAAAACGATATTGATGATTCCATCTGAAGACTCCACCTGAAATTCACTCCCGGGCATGGTGATTACCTCGATCTTCTGAATATTCTCCGCAGGCGTATTTTTAAGAAATTGTGCCAAAGATGTTGCATCCATATTCGATTTTCTGCCATTGATATACACTACCGCATTGTTTTTCCCGGCTATTTTCAATGTATTATCGTCTGTAGAAGAAATTAATGGGGTCTGCTTCAACACATCAAAAGTCGTATTTCCTTTTGCCATAGGAGCATTCGAAATATCGTAAACAAAACGGTCACTTTCTTTCTTAAATACTTTTTTAATCATCAGTACCTCTTGGATGCTATGGGTCTTTGTACTGTCGCTTTGCATTTGCTCTTGTGCAAATACAACGACGCCGGATAAAAGCGCGAGGGTAGTAGTTAGTTTTTTCATGGTTAAGTTTTTAAAAAGAAGCAGGAAGATATTTGGTTATTAGTTGAAAAATTATTTGTGATTTGGTTCTTCCTGCTTCTTATGGTTATTTAGTTTTTTGTTTTTTAACTTTTGTTATGCAAAGATATATTATAATTTTAGTATTATGCAATACAAAGTAGTATTTAAAAAAAATTATTGTATATAATTAACTCATAATCAGCATCATAAATTTTCGATACTCTAACTGATTTACCAATTAGACAACTCAATAGTATTATTTGTTACATCGGAAAATAAAAAAAGTGAACAAAATGTTCACTTTTAAAATTAAGATTGTCGATTATTCCCGATCAAATCGTGCTAATTTTCGGTCTATCCAAATGGTCGCAAAAGGAAAAAAAGCAGAGATTAATGCAAAAACAAAATCTTCATCATCCCACTTGTAAATTTTTCTTGCGGGTAAAATCAACAACAAGTAAAGGGTGAAAAATAAGCCATGTATATTCCCCATAATGATGATATAGATTGTTGACCACATCCCTTCTCGGTCATAACGAATCCAGATCATTGCAGAAAACAGCAATAACCATGAGATGGCTTCGGCTTTACAAACTTGCTTAAACCAACGCATCACTTTTTCGTCAGGATACTTTGCAAAAAAATTCTCTATGATATTCATTTGATATACTATTTATAAAAAGCGCTGCCGTCAAGATACTCAAACACTTCCGGTGGCAACATCGGGCGCACATTCTTTCCATCTTTAATCATCTTCCTGATTTCGGTGGCAGAAAGTTCTATTACTGGGGCCTTTATTAAAGAAACATTTTCATGCGTTGGAACATTTTCTTCCGAAGCCTTTTGGTCGTGTAATCTCGGATAGACAATAATGTGATAATTCTTAACAAGCATTTCCGAATTTTTCCATTTCGAAAGGTTTACCAAATTATCCTCGCCCATAATCAATGAAAAAGAATGGTCCTGATATTTCTCCTGAAGATAAGTAAGGGTATCAATGGTGTAACTTGGTTTTGGCAAAGAAAACTCGACGTTAGACGCGCGCATTTTCGGATAATTTTTCAATGCTAGCTGTACCATATCCAAACGGTTATGATCGTTCAACAACGATTTTTTGTCTTTAAAAGGATTCTGCGGACTCACGACAAACCACAACTCTTCCATATCAGAATTTTCCAAGATGTAATTTGCTAAAATTAAATGGCCAATGTGGATAGGATTGAAACTTCCGAAAAACAAACCAACTTTTTTCCTCATAGGTTTAAGCCCGCTATATTTGTATAAATTTACGGCTATAAAGATAACGATTTTAAAACTTTGTTCTCAACAGTAAACCAATCAACCAAGGAAATAAATCGCCTCCAAAATCCGTTTACAGCCTATATATTTGAAGAATTTTCTCTTGATATTATGCTTTCTAAGCTGTCTTGTGCAAGGTCAGCAGAGAACTTATTGGCTGAAAGATTTGCAAACCGGAAAAGAAATTAAAGTTAAAGACTCTAGTGCGGCAGTGGCTTTTCTAGATTCCCTCGCTCAACATAATTTCTATTTCACTGAAGTACAAAAGGTAGAAGATAACAATAACAAAATAACCATTTCTTTTGATAAAGGCATCAATTACAATAAAGCCCACATCATCCCTGATCAACAGTTAAGAAATGATCTCCGCTTCCCGGAAAAATTTCGCACGAACAATCTTGACTCACTGAAAAATACAATATTGAAGTATTACAAGGAAGAAGGATATTCTTTCAGTCGCGTAAAAACCAAATTTCGTGGAATGCACCATGGCACTCCTCAAGTTGAAATAAATATTGCCATGGGTAAAAAAAGAACCATTGATGGGTTTGAAGTTCGAGGTTATGAAAGAGTTCCGAAGCGTTTCGTGAAAAATTTCGAAAAAGAGTTTACTCATCAAACCTATAAAGAGGATATTTTACCCAGAATCAGCCGGTCTCTCCAAAACCATCCGTTTGTAAGTGTGGAACAGCCGCCCCAAACTCTATTTAGCCAAGATTCTACTAAAGTGTTTCTATTTTTAAATAAGAAGAAATCTAACACTTTTGACGGAATCATCGGTTTCGGAAATGACGAAAATGAAAAATTTTCATTCAATGGAAGCCTAAATGTCAACTTTAGAAATATATTCAACGGCTTTGAAACCATCAACGTATTTTGGCAAAGAAACCCTGACAAAGGACAAACATTTGATCTACGAACTGACATTCCGTATCTCTTCAGCTCCAACATCGGTCTGGATGTTAACGTGAATATCTATCGCCAGGACTCTACTTTTGTGAACGTTAAATTTTTGCCAGGCGCATACTTTCATCTTAATAACCGACAAAAAATTGGTTTACGAGGAACCCTAGAAACTTCTGCTGTGCTCGATAGTCTTTACACCCTAGGCAGAGATTATAATAAAAGTGGAATTGGAGTCTGGTATGATTTTACCGAACCCACAACTGTTGAACTCTTCCTTTACAAAACACGGATAAGAGCGGAAGCAGATTATATTTCGACAAAATATGGCAATGCGGCATCGACAGAACAACAAAGTAGAATTTATTTATTCGCAGAACGCAATTTTCATATAAAAGGAAATCATTATCTCAATCTGAAAGGAGAAACCGCAATGATGAATTCTGAAAACACACTTGCCCCCAACGAGATGTTACGCTTTGGCGGCTGGAACTCTTTTCGTGGTTTTAATGAAAACGCGTTTTTTGCGGATTTCTATTATTTTGGCGGCGCAGAATATCGTTACCTCGTGGGCAATCAGGCATTTTTTGATGTTTTTGGTCAATATGGTCAACTTAATAACAACGCGTTAGGTCTGAAACCTCAACTCTATAGCTTAGGATTAGGTTTTAATTTCTTTTTACCCATCGGTTTGATGAGTTTTCAGATTTCTAATGGAAGCGAATTCGGAAATCCGCTTCGTTTTAGCGACACCAAAATTCATTGGGGAATTTTAAGCAGGTTTTAATTCTTCTCTTCTATTGGTATGTTTTTTCCTATATGCCATAAAAATTTAAACAATGCTATTATTCTCTTTACTTAATTCGTTCTGGCAAGAAATGATGTGGGGTTCTGAAGATGCCGAATTTATCGGACAAGTTTTAATAAGAACCTTTATTATGTTTCTTATTATCGTTATCGGTTTGAGAATTCTTGGTAAAAGAGGCGTAAAACAACTTTCGGTTTTCGAGTTAGTGGTGATTATTGGGTTGGGATCTGCCGCCGGTGACCCGATGTTTTACAAAGATGTGGGGATTGTTTTTTCACTTATCGTCTTTATCATTATCATCGGACTGTATGCATTAATCACCTACTTTGTCGGAAAAAACCAGACCTTTGAAAATATGCTGGAAGGGAAGCCTGTTTGTTTAATTGAGAAAGGTGTTTTTTCCATCGAAAACTTTAAAAAAGAAAATTTGGGAAATGAAGAATTTTTCTCTGAGTTAAGATTAAGAGGAATTTCGCACTTAGGACAAGTGGAAACGGCCATTGAAGAAACTTCCGGTGAAGTCAGCGTATTTTATTTCCCTGACGAAGAAGTTCGTTATGGACTGCCGATCATGCTCGATTCGCTGGACAATCCCTTAAAGAAAATTGATCAAAAAGGTTATTACTCCTGTACTTTTTGCGGATATACCGAAGAAAAAGAAGTCGGGGATGCCGGTGGCTGTAAATCCTGCCAACGAGATTTATGGGTTCCCTCAAGCAACAAGAAAAGAATTGCATAACGAAAATCCCTGCCAGTAATACCAGCAGGGATTTTCTTATCATCTTATTTAATTCTAATATTGGAATAATGGTCTGGAATCCATTAAATCATTCACTTTCTTACGTACCCCGTTAATAACAGCATCATCCTTAAGATTCATCACCACATCATTTATCAAACCAGCGATAGTTCCCATATCACTTTCAACCAAACCACGCGTGGTAATCGCAGCAGTTCCCAAGCGGATGCCGGAAGTTGTAAACGCAGACTTATCATCAAACGGAACCATGTTTTTATTACAAGTGATGTCCGCCTTAACCAGTGCTTTTTCAGTTTCTTTACCGTTTACATTTTTGTTACGAAGATCCACCAACATTAGATGGTTGTCTGTGCCTCCGCTTACGATATCGAATCCATTATCAATCATTGCCTTAGAAAGCGCTTTTGCATTTGCAACAACCTGCTTAGCATAATCTTCAAAACGAGAATCTAGCGCTTCTCCAAAAGCCACCGCTTTAGCCGCGATAACATGCTCAAGAGGTCCGCCTTGAATTCCTGGAAAAACTGCACTATCCAGCACTGCACTCATCATTTTTGTTTCACCTTTTGGAGTTTTATGTCCGAATGGGTTTTCGAAATCTTCCCCGAGCATTATTAAACCTCCGCGTGGACCTCTTAATGTTTTATGAGTGGTGGTTGTCACTATATGACAGTGTCCGAAAGGCGAACTCAGCAAACCTTTGGCGATTAAACCTGCCGGGTGTGCGATATCTGCCCACAACGTAGCTCCAACTTCGTCTGCCACCTCACGGAATTTCTTAAAGTCCAGGTCTCGAGAGTAAGCAGAATAACCGGCAATAATCATTTTGGGTTTTACT
Source organism: Kaistella sp. (assembly GCA_041913105.1). Classification (GTDB taxonomy): domain Bacteria; phylum Bacteroidota; class Bacteroidia; order Flavobacteriales; family Weeksellaceae; genus Kaistella. Next base: position 41,723 of record JAYSFV010000003.1, on the reverse strand, counting down.
TCTAATGCTTTTTGGCGCATCGCTTCATAGTCAATTAACCCACTTTCACGGTCAACACCATAAAAATGAGCTTCATATTGTATCCCCGAAAAGTTAACAGATGATCCGTGAGTAAGATGCCCGCCCATCGAAAGATCAAGACCAAGGATTTTATCTCCTGGTTTCAACACTGAAAGATAAATAGCAGCATTAGCCTGAGAACCTGAATGTGGTTGCACATTGGCATAAGAAGCCCCGAAAAGCTGTTTTGCTCTCTCAATGGCAAGATTTTCAACCTCATCTACTACTTCGCATCCACCATAATATCTTCTCCCAGGATATCCCTCTGCATATTTATTGGTTAAAACACTTCCCATAGACTTCATTACGTTGTCCGAAACGAAGTTTTCAGAAGCAATCAGTTCGATGCCATGCGTCTGGCGTAGCCTTTCCTTTTCAATAAGGTCAAATATTGGATCCATAGTGTTATAATGGGTGAATGGTTAAACAGCAGTGAATTCTGCCTTGTAAAAATACGAAAATTTATGCGCTGAACAACAATATTGAAAGCTCAATTCTCGGGACGAATAAGCATTTTGAAAATTGTTTAAAGATAATTTTAAGTAATTTCGCCACCTAAGTTTTATAGAGTGAAAATCGGTGACCAAGTTTCAGTAATTGACGATGATCTGAAAGGAACTATAACTTCCGTTCATGGAGACGTGGTGGTTTTTCGTGATATATATGGATTCACACATCAATATCCTATCGCGAAACTTGTACCTTACAATACTTCACTTTATGAAAACATTCCTTTAGCAAGAAAGTCGGAGGCTCGTAAAACAATTTCTAAGAAGCACCACAAAAAACATTTAGTCCTTGATCTTCATTTCGAAAATTTGGTGAATGATCCAAGATCTCATAATGCGTTGGAGAGATTATTTATCCAGAAAGAGAAACTTGTAGAAACGATCGAATTTTGTCGTAAAAACAATCTCAAAAAACTCGAAATCATCCACGGAATTGGAGACGGTGTCCTTCAAAAATTAGTACACGATTATCTTAAAGGGCAAACGGGAATCGATTACGAAGATGATGATTTCTTTTACCACCAAAAAGGCAGCGTATTGGTTACTTTCCGCTAGAAACTTCCTCCGCTTCTTTAAGGGATAAAAGACGAAATTGCGTCGCTAAAAATTTATTATCCTTTACCATACCACTAACTTCGGCTTTTCGAATCGCATTACAAAATCCCTCAGGAGCGTGTGCGTCACCGTGATCGTCGATTCCGGTTCCTTCTACAAAATAAGTTTTACCATCAATTTTAACTGCAAGATCGCACCCTTTCTTCTCTGTCATCTCAAACATACATTGGCCGCAACCTGCGTCAACGATATGTTTTTCAAAATGAATTTCTTGCGCAGTAACAGTACAAACAAAACCTAATAACAAAATCGCAAATAGTTTTTTCATAAAGGATTAATCTATTAAATCGCTGGACTAAAATAAGGATTCAGCAGTTAAATGCGGCACTTAACGCTATTATTTTTTTAGTAAATTTGTCCTCCACTTTACTATTATGCAAAAACTTTCTCTGCTTTTTACAAAAGACGGTTTACAATATCAAGTCCTGAAGAACAAAACGGTTAAGGAAGAACGAGCGTACTTCGCAGATGAACAGAGTTCTGAAAATTTTGTTGCTGAAAAACTCCAGGAAGTTTTGGAGATAGAAAAGTTTGGGCAGATTTCGGTGATTTCAGCTTTAAATCATTTCACTTTAATGCCACAAGGTTTTAGCGAGCATAATTTAGGCTACGACCTTATCGCACTGAATGCGCCAGTAGTTAAAGAGGAAGAAGAATTGATGCTATCCGTGAATAAAAAGTACGGCGTACAGTTTTATTACACCCTTCCTAAAGTCTTTTACAAGGCGATTAAAGGTAAAGAAACATCAACAAATTTTAATTTTTCGGGTGAGAAATTTCTGAATAGTATTTCTGCCAAAAACCAAAAGGAAATTCATATTAATCTGTATCATAATCAATGTGAATTTATCGCGCTGGACCATAAAAAATTGGTTCTATACAATAACCTAGATGTCAACTCGGAAGTAGATTTTCTTTACTTCATTATGTTTACCTTAAGCAAAATTGGCTTCGGCACCAACGAGACCCACTTCTTTGTCTACGGTGAAACCACTGAAAACGAAACCTTTATATCTGAACTTCGTAAGTTTGTTAAACATCTAAAAATCTCCTACGACAATATCCCAAAGCGTAACTTCGTGATGGAGACCAAATAATTACCCCATTATGTACCGAATTATTTCTGGAAGATGGAAATCCAAAAGAATTTCTGCACCCAAAAACTTTGAAGTTAGGCCCACAACCGATTTTGCAAAAGAAGCGCTTTTCAGCATTATCGAAAACCGCTTCAATATTGATTTTACTTCCGCCTCCGTTCTTGACCTTTTTGCGGGAATTGGCTCCCTGTCTCTTGAATTCGCATCACGTGGCTGTGAGGATGTAACAGCAGTGGAAATTAATGCGAAACATGCGGCATTCATCGCAAGCACTGCTTCGCAGCTAGAAATGCCCCTACAGGTAAACGTTCAACGCGGAGATGTTTTCGATTATCTAAAGAAAAACCGAAGCAGAAAACAGTTCGACCTGGTAATGGCTGATCCACCCTTCTCCACAGACGAAAAAAAATATGATGAACTGATTTCATTGGTCTTGAATAATCCGTATTTGAAACCGCATGGCGTCTTTATTTTAGAACATCAAAGTCGCACTAAATTCGACCATCCAAATCTTCTGGACACTCGGAAATACGGAAATGTTAGCTTCTCATTTTTTAAACCTAATGAGGAGGGTACAAGTGAAGTCATCGAAGAAAAATCAGAACCTGAATAATTAAAAAGCCTTTCAATATAGAAAGGCTTTAATTTTTCACAAAACTTCGAGTTTTAAATCAATGCTGTTTCCAAAGAATTTTCGGGAAATTTTCTCAAAATTTTTGGTGATATCAGAAAGATAAAACTCATAGGTCGGATTCGGATTTTTTGCATTGAGAAGATTATTCCGCTCCAAAATCATTTTAAGATGAGTGGCTACAATTCCAGGAGAATCAATCACTCTAACCCTATTTCCATAGTATTGTCGAATTTCATTAATTAACAAAGGATAATGCGTACAGCCCAAAATTAAGGTTTCTATATTCTTCAGTTTATTACTGCTGAGGTAATTGTAGATAATTGAATGGGTCACCGGATGATTTTTAAACCCTTCTTCAATTGCCGGAACCAATAAGGGCGTCGCCAACTCATCGACTTTGATAAATTTGTTATGCTTTCTGATGGTTTTATGATAGAGACCCGAACTTACCGTCGCTTTTGTCGCAATTACTCCCACATTATTATGGATTTCATAGGCTACTTTTTCCGCAACAGGATTAATAACATCTATTACGGGAACTTTCCCGTCTACTTCCGCCATCACTTCTTTTAAAGCATTTGCCGTCGCGGAGTTACAGGCGATAACAATTGCTTTACACTTCTTCTCAAGTAAAAATCGGGTAATTTTCGTTGAATAACCGATAATTGCTTCACGCGATTTATCACCATAAGGTAAATGCTTGGTATCACCAAAATAAATAAGATTCTCATTAGGCAGAAGTCTTTTAATTTCTTTTGCGACTGTTAAACCTCCAACACCAGAATCAAAAATTCCGATGGGTTGTTCCGGCTTTAAAAGACTATAATCCTGCTTTTGTTTTTTCAAGGGGCGAAAGTTTACACAAAAATAAGCATTATGCCTTGTCGGTTAATAAAAACGAGAAATTAAATAGATGCAGAGGTTAAATTATTCCACCAGAAAAAGATCAGAAGCTATACCGTCCGCCAAAAACCAATGATCTTGCGGAATTTTCAGAAAGTCATTTTCGATAATCAGCAATCCTTCATGGAGTTTGGTCTCTATTTCTTGCTGTAAAGTTTCTAAAGTTTCCTTGCTAAAACGTTCTTTTAAAAGGGAAAAGTTAACACCTTTGGTGGTACGCAGACCAATCATGAGCATTTCATTAAGTTGGTCGTACTCTGATAAAATTTCCGTTTCTAAAGGAAGCTGAAGCGCCTCTATAGAATCTATATACTTTCGGTTGTTTGCGATGTTCCAACTCCGTCGACGGTCACCGTCATAAGAATGTGCCGAAGGTCCCAGTCCTAAATATTCTTTCCCTTCCCAGTAGGCGGAATTATGTTTCGAATGAAAATTAGGCTTCCCAAAATTGGAAATCTCATAATGATCGAACCCATTCTCTTGAAGATAAGAAGACAAATAATAAAAATCTTCATTCTGTTCTGCTTCTTTCGGTGCTGCTACTTTTTTCTGTTCAATCCAACTTTTAAGAGCAGTCTTCGGTTCAACGGTTAAAGCATAAGCAGATATATGTGGAACTTGAAGCGCAATTGCCATTTTCAAAGTTTCTTTCCATAAAAGAAGATTAGACGTTGGCGACCCGTAAATGAGATCGATACTTATATTTTCAAATCCAAAATCCTGAGATCTTTTGATGGAACTTTCAGCTTCCGAAGCATTGTGCGCTCGATTCATCAATCGTAAATCGTCATCAAAAAAACTTTGTATCCCGATGGAAAGTCGGTTGAATTCAGTTGTGCTTAACTCTTTCAGAAACTTATTGTCCAGATCATCAGGATTGCCTTCCAAGGTAATTTCTATTTCAGAATCGAAGGTGAAATACTTTAAAACCTCATCAGTAATTGATTTAAGCTCATCAACAGTTAAAAGTGAAGGAGTACCTCCACCGAAATACAACGATTTCAAGTTTCTATCAGAAAGTTCGTCTTTACGGAGGTAGAGTTCTTTTTTTATCGCAGAAACCATTGCTTCCTTCGAAGCCAATGAGGTAGAAAAATGGAAATTACAGTAACTGCATTTCTGTCGACAAAATGGAATATGAATATAAATCATGAATTAGAATGCATCAAGAATGCATTTTAGTATCTGAAACCGCGTCCGTTGATAAAGTTTTCAATATTGTAGCCAACACTTAGCATAAAACTGTTTCCGGCATATTGTTGAATATCTGACAAACCAAAATTATAGGTCGCTCCGAAGAAAAAATTATTAACCTTTGCTGTAATGATGGGTGAAATCCCGAGATTTTGAGTTCCGAATTTATTATTACCCGTACGGAAACTGGCTCCGGCAGAAAAGGAAGAATCTTCGCCCGCTGCAGTTGCCATTAAATTAAAATCAAAAATCTTGGCAGAATTGGTGTTTAAATTCATCATCACCGAAGGCGTAACGTAAAACTGTTCACTAAAATAATAATTGTATCCTGCGTTGAAAATATATTTTGTGGGCTCTGGCTCGATACCGTTTACAATCGGAATATCGTTGGTAAGTGCAATATCATTCACTGAGATACTTCCAAACAGTCCGCGATAGGTTGCCGCCATTCCCAAATTGGCATATGCCAAAAAAATACTGTTATTACCTTCCGAAAGCGTTCCGTCACCAGGATCCTGAGGATTCAACTGTCCTAAGTCTACATTCATGTTGTAAAAACTCACCGATGTACCGAATGAAAACTGACTTAAGCGCTCGCCATCATCATCAATCGGAATAAAGTATGATGCTCCGGCTGTAATTCCGTTTGCAGAGACTGGTCCGTTTTCATCACGAAAAAAAGCCAAACCCGCTCCTACCCGATCGAAAACATTGGCGTGAAAACCAATAGACTGTACATTAGGCGACTGATCGAACTGAGAAAATTGTTTCTGGTAATTGAGATTCAACACCACGTCATCCGTTTTACCGTATTGAGCTGGATTGAAGAGAAAATCGCCTTCCATCAAATATTGCTGATAGAAAGGAAGAGTTTCCTGAGACTTATAAAAATCTGAGAAAACGAACAGTATGATGAAGGCTCCTAATTTCCTCATAACGTGAATAAATGATAGGCTACAAATATAGCAAACTTTTTACTGGGATGATTGTGCAAGATAATTTCTCCACTTGGTAACCGCAGCCTCCATATCAGCAGGCATTGGACTTTCGAAATACATCTCTTCTTTCGTCGTAGGATGTATAAATCCTAGGGTATGTGCGTGTAATGCCTGGCGTGGCAATACTTCAAAAACGTTTTTAATAAACTGCTTGTATTTAGGCATATTGATACCTTTCAGAATTTGATCTCCCTCGTAGCGAGCATCATTAAACAACGTGTGACCAATGTGTCGGAAGTGAGCCCTGATCTGGTGCGTCCTGCCGGTCTCGAGCTTACATTCCACCCAAGTCATATAACGGAAACGCTCCAACACTTTGTAGTGGGTTACCGCATGTTTCCCAAAACTGCCATCTTCGAAGACTGCCATTTGCATACGGTTTTTCAGGTCGCGACCAATATGTCCTGTAATGGTGCCTTGATCTTCTGCTAAATTTCCCCACACAAATGCCCAATAAAGTCTTTTTGTTTTTCGGTCAAAAAATTGTTTAGCGAGATAACTCAGCGCATACTCTGTTTTTGCGATAACCAATAGACCTGAAGTATCTTTATCGATACGGTGCACCAATCCTACCCGATCTAGATCAGATTTTTCTCCGTTCTTTTCAAAGTGGAAAGCCAGTGCATTAACCAAAGTTCCGTCCCAATTACCATGTCCGGGATGCACAACCATACCAGCGGGTTTATCCACTACGATAAGATCATCATCTTCATACACAATATTGATAGGAATATCCTGCGGAATAATAACATTTTCACGCGGTGGTCTTGCCAATAGAATCGAAATCTGGTCCCCCGGTTTAACCCTATAGTTCTGCTTTACGGGTGTTCCGTTCACCACCACATTTCCCGCACGGCAGGCCTGAGAAATTTTATTTCTGGTAGAATTTTGCCTAAATATGTGCAGAAATTTATCAATCCTCAAAAGCTGTTGATTGGGATCTACTGTAATGCTAAGATGTTCAAAAAGTTCGGCAGATTCGTTTTCTGCTTCTTCTTCCTGATTCAGCAATTCATCATCTAAAAATTCTTCCTGATCCTCGGTCATTATTTAAAAAAGCTTCAACTTTCGCTGAAGCTCATGTTTTTATTAGAGAAATTAAATTTACTCAACCACTACCTTTTTTGCTTTTGGTTTCTCCGCAGGCGTTGTAGAAGTTGTATTATTCTTAGGTGTGGATGTAGCCGGCGTCTTTGGCTTTGTATCTCCAGAAGTTTTAGTAGTATTTTTTGAAGTTTCAGTTTTCGCCGGCTCCTGTTTTGTAGTTTCAGTACGAGGTTGCTCCTGTCTCGGTTCAACTCTTGGGGTTGGTTCGTTATAAACAGGCTCGCTAAAGTTGATATTTGGCGAAACTTCTTCCAATTTAATTCGGTAAATCGCATCAAGTTGAGAGATCTTCGCGCTCATCTCTGCAGGAGTCTTTTTGCTCGCCCAAATGTCAATCTGCATTCCTTGATCCCGAACATCGAAGGCAGCAGGATCTTGATAATAAACAATATCTGATTCGTCCTGCTTACCGTCTTCACTTTCGATTAAGCCAACTTCGAAAAGGTTTTGTGCAATCACTGCTTTAGCTTCCTGCACCGTTAAACCAACTAGATTAGGTACGGTTATATTTCTTTTTGGTCCGGCTCCAATGACCAAACCTATGCTGGAGAAACGTGGTAAAAGTGCCCCAGGCTTCAAGGTGGTTCCGTTGTAAGTCATTCTTAACACGGCGTCACGTTGAATACTCGGCTCATAAATAGTATCACTCACTTTTAGACCAACTTGCTCCAATTGCCTGAATGCCAATCCTTTATATCGATCCAAAACATCAGGAACTGAAACTTGTGCGTAAGTCCTTGGATTAACTTTTAAGATTATGGTTCGTCCATCTTTCACTCTGGAACCCGGCGAAGGATAAATATCTAATACTTGAAACGGTCGGAATTTAGGATCGAACTTAAAACTATCCACTTCATACTCAAGGCCGGTATCATCTAAAACTTTAATCGCGTCGTGAACCGATTTGTTAATCACATTAGGTACCGGAATTTCTTTCCCATGATTGGTATGAAGCTCTAACCAACGGAAAGTAAGCCATACGAGGCCAACAAACACAACGGCAGCCAATAGGAAATTAATGAGAACTTTCCAGTGGAAAAGCGATTTAAGCATATTTTTTAATCTTTATAAAGCATTGCAAATATATAAAATAATCTTTTCGGAGTTTTTGTAAACTTCGCGCATTGAAGAGCCTGCAAACTTCAAATATTAAACCTCTTGCTCATCACAAATGTTCCGTTTTCGCGGGAGAGACAGCCTTTGAAAAAAATTTCTGAAAGTAGTATCTTTGTAGGATAATACGATCCTATGATTTTATCCATGACGGGCTTCGGACGAAGCGAAGGTGTTTTTGAAGGTAAAAAAGTTACCATTGATATCAAATCACTCAACAGCAAATCTTTTGATCTTAACATCAAGATGCCCTTACGGTACAAAGAAAAAGAATTCGAGGTTCGAAAAACGCTTAACGACAGAATTCTCCGTGGAAAAGTAGACTGCTATATCAACTTCGAGAACCTGAATGTTTCTGCAGAAGCCAATATCAACCATGATCTTGTAAACACCTACATCCAAGAACTGAAAAGTCTGGCAGGTGACGGTCCTGATTTCGAATACCTAAAAATGGCGGTAAGAATGCCGGAAGTAATTTCAACCAAACAGGAGGAGCTTAACGATGCCGAATGGAACTTCATTACCGGATTACTTGAAGAAGCATTACAGAAATTTGAGAGTTTCAGAAAAACTGAAGGCGACATCCTTCACGAAGAACTGAAACGTAACATACACAATATTGAAACCTATCTCTCGATGGTCGTGCCTTACGAAGGAGTTCGATTAGAAGCGGTGAAAGAAAGATACTTAACTACTCTTAAGGATTTCGAACAGATTGACGAAACCAGATTCTATCAAGAAATGGCCTATTACACTGAAAAATTAGACATTTCGGAGGAAAAAGTTCGCCTAACCCAACATCTTAAATATTACACCGAAGTGATGAAAAACGAAAATTACAACGGTAAAAAATTAGGTTTTATCTCCCAGGAAATTGGTCGCGAAATCAATACACTGGGCTCAAAGGCTAACCATGCAGAAATCCAGAAATTAGTGGTGATGATGAAAGATGATTTAGAAAAAATCAAGGAGCAAACCTTAAACGTACTCTAAAAATTATAGATGAATAAGAACAAAGTCCTCATATTTTCAGCACCTTCAGGAAGTGGTAAAACAACTTTAGTTAAATACTGTCTTGAAAATTTCCCTGAGCTGCAGTTTTCAGTTTCTTGTACCACCCGACAGCCTCGTGGCACTGAGCAAAATGGGGTTGATTACCATTTCATCACACCGAAAGAATTTCGCGCCAAAATTTCAGACGAGGCTTTTGTAGAATTTGAAGAAGTTTACAGCGATAAGTATTACGGTACACTTAAATCTGAAGTTGAAAAAATTTGGTCTGCAGGGAAAACTGTCATTTTTGATGTTGACGTTCAAGGTGGAATTTCACTTAAGAAATATTTTAAAGATCAGGCATTATCAATATTTATCATGCCTCCGTCCATCGAAGAACTCGAGCGAAGATTGATTTCTCGAGGTACGGATGATGCAGAAACCATTAAAACTCGCGTCAGTAAAGCCGCGGAAGAAATCACTTATCAAAATGCCTTCGATCAAATTGTAGTCAATAATAATCTTGATGAAGCCAAGCAAAACATCAAGAAACTCATTGAAAACTTCTTGCATCAATGAAGATTGCGGTAATCGGTTGTGGTTGGCTCGGTGAACGCGTAGCCAAACATCTGTTAAACGAAGGTTTTAAAGTATTAGTAACTGCTACCTCTCTCGAAAAACTCGATTATTTAAATAAAATTTTTCCCGAAACCTATCTTTTAAAATTCGGAGAGACGACGGATTTTTCTTTTCTAAAAAATGTTGATGTTGCTGTCTTCAGCATGCCTTCTTCACGAAATGACTGGCATGAAGGCTTTAAAGAATTTCCGGTTGATTTCAAAAAATCAATCTATTTCAGCTCTACCGGAATTTACCCTGAAAGCAAAATCACTTTTACCGAATTATATCAAGAAAATCTTCGTAAAGACTTACAATTATCGGAAGAAATCATCCGAAATAAATTCCCACAAACAAATATTCTTCGGCTTGCCGGACTAATGGGAGACGAGCGAAACCTCAACAACTTCTTTAAAAATAGGAAACCTACAAATCTGGAAAAAGCAGCCAATCATATCCATTATGAAGATATTGTTGTCGCAGTAAAACTCATTCTGCAATCCAATTTCGAGTCGGAGGTATACAATTTGGTTGCTCCTAACCATCCAACCTTAGCGGAGATTTTTAACACTGAAGATGCCGGACCAGAAATCCCTCAGCGAATCATTTCCGGCCAGAAGTTCATTCAGAATTTTAATTATAAATTTATACATTCAAATCCTTTATATTTTAGCAAATGAGCACCGAAACTATAGATAAAGCCAAAGCCAACCTTCCGGTTCGTGGATTTTTAAAAATTGATGATCTCGTCATTCCTCAAGGAGAAGAGCTGGTGCAGGCCATTCTCGATCTTAAGAAAGAAAAAAATGCAGTAATTCTCGCCCATTATTACCAACCACCTGCCATTCAAGACATTGCAGATTTTCTGGGTGACTCCCTTCAATTGGCTCGTCAAGCGAAAGACACGGATGCTGATATGATTGCTTTCTGTGGCGTACATTTCATGGCTGAAGCTGCGAAAATTTTGAATCCGACCAAAAAAGTAGTGTTGCCGGATACTCAAGCGGGTTGCTCACTTGCCGATGGATGTAGTGGCGAAGGTCTTCGTGCGATGCGAGCCAAACATCCTAATGCTTTAATTGCAACGTATATTAACTGTAATGCGGAAACCAAAGCTGAAAGTGATATTATTGTGACCAGTTCTAATGCAGAAACAATCATCAAATCTTTACCTACTGATCGTCCGATTATTTTCGCACCAGACAAAAATTTAGGCCGATATCTTTCTAAAACAACCGGTCGCGAGATGATTTTATGGGATGGTAGCTGTATCGTTCATGAAGCTTTTTCGATGGAAAGAATCGCAAAGCAACTGGCTGAAAACCCTGATGCTAAGTTAATTGCACATCCTGAAAGCGAATCTGCAGTATTAGACTTGGCTCATTTTATAGGATCTACCTCTGCGCTATTAAATTATGTTGAAAAAGATGAGGCTCAGAAATTTATTGTAGCTACAGAAGAAGGAATTCTTCACGAAATGAAAAAGCGGGCGCCTCACAAAGAATTAATTCCGGCACTTGTGTTTGATGAAAGTTGCAATTGCTCCGAGTGTTTCTATATGAAAAGAAATACCATGGAAAAACTCTATTTATGCATGAAATATGAGCTTCCGGAAATCATTATTGATGAAGAACTTCGTTTAAAAGCTTTAAAACCAATCGAAGCTATGCTGGAACTCAGCAAAACCATCAAATAATCTCTTTCTGAAATATATTTATGACTTCTAAAATCATTTTTGAAGACCTAAAAATCTATGCCTATCATGGAGTTTTGCCCGAGGAAACCATTACCGGGACTTATTATCTCCTGAATGTGGAAATTCATGCTAATATTTGGAAAGCAACAGAAACGGATGATCTTGCAGATACCTTAAATTATGCAGAAATCAATGACTTAATTCATCAGGAAATGCAAATTCCGTCGCAGTTGCTGGAACACGTTGCGGGAAGAATTATGAAATCGATCAAAAAGAAATTTTCACAGGTCGAGTTTATTTCCATAAAAATTACCAAAACCAACCCACCTATGAAAGGTGAAATGAAAGGCGTAAGCGTAGCTTTTGACTGTCAATTTTAATCCCATTTGAGGGAACAAACCATTACAGATACATGAAATATATAATATTGTCCTTATTTTCCGCAGTGTTGCTCAGCATTTCCTGGCCGACTTATGGAATTCCTCTCTTCATATTTTTTGCGTTGGTTCCGCTCTTGATGGCGGAACATCAAATCACAAAATTTTCGAATATTAAGAACAAAGGTTGGGCAGTATTTGGACTTTCGTATCTCACTTTCATCATTTGGAATATCGTAACAACCGGATGGCTCTATGGCTCTAAAAATCCGGATGGCAGCCACTCTATCGCGGCGGTTGTACTGCCCGTTGTTTTTAATTCTTTATTTTATTCGCTTGTGTTCCAGTTATACCATTGGTATAAAAAAGCCCAAGGAACATATTTCGGACTGGTATTCTTTGTAGCCATTTGGATGTGCTGGGAGAAATTTCACCTTAGTTGGGAGCTAACCTGGCCTTGGTTAAATCTCGGCAATGTGTTTTCAGATTATCCAAAACTCATTCAGTGGTACGACACCCTTGGTGCGACCGGTGGGTCATTCTGGATTCTACTAATTAACGTTTACATTTTCTATACCGTACGAATTTGGGAAGCAGGGAGAAAAGTAAAAGCTTTGGTAACCAATACTGCCATTGTTATCGCAGCCATTATATTACCAATGTTAATTTCGGTAGTAAAATATCAAAATTTTGATCTGCAACCTACGGGTTCTGTAAACGTGTTAATGTTGCAGCCCGAACTCGATCCATACACCGAAAAATACTCCAAAGACAGTCTCACGATTTTAAATGAACTTTTAAGTCTCGCGGAAAAAAACTCAGCCGGCAAAATTGATTATTACATCGGCCCAGAAACTTCTATACCTGGTTATGGTTCTATTTCAGAAAGCGGCTTTGAACAAAGTGTTCTTCTGAACAACGTAAAGCAATTTCTAACGCGACATCCTGGTTCTATCTTCGCCACCGGAATCTCATCACACCGTTTTTTTCGTACCAATGAAACGATACCTAAATCTGCCTATCAGCTATCTGATGGCAATTATGTTGAAAGTTACAATTCGGCGGTGCAACTGATTCCGAATCAGAAAACTGAAGTTTATCACAAAGGAAAATTGGTTCCTGGTGTTGAAATTTTCCCCTATATCAACGTACTCAAGCCAATTTTAGGGGATGCTATGATTGATTTAGGCGGAACAGTAGCCTCGCTAGGGATTGATGAGGAAAGAAAGGTTTTTAGAAATCCATATAATTCTGCGGTTCTGGCACCAGTAATTTGCTATGAAAGCATTTATGGTGAATTTGTTACCGAATATGTTCAAAACGGTGCCAATTTCCTAGCGATTATGACCAACGACTCTTGGTGGGGCGTAACCCAAGGACATCAGCAACTGATGTCGTATGCAAAACTTCGGGCTATTGAAACACGCCGAGAAATTGCTCGCTCTGCGAATAGTGGAATTTCTGCTCATATTGATGCCAGAGGCGAGGTGATAGCAGACACTCTTTACGGTGATCAAACCACTTTATTTGCTAAAGTTAACCTTTACGAGCACCAAACGTTTTATACCAGAAGTGGAGATTTAATCTCCAGATTAATGTTTTTCGTACTTGGGTTTTTAGTTTTTTACACCTTAATTAAAAAGATCCAAAGCAGGAAAAAATCCAAATAATTACTCCGAATTTTTCTTTTTGAAATTGTAATGGTTCAGAAGAATTCGGATTTCATTAAACTCGAAGTTCGAGGGCAGCGCCTGCTTCCATGCCGAAAGTGTTTCGTGACCCGAGTTCTTTTTAAATTCTTTTTCGAAAATTTTAATTCGCTCTTTGTCAAAAAGTCGGGTAAGATCTAAAACTCCCTGTTCTGCAAATTTTGCCAGATGGCCAAATACAGTTTCAGGAACTAATCCACGCTCACGTGAGATTTCCGAAATGGATTTACCTTCTTCAAATAGCTGAAAGGTGAGGATATGTGAGGGTACCTTGGCAATCTTTGATGTAATAGCGACGTCGTTTTTTTTATCGAATAAAGACTTTTCTAAAAGATGAACGGTTTTAAGATCATTTAAATAATCTTCTAGATCATCGATAAATACTCTGAAATCCTCATTGTACTGTTTTAAACCTTTTACTCCTTTCGTTTCAGCATAAAAATCCTTCAGCGGTTGAAAGATTTTACTGTTGATATTGAAAAAGAAAAAATTAACTGCACCTTTAGATTTTAGTTCCACTTCTTCCCACGTTTCTGCTTCTTCAATGAATTTCTGAGTTTTCTGACGAATAACTTTCTCGAATTTTGCATACACTTTTCCAAATTCGCGGGCTTCTGCTTTCACGGCATGATAAACGAATGCAGCTTTATCCTTATCCACCAGTTTAGCGACTTTTGCGGTTCTGTACCAACTTTCCAACGAATCTTCTATCCAAAGACAATTTAATCTGCTGATAATTTTCTGGATGGAATAATCATATTTTTCAGCATTAATGATGTCCTCCACTCGGTCATTGGCATGGGTTTCGTCCTGAAATTTGGAGACCCGATGATCAGCAAAAATAACTTTGGGGGTTATTTTCGATTTGAGAACAATGCCTTCCAAAGTTCTGCATCTTGACAGTGCCACGTACACTTGACCTGAAGCAAAAGATTTTCCTGCATCAATGATTAGCCGATCAAATGTAAGTCCCTGAGATTTATGAATGGTAACCGCCCACGCCAATCGTATCGGAAACTGATTGAAACTACCCAAAACCTCTTCCTGAATACTTTTATCAGCATCGAGTGAATAACGTTTCTGCTCCCAGATTTCCTTTTTTAGTTGATAAACTTCATCATCACCATCAATAATAACATTTATTTCTGTTTCGTTAAGTGAAACCACTTCAGCGAGCTTACCGTTAAAATATTTTTTTTCGCCACTAGCATCATTACGGATAAACATTATTTGCGCCCCAACCTTTAGTTCTAAAACCTCATCATTTGGGTATTGATTTTCACTAAAACTACCCACGATGTCAGCGGTATAGAAATAGGCCTTGCCGGGTAAATTCTTCAGTTTTTTCTGGTTAATCTCATCGGCCATTCGATTATGAGAGGTCAAATAAACGTAGGGTTCATCTTTAGGTTCAAAATCCGGAATAAATCTTTCATTTAAAGCATCAAAATCGATGTCGCGAACTTCTCCATCACGAATATCATTAAGAATTTCCAGGAATTTCTCGTCCTTTTGCCGGTAAACAGTAGTGAGTTCTAAAGTAATTAGAGGTAGATCTTTAAGGGCATGACTGTCGAAAAAAAATGGAGAAGCATAATACTGCTTAAGTATATGTTCGTCCCGAACTACGGGCGGAAGCTGATACAAATCTCCAATTAAAAGCAACTGAACACCGCCAAACCGCTGTTGGTTTCTTCGGACATATCGAAGAGCAAAATCCATCATATCTAGCACATCTGCACGCAACATCGACACTTCATCAATGATAATGATTTCGATCTCCCGCAGGAGTTTCAACTTATCTTTCCGATATTTGAAATGAGGCATTAAATCGGCGATATTGTTCGCGATGCTGCTGTCAATACGTTCTGTTGTTGGGAGAAATGTTCGTAAGGGTAACCCAAACATGGAATGAATCGTGACACCACCCGCATTAATTGCTGCAATGCCTGTAGGGGCTACAACGATAAATTTCTTTTTGGTTTTCCGTACAAACTCGTTCAGAAAAGTTGTTTTACCTGTACCTGCCTTTCCGGTAAGAAAGATGCTTCGGTTGGTGTGCTCGGCTAGGGTAAATAACGATTCATTCATTGCTCAAAAATACAGAAAATAGGTCGCAAATAAAAAGACAGTAAAAGCATTAAAGTTTAAACCATTGAGCTACAAAATTTGGAAAAAGGCAATATTTTTGCATCTTACCGACTAAAAAACTCATGAAGTCTTATATCATCCTTTCCAGCATAGTTTTAACGCTAACAGCATGTACTTCCCGAAACGCTGAAAATCCGGATAATCTGCCGAAAGACATTTCACTGAAACCGGAAAACAACCATTCGCAACAACAAGACCGTGAGATGCTTGCGGTGATGATTAAAGACATTGAGGATCAAATTGCCAAAGTTTCTTGTAATGATGCTTCTCAATGGAAATATGCAGCAATAGGCGCTAAGCCATGCGGTGGGCCAAGTTCTTATATCGCCTATCCAGTAGAATTGGAAGACGAACTTCTACCAAAAATCGAGACTTTTACACAAATGCAGTCGGCTTTCAATAAAAAATATCAACTGATGTCGGATTGTATGTTGGTGCAACCCCCTACAGAAATTGAATGTGTTGATGGGAAAGCGGTTTTAAAGAGAGATATGTAAATTTATTCCTTATACCAAGAAGAATACTTCACATAATTATTGGCAATTCTTTCAACTTCTCCCTCTAATAAATCGGAAGAGATATCTTTGATTTTTCGAGCCGGTATTCCGCCCCACACTTCACCTGATTTTATATGAGTTCCTTGTACCACCACGGAGCCTGCACCCACAATCGAATTACTTTCTACTGTGCAATCATCCATAACAATTGCGCCCATCCCAATAAGGACATTGTCTTTTATGGTACATCCGTGTACAATTGCGTTATGACCGATTGAGACGTTATTTCCAATTACAAGGGGGAATTTTTCGTATGTGCAGTGCAACATGGCATTATCCTGAACATTTACTTTATCTCCCAACGTAATATAATGTACATCCCCACGAATAACTGCATTGTACCATACACTACAATCTTTGCCTGTTTTAACATCACCGATTATTGTTGCAGTTTCTGCAAGAAAAGTATTTGGACCGATTTGAGGTGATTTTCCTAAAAGTTCTCTGATTATAGCCATGGTTTATAGAAGTTTAATTTTTGTAATATATTATTGAAAATGACAATCAGAGAAATAAGTTTTGCGTTTCTGAAAGCCAGTATATAATCCGTATTTTTGTACTTCAAATTTAAATATAAAATGAGACAAATCCTTATAGAACCTACTGAAAATCCTAAAGTCCTGAAGTTCGTGGCTGATTATACGCTGATTCCGGGATCATTAGAGATTGACAGAACCTCAGATATTTCTGAAATTCCACTTGCGCAAGAGCTTTTTAACTATCCATTTGTTGAAAGAATTTTCATCACCGCAAATTTTATCGCTGTCGCAAAACAGGACACGGTGGAATGGGAACATGTAGCAGAAAGTTTAAAGAATGTTATTGAGGATGAGCTCCTTGCCAACCCGAGAATTTATCTTCAGAAAAGAAAAGAAATGTATCAGATTTATTCCGAAATGACTCCGAACCCTATGGTGATGAAGTTTGTTTCGAGCCGAATGCTGATGGATGGTTTTATAGAAGTAAAATCTCGAGAAGAATCTTCTGAAGTTCCTTTAGCTACCGCAATTTTTACTGAATTTGCCTTTGCTAAGGAAGTTTTCATTTCCGACAATTTTGTTGCCGTAACGAAAGATGTTTCTGTAGAATGGCACGAAGTAATGGTAGCAGTTCGCGCTTTTATTGCAGATTATTTGCAAAACAGCGGCGTAATTTCTAACGCTGCTCCGCAGAAGCACGAAGCTCCGGTAGAAAATGTGATCAACCGCGAATACACGGAGACGGAACAGAAAATCACTGACATCTTGAACGAATATGTAGCGCCAGCCGTTGAAGGAGATGGTGGAAAGATCTCACTGATTGAATACGATGAGGCCAACAAAACCGCAAAAATGCTCTTACAGGGAGCTTGCTCCGGCTGTCCAAGTTCCACTGCCACATTAAAAGGAGGAATTGAAAATATTCTGAAGCAATTTGTACCGGAGTTGGTAGAAAAAGTAGAAGCCGTAAACGGATAATGATCAGCGAAATACGCACAAAGTATGGGTAAAAAGGGAATTTTATTAGTGAATTTAGGTTCTCCACGTTCGACGAAAGTTGAAGACGTAAAAGAATATCTGGACGAATTTTTAATGGATGAAAAGGTCATCGATTACCGATGGTTTTTCAGGACATTATTGGTTCGGGGAATTATTCTGCGCACGAGACCACCGAAATCCGCTGAAGCTTATAAAACGGTGTGGACAGAAGAAGGATCTCCGCTTATTGTTATTACTGAGAAAATCCAACGAAAACTCCAAAAACTGGTTGATGTGCCGGTAGAAATCGGGATGCGTTACGCGGAACCGAGTATAGAGACTGGATTGAGAAAACTAACTGAACAAGGAGTTACTGAAGTGGTGCTTTTCCCGCTCTATCCGCAATATGCGATGAGCACGACGGAAACGGTGGTAGATAAAGCAGAAGAAGTTCGGAAAAAACATTTTCCAGAACTCAAAATTAATTATGTACAGCCATTCTACAACCGCGATATCTACCTAGATTGTCTGACGGAAAGTATCCGCGAAAAATTGCCGGAGAACTTTGATGCTCTGCAATTTTCTTATCACGGGGTCCCGGAACGACATATTTACAAAACCGACCCTACTAAAACCTGTAACCTCAACGACTGCTGTTCGCGACCAGAAAATCCTAGTCATCAGTTTTGTTACCGTCATCAGTGCTTTAAGACTACTGAATCGGTTATTGAACGACTGGACATTCCTAAAAGTAAAACGGTAGTTTCCTTCCAGTCACGTTTAGGAAAAGACAAATGGATTGAACCCTACACCGATGAAACGTTAGAGAATTTACCCAAAAAAGGAGTAAAAAACTTGGCTATTGTTTGTCCGGCCTTTGTTTCAGACTGCTTGGAAACATTAGAAGAGATTTCTGTAGAAGGACGAGAGGAGTTTCTACATGCGGGAGGAGAAAACTTTCATTACATTCCGTGTCTTAACGATGAAGACCGATGGATTGAGGTAGTGAAAACACTTTGCGGAGAAAAATTAGAGGAGTTTTACCTGGTGTAAAACTCCTTATTTTATTTAGCCCCGATAGTAGCGGCATCCTTTTGCTCCGCTTCGCTCCGCAAAAGATACAGCGGATAGCGGGAAAAAACTCCTAAAAAATTATCTTACCGGTGTGCGGAATTCTCCATAACCTAACAAACCGTCGTAGTTGCTGCCAAAAGGTTTATAGTATAGAAATGCTTGATAGAGGTTTTCGGTCTGCCAAAAGTTACCGTTAATTTTCCCAAAATCTAAGGGCTGGCTTGATGATCCTGTAGCTAAAATGTAGTTGTAGAAGCCTTGTTTTAAATAAATCTTCCCAAGATAACCGCCTTTGGAGGCATCGTAGGTCATTTGGTTTTCTGCACTTGGGAGGTAATCATTAAATGTTCCTAAAACATAGATATTTTCATCGGTGCGTTGCGATTCCAAGAAAAAATGCACCCAAGAATAATCGGCTTCTCGACTGGCATCCCTCTCTAATCCCAAATCATTTCTGCGGAAATAGAAAGCGCCGTTAACATCCGGCTGGTACTGATAATTAAGTGGAAATGCCCAAACGGGATGAAGATAAGTATGGTTAACATTTTCTACTGTTTCTGCACCTGCAACCATATCAAATGCTTGATTCATGTTTTTGTTATCGTAATAATAAAACTCATTATTGCCTGGAAATGCCAAAGTTTGTTGTTGAAATAAGAGTTTATTTCCGAGAGTTGAACTTGGTTTTAAATTATACAATCCGAGGTTCCAGTTATTGTTTTGGATGACATTCAGACTTACAGAATTGGTATTTTGCATTAGTGATGAACTTTGACCGAGTGCCTGGACTTCCACTCTTTGGTTAACTTCCGGACGGCGTGCATCGCTTATTCTTGTAACATTCACCCCGACAATTGCACCATCTTCAATCATCGCAAAACGCTTTTTAAACAAGGGCTTTTCCGATGAATCTTTATAAACAATTAACTCGAAATTACCCGAGATTTTAGGCGCTATTTTATCATTCGGGAACACGAGCGTATAGTGCGTATACGGCTGTAAAGTATTGAAAGAGTACTGCAGATTATCAATAATCCCGTTGAGGCTGCCGGTGGCATATTCTGTAAAAAACAAACCATCGTCTTGCCAGTTGCGGTCCAGATGTTTTATGGTATAACGATAAAAAGTACTGGAGTTCGACAAATCATCAAACTTTAAAATCAGTTGTTCCTGAAAGCCTATAACCGGTGTTTCATCATTGGTCTGAGGGTTAAAAAGTTGTATACTTCTAATATCCTGAGCAAATGAACAAAGTGATATTAACAGTAAAATCGGTAGAAGTTTCATAGGTTTAAATATAACGCATTCTAATCTATTTTGTTGTAGATAAAAAAAATTCAAAATCCTTATTTTTGACTAATAAAACTGAGTAATGATCCATATTCAATCTTTTGCCTTCAATCCTTTTTCTGAAAATACGTACGTTATTTATAACGACAAGAAAAATGCTTTTATCGTTGATCCCGGCAATTTTACCCCGGACGAAAATAAAATACTTGAAAATTTTATTGTTGAGAAAGGTTTGAAAGTAGAGAATATTTTACTCACCCATGCACATATTGACCATGTGTTGGGACTTCAGTGGACTTTTGATAAGTATCAAGTCCCGGTACTCATGCATGAAACTGAAAAAGAAATCCTAGATCGAAATCCACTTGACGCCAATCGTTTCGGCTTTTTCTTTAAACCCTTTGAAGGAACAATTCATTTCGTCAAAGAGGGAGAAAAAATCGTGTTAGGAGATGAGATATTTGAAGTACTTTACGTTCCGGGGCATTCGCCGGGGCACATTGCTTATCATCATGCCAACGAAAAAATAGTGATTTCCGGGGATGTACTATTTGAAGGAAGTATTGGCAGAACCGACCTCTATAAAGGTAATCATGCGGAGCTTTTAGGAAGCATCCGCACGAAAATATTTGTTTTACCTGAAGACACCAAAGTTTACAACGGGCATGGTAACCCAACTTCGGTAGGATTTGAAAAGCAGTATAATCCGTTTCTTAACTAAGCTTTCCACTTAATACCGCAACCAATACTTGGTCTTTGGTTTTCTTCCTGTGGTTCGCCTGCAAGAAGATTTTCAAAGGCAATAATTAAATCTTCCCCAGTAACTTCTTTCTGATTGCCCGGACGAGAATCATCCATCTGACCGCGATAAATAAGGTCTAACTTCTCATCGAAAAAGTAAAAATCGGGCGTGCATGCTGCTTTGTATGCATTTGCAACAGCCTGGCTTTCGTCAAATAAGTAAGGGAAATCGAATTTTCGTTCGAACTGGAATTCTGCCATTTTATCTGGAGCATCATCCGGATATTTTTCTACATCATTGGAGTTAATGGCAATAAACTCAATTCCTTTTTCCTGGTAATCTTCATAAAGTTCTGTCAACTTATCGATGACATGAAGAACAAATGGACAATGATTACACATAAAAATCACCAACGTGCCTTTTTCGCCTTTAAGATCGTCAAGAGATTGGAGTTCATTACTGTGCGAAGGATTGGGTAATTCGAAGTAAGGAGCTTTGGTTCCTAGTTCTAACATATTTGAAGGAGTTGCCGCCATTATGATTAATTTTTTAAGTTTAAATTCTTCAACAAAGATAAGGATTCTTCTACGGCATTTTCGAAATTCACCCAATGGATGTTGGTTTCTTTCCGATACCAAGTGAGTTGTCTTTTAGCAAATCTCCGAGAGTTTTTTTTGATTTCTTCTACCGCAAAATCTAGACTCCATTCACCATCAAAATATTTAAAAAGCTCAGTGTACCCTACCGTCTGTAGTGCTACAAGGTTGCGATGCGGAAGAAGATTTTTCGCTTCCTCGAGTAGCCCATTTTCCAACATCAAATCGACTCTTTGGTTAATACGGTCATAAATGAGTTCTCGCGGAGCTGAAATTCCGATTCTGACCACGTTGAAATTCCGCTTAGTTACTGATGAAGAAATATTTTCGGTGTAAGTCTTTCCCGTTTGCCAAATCACATCAATCGCTCGCAAAAGACGACGAGGATTTTCGAGATCTACAATTTTATGATATTCCGGATCGAGCTCAAGCAATAAATTCTGAAGAGAAACAATCCCTTCAGACTTCAATAATCCTTCAAGTTTCTGCTGGTTTTCAGCATTGGCTTCAGGTAAATCGTGAAGACCTTCGATAACAGCTTTTTCGTACATCATACTTCCTCCGACCAAAATCAATGTATCATACCTGGAAAAAAGTTGGTCCAACTTATTGACCGCGTCTTTTTCATACTGGCCTATACTGTAATAATCCTGAATGGAAAGATTCCCTATAAAATGATGTACGGCTTGCGAAAGCTCGTCTTCACTAGGAGTTGCCGTACCAATTTTCATTTCTTTGAAAAACTGCCGGGAGTCACAGGAGATAATTTCAATACCCAATTTTTTAGCCAGTTCTATAGCCAGCCTAGTTTTGCCAATACCGGTAGTCCCAACAACGGAAATTAAATTTTTCACGCTGCAAATTTCCTGATTATTTCCGACATGACAAGACACAAAAAAACCGCTACTAAGAGCGGTCGTTATTTATTTTATTGAATGACTTCAGCTTCAATTGTTTTGTTATTCTTCTGTTCAGCTTCCCAAGCGACAAACTTTTCTGCTTCTTTTATTAACATAGGAATTGCAAATGCTAGCAGTGCCAAATCATCTAAAACCCCGATTACCGGTAGCCAGTCCGGAAGGATATCAATTGGTGAAACTAAGTACAACAGTACCAATCCAGGTAGTACGACATTTTTATAATCTGGTTTGTAACCGCCTGATGACATAGCAGATTTTATCATTCTTGCAATTACAGGGATTTTTGCGATAAATCCTTTGTGTTTGAAGGCTTCTTTAGCCAAAGCAATTTTTGAAAGTTTCATTTTTCGTGTTTGATTTTAAACAATGAGATTTTGCAAAATCTGTACCGCCAAATAATAAATTATGTTAAATTACTTCAATACGTTATCGATGAAATCATTAACCGATTTGCTGTTCCAATCTTTGGAAGCATCTTCTTTCAAAAGGATTCTCCCATTTTTATCAAGCAAGAAGGTTGTCGGAAAAGCTTTTGGTAAAATAGACGCCGATACTGGGCTTTGAGCAATATAAACCGGAGCTGTATAATTGTTTTCTTTCAGAAATTTAATCACATTTTCTTCCTCGTCTTGCATTGCAATTAGGACAAAATCTACCTGATCTTTTCGACCTTCGTATAATGCCTGAATAGTAGGCCATTCTTCCCGACATGGTGGGCACCAAGTTCCCCAAAAGTTCAGAAAAACCAATTTATCTCCTTTCAAAGTTTTTAGGTTCGTACTTGGCACATTTATTCCCTTTAGCTGAACATCATAATCTTCATCTTTTAGTGTAATTGCATTTTCAATCGCTGCCACCGGGAAAAATAAATCTTTCAGCTTAAGCTTTACCGAAGGAAAAAGATAAAGTATCGCAATAAAAATTAAAGCGATGATAAAAAAGAGATTATTCTTTAAAAATTTCATGTTTTAAATTAAGTTTAGAATTTCTTCAAGAGCATCTTTACCCTTGTTTTTCGCATAATACACCTGCAGATCGTTATAGAAAGTTTCGCGTGGATACATGGCTTCATTTTCTTTAAATTTTTTAAGAAGTTCTGCTCCGTATTTCGGACGTGGGCCCCAGACCTCTTTTACGGAAAAATCTTCATTGAGAATTAATATTTTGGGAATAGACTGAGTTCCGTTGGTTAAAAATTGATTAATTAGAGACTGATCTGCATCCCGTAGAAAAATACGAACCTCTATTCCGCCAGCTTCAAAAAACTTTGAAACGGCAGGCACAGTGGCGCTTGCATCTCCACACCAAGGTTCGGTAATAATCAAAAGTTTACCCTTAAAGTTTTTAGATTTTAACGATATTAATGCTTCTTCATCAATCTTAAACGTTTTAAGAATTCTTTCCATGCGTTGCAATCCCAATTCATAGTACGTATAATATTCGTTGGTGTGATGCGTTTCGGTGATTCTCCGTTCAGCTTCCTGCATATATTCCTCAAAGCTCAAGGCTTGCTGCCAGTACTTTTCCATAGGGTTAGTTTTAATATTAAATTTTCCGAAGCTTATTAACCAAATAAAGGTCGGCTAACACAAAAGCGGCCAGATTTTCGACGATAGGAACCGCGCGCGGAACAACACAAGGGTCATGTCGCCCTTTACCTTCTACAATTATTGAATTTCCGTCACGATCGACACTTTCTTGAGGACGCAAAATAGTAGCCACCGGTTTGAACGCTACTCGGAAATAGATATCCATTCCGTTGGATATACCGCCTTGGATACCTCCGGAAAGATTTGTTTTCGTAGTAAAGTCTGTATTGAACTGATCATTATGTTCTTTACCGGTCATACGAGCACCACAGAAACCGCTTCCGTACTCAAAGCCTTTTGCTGCGTTGATGTTCATCATTGCACTGGCAAGTTCTGCCTGAAGTTTACCAAACACAGGTTCGCCCACTCCCACAGGAAGATTTTTTATAACACACGTTATGGTACCACCGATGGTGTTCCCGTCTTTCTTAATTTCTTTAATTCGTTGAATCATCTTCGAAGCGGTTTCCAGATCGGGACACCGTACTTCATTAGAATCAATTTGAGTAAAGTCTAAATCCTGGTAAGGTTTTTCACAGAATATATCCCCAACCGAAGAGACATACGCATGAATTTCTACTCCTGCAGGAAGAATCTGTCGAGCCAGACTTCCGGCAACCACCCAATTTACAGTTTCTCGTGCTGAAGATTTCCCGCCACCACGATAGTCCCTTACACCAAATTTTTGGTCATAAGTAAAGTCTGCATGACTCGGTCGGTAGGATTTTGAAATATGATCGTAATCACGCGACTTCTGGTTTTCATTCTCAATGATAAATCCAATAGGAGTTCCCGTTGACTTACCTTCAAAAATTCCTGAAAGAAATTTCACTTGGTCCGCTTCTTTTCTTTGAGTGACGATAGCGGACTGTCCAGGTTTTCTTCGATCTAGCTGCGTTTGCACCTTCTCCACATCTACTTCCCAGCCTGCCGGAAAATTGTTAATTATGCCTCCATAGGCTAAGCCATGGCTTTCGCCGAACGTAGACAATGTCAAGAAATTCCCTAGTGTGAACATCTTACAAAGTTATGATTTGAAAGCCGTATTCCAAATAGTAATGAGTGAGAATTATCATTCAGAAGTTGAAATTACGGCAATAAAAAAAGACTGCCGACGGCAATCTTTTTTATAATATTTGATTTTACTATTATTCCTTATTGAACACGACCATCGCGTCGGTCACCTGCTCTACCAATGGTATAACCAGTTGCTCCACCTAAAATACCACCAACAACAGCACCTGCAGCACGGTTTCGTTTGTTAATTAAGGCACCTGCTGCCGCACCACCAACTGTACCGATTATGGTACCTTTCGCTGCTTTACTCATTCCTTGTCTTTGAGCGGTACCTTGAGAAGCCGACGTCCCTGCATTAGACCCTGAACTCGAAGAATATCTTGGCGTATTATCAACATAAACCGTTTTGGTCTCACGAATTACCTGAGGTTTTGCTGCTGCTACAGCTGCTTTCGTTTTACGATCTTCTTCTATACTGTCCGCTTTTCTTTGGGTTTCATAAGCCATCTTTTCTTTTTCAATAGCCAATTTTTGCTTCTCAATTTCTAACTGGCGAGCCTGAAACTCAATTTTTTGTTGCTCTAAAGATTTTTCTGCAACAGTATTATCTTTTGTACAGGCTGTCAGTAAAACTACTGACATAAATCCTGCTGTTACTATATTTTTCATAACATTCTAAATTTATAACACTATTAACTCCAAAAATGAACCAAGATTGTGTTAAAGGAATGTTAAAAAAGAAAAATTTTATTAAAAAGAAAAAGCAAGTTGATTAGATCAACTTGCTTTTATGAGGTTCCTAGCGGATTCGAACCGCTGTAGATGGTGTTGCAGACCACTGCCTAGCCACTCGGCCAAAGAACCATTTCGGATTGCAAATATACTACTTTATTTGAAAAATGAAAAACAAAATATAACCATAGATGTAGTGAATCAGCCAACCGTTATAAAGTCCGTATTTTTGTAATAGATAAGAAATTTATGCATATGAAAAACTTTGAGCTTTCTGTGCTGGATCTTGCTCCAGTAAAACAGAACAGAACAATACAAGATACTTTTAATGATAGTTTAGATTTAGCAAGAACTGCAGAAAACCTTAACTATAAAAGATTTTGGCTAGCCGAACATCACAATATGGCCAGCATTGCAAGTTCCGCCACGTCGGTTTTGATTGGCTACATCGCCAACGGAACAAAAAAGATAAGAGTAGGTTCCGGGGGTGTGATGCTTCCGAACCATAGTTCTTTAGTCATTGCCGAGCAATTCGGTACGCTGGAAAGCTTATTTCCGGGGAGAATAGATCTGGGCGTAGGTCGCGCACCAGGAACCGATGGATTGACGGCGAAAGCTCTGGGAAGAAATCCGATGATTATTAATGAACAATTCCCTAGACAAATTCAGGAACTTCAGCGTTATTTTTCGGTGGAGAATTCTGAAAGTGCCGTACGTGCCATTCCGGGTGAAGGTTGTGATATTCCAATCTATATTCTAGGCTCAAGTACGGACAGCGCATGGTTGGCAGCAGAGTTGGGGTTACCTTATGCGTTTGCAGGGCATTTTGCTCCCGAAATGATGGGCTTTGCATTCGATATTTATCGTGATAATTATAAGCCTAGTAAAGAGTTTCCGGAACCTTACATTATTGCCTGCGTGAATGGTATTGCTGCCGATACGGATAAAGAAGCGGAAATACTTGCCAGTTCACTTTACCAGATGTTCATTAATATCATCCGAAACGATAGAAAACCCTACGCGCCGCCTGTAGAAAATATGGATGCACTTTGGAATCCTATGGAGAAAGCCGGGATATTGCAAAAGCTCAGATATAGTTTTATTGGAAGTGAAAAGTCGGTTGCTCAGCAGTTGAAGAATTTTCAAGATACCTTTAAGGTCGATGAAATTATGGTGACCGCTGCGATCTACGAACACGACAAACGTTTGAAGTCCTACAAAATTATCAGAAATGCCGCAGATGGACTGATGAAGGGGTAATACAAATAAAATTGCTGAATCCTTAAAACTGAGTATCTTTGCACCATCTAAAAAAGTAAAATGTCGGATATTAAACTCAATACGATTCCAGAAGCCATTGAAGACTTAAAAAATGGCAAAATCATTATCGTTGTAGATGATGAGAACCGTGAAAATGAAGGAGATTTTCTTTCAGCTGCGGAACTTACTACACCGGAGATCATCAACTTTATGACCATCCATGGCCGCGGTCTTATCTGCACACCACTTCCGGAAAAAAGATGTGATGAGCTAGGCCTCGAAATTATGGTGAGCCGAAGCAGCGATCCCAAAGAAACCGCATTTACTGTTTCTGTAGATTTGTTGGGCGAAGGTGTTTCAACTGGAATTTCAGCGAGTGACCGAAGCAAAACCATTTTAGCTTTAATGGATGAAAAAACTAAACCTACAGACTTTATGCGTCCGGGACATATTTTTCCGCTTCGCGCTAAGAAAGGTGGAGTCTTAAAAAGAGCCGGCCATACCGAAGCAGCAATAGATCTAACGAAGCTTGCCGGTTTAAAGGAAGGCGGTGTTATTTGTGAAATTATGAATGAGGATGGTTCTATGGCACGTCTTCCCGAACTGATGGAGTTGGCTAAGAAACATGATCTCAAGATAATTTCGATTGAAGATTTAATTCATTATCAGCTAAAAAAGGGTGATCTCATCGAAAGAATTGAGGAACGCAAAGTGAAGACTCATTACGGTGAATTTGATTTTTTTGCATTCAAGGAAACTAGCACCGAACAAATTCATTTCGCATTAACAAAAGGTTCTTGGGTGGTGGACGAACCGGTTTTGGTTCGCGTTCAAGCTTCAAATTCTTATTTTGATGTACTGAGCCGATTGACTTCAGGTGAAAAACCGTTGCTTGAAAAAGTGACCAATATGATTAATGAAGAAGGTAAAGGTGCATTAATCTTCATTAATAACGTTTCAAATGCAGAAAATACTTTACGAAAATTGCAGCAATTCTTAGATTTTCAAGATGGACAGGAGCAAAGACCAACCTTAGCCTCTAATTATCATGATTATGGGATTGGAACTCAAATTCTCAAAAATTTAGGGATCACGAAATTCCGTGTGATTACTCAAAATGTTAATCAAAAACCACTCGTTGGTGGTTATGATGTTGAGGTAACCGAAATGGTTCAACTGTAATCTAAAAAATAGAATATAAAAAATCCCGGTCCATTGCAGAACCGGGATTTCTATTTTAAAGACGTTAGCTAATTAAGCTTGTACGTTGTTTCCTCCTAATACGAAAGGCTCAACTTCCTTAATTTCACCAAACTGCTGCTCGTAGTTTGCAATGTTTTGCTGAAGTGCAGAAAGTACTCTTTTAGCGTGAAGCGGCGCCAAGATTACTCTTGAACGTACGTTTGCCTGCTGTACTCCTGGCATCAACTGGATGAAATCTACCACAAATTCTGATGGAGAATGGTTTACTAAAGCAAGGTTGCAATAAGCACCTGCAGCTACCATTTCGTTAAGGTTAATGTTGATGTTGTTTGGATCCTGGTTTTGGTTTTGGTTGTTGTCCATTTGTTTTTTTAATTTAATATAAGTTATAAAGAAATCAAGTTACAGACATTGTTGCCTGTAACAGGATTTCTGTAATGTTATTTAGTTAATGTCTTCAAACTCTTTGCGTGAGCCTACAATTACGTTTTGGTAATCTTTAAGACCCGTTCCCGCAGGAATTCTGTGACCAACAATTACGTTTTCTTTCAGACCGGTAAGATAATCAACTTTTCCGGAAACTGCTGCTTCGTTAAGAACTTTTGTAGTTTCCTGGAAGGACGCTGCCGACATGAAAGATTTCGTCTGAAGTGCTGCTCTCGTAATACCCTGAAGTACAGGAGTTGCGGTTGCAGGAAGTGCTTCACGAACTTGTACAAGTGCTAAATCTTCACGCTTCAACTTCGAGTTTTCATCTCTCAATTCTCTTGCAGTGATCATCTGACCTGGCTTAAATTCTTTAGAATCACCTGCGTCAGTCACTACTTTGAGACCAAATACACGGTTGTTCTCTTCTAAGAAATCAAACTTATGCTCAAGAGCACCTTCTAGGAATTGAGTATCACCTCCGTCCACAATTTCTACTTTAGTCATCATCTGACGAACAATGATTTCGAAATGCTTGTCGTCGATTTTTACCCCCTGAAGACGGTAAACTTCCTGAATTTCATTTACCAAATATTCCTGAACCGCAGTTGGACCTTTGATCTTCAAGATATCATCCGGCGTAATAGAACCATCTGAAAGTGGCGAACCTGCTCTTACGAAGTCGTTCTCCTGAACCAAAATCTGGTTAGAAAGTTTTACCAAGTATTTAGAGATTTCACCGGTTTTAGCTTCTACGATCAATTCGCGGTTACCACGCTTGATTTTACCGTAAGAAACTACACCATCAATCTCTGTAACAACTGCCGGGTTCGATGGATTACGTGCTTCGAATAGTTCGGTAACACGCGGAAGACCACCGGTAATATCCCCAGATTTGGCAGATTTACGTGGAATCTTAATCAAGACTTTACCAGCCTTAATTTTCTCCCCATCATTTACCATTAAGTGGGCACCAACCGGAAGGTTATAAGATTTCTGCTCAACACCTTTAGAGTCTACAACTCTCAGGGTAGGTACAGCTTTCTTATTTCTTGATTCGGAGATTACTTTCTCTTCGAAACCAGTCTGTTCATCAATCTCCAACTGGAAGGAAATACCTTGGATAATATCCTCATACTCTACCTTACCAGAAGTTTCAGCAATAATTACCGCGTTATAAGGATCCCACTTCGCAATAACATCACCTTTTTTCACCTTATCACCTGGCTTCACCAATAATTCGGAACCATAAGGAACGTTAGCTACCATCAATGGTGTTCTTGCTGCGTTATCTGCTACCAAACGGAATTCAGTTGAACGAGACACAAGGATTTCAGCAGTTTTACCTTCTTCATTTTCCGAAGTTACTGTTCTTACCTCATCCATCTCTACGATACCATCACGTCTTGCAACAATCGATGGATTTTCGGAGATGTTACCTGCAGTACCCCCTTGGTGGAAGGTTCTCAGTGTAAGCTGTGTACCCGGTTCTCCAATTGACTGTGCGGCAATTACCCCAACAGCTTCTCCCATGTGGATTGGCTTACCCGTCGCGAGGTTTCTACCGTAACATTTCGCACAGATACCTTTTTTAGTTTCACAGGTAAGTGGAGAACGAACTTCTACCAATTCAATACCTGCAGCCTCGATTTTCTTAGCCAGGTCTTCATTGATGATTTCATCTGCATTGGCAATTACTTCATCTGTTTCAGGATCGTATACGTTATGTAAAGAAACTCTACCTAAAATTCTTTCAGAAAGTCTTTCAACAATCTCATCGTTTTTCTTTAATGGAGAAATTTCAGTACCACGTAATGTTCCACAGTCGTCTTCTGTAATGATAACATCCTGTGCAACGTCTACTAATCTTCTTGTTAAGTAACCCGCGTCGGCCGTTTTAAGAGCGGTATCCGCAAGACCTTTACGTGCACCGTGGGTGGAGATAAAGTACTCGAGGATGGAAAGTCCCTCTTTAAAGTTTGCTACAATCGGGTTTTCAATAATTTCTGCTCCGGTTGAACCCGCTTTTTGCGGCTTCGCCATCAAACCTCTCATCCCTGAAAGCTGACGAATCTGCTCTTTGGAACCCCTTGCACCAGAATCTAGCATCATATAAACAGAGTTGAAACCACCTTGGTCGGTTTTCATTCTGCTCATAATCATTTCAGTTAGTCCTGCGTTGGTGTTCGTCCAAACGTCGATTACCTGATTATAACGTTCTGTATCCGTAATAAGACCCATGTTATAGTTAGCCTTAATTTCGTCTACAGTTTCTACTGCTTGAGCAATCATGGTTTTCTTCTCAGCCGGTATCACGATATCGCCCAATGAGAACGAAAGACCACCTTTAAATGCGTTTGAATAACCTAAGTCTTTCATATCATCCAAGAACTTCACCGTAGTTGGGAAGTCGGTGTCTGCCAAGATTCTACCAATTACATTTCTCAAAGACTTCTTAGTAAGAAGTTCGTTGATATAACCTACCTGCTTTGGTACAATTTGGTTGAATAAAATTCTACCAACAGTTGTATCAATAAGTTTAGTAGTAATCTCACCATTTTCTTTAACCGGAAGACGACATCTAACTTTTGCATTTAAGGAAACTTGTCCTTCTGCGTAAGCGATTTCTACTTCTTCTGGTGAATAGAATGCAAGACCTTCTCCTTTAATTTTAACTTCGTCCGTTGAAGAGGCTTCTTTGGTCATGAAATATAGACCCAATACCATGTCCTGAGAAGGTACGGTAATAGGAGAACCATTTGCAGGGTTTAAAATATTCTGAGAACCTAGCATTAATAACTGAGCTTCAAGGATGGCTTCTGGCCCTAATGGTAAGTGTACCGCCATCTGGTCACCATCGAAATCCGCGTTGAATGCCGTAGTTACCAATGGGTGAAGCTGAATCGCTTTTCCTTCAATCATTTTTGGCTGGAAAGCCTGAATACCAAGTCTGTGAAGCGTAGGTGCCCTGTTTAGAAGAACCGGGTGACCTTTCATCACGTTTTCTAAGATATCATATACAACAGGTTCTTTTCTGTCAATGATTCTTTTTGCTGATTTTACAGTTTTTACAATACCTCTTTCGATTAGTTTTCTAATGATAAACGGTTTGTAAAGTTCTGCTGCCATATCTTTTGGGATACCACACTCGTGAAGTTGAAGGTTTGGACCTACAACAATTACCGAACGCGCCGAGTAATCTACACGTTTACCCAATAAGTTTTGACGGAAACGACCTTGCTTTCCTTTCAATGAATCTGAAAGCGATTTCAATGGTCTGTTAGATTCAGATTTTACCGCTGAAGATTTTCTGGTATTATCGAAAAGAGAATCTACCGCCTCTTGAAGCATACGCTTCTCGTTTCTTAAGATTACTTCAGGAGCTTTGATCTCTAAAAGTCTCTTCAAACGGTTGTTTCTAATGATTACACGACGGTAAAGGTCATTTAAATCAGAAGTTGCAAAACGTCCACCATCCAATGGAACCAAAGGTCTCAATTCTGGTGGTATTACTGGAAGAACACGCATAATCATCCATTCCGGACGGTTAATCATTCTGGTGTTTGCACCACGGATGGCTTCAACAACATTTAATCTTTTTAATGCTTCTGTTCTTCTTTGTTTTGATGACTCGTTGTGTGCTTTGTGACGTAGGTCGAAAGAAAGAGTATCAAGATCGATTCTCTTTAACAATTCTTCTACTGCCTCCGCTCCCATTTTAGCAACGAATTTATTAGGATCAGAATCATCCAGATATTGGTTTTCTGCAGGAAGGGTATCCATGATATCCAGGTACTCTTCTTCTGTTAAGAATTCTTTATCATCGAAGTCTGAACCGTCTGGTTTTTTAGCGATACCTGCCTGGATAACGACATATCTTTCATAATAGATAATCATGTCGAGTTTCTTGGAAGGTAAACCTAAAAGGTATCCGATTTTATTTGGTAACGAACGGAAATACCAGATGTGAGCCACAGGAACTACCAAACCAATATGGCCGATACGCTCTCTACGAACTTTTTTCTCGGTAACCTCTACCCCACAACGGTCACAAACGATTCCTTTATAACGGATACGCTTGTACTTTCCACAGGCACATTCGTAATCCTTAACAGGACCGAAGATTTTCTCGCAGAACAAACCGTCTCTTTCTGGCTTGTGGGTTCTGTAGTTGATGGTTTCGGGCTTTAAAACTTCTCCTCTTGAATCCTGAAGAATGGACTCTGGTGAAGCAAGACCGATCGTAATTTTACTGAAATTACTTGTTTTATTTTTATTTGACATTTTTGAAAATTTAGATTTTAGATTTTAGATTTTGTCTGATTAACTTTTGAAAATTCAAAACTCAATACTCAAAATTTAAAATTTATTCTTCCAGTCTTACATCAAGTCCAAGACCCTGCAATTCATGCAACAATACATTGAAAGACTCCGGAATACCAGGTTCTGGCATTGCTTCACCTTTCGCGATTGCTTCATAAGTTTTTGCTCTACCGATAACGTCATCCGACTTCACGGTAAGGATTTCTCTAAGGATATTGGATGCACCGAATGCTTCAAGTGCCCAAACCTCCATCTCTCCGAAACGCTGTCCACCGAACTGTGCCTTACCACCAAGCGGCTGCTGAGTGATAAGTGAGTATGGCCCGATAGAACGTGCGTGCATCTTATCATCAACCATGTGACCCAATTTCAGCATGTAGATTACCCCAACTGTAGCTGGTTGCGTAAATCTTTCACCTGTACCACCGTCATATAGATAAGTGCTACCGAATTTCGGTAAACCTGCCTGCTCAGTGTATTCCGTGATTTGCTCAAGACTAGCACCATCGAAGATTGGCGTTGCGAACTTCATTCCTAACTTTTGGCCTGCCCATCCTAGTACAGTTTCGTAAATCTGACCGATGTTCATACGTGATGGTACCCCAAGTGGGTTCAACACGATGTCTACTGGAGTTCCGTCTTCTAAGAATGGCATATCTTCTTCGCGAACGATACGGGAAACGATACCTTTGTTACCGTGACGACCCGCCATTTTATCTCCTACATTAAGTTTACGTTTTTTAGCGATGTAAACTTTAGCCAATTTGATGATTCCTGCTGGTAGTTCGTCCCCGATTGAAATTGCAAATTTCTCACGGTTTTTAACTCCTTGGATGTCGTTATACTTGATTTTGTAGTTGTGGATTAACTGTTTGATCAATTCATTCTTTTCAGCATCAACCGTCCAGTCTGCACCACTTACATTTACATAATCTTCAACACTCTGTAAAAGTTTGGTGGTGAATTTAACACCTTTACCAATGATTTCTTCGTCAAGATCGTTTTTCACTCCTTGAGAAGTTTTACCGTTTACAAGCGTACCTAATTTTTCAAGAAGGGTATTTCTTAATTCGTCGAATTTCGCTTTGTACGTGTTCTCGATTTCTTCAAGTTTAAGCTTCTCTTCCGTTCTTTTCTTTTTGTCTTTAATGTTTCTTGAGAACAATTTCTTGTTGATCACCACCCCTCTCAATGAAGAATCGGCT
The DNA here is from genome assembly GCA_041913105.1 of Kaistella sp. Taxonomy (GTDB): domain Bacteria; phylum Bacteroidota; class Bacteroidia; order Flavobacteriales; family Weeksellaceae; genus Kaistella. The sequence continues at coordinate 7,558 of JAYSFV010000003.1, read as the reverse complement.
TTCAAAGAAGCATCTTTAACATCTCCAGCTTTATCACCGAAGATTGCACGAAGTAGTTTTTCTTCTGGAGTTGGATCTGACTCACCTTTTGGAGTAATCTTACCAATCATGATGTCACCAGGCTTCACTTCAGCACCGATACGGATCATACCGTTTTCATCAAGATCTTTAGTTGCTTCTTCAGAAACGTTAGGAATATCAGAAGTTAATTCTTCCATACCCAATTTTGTATCACGAACTTCTAACGAATATTCATCTACGTGGATAGAAGTAAACCAGTCTTCACGAACAACTTTTTCGTTGATTACGATAGCATCCTCGAAGTTGTACCCTTTCCAAGGCATGAAGGCTACCACAAGGTTTCTACCAAGTGCAAGCTCACCATTTTCAGTTGCGTAACCATCGCAAAGTACTTGTCCTTTCTGCACTTTGTCCCCTACTCTTACATTTGGTCTCAATGTAATGGTAGTACTTTGGTTGGTTTTACGGAACTTCGTTAGTTTATAAGTTTTAGTAGCAGATTCGAATGATACTAAATCATCATCTTCTGTTCTTTCGTACTTAATGGTAATTTTATCAGCATCAACATACTCTACGACACCGTTACCTTCTGCGTTGATCAAGATACGAGAGTCTCGCGCCACTTGATCTTCCAGACCTGTACCAACGATTGGAGCTTGTGGCTTCAACAAAGGAACGGCCTGACGCATCATGTTAGATCCCATCAGCGCACGGTTTGCATCATCATGCTCCAAGAATGGAATTAATGATGCGGAAATACCAGAAATCTGGTTTGGTGCAACGTCAATAAGGTCAACCTGCTGAGGCTCAACTACCGGATAATCTCCATCCAAACGTGCAATTACACGATCCGTAGAAATTGTTCCATCTTCGTTCATCTCAACGTTTGCCTGTGCAATTACTTTATCTTCTTCATCTTCTGCATTCAAGAAAACTGCAGGAGTTTTAAGATCAACTTTTCCGTTCGTAACTTTACGATATGGAGTTTCGATGAAACCAAGGTTGTTGATTTTTGCATAAATACCCAAAGAGGAGATCAAACCAATGTTTGGTCCTTCCGGAGTTTCGATTGGACAAATTCTTCCATAATGGGTATGGTGAACGTCCCGCACCTCGAAACCTGCTCTTTCTCTTGATAAACCACCAGGTCCTAATGCAGAAAGTCTACGCTTGTGAGTGATTTCTGAAAGTGGGTTGGTTTGGTCCATGAACTGAGAAAGCTGGTTGGTACCAAAGAATGAGTTGATTACAGAGGTTAAGGTCTTTGCGTTAACAAGGTCAATCGGGGTAAAGATTTCGTTATCTCTAACGTTCATTCTCTCACGGATTGTTCTTGCGATTCTTGAAAGACCTACACCGAACTGACCAGCAAGTTGCTCACCTACGGTCTTAATTCTTCTGTTTGATAAGTGATCAATATCATCAACTTCAGCTTTAGAGTTTACCAATTCGATTAAGTGTCTTACGATCGAAATGATGTCTTCTTTTGTTAAAACTTCAGTTTTTTCAGGAATGTTTAATCCTAATTTTTTGTTCAAACGGTAACGTCCAACTTCTCCTAATGAATAACGCTGCTCAGAGAAGAATAATTTTTCGATAATACCTCTTGCAGTTTCTTCATCTGGTGGATCTGCGTTACGCAATTGGCGGTAGATATATTCAACTGCTTCTTTTTCAGAGTTAGTTGGGTCCTTCTGAAGGGTATTTTGGATAATAGAGAATTCGTTAGAATTTTCTTTGTGAATTAAGATCGACTTAACGCCCGCATCCAGGATGAGATCAAGATGTTCTTTTTCAAGAATGGTCTCACGATCCAAGATAATTTCATTTCTTTCGATTGAAACTACTTCACCTGTATCTTCATCAACGAAATCTTCGAACCAAGTGTTCAAAACTCTCGCTGCCAAAGTCCTTCCCTCAACTTTCTTCAAAGCTGCTTTAGAAACTTTTACTTCTTCTGCAAGATCAAAGATTTGAAGGATATCTTTATCAGATTCGTATCCGATTGCTCTTAAAAGAGTTGTTAACGGTAATTTCTTCTTACGGTCGATGTAAGCGTACATTACGTTATTAATATCGGTTGTAAACTCCATCCAAGAACCTTTGAAAGGAATAATTCTGGAGTAATACAACTTGGTCCCGTTAGCGTGGTAAGTTTGCCCGAAGAAAACCCCTGGCGAACGGTGTAACTGTGTTACGATAACACGCTCTGCACCATTAATAATAAATGATCCTGAAGGCGTCATATAAGGTACCGGACCTAAATATACATCTTGTACAACGGTTTGGAAATCTTCATGTTCCGGGTCGGTACAGTATAATTTAAGACGGGCTTTTAAGGGAACTGAATACGTCAGTCCTCTTTCGACACACTCATCAATTGAGTAGCGCGGCGAATCTACCAAATAATCCAAAAACTCGAGTACGAACTGGTTTCTGGAATCGGTAATAGGGAAATTTTCTTCAAAGGTTTTGTAGAGGGTTTCGTTAACTCTCTGCTCCGGAAGGGTATCCAACTGGAAAAACTCTTTGAATGACTGGATCTGAATGTCCAAAAAGTCAGGCGTCTCAATTTTTCCTTTTGCTGCGGAAAAATTGATTCTTTCATTCCCCTGAGTTTTAGCGACTGCTTTAGATTTACTCATAAAAAAGATTAAGAATAATGGGTTAAAAAATATTTTGTTTTAAAAATATCAGAAAAAGAAGCCTGAAATAAAGGAAAAAGAGAAGACTTTGATGTTTGGCGCTATCAGAATTAGTCTTGTTTCTTGTTACTTTGATTCTTGATTCTAATTTCTAACTGCAACGCCGGTATATCTTTTCACGGAGTAGTGCAAAATATTTTTAGAGAACTTTTGGGTCTAAGAAAGACCAGACATCATCAACAAAAAACTCTCTGTTCCGAAACGGAAAGAGGTGATTATTAATGTTTTACGAAAATATGTTCTTTAATTAGCGCCAAAAGTAGGTGCAAAGATACTCATTATTAAACATTTACGCAAATAACATTTTCAAATGAATTTTCAGCGCTTGCAGAAACCACATAAAAAAACCTCACTTTAAAAAGTGAGGTTCTTATTATATCGAGGTAAATGATTACTTCAATTCTACTTCAGCACCAGCTTCTTCAAGTTGCTTCTTAAGAGCTTCAGCTTCGTCTTTAGATACACCTTGCTTGATTGGAGCAGGAGCACCGTCTACCATATCTTTAGCTTCTTTAAGACCAGCACCAGTTAAATCTTTTACTAATTTAACAACAGCAAGTTTAGAAGCACCAGCAGATTTCAAGATTACGTCGAATTCTGTTTTTTCTTCAGCAGCTTCACCAGCACCACCAGCAGCCATTACAACAGCAGCAGCAGCAGGCTCAATACCGTACTCATCCTTAAGGATAGTAGCTAATTCATTTACGTCTTTTACAGTAAGGTTTACAAGCGTTTCCGCTAAGTTTTTTAAATCTGACATTTTAATAATGTTTTAATTGTTGAACGATTTATTTTGATTTTTTTTGAGTTCTATTACTCTGCACTTGGTGCGTCTGTAGCTTCAGCACTTGCTTCTGGAGCAGCCTCTTCAGCTGGGGTTTCTTCTGCAGCTTCTTCTGTGTTACCACCAGTAGCTTCTTCTTTGTTCTGAAGTGCAGAAATAAGGTTTCTAATTGGTGATTGAAGCAATCCGATAAGTTCTCCAAGCATCTCCTCTTTAGATTTGATGTTTGCAAGAGTATCAAGATTTTCATCACCTACGTAGAAAGTGTCCTGAAGGTATGCAGATTTTAATGCAGGGATTTCTGCTTTTTTTCTGAAGTTCTGAATCAACTTAGCCGGAGCGTTTGCTGTTTCAGAAATCATAAGCGCTGAATTTCCTTTAAAGCTTTCGAACATTTCAGAGTAGTCTACTCCTTCAATTTGCTCCATTGCTTTCTGCAAAAGTGTATTCTTAACAACCTTTAGGGAGATATTTTGTTTGAATGCCTGTCTTCTGAAATCTGAAGTTGCAGCAGCATTCATCCCTTCAAGATTTGCTACATAAACGACTTTTGCGTCCTGCAACATTTCTTTAATTTCTTGTATTACTAATACTTTATCTTCTTTTGTCATTGTCTTACAGATTTTAGTTTACAGATTTAGTATCAATTGCAATACCTGGACTCATGGTAGAAGACAAGTAAATACTTTTCACATAAGTACCTTTAGCTGCAGTTGGTTTCAATTTAATTAAAGTCTGCACCAATTCTTGTGCATTTTCCTTAATCTTAGCAGCGTCGAAAGATACTTTACCAATACCTGCGTGGATGATACCGTATTTATCTACTTTGAAATCGATTTTACCAGCTTTAACTTCTGCAACTGCTTTACCGATTTCCATGGTAACAGTTCCTGACTTAGGGTTTGGCATAAGACCTCTTGGACCTAACACTCTACCTAATGGACCTAATTTACCCATTACAGCTGGCATTGTAACGATAACGTCAACATCTGTCCAACCTTCTTTAATTTTCTGTAAGTATTCGTCAAGACCTACGTAATCTGCACCAGCTTCTTTAGCTTCCGCTTCTTTATCTGGAGTTACAAGGGCAAGTACTTTAATATCTTTACCTGTACCGTGTGGAAGAGATACTACCCCTCTTACCATTTGGTTAGCTTTTCTTGGATCTACACCCAATCTAACTGCGATATCTACAGAAGCATCAAACTTCGCAAAGTTCACTTCTTTAACTAACGCAGACGCTTCATCAAGAGTATATACTTTGTTTTTTTCTATTTTACTTAAAGCTTCTTTCTGCTTTTTCGTCAATTTTGCCATTTCTATTCGTATTAAGCGTTAGTTGGTTTAGTTCCTGTTACTCTCAATCCCATAGATCTTGCAGTTCCTGCGATCATTGTAAGTGCAGAATCTAATGTAAAGCAGTTAAGATCAGTCATCTTATCTTCAGCAATTTTCTTCACCTGATCCCAAGTTACGCTACCTACCTTCGCTCTGTTTGGTTCACCAGAACCAGACTTGATTTTAGCAGCTTCCAATAACTGGATTGCAGCAGGAGGAGTTTTAATAACGAATTCAAAAGATTTGTCTTCGTATACTGTAATAACTACAGGTAAAACTTGTCCTGGCTTATCTTGCGTTCTTCCGTTAAATTGTTTACAGAACTCCATGATGTTCACCCCTGCAGAACCCAAAGCCGGGCCTACTGGTGGAGATGGGTTAGCAGCGCCACCCTTCACCTGAAGCTTAACCATTTTAAAGACTTTTTTAGCCATTGTTGTTTTTTAAAAAATTAAGAAATTTATGAATGTGGAAGCATTTATAAACCTGTAAAGCGTTGTCTCACCTAACAACTTTACATTTCGGACTGCAAAATTAAGAATAAATTTTAATTGGGCAAGTGTAAGATGTTGATTTTTAGAAAGAATTTCAGAGTCTATAGATTCGACAAACTGTAAACCATATTAGAACATGTTATACTTCAACGAAACTCCAAAACCGGTGCTGCGAATATTTCGAATTCGTTTGGTGGACTGAAAACCAGATCTTTCATACTGTATTTCGGCCATGAACTTTCTGTATCTGTATCCGAGGCCTACGTGAAAACTTCCTACACCGCCCGCAGCAAGATCATATTCAAGCGCATTCACCTGCATCGTAGATTTCAGAGTGTTATTTAGGACGTAAGCAAACGATAAAAACAATGCATTGCCACCATTAAAGTAATTATAGTATCGGAATCCCACCGGGATCTCCAGGATCGAGGCATCTATCGCCACCGTTTGCGTGTGCGGATCAACAGAATATTCGCGAACAAAATCATTTTTGTACCGGTAATATTTAGGTGCCGTAAAAACAGAAAATGAATTGCTGAGTATTGGCAAGACATACTCCAATTCAACACCTATTTTTGCAACCTGTTTTGGGTCCATTTCAATATTATCCAAGTAGTATTCGTTGGCGTTGGCTGTGGTTGAAATCATGTGACCTTCGGCAAGTATATGCACCCTGATTTTCGTTTTAGTCTTCATACTCTGCTCTGGCTCCACGCAGCCATTATTGAAAGTCATTACCAATTTAGTAAGCGAATCAGTTTTATAATCTATATTGTTAAAACTGGTGTTTGGGCAGTTAATCAATTGCGAAAGTTGAGTCTGGTATGTTCTGTTTTTCTGCAGATCATTGTTACTATTATAATATCTTTTGTACCATAACTGCGTTGGGGTCTCCCGGTTTTTACCGATAAAAAACTTGGTTGTTCCACGGTGATAGGAATACAGGCTCACCGCACCTGCGGTCAGTTGTTTTAAAAATACAGTTTGCGTTTGAGGGCTAAAATCCGGATTGGAATCTATCTTATTTAGATCATCTTCGTAATGTGCTACAGGCAGGGTAAATTTGCGGAAGGAAATACCGTTTTCCAAACCAAACTCATCAATCTCCGTAAGACCAAGAGCGGATTCTTTTCCAGTACTTTCATCTTTAATAATGATAGTCGTAGGATTCTCTATCCAGCCTTCGTTCTTAATCTGTACATGTCTTCTATTTCCCCAGGAATCAATCACGTAGGCATTTTCAAAAAACATCTGTGCCACCAAGGGCAGTGGGAGCAACATTGTTACCAAAAAGATAAAAATTTTCTTCATAAATAGGTTTAAAAATTGAATCAGAATTAAAAAAACCACCCATGATTGAGCGGTTTAGATTTATTTATTAAAATAATGTTTTTATACTTTCTCTACTTGCATGTAATTGAGCTCCATTGGTGTTCTTCTACCGAAAATCATTACAGAAACTTCAACCTTCTTCTTGTCTTCGTGGATTTTTTCAATTGTACCATTAAATCCATTAAATGGCCCGTCGATTACCTTCACATTTTCCCCAACAACAAACGGGATACCTGCATCAACTGCAAATTCTGAAAGCTCATCCATTCTACCAAGCATCCTGTTTACTTCAGATTTTCTCATCGGAACAGGGTCTCCACCTTTTGTAAGGCTTAAGAAAGAGATTACACCAGGAATATTTTTAATAATGTGCGGAATTTCTCCCACAAGGTTTGCTTCAACCATTAGGTAACCTGGATAGTAAGGACGCTCTTTCGGCACCTTTTTTCCGTTACGCATTTGTATAACTTTTTCCATAGGAATGACTACCTGCGTAACGAAATCTTCGAAACCGTGGTGTTTCATTTCGTTTTCAATGTAGGCTTTCACCTTATTTTCCTGGCCGCTAATGGATTTTAGCACATACCATTTTAAGTCACTCATTTCTGGAAATAAATTTTAATTGAACAGGCCGACGAACAAAGAAATCATATTCGCGATTGCTTTGCTGAAAAATGTATCAACACCAAAAGTAAAAATTGCTAAAATTACAGTAGCAACAGTTACAACGATTGTTGATGACTGCAGATCGGGCCATTTAGGCCATTCTACCTTATCTTTGAACTCGGTATAAGAACCTTTTATAAAATCAACTAAGCTCATTATCTGTTATTTGCACGGGCACAAGGATTCGAACCCTGATCAACGGTTTTGGAGACCGGTAT
>JAYSFV010000002.1:0-612554 GCA_041913105.1 Kaistella sp. | reverse complement strand
TTTTTTTACTACTCTGAATGTTACTTTTAATTCCACTACAAACTTAAGTTGTATTGGCAAAATGCGGGGTTGAATCCTAAATTGAAATATTCGATATATTTAGCCGCCGCTATTTTTCCATTCCACTTATTTTTTCTAGTTTAGTTTCATGGAAAAAATATCGGCTACGCTTGGTCTAAAATTGAACTAAAGTTCACTTTTTGCCCGCACTTCGCCAATACTTTTTCCGTTGCGCATCATTTAAAACTGAATAGTATATGTCTAAAAATTATTTTGACAAATCATTTGAATTAAGATATTTCGAGATGAATGAGTTTGGAGTTGCTTCGCCAACAACTATGCTTACACTGTTAGAAGAAACGGCTGCCGAACATTGCCAATCAATAAATAATAGTTTGTATCAGTTAGCTGATAAAAATATAGGTTGGGTTTTAATCTCTGGAATAATGCAAATGGAGCGATATCCAAAATACAAAGAAAAAATTACCATTAGAACTTGGATGTCGAAATACTCAAGTATTAAAGGGTTTAGAGAGAACATTATTTATGACGAAAAAAACAATATAATTGGACGTGCAAAAGGTTTATGGATATTCTTTGATATTGAAGGACGAAGACCAACACAAATATTTGCAGAAATAAAAGAAAAGTGGTCTGAATCCAACGATTTATCAATTAGAGCAGATATTTCCAAAAAAATTGAACCAATTGATGTTGCGGACTTTCAACTATCCTTTAAGGTTAACAGATACGATACAGATATGATAAGACACGTCAACAACATTAGATATTTACAATGGGTAGTTGAGTCAATTCCAGACGAAATTATCAACAACTACTATTTGTATTCCATTGACGGTAGATTTGTTTCGGAGGCTCATTATGGAGACAACATAATTTCGTTAACTAAAGAATTGGAAAAAACTGAATCAGAAAATAATGATTTTAAATATTATTCGCATACAATAAAAATAAACAGTACCAAAAAAAATTGTGCAATAGCGAATACTGTTTGGAAAAAAATATAAAAACGAACGCACAACAATGGCTATACGTAATGCGGGCGAAAGTGCTGATATGAAAGCAATTACATTAAATAAACTAACTGTTAAACGGAAGGTGAAGTGCCTTGAAATCCCGCACTACGCATAGCCGAGACCGTTAGCTGTAATTTTATCAAAATACCCTTATGAAACAAAATTTTAAATTTTTAATAGTACTAATAATTCTAAATTCTTGTAATTCAACAATGCTCGTGAATAAAAATATTCAACCAAATGAAGTTCATAACATAAGTTATTATGAACCAATTTCCATTATTAGTTTAATTGAAAAAGGAAATAAACCCAAACCAAGTGATTCACTTTCAAATATTTCTTCTAAAATATTAGATTCAATTATTGAAAAATCAAATCTTCCAAAAGTAGATAAACAAATTTCATTTGGAAATCCTAAGTTGAAAACTCGTTTGGAAAATGATATACTGAAAACAATGAGTGATGTTAGAAAATCAAAAAAATTAGAAAGTATAAAAACTACAAATTTGATGGACTCCATTGTAAAAAGTGAAAATCAAAGATTTGCATTATGTATTATTAACGCTGGATTCGCAAGAAGAAAAAACAATTATGGAAATCAGGTTGCTAAAGGAATTGGTGTAGGAATATTGACATTGGGAATGTATACTCCAGTTCCAATTAAAGCTAATACGTCCTTATATGCCATGATATATGACGCAACCACAAGTTCCGTTTCATTTTTCAATTATTTTCCTATTATAGAAAAATCGCCAGTTGATAGAAAAAATTTAGAAAATTTATACAAAAAACTATTTGAACCATATTATAAAACAGCTAAATAAAAAAACTACAGCTAATAACTAAGCTTTCGTTGGGCTTGAAAAGCCCACGATGAAAGCCCGTTGAACGGAAGCTCCGGGAGTTTTTCAAGAGAATTATGGTCCTCTTATGGAGTTGTCGTTTTTATAATTTAGATACACAAAGCAGTTTTTTCGGAATGACTGCTTTTTTGTGGCGTTGGGTGGCCTTTGGAAGCGGGTTCTGCGGGGTTTTACTGGCGGTAGGGCACAGCTTCCCGCAAAGTTTATTCCACAGAGAAAGGTTGGATAACGAAAAAATATTCCTGCGGTGGACTGCGCTGACCAAAGACCGCAATGGTGACCAAGGTTCCTTCCTTACAACACCGGCATTTATTGAGCATTATTTTTGGTGCTGCTTCTATTTTCCGGACCTTTAAATCTGACTGCAGATTTTGCAACTTCCCACGTTTCCAGCTGCTGCTCAGGATGCCGTAATGGCGGATCCTTACAAATCTTTTCTGCAGAATATGAAGACTGAAGCGCCGGATAAACTCCTAGTTGCTCAGGGTCATTTCCTTCTTTTCGCCGCCTTTGCGGTAATCCTTGTACTCAAAACGGACCTGCTCATCCGTTACCTCTTTGATCCGATGGTTGCTGATGGCCACCTTACCGCGTAGGATTTCTATCTCTGCTAAAAAGAGAATATGTTTTATTATATTTATGTCTTACTTAGCGAAAGAGATCTCATTAATTTATCATCACAGAAATATCATTATGATTATTTGATTTCTTTATAATTTAACCATACTAAAATAATGTTTTCAGTATGCTAAATTCTTACAGTTAATTTTAAATCATCATATTGAAGCTTAAGCAAAAAAGTTATATACATAAAAAGCTATAAGAAAAGCCTAAGAGTGATTGGGTTACAAAAATATTAAAAAGAAGAAGCCGGCTCATAGTTATATGAAACGGCTTTTATGTAATTCGGTACGGACTTTTACAAGCCTTAGTTCAAGATATCAAAATCTAACAGGCCTGAGGGTCGGTATTGATAGATTTCCATTAAAGCTTTAAAATGAAATAGAAAAAAGTTTACTTAATTGGTTTAAGCTCTTGCACTTCAAACTCGTCTGATGCGTTATAAGTTTGACCATACATATCTGTTGCGCGCACTTCAACTTTATGTTTTCCTAATTCAAGCTTACCAAAGCCAGTGTTCCAAATATGATTGGAATTTTCTGGATTTGAAGGTCTTCTTCCAGTATAAAGTTCTTTTGTGGTATCCCACTTCAAAACTGAAAGCATATACTGTGGATCTATGGTTTTCATAAAGTCCATTTTTTTCCATTCGCCTCCATCAATTCTATACTCCACAACGTCATTTTCACTACCTGTGAAAAAGTTGGCATATATTCTTGCTGAACTTCTGTTGTTTGAAATTACTTTTGGAACGTGAAGTTTAATCATGAAATCTTCCGGTTTTCCTGCAACTTTATACTGAATTTTGTATTTATTATCACTAAAATTAATGAAAGAATATCCTTTGTATGTACCGTCTCTCATGGTAGAATTTGGAACTCCTTGTTCATTTACTTCCCCAGAATACCAGTCGCCGGAAGTTGTTCCCATGTTGATTTCGTGTAGTGGTTTTTTGCCATCCCAACCTTCTCCTTTTCCGTAGAAAAGCTGTGTTTGCTTGTGTGTATGAGCGGACATCATTAATACGTTTTCGAAAGGTTTTAGCAAATCAAACAATCTTTGTCTGTCGGTCATCCTAAAATGCTGTTCACCTTCTTTTTCAGGCATCATTTGGATGTGGAAAGACAGCACTATCAGTTTATTGTTATCTACTAATTTTAAATCATTCTCGATGAATTTTAGCTGATCTTCACGAAAACCACCCCAATAACCTTTGCCATCGCGGGGATCGGGGTATAAGATGTCATCTAAAATTAAAAAATGTACATTTCCGTAATTGAAGGAGTAATTTGCGGGACCAAAATTGGCTTCAAAGGTTTCATCCGACAATTTATCATCTTTTGCTTCGTAGTTCATGTCATGATTTCCCAACACGTTGTACCATGGCAAACCTATTTCTTTCACCACATCTTTGTAAGCAGGATGTAAGCTAAGATTATCCCCTACCAAATCTCCTAAGGTAATTCCGAAAACTGCATTTTTCTTTTTATTTTTCACCTCGTTTACAATTCCTCTTTTGAAATAATCAACCTCCTTCATAGTGTATGGTTGGGGATCACCAAAAACAAGGATTTGGAAATCTTTGTTTTCATTCTTTTTATACAAAGGAAAATTAAGTTCTTGCGGTAAAGTTCCTGTTGCTGAAACACCTTTGTATTTAAAATCTGCAGGAGAACCATTGGGTTTGTAATTGTAATAAAACTCCGGAAGATTATAGGGACCAATTTTAGTTTGATAATCTGTGGGCTTCACTACGAAAACAATATTATCTCCATAAAGTGGTAAAGAATAACGACCGTTTTTATCGGTTAAAACAACTTCTATTCCGTTGGAAACTGCCACATTTGCAATTCCTTTTTCTCGGCTATCCATAGTTGTATTTTTGTTAGCATCCTCAAACACATATCCCGAAACGGATGTTTGCGCAAAAGACAGGGTCGATACTAGGCTTAAAAGAACAATTTTAGCTTTCATTTTTTATTTAATTTTTTGTAATACATCTGGAATGTCGGTTGTTACAAAACGAATTTTCAGATCTTTAAGTTGTTTAAAAATTTCAGGATCATTTACTGTCCACGCATTTGTTATCAATCCAAGGTCATTCGCTTCCTTTATCCATGTAGGATTTTTTTCAAGTAGAACCTTGTAGTGATAATCTAAACCATCCATGTTTAGATCCTTTAATTCTTTTGGAGATAGATCACCATTGAGATATTGCACGATTGCTTCAGGATTTTGTTTCTTAATTTCGACGCAAATATTTTTTGAGAACGATATGTATTCCACTTGGTTTTGAACGCCAAGTTTCTCTATGATCTTTAGTGATTTTGCTACGATTTCATCTTCCAGAGCTTTTGTTTTGGCTGGTTTCAGTTCAACAATTAATTTAATAGAATTTTCTTTTTTACCTTGCTTTAAATACCTTTTTAATGTTGGAATTTTTTTTCCGTTGCTCAGCTTTATTTTCTTTAATGCTGAATAATCAGTTTCAGAAATTTCCATATCACCATGATGTTCATCATGATTAATCACCAACGTTCCGTCCTTACTCATTCTCACATCAAACTCAGATCCGTACACTTTTAATTTGCCTGCATTATTCAATGCTAAGATTGAATTTTCTTTAGTTTCCGGATTGGTTTTCCAAAAACCTCTGTGAGCTATAATTTGAGTTTGAGCTTTAAAAAAAGATGTTAGCAATATGAAGTTTATTAGTATATATTTCATACTTTAAGGTTTATTCCACCACATTTTTACATTAATATCATCACCGCCCATTTGCTGTACTGCAGCGTTATAATTTTCGGTGTTCATTATTCTAGGATTGGTTGGATAAAGCATTCTTTGTGGCATTTTACCATTGTTTTGCAACCCCCCATTATTTGGCAACACTGGTAAACCTGTTCTTCTCTGCTCATACCATTGCTGGTGATCTACAAAGAACAATGCTACATATTTCTGAAGCATAATCTGATTTAATGAATTGTTAAATGCTAGTTTCGGATTATCAAAGTAGTTTGCGGGAATGGTGTTTCCCCATTGTTCTACAGCGGCTTTTACACCGTTTTCGTAATAAGATTTTGTATTTCCCCCAATTATTCTTTTGAAAGAAAGTTCAGCCAAGATAAACTGCAATTCAGCGTAAGGCATTACTAAAATTTTCAAAGGTGCTTTTGCTAAATTTTGATTCAGGTTAGAAGGTGTGTAGTCAAATGTAGATCCTAAGGCATAACCTGATGGTGCACCTTTGTACCCTATGTTGGTATTACTAGCGTTGCTAATGGCTTGTGTAAAAAATTTACTTAAACGCGGATCATTATTATCTTTCAAAGTATTTACAAAAAATTCTCCTGCAGCACGATATGCTGTGAAATCTTGCGGACGTGCGATTGGTGGTAAAAATGGCGCAACACCCGAAATATCTAATGTAGCACCATCATTATTACTTTGAAAAATAGGATATGAAACAGGATCATTTACAATTTCCTGAATGCGTTGGTGAACATTAACTTCACCGTTTCTGTTCAAGATCCTTGTTAGTAAACGTAATGAAAGGGAGTTAGCAAATTTTTTCCATTTAATAATTCCTTCAGTAGAAACATTAGCGTGATAGAATATATCTTGCTCGGGAAGTGTTTTAGTAACATCGAACATCGCATTAGCTTTTTTAAGATCGTCTAATAAATTGGTGTAGATATCTTTTTGTTTATCAAATTTCGGCTTCTGAAAATTTTCCTCTAATCTTAATGCTTCTGAATACGGTATATCTCCGAAAGCATCAGTAAGGTTTGCGGTAATCCAGGCATTCAGTACTAATGCGATAGCTTGATAATTGGCATTATTTTCCTCTTCTGCAAAAGTTTTCATTTCTCTCACGGCTTTAAGCCATTTATAAGAAGTGTCCCAAAAACCCTTACCTGTGCTTTCTGTTAAATAATATCTGCTTACTGTATTTCCTTCATTGGGGAAAGAGAGCGCAATCTGCATAATATCAAAAGTAAAATCATCAGCTCGGTTATAGCCATATCTTCCCATGGAATACTCGATAGGAACTAATAGACTTCCTGCAGATGGACTTTTAATTTGGCTGGTATCGGTGTTAATTTCATCAAAGTTTCTACTGCAGGAATATGTGGAAAGAAGCGCAGCAGAAATTCCAACTATTGAGAGTATATTTTTCATTTTTTAATTTTTAGAATTTTACGTTTAATTGAATACCCACAGTTCTAGCAGTTGGTAATTGACCAATCTCAACACCTGGGGTTATGGTAGAATCATCTAAAGTTGCCACTTCCGGATCGAAGATTGGGAATTCTGTCCACATCCATAAGTTTTTACCGAATAGTGCTACAGAAAAATCACTGATTTTCATAGATTCAGTAACTGATTTGGGAAAAGTATAACCAATTCTTGCATCACGAAGTTTTATGAAAGAAGTATCGAAAGTATTGGTTTCCACATTGGCTCTTCTATAATAATCGCCGTAATAAGAAGAAATACTAACAGGTTTCGTATTTGGGCTAAATGAACCATCAGGATTTTGTACGACACCGACTCCAATAATAGTTCCGTTCGGGTTATCTCTACCCACCAACGTATGTTTCAGTTTTCCTTGTTCGGACATTTTGTGGTGGGTTTGTGAGTACGCCATTCCTCCATATTGGCCATCGAATGAGAAACTAAAAGACCAGTTTTTGTATTTAAAATTGTTTTGAAGACCTGCTCTCCATTTTGCAAAAGCATTGCCGACTTTTTCAATCCTGTCTGGTCTTGCAGGAAGGCCATTATCACCGTATATCACTTGTCCATCAGGCGTTCTTAAAAGTTTAAAACCATATAGATCCCCTAAAGATCCCCCAACCACTGCATTAAAGTAAACTACTCCTCCAACAGATGCCATAGTATATGGTTCTTTACCAACTTCATCAGGTAAAGTCATAATGCGGTTTCGGTTTAAAGACCAATTTGCTCCAACATTCCAGCGGAAATTATTAGTACTTATCGGTGTTCCATCTAAAGACATTTCAATACCTCGGTTTCTTATCTCACCTCCATTGATAATTCTCGAAGAGTAACCCGTTTCATAAAGTACAGGAATGGTAATAATTTGATTTTTAGTATAGTTTTGATAAAGGGTTAAACTATAATTAAGTCTTTTGTTAAGGAATGTAAAATCCATTCCACCTTCTATGTTAGTGTTTTCTTCAGGTTTTAAATCTGGATTTGGATATTTTGATGACACTTCCACTGAACCTGAAAAATCGCTTACTGCATAATATTTTTCTAGCTGGTAGGGAGCTGTATCGTTACCCACCATTGCCCAGCTCGCTCTTAGCTTCCAATAGTTAAATGTATTACTTCTTAAATTAAAAATATCTGAAAGAATAAAACTAGAACTTACCGAAGGATAAAAATACGAACGATTGGATTTTGAAAGTGTACTACTCCAATCATTTCTTGCCGTAAGATCTAAAAACACTTTATTATCCCAACCAAAATTCATCAAGCCATAAAGACTGTTTACCTGTTTATCTGCAGGACTTGGTAATTTGGTAATTAAAGAAATTGCATTGGTTAGTATATATTCATCAGGATTTTTCAAACCTTCCGCCCTGTAATCATTCATTGTATATTCATTATACCTTATGGATCCCCCTGCAGAAGCTGTAAAATCTAATTTATTGAAATTCTTTTTATAAGTAAAAAGGATATCGTTGTTGTATTCCTGATTTTTTATGAATTGTTCTCTGTAGAATCCTTTGGCATAATTGGCAGAACTCCACGGTCTTTTCGTTGTTCTCTTCTCATTCAACCATTCAATCCCGGAACGCAGCATAACATTAAGTTCGGGAGTTATTTGGTAATCTGCAGTAACATTTCCATTGATTACACGCTTATCAAATCCATTCAACATATGGTAAGCAATAAGATATGGATTGTCTATATAGGAACTAAATGGGTGTATCTGGTTGGTTAAATATTCTCCTTTTTTCCAAATAGGTTTGTACCAAGCTAAATCCACATTAGGATTTTGGAAGATCATGAAATAAGATATAGATTGGTTGTTATAACCAGTTGCAGGTAAATTATCTGCATTCGTTCTGTTCAAAGAAAACTTTGTTGAAATCTTGAACTTATCATTAAGTTTATGTGAAAGCGATGATCCGAAATTGAATCTGTTGAAACCTGTATTAGGCATCATCCAGTTGTTTGTAAGATATGTTAAAGATGCCCTATAGCTTGTTTTTTCGGTAGAGTTTTCGATCGCTATATTATTCGAGTAGGTTTCACCAACACCCCAAAAACCTTTTACATTGTCTTTGTATGGGCGCCAGAGTTTTCTTTCCAAACTTTGTCCTTCCACTGTAGGATCGTACTGAAAATAATACTGCCCGTTAAACTTCGGACCAAATGCACTACTTGTTCCGCCTGTACTTACTCCATCTGCAGAAGCTCCGTATGAGTAATAGAATTCACCATTTTTATTTTTCGCTAATGTACCTTGGCCATATTCGTACTGAAAATCTGGCCATTTAAGCACAGTATCGAAGCTTGCTGAAGCATTATAGGTAACTTGTAATCTTCCGTTTTTACTTCTTCCGGATTTTGTAGTAATCATGATGGCTCCGTTCGCAGCTCTTGAACCATACAATGCAGCAGCAGATGCACCTTTCAACACTGTTACACTTTCAATATCATCCGGATTAATACTATTTAATCCGTTACCTAAATCGATAGGCAGATCCCCACCAGAACCCGCACCGTAAGCAGGTGTACCAGTTCCTGTTGTAGAATTTCCTAAAGGAATACCATCTACAACTATTAAGGCGTAGTTATTATCCATATTCATGGAAATATCACCTCTTAGCGTAATTCTTGCGGAAGCGAGAGGACCGGCACCTGCAGTTTGAATTTTAAGGTTTGCAACCTTTCCCTCTAAAGATTGTGCCCAGTTGTTATTTTGAGTTTCTTCAAAAACTTCAGATCCTACTTTCTCAGCAGAATATCCTAAGGACCTGTCCTGACGTTTAATTCCCAAAGCAGTAACAACTACTTGATCTATTTTTGATTCCTTAATCGTGTCCTGTTTTACCTGCCCGATAAGTGGGAGAGACAATGTTCCTGCCAAAATCAAGGATGTAAGCAGTACAAGTTTGTTCTTCATAATAGCGCTGTTTTTACGCAGCAAATCTACTTAGAAGGGAATTTTTATTGCGGACTTAGATATTATATTAGCCTTAATAAATTTTAAATTAGTGATGAACCATATTTTAACAAAAATTCATATTACACATGTGCTGCATAATAAAATAGTAAGGTGTAGCTGGAAGCTCCTTTGTCTATTTGTATAAATAATAAGAATTTATTAATGCTCTTTTTTATCCATTATCAAGATTTATGGCAAGTAATTGTGATTCGTGGTTTGGGAAAGCAAAAGTTTCAATATCTCTGTCTGAGAGCCATTGTCTCTCTATATTGTGGTGCAAAACTACTGGCATACGATGTTTTGAATTGTGAATTTCTGCCATGAGTTCATTTGCTTCTGTGGTTACGATTGAAACGGTTGTGAGTTCTTCTCCTGTTTCTTTGTCTGTCCATTTGCTGTAAATGCCAGCAAGGGAGAAAATATCTTGGTCTTTGACCGTAAGATAATGTTTGTTTTTCTGTTTTCCTTTGTCGTCTAACCATTTCCATTCATAAAACCCATTAACTAAGACTAAACAGCGTTTATTAATACTATTCTTGAATGAAGATTTTTCTTTGATGGTTTCTATCCTTGCATTCAAAGTTTGTTTTTGAATGGTACGGTCTTTTGCCCAAAACGGAATTAATCCCCAGTTTGCTGTGGTGCATATATCAGGATTTTCATCTAAAATGACCGGAACTAGGGCATGAGAAAAACCGTTTAAAAATTTGGTGGGTTTATATTCCTTACCTTCAAAACCAACACCGTACACTTCTTTGATTGCTTTTTTTGTAAGACTTGTATCAACGTAATAGCACATATTTATTTTTTTTGGTTGTTTCTATTTTCACATTCATATAATAAACTGGAAAGTTTCTCAATTCGTTATTATACCATACACTGTCTTTCTGCTGTTTTAATTTGTTTTCATAAAGTATTTTCAAAACTTTACTGCCACTATTTGCAATTTCTTTTTTTTCCGAATTATGTAATAGGGTTGTTAAGTAGCTACCAATTAACAGTCCTATTATCAAAGCAATAAAAAAATCTGAGATTTGGTAAATTTAAAAGCGATATTTATGTTATGCTTTAACTTTTATAATTTGGTTAATATCTGTAGAATACCGAGGCGAGAGATTCTTTTGATTCATCTTCCATGTTTTTTGAATATCCATAGAAGCTAGTTTTATTTTATCCGAACCAAGACGTTTATTCATATAATCCATCGTCTCCATTAAAGGTTTGTGGCTATTGAAGTTATCATTATCAAAAAGACTCGTCATTCTTTCATTCTCCGGAACAAATTCAGTGACCATTACTCCGGCTTTTTTGTACTGAAAATATGGCAAATAAATCTTATATAAAGCTTCTTTTGCTACTGTGGATAACTCTATTGCAGAGTTGGAAGGATTTGCTAATGTTAAAGTTATAGAGTTGCTGTACTGCTTTAAATCCTGCTTGAAACGATCTGTTGTAACCCAAACTGTAAGGTAACGGCAGCAAGATTTTTGTTTCCTAAGTTTCTCAGAACATTTATAAGCAAAAGTTGAAACCCTCTCTTCTAGTTCCTTTAGTTCCGTAGTTCTTTTATCAAAAGTCCTTGTAGTCGCAATTCCTTTCTTTGGTTTCTGAACGGACAGATCGTATTGAGGAATGCCCCGAAGTTCCCTGTGCATTCTTAAACCATAAATCCCCATTTCTTTTTGAACAAAAGCTTCAGGAAGTTGAGTAAAATCCCAAGCGGTTTTTAATCCTCTGCCTGAAAACCTTTCATAATATCTTCTACCAATACCCCAAACATCTTCTAAAGGAAACCATTTTAATGCCTTTTTAATTTTTGAAGGGGTATCAATCATATAGACTGAATTGGTTTTGTCGGGAAATTTTTTAGCAATTTTGTTGGCAACCTTAGCCAATGTTTTTGTGGGAGCAAGACCGATACTGGTTGGCAAATCAAGCCCTTTAAAAATAAACTCTCGTAATTCCTCACAATGCTTCTGAAGGTCTACGTATGAGTAACCGTGGAAGTCTAAAAATGATTCATCAACACTGTATACTTCTACATCCTGACAATACCTGCGACAAATGTTTACCACTCTGTTTGAAACATCGCCATAAAGAACAAAGTTGGCGGAGAAAACTTTTAGGCCTGCTTCCTTTTCCAAATGCTGGATTTGAAAGTACGGCTGGCCCATGGTAATGCCTAATTTCTTGGCTTCATTACTTCGGGCAATGGCACAACCATCGTTATTACTGAGAACAACAACAGGTTTATTACGCAGCTCTGGTCGGAAGATCCTCTCGCAGCTGGCGTAGAAATTATTACCGTCGATAAGGCCGAACATTATTTTCTGAGTTTATTAAGGTTCCAGGTTGCTACTCCCCATAATTCAAAGTCTGTATCTTCGGTGATATCCATGTCATTGTATGCAGGATTTTCAGACTTCAGTTTTATGGTCTTCATCTTTAGTGAATTTTCGTGATATTTTGGTTTATACCTTTTCACGAAAAATTCTCCACCATAATATACTACAACAATATCGTTTTCCCGTGGAAATAATCCTTTCTGAACGATTAGGATATTACCGTCAAATATTCCGATTCCCTCCAGAGATGGGCCTGAAACTTTAGCAAAGAAAGTTGTGTCCTTGTCTTTAATCAGCAGCTTTACCAAATCTATTGCGTCCTCCGGAAAGTCGAGGGCGGGACTTTCAAAACTGCCATAGCCCCCTGCTTTTACCTTGGCGGGGAGAAGCGGAATAAGTACATCTAATTCATTATCAAGACGGTAGAGTTTTATGGAGTCCTTGGTTTGCATAGGGCAAAGTTAGAAAATAAAGCAAAGGAATGCAGGAAAGAAAATTTAAACGGAGTGCAAAACGTTTGCAATCAGGGAAATAATTTCAAGCACTCTCTAAATCTGCCAATCACATTACGAATGCAACAAAAAAAGCAATCGCTAATATAACTGCCATAATTGTAAGCTGTGCCGGTATACTCATATTGTTTTCTATGACTGGCATTTGTGTACCTCTAACCTTTTTAATCTTTACAGGTAAAGCGTTTTTTTTAGTAATTATTTTGCGCGACTGGCGGTTAACTATATTCTTTTCGAAGCCCGTAAAATTCTCGCCAGTCTGCAACCAGGAAATTTTGCTTGGTATAATATTCCTAACACCGGGTGTGCCATTCACGATCATCAGATTGGCAGATTTAGGGTTTGCGATATTTTTCATTGGTATAATCCACATTCCTGAGCATTCAAAGCATCTATCGAGAGTAACCACTATTAGATAATCGGCAGTTTTGCCTACTAAATTATTTAATCTTCTGACTTCTGAAATCCGGCGATCACTTTCGTATACCCTTCTTGTTTTGATCTCGAAAGTGAATCCATTAGGATGTCGTGCATCGATACCTTTTTCGGTTTGATTTTCACTGATTAGTAAACCTAATGTTTTACATGCATAAAATTCCCCTATATCACCGACTATTCGACGGCTTCGTATAATACCATTTACCTGAAGTGCAGTGAACGAGTTTGCAAAATCTGTAAGTGCGTTTTGAAATTTAAAAGGTATCTTAACTTTATCAATAGAATCAAATTTTGAAATATTTGATTTTGTAATTCTAAAAACAGACCCCTGAACTGCTGTCGCCGGAATAACAAACATTTTCAGAAGCTTATAGTGAATGTCAAAATATACCAAAACAAGTTTGTCAAATAAATCAGGGTGTAAGTTTGAGATTGTATGACTAAAGCTGCCAGCGGAAACTACCTTTGATTTAATCTGATATCGTTCACCATTTGCTGCAACGCCATCTACTGCTTTGTTGGAGCGCGCGGATTTTGTAAGTTTAAAATGTTGACAAGCAATGAATTCACCAATTTCACCAGTAAAACTATCTGTAGTAGTGATTCCCAAGTCAAACAATGCATCATTCTTATCTGCAAAGTCTTTTAAAAGCTGAAATTGCTTTTTTGTGTACAATTTATCAGTATTAATATCTTAATAAAAAAGGTTTCTTCACTGTTAAAAAAGCTTTATCAATTTTTGGTAAGTAATAGATTAAGAAACCTGTTATCTTGTCTCAAGTTGATTTCTCGAATAGATGAACATTAGTCAACTCGCGGCCATTTATCCTACCAATCCACATCTTTTTTTGAAATGCATTTACTCAATTTCTTTTGCGCTTGTAAACGGTAGTCATAATTACGCATCATCAGACTTTGCATAAATGAATGCTGAGCCGGATCATAGTTGCTGGTTGTATCTGAATATTTTTTGTAATATTCTTTTTCAGATAGAAATTCCGGTTCAATATCATACCGGAGGCCGTAATTTTTCTTTAAGCAGACATATTGCTTGATTATCTCTGGAGCGATTGACGCTAAATCCTTGGGATCGTACAAAGTTTTTGCAGCTATACTCGAATAAAACCTTGCGGTTAATTCTGTTTCTTTAAAATCTGGATGATCACCGTAATTATTATGGCAGACATCGATAATGTTTGCCCAAGTTTCATTATTAACAGATTTATCGGTGCTGAAAGATCTAAGGGCCTGTAGATTTTTCTTCTGTTTGATTTGGTTTTGAACAGCATTTAGAGATAAATCTGCACTTTCAGCGATGCATTTTGCATAACTGGAATTTTGACTGTATGTTAAAATAGCAGGAAGTATTAGTAGTTGCAAAAAATAAAAGTATTTCATAGGACTCTTAAATGGTGTTTGTAATTAATAAAGGTGACGCAATATTATTTTTGAATTGACTAATATAATCTATTCCTGCCAGATTTTTATTTCCTGTTTGTACAAAGGGGCAGATCTTTTTTGTATTGCAGTTTCATAGCAATCTTTGTTTTGTCCAATCGCACGTATTTCGAGTTCCATAAATAGATAATTTTTTTTGGTATAAATTTATATTTCTACGGTTAGTGTGAGTTTAGGCTGCGATGCTTTTAAATCGTTTTCGATCTTAAAAACGATTATTATTATAACCATTAAAACAATATTATAGTGATTTTCTATAACTTCTTCATCTAAAGGATTTGTACCATGCATGTATTTGTTACGAATATCATAGCCATCTGTAAAACTTGATTTGTTTAAGAGAAAATTCAGCAAGTCACTTTCCGCTTTTGTAAATAATTTTTTCTCATGAGTAAGCATCCCAAAACTATTAAGCATTTCCAAAGCTGGTCGTAGGAAATAATGTAACGAGAAATAATTTACCACCTCATAATTGTATAAGATTTGGAGCGTAATGAAGTAAGCTTCGTTCATAATTCTTATAAACCCTTTCTCATCAATATACACATAATTTTCCTCCAGCAATTCTTCCAGAGCACGTTGTTGATAGTCGTGAAATTGGTTAATACGTACGTCATTTTTTATAAGAAAACTGTAGAAATTAGCATATTCATCAGTATACAAATCCGGATTATAAAACAACCCAAACTCTGCAAAGAAATAGTTGAAAATTCGAGAGAGTTTTTCTACGTCTGGATAGTAATATTTTTTTTCAGCTCTACTTGGAACCTCTGAAAATAAAAGTGGTTTAGAACTGATCTGCAATAAATCGCTATCTATATGACCATCTTCAACAAATAACTTATATTGTTTAAGTATGGAATCTATTTGAGGAATTGCTGTTGTAATTTTATTTAAATAAGTATCTGAGGAAGTGTTTAATACAAGACATAATTTATTTATATTAAATCTTGAATTAAGGATTACGTTCACATAATTTAGAACCAAATCTTCCAAAGTTAAATCCCTGTTCTTTAAATAATGTTGAAACATATGTAAGCAACCGCGAGCAGTGATAAATTTCTGCATAAAAGAAATACCGCCACTATATGCATTTCTGGATTTCATAAAAACCCGTTCAAAGCTTGATATTTCTGCGGTTCTTTTAACTAATTCTATGCAATCCAGCTTATCTAAAACAAATATGTTTTCTCTGATAAACTCAAATAATTCGGTTTTATCTTTTATAGAATCTAAGTATTTACCGCCAAATATAATTTCTGGCTTGCCATCATGAGAACTAACAGTCCGTGGGAGTTCCGAGTCTAAGTCTAAACGAACAGACACACCAATGGAAAAACCTTTATTATGAGTAAAATATTCTCTACTGATTTCGCGTGATTTTTTCTTTGCAATAAGTTTTGTTCGATCACTTAAACTTAAATTTTTATCTGATTTTGAATGTATGATTAAGTCTAAATAATTTGCATTTGGATATGCTGAGTTTATGTAATCTATAATAATATTTTCCTTTTCAGGAACGGTCAAATTAGGTGGAAAATAAAGCCGGGAATAATTATCATCTTGCTCTTTTTCATATTCACCTAAGATTAATTCCGCAGATTTTTGAGGAACAGAGATTAAGTACTCTTTTATCTCATTCTTAAAAAACTCTACTAGGCCTTTATGCCTTAAAACAATTCGTAGAGAATACTCATTAACAAGTAAAAGTTGTGAAAAATCTGCAGATGAAATTAAATTATAGAAATTGAATTTATCGATAATTTGCCAAAAACTATTGCTAGCATTAAAATCAATCTGACGGTATATTGCAGATAAGGCAGATGATTCCTTATTAAAGAAGAAAGAAATAATTACTTTTTTAATCTCAGTGATTTTTAATTTATTTTCCTTTATCTCTACAGGTGACCAAGTGTTTGGAAATAAATTTTGATCAAAAAAATTGAGTATTTGATGCAATTCAAGTACATCATAAACATCTGTGGTATTCATCAGATCCCAATCTTTCATAATCTTCGAGATGCGCTGTAAATTGCGGTAGATTGTACCATCATTCCTTGAATAAAAAAAAACTCTATGATCCATAAAACTCTTCTAAAAAATCTAAGTAAAATGATTTGCGTACCACGATAAATTTTTATTATAATGCATTACAAAGAGATTTCGCTAAAAATAATGTGCTATCTAATTTATATCCGTTTGTGAAGCAATTATACTTTTAAGACATCTCGTAAATTATTTATATCTACAATACCAAACTTATCTGAAGTATTACATATATAAATAGCGCTGATACTCAATAAAATTATTGCGTATCGTATTTACATCGCCTAAAGCAGCTTTCGCATCTCTAATGCTGTGGTACTTCAATTGTAAGAAGTCACTAAGTTTTGCATCATCCAACTCATCAACCCCTAGATTGATATATTGCTGCAGTACGAATTCCAGGAAGGTGCGATTTTCTGAATCCAGGTTTTGAAAATTAGTTCGTGCTTTCTCAACGCGCTCGGCTCTTTCTAGTATTTGAGAATTGTATGCAACAAACGACAGGACATCAAATAGGTCTGACTTTTCAGCATTGAGGACTCTCTGGAACTCTTTTAACTGGTCGGCTGTGAATCCTTTCTCTGAGAGTTTTTCCAAGAGTTTTTTCCTGGTGCGGGGAACACTCCATTGTTCTTTAAGATCTGCTTCGCTGGTGAAAAAAGATGGCAGCTGGCCATAGAGCTGCTTCAGGAATTCTGAAGCGGTAATCGGAGTTCCATCGGGAGACCAAAAGGAGGTGGTTGTCATTGATTGAAGTTGACGGACTTTGCCATCCGCTAAAACCACTTCTATCATTTTTTTCTTTGCATCACACCGGCAATATGTATAACCGCATACTTGACAAGGTTCAGCTTCAGGCTTTTTACAGATGCAAGGTCGCTGACCGCAATTTTTGCACGGCTCTTTTGCGGGTCCAGGATCTGGGGCAACAGGATCCAGTGGTTCACCATCCCACGCCGGATCACTGAAATGCTTGTAAGCATTTACAAAATCATAGATGCTAAAGTAGTCTTTGCCCTCATTTAAGCGTGTACCTCTTCCCACAATCTGTTTAAACTCGATCATCGAATTTACAGGGCGCAGTAAAACAATGTTTCTGATTTCAGGGGCATCTACACCTGTACTCAATTTCTGTGAAGTGGTAAGGATGGTAGGAATATTCTTTTCGTTATCCTGAAACTCTCTTAGGTATCTTTCGCCCAAGTCGCCATCGTTTGCAGTAACTCTCTGACAGTAATTTGGATTTTTGCTTTCAGCAAACTGATTTATTAAATCCCGTATGGCTGCAGCATGTTCCTGGGTTGCACAGAACACCAACGTTTTTTCATTCTGGTTGATCTGGTTCATGAACTGTTTTACCCGAAACTCTTCACGTTGTTTTATTTTGATTATTCTGTTAAAATCTTCTTCTTTATATTCCCTGCCTTCTTCAATTTCGCCTTCGACAATCTTATCATCAGACGTGTAGATGTAATCATCAATATTGGTGTCAATCTGCTTGACGCGAAATGGCGTAAGAAATCCGTCGTTGATTCCTTCTTTCAAAGAATATACATAAACCGGTTTGCCGAAATAAGCATAGGTGTCCGCATTTACATCACGTTTAGGTGTTGCTGTTAATCCCAGCTGTGTTGCCGGTGAAAAATATTCGAGGATTGCACGCCAAGTACTTTCATCATTCGCGCCGCCACGATGGCATTCATCAATAATGATAAAATCGAAATAGTCTTTTGGGTACTGACCGAAATTTGGAGTTCCTTTTTTGCCGTAAGCGGTATCGTCATCAGCTACCATTGGTACTGCAGAAAAGGCCGTTTCTTTGTTCCCGGACATAAAAGTTTGGAAGATTGTAAAGAAAATACTGCCGTTCTTCGGAACCTGACCTTTCTTATTTATTTCTGCCGGTTTTATCCTTACCAGGGCATCGTCCTCAAAAGCACCGAAGGCATTGAAGGCCTGATCGGCCAGAATGTTACGGTCTGCAAGAAAAAGGATGCGAGGACTCCGTAAACCGTCTTTTCGGATGTTCCATTTTGCGTGAAAAAGTTTCCAGGCAATCTGAAAAGCAATAGCTGTTTTTCCGGTGCCTGTGGCTAACGTGAGCAAGATTCTTTTCTGATCATCGGCAATGGCTTCCAGAACTTTATTAATGGCGTTCTGCTGATAGTATCTGAGTTCCCAAGTACCGCCTTTGGTTTCAAAAGGGATATCATAAAATTTCTGTTTCCAATTGAATTCTATTGGATGGGAAACAGTTTCCTGACTGTACAGCATTTCCCAAAGCTGTTCAGGTGTTGGAACTTTATCAATATCATATTCATTCCCTTCCAGATCGGCGAGATAATATTTGAGACCGTTAGTCGCTATTGCGAATCTTAAGTTCAGTCTTTCTGCATAATCCTTTGCCTGCCCTAAACCCTCTGTATAATAACAGGTCGCTGCCTTGGCTTCAATAAGTGCGACATTTCTGTTTTTGTACTGCAGAATATAATCTGCTTTATCGGGCACCGCTCTTCTACCAGAACCAATTAGCCGACCCTTCGTAATTGGAAATTCACGACGGATGCGGCTGTCTTTCACAACCTGCCAACCCTGTTCCTGAAGGTGCGGGTCTATGAGTTCTGCGCGGGTTTCGGATTCGTTCATTATTTGGGGCTTTATTTTATGATGTTTTCACTATAAGTAAATTTCCAGTTTAGATAAGCTTTGTTTAAAGGTGCTATCTATTTTAGAGTTTATGTTAATTTTTAAACAAGGACTAAATTCAACTAAAACAAATTTTTAAACTGTAATTTTTAATATAATAATAAGGTCTTATCGTTCTAATTCTCTGTGAAAAAGTTTCCAATGATTCTTTATTTGTTTTTTTATTCCATTTTTATCCATAACATTAGACGCTTTTTTTGCGTAGGATAAAAAATTACCCCAATTCTGTTGCTCTGTCACAACAAATTTTTGTTGCTGGCTATTCCATTTACTTATTTTATATTTTCTTGCACCCCTAAAAGTAAATCTTTTATACAACCTTCTGTAAAAAATATCCTTTTTATGACGTAATGAATAGTATTTAGCTCGTCTTATACTTTTTTTCATTTTTCTATAAAACCCTGCTAAACTTGCGGATTTTAGCAAAACTTTTTCTCCATCATATTCAAAACCCAAGTATATCAAATTCTTATCGTAATTAATTATAGAACCAAATTTTTGCCCACAGTTTAATTTATCTAATTGTCGCTCAAAAACAAAGTTTTGTGTTTTTTGAGGTTGGATTTCTAATTTGAAATTCTTTATTGTATTATAAAATAGTTGCTCAATTTCATCTGATTTATCCAAAGGACAAACTACAATCATATCATCCGAATATCTTCGATAGTGGCCATTATTACTTTCTACAAATTCATTTATCGCTTTATCAAAATGTAAAAGAAAAATATTTGCTAAAATTGAACTAATTGGAGACCCTTGTGGTATCCCAAAATTTCTAATTTGCAAAACACCATTTTCGTCTTTTTTTAGTTTGTTTGATTTAATTAGTTTTTTACTATTTTTAATAAAGTCTTTTTTTAAGCAAAAAGCTTTTGCATTCTGACTTTTTAGAAATTTAATCTTTGAAACTTTCTTTTTCTTTTCTTGTAGTTTTACACCACTTCTATTTTTCTTCTGAGTAATAATTTCATTACTATATTCCTCAAATATATCCTGTATATCAACATAGCTAAATCTTGTTATATTTTTAAAAACTGAAAAATGATCATCTGGTAATTTTTCACAGTCCATAACTTCCAACCAAACCTTCCGAAGAAGATTGTGATCTATGTTATCAAAAAAACTTTTAATATCAAAAGTAATAACACTAAACTTTTTAGCTGGAAATTCTCTAATTATATTAAAAATATCATTTGCAAAGTCAACATTACATTTATTTGATCCATTTAAAACTGAAGAATCTTTAGGGATTGCTCTATAAGCAGTAACAACATGATTTAAACCAAAAAGTTGAAGTTTTTTTTCATAGGGTGCAGTCAATAATTTTGTATAATAGCTATAAATGAGGGAATCTATATGACTTGCATAGAATAATTCTCTTGGCTTAGATTCTGCAAATCGATCTTTTATAATTTCATTTTGTGTATTTGAAACTTTTTCACCATAATCATCATATTTCTTTCTATAACGCCTTTTTTTCGACACACGATGTATAAAAGGTAAAAAAGAATGCTTTTTGATCATTAATGGATCTGTAACATATGATTCAATCCATTTATGCCGCATTATACCCTCAATAGGCAATCCTATATGTGGGTATTTCTTTAATTTAAACCAATCTTTTTCGTTCATCATAAAAATGAGTAGTAGAGCCCGACGAAGCAATCTTTTATTCCATTTCTGAAATGAGATGTGCAATCTAATACGGCAGAAAGCCTAAAGACAAACTGCCACTCCGATTGAGCTTGGGTTGCTAAATATTAATAGTAACTTTGTTAAATCAATTCCCTATGGTTAAGAAAACGGAAATAATTCAAATCATCATTAAACAGGTACTTCCTCAGTGTGTATTGCTACTCCTGATGGGGACACACAACTTATATAATTTCTTATTTAGTTGCATATCTGAAAGCATTTGTCCCTAACCGTGTTTCAAGTCAGGCGAATATCCAAAAAACGCACATCTCGGTCTCATACTACTCAAGGTTTTAATTAATTATTATTTTTTATTTATTTTTTCTGCTAGCGATCGTACATAAATTACTTTAATAATTAGTTATTTTTAAATCATTTCAGGGTGCATTGTTCATAATTGCTAAGACTATTACACCAACTCACCCTTAAACGCCTTCTCTAAAATACTTTTTTTCAATTCTTCCAGGTTGGCGAGTTTCTGCTGGTATTTTTGCTGAAGGAGTTTTGTTTGAACTGATAGTGTGTCTAACTGTTCAACTATTTTTTGCTGAACTTGTAAGTCTTTTGGAAAGTATACTTGATACTCATTTATCTTTTCAATTGTTAGAGCACTATATGCTGCACCCTGAGCCATATTTTTAATATTTTCGACAAAAGTTATCAGCAAGTATTTAAGGTAGTACGGATTTACAATTTGAAAATCTTTAAACCAAACAATATTTCCATCTTTAAAATAGAATTCATTCTCATTTTCAATGACTAAAATCTCCCCAATAGTTCCAACCGCTGATAACAAAATATCTCCAACTTGTGGCACCCCAAATCTGTTTTTTATTTCGTCGTATCGTGCTTTAGTGATATATAACTCTAATGAGATTTCTTTGTCCTGAGCCAGTTCCTTTAGCTCTTTTGTTCGATAAAAAGGAACTCCTTCAGAAACATATTCACTTTTATATATTCTCTTACTAGAAGTGATTGTTCCTAACTCCGATAATTTTTTTAATTCAAAATTCTCACCTTCACCTTTTTCCGAAAACACCTGATTGAGTTTGCTCTGAAAAAGCTCTTTTGCATTCTGGATATTTTTTTCGATATTGGCTTTGGCGCGGTCGATCAGGTCGAAAGCGGAGTCTAATTTTTCTACGATTTGTTGCTGCTCGGAGAGTGAAGGAATCGGAATTTCAATCTTTCCTAGATTTTTGCGACTTATTCTATTTCTGGTAGTGCCGGTAATATTAGCTTCCACGTTTTTAAAATAAGTCGGAGATTGAAAATAATAGTTCAAAAATTCGGGTAAAACGTTTTCATTTGTCCGTACTATCGAACAGTCCACTGCGGTAATCATCCTTTCATCAATATTAGGTATAATACATGCACGACCGACTGGATCAGGAAGTCTAGAAACTAAAATATCATTTGGAAATATTTCCGTACAATTTAATTTTTTAAAAGTTACATCAGAAATAAATCTCTTATTGCTGTTTTTTGGTTTAAAGAATCCATTACCGATATTACCAGTCTGAATAAGTCTGATTCCTGACGGTGACTGGTCCTTACTTTCGATCCAATTCCCATCAGTGAAAAATGACGCAATCGATTCAATACTTTTGAAACTCCAATTTTTCATGCTATATCAAATCATTTAAAGTTCCCAAAATCTCACTCGTCTCCTCATCCAAAGCCGTCATTTCCTCTATAATCAAAACCGGTTCACGTAAGGGAGCTTCCTCAGGTTTGTTTGGGTTTTTTACGCTAAGATCTAATGTGGCTTCGAGCACCTCGGTTATCGGCACGTTCCAGGATTTTTCTGTTTCCGGTTTGGTTTTTTCAAGTTGGATAAATTCCTTTAGATCGGTATCATTCAGTGGATTGGTTTTGCCCATATTGCGCCCCGGATCTAATTGGTAATACCAGATGTTCTTTGTGGGTTCACCTTTTGTAAAAAATAGTACCACAGTCTTAACACCTGCCCCCTGGAATGTGCCCTGCGGCATATCGAGGACCGTATGCAGGTTGCAGGTTTCCAGAAGGTATTTCCGCAGGGCAACTGAAGCATTATCGGTATTGCTGAGGAAGGTATTCTTAATAACTACTGCAGCGCGGCCGCCTGCTTTGAGCGATTTTATGAAATGCTGCATAAAGAGGAAGGCGGTTTCCCCAGTTTTGATGTCGAAGTTCTGCTGCACTTCCGGTCTTTCTTTGCCTCCGAACGGTGGATTCGCCAGGATGATATCGTATCTGTCTTTTTCCTGAATATCACGGATGCTGTCGCCCAACGTATTGGTGTGCGTAATATTTGGGGCTTCAATCCCATGAAGAATCATGTTCATTGTTCCGATGATATAGGCAAGATTTTTCTTTTCCTTACCATAAAGTGTACTATCCTGAAGTGTGTCGAGATTGGAAGTGGTTTTCTCCATGCGCTCGTACAGGTATTCGTAGGCTTCGCAAAGGAAGCCGGCTGAACCGCAAGCCGGGTCATAGATTTTTTCACCAATTTTAGGATCGATCACGGAAATCATCGCACGAATTAAAGGTCGAGGCGTATAGTACTGACCACCATTTCTTCCCGCATTTCCCATGTTTTTGATTTTGGTTTCGTACAGGTGTGACAGTTCGTGTTTGTCTTTGCTGGTCCCGAACGGAAGTTTATCAACCATGTCAATAATTTCCCGAAGGTTGTAACCGGATTTTATTTTGTTGTTCAGCTCAGAGAATATTTCACCAATCTTATACTCAATACTTTTGGCGTTTTCGGAATGAAGGTTTTTGAAGTCTGCAAGGTACGGGAAGAGTTGATTTTCAACAAATTTCACAAGGTCGGGACCCGTGAGTTCCAAATGATGGTCATCTGTACCGCTTTCGCTTTTAGGTTTTGCCCAGTTTTCCCAGCGGAAAGGTTCATCAAGGATGTATTTATATTCCTTGCCTTCCAGGCCGGCTTCATCTTCTTTGTCTTTTTCGAGGGAATCCAGGTATCTTAAAAAAAGAATCCAGGATGATTGCTCGATATAATCGATTTCAGAATCTGCTCCTGAATCCTTATAAAGTAAGTCGTCAATATTTTTGAATGTCTGTGTAAAGTTGCTCATATAATCAGCGAATCAATATCAGTAAGTTGTAAACTCTCAAATATACAAAGCGCAATTGAAAGAAAAAAGAGGAAATCTGTAATGGAGTAAGTAAGTAACTGAATTTGATGAAAAGAAAATATTTTTTTTTGAGACTGAAAAAAAACTATTCAATAGAAAGGGATTACGGCAAAGTAATGAAGAGATATTCTTTGTTTGCATTCTTTTACTTTAGTTCAGCATTTTTTTTCTGATGAAAAAAAATAAAAAAGTGTTTTGTAAAAAATCACTTACTCCAGTTACTCCCTAAAAAGAATGAATAAAAAAGAAAAAGAGTGCAGTTTTGCACTCATTTTTAATTATCAAATCTGAAAAGTATTTTTTTCTGTTGTTGCGGGATTGGAATTGGTTCTCCCGATTGTTTGTTTTCCAAATCTACCAAATCATAATCTTTCAAGATTACTGGAAATACATAGGCTTTATTTTTTGAAATTCTTTGAAAACCGTGTTTCTTTAACGCCATACCAATTTTTCTTACCGTTGTTTCTGTAATTGCAATTCCACCTTTTGTAGAAAGGATATTTGCAATCTGTGTGGTATTAAAATA
Source organism: Kaistella sp. (assembly GCA_041913105.1). Lineage (GTDB taxonomy): Bacteria > Bacteroidota > Bacteroidia > Flavobacteriales > Weeksellaceae > Kaistella. Next base: position 587,948 of record JAYSFV010000002.1, on the reverse strand, counting down.
ATATTGGGCTTTGTTTTTGTCTGCAGGTTCGAACCACGTTAACAGTAATTCTTCTTCGGGGCTTCTCAACTGATACTGCTCATTATTGGCATTAATATCTTTGATTTCTTCCTGGTTGAACCAATGGCGGAAGCCTTCTTGATGCAGTTTTAAAGCCTGTTCTACATTTCGTCTTTCTCGTCGCTCAATCCAATAATCATGGGCCTGTGTTAATCTCTTGGGGCACACGTAATGGGCATTATGCAAATCTTTATGTAAACCATCCAATGCTTTCAGCATATCGAAGTAAACCGATGGCTTGTCAATCTTATACTTGTTGCGAATACAAATCTTCATAATATTTTGTATAAGATGTTAGTAAAAAGAAAACCCGACTGAAAGCCGGGCATTTAAGATTTTGCGTGTAGTTCGATATTTAATTGTGAGCGTAAAATGTAAAGGTCTCTGATTTTCCTATAGATATCTTCCTCATTTTCTTCCGAAAGTTCTTTGAGCAAAAAGTCTATAACAACCAAAATGTACTCCTTCTTGAATCGGTACAAAGTGTCCTGGACCACTTTAGTCAATTCAATATCCGGTATGAAAACATGGAATGTTTCCCACCCTGCGTAGCTGTAAGGCTTAATGAAAAGGTCGGATATTTTGAACAGAATTTCCTCGTCATTCAAAGCCATGAAATAATCAATCGTACGATACTCCTTGATCTTCATTCCCTCCTTGATAATCTCATAGATTTTCTGATTGATCGGATCGGTGAGCTTCATTGTATCTTCCTCGATACTTCCTACAATTTCCTCAATTACGGTAAGGCGGTACAGATCACCATCGTGCTGGTATTCTATGTATTTCCCGCCATACTTTAAAAGCAAATGGATAAGCATTTCCTCAAGTATCAGAAGTGGATTTACAATAGGCTTTATCTCCTGCGGTTCTACCCTATCCTTTGTGTATCGGTTTTTCACCTCCAGTATTTTCTGCTCCATTGCCTTTAATTCATTGAACAGCGCAGACTCTGAAATCTTAAACCTCTTGGAAATTTTCTGAATGTACACTTCCTGCTTAATGGCATTGGGAACATTGCCCACCGATTTAACTACGCTGGTAATGGCGCTTGATTTTTTGATCGGATCATCCCCTGCTTCTTCGAGTAATACATCAGCCTTAAACTCTATAAAATCGTTGGCCCATTTGGAAATGAACTGCTCAATTTCCTCTTTAGGGCGACCTCTTGAGAAGGAGTCGGGATCATGACCATCGGGGAACAGAAGTACGCGAATATTCATCGATTCCGAAAGGAGCATATCAATACTTCGGAAACTTGCTTTTATCCCTGCAGAATCGCCATCAAAAAGAATGGTGACATTATCGGTCAATCTTTTAATCAGCTTGATATGTTCTGCGGTAAGTGCGGTACCGGAAGCCGAAACCACATTCTCAATACCTGCCTGATGCAAAGCAATAACATCCATATACCCCTCAACCAACAGAGCGTGGTCTTGACGAGAAATGGCTTGTTTACTCAGATACAAACCATACAGAATATTCGATTTATTGTATATCGGAGTTTCGGGAGAATTGAGATATTTAGCCGTGTCTTTGGCATCGGTCAATATCCTACCACCGAAGCCTACCACCCTGCCTGTGAAATTCTGAATAGGGAATATCACTCTCCCTCTGAATCTATCTGCTGGTTCTGTCTTGAATACGGAAAGACCGGACTTCTCCAATATGTTTCTGCTATATCCCTTATCCAAAGCATACTGCGTAAAAGCGTTCTTCTGTTCGGGAGAATAGCCTAACTGAAACTTGGAGATAATGAAAGAAGTCAATTCTCTCTCCTTGAAGTAGGCTGCACCGTTAGCCAATCCTTCTGGAGTTTTAAGCTGATCCTGAAAGAAGGTGGTGGCTACCTCATGGACTTTCAGAATCTGCTCTTTTTCTTCCTCTGCTTTTTTATCCTCGTCGCTGTATTGAGAAAGGTCTTCTTCTATTTCGATGCTGTATTTCTTTGCAGCATACTTAAGTGCTTCGGGATAGGTGAACCCCTCAATCTCCATAAGGAACGAGATTGCAGAACCACCCTTACCGCTTGAAAAATCTTTCCAAATCTGTTTGCTTGGGGAAACAATAAAACTCGGTGTCTTTTCCTCGTGGAACGGGCTCAGACCTTTCAGATTTGAACCCGCCCTTTTAAGCTGAACATACTCTCCTACAATATCTTCAATCTTAATCGTTGAGAATATCTTGTTTATGGTCGCTTCGCTAATCATAATTAAAACAATGAAAGTTGTTGTATACCGCTTTCGGGCTTAACCGGTGGCTTAGGTACTGGCTTGGAAGCCGTAACTGTCGCCATTGGAACAGGTGCTTTGGGCACTTCTATCTTTTCAGCGAAATAGTAGTTCTTAGCAATCTCATAAACGGCATCGTCTCTCATTGCGTAAGCCTTGCTCTTATTGGCAAGTTTTCTAACTTCTGATAAAATATAATCGCAACATCCGTTGATGTTGCGATCTTCTTTTTTCATAGCTTCTCTGAGTTCTACATTGGTAATTGCTTCTTGGTTTAAGTATGCTTCTATGGCATCGGTAAATGATTTGTCAACTGACATAGTTTAATGTTTTTAAAGGTTAAATACTCTGATAAATTTTTAGCTGTTTCCTCGTAAGATTTTAACGCCCGTAGTTTTGTGGACTTGTCGGTCCACTTATATCTTGTAGGCAAAAAGGTTTTTGTAAACAGACATTCTTTCTGTCCATAAGGCACTACTTTATTTACAAATATTCCGTGCTCTTCCCACATCATTCTCTGCTTGATAGGAAATTCCCTTGAACTTCCCAAAGCGCCACTGAATCGAATAGCCTTTGATGGTGGTTTTACATCAAAGTAAATCCAATCTTGTGCATCATATTTGGTTAGAAATAATACTTCCTGCCAAACATTTCCCGGACTATTCCCTCTACCTACATCTGTTATCATTTTATCGTTGATATATGCATATAACTTCCCACACAATGCGTTATTGAATTTTACCTTGTAATCGGGAGTATAGGTAACTGACTGGAGGATATTGACCTGCTTAACGAGCGGATCTTTCACTTTATAATGTTGCAGGTAATCAAAGATCAAAGGCGATCTTAGGATAAAGCGCTCTGCTCTGTGCCATTCAAGGATAAGACCTACTGATTTTAATTCTTCCAACCACCACTCGAAATAAACCTCTGACTGGCTTAATTCCACTTCTTTTAAATCATCTTCGAACATTAAATCTTTCATAAGTAAAAAAATTAGCCGGGCAATAAAGCCCGGCGGTTATTAATCTTGAAATAGGTCACCTACTGGAACTTCATCTAATTCATCATCATCTGAATCTATATCATATCCTGCAGTTGGCAAGGGAGCCAATGGCGGTAATGATGCAAGATGATTTTGAAGTACAGACTTCAGTTCTTTATTCTCGATGAAAGACATCAATTCAGATGCAGCATTGTTGGTAGAACCAATAGCACCGAAAATGAAATTTCTTTGAGAAAGACAGAAATTAACGGTCTTTGAAGCACCAGAGAACTCAAGGTTTAGAATATCCTTTTTAAGCTCGTTTTTGAAAGCCTTGTGAAGCAAATCAACATCAGAACCCATAAAGGAAATTCTGTATAGCGATACTTCTTCCAAATCAAGGTTAGAGGAAACTGCCGACATTGGTGCTCGTAAGTCCAACTCCACATTCTGATAGTGTAGCTGTGAAGTGAACGTAGGCTGTTCCAATACCAATCCTTCCTCTGCAAACTTCACAATGTTCTCTTTGGTTAGGTTGCTCCAAAATTCAGAAGTGAAAGACTTGCCCTCTAACCACTCAAGGATATTGTCGAGTTCTGCAATATCATCATCTGAATCTATATCGCATTCGCACTTAATGTACTCCCGAAGATTTACTGCAGCAATGATTTTATGGTTAACAAAGGCATAACCGCTAAGTACGTGAATGTACTTTGATGGATTGTCACCACTGATTTTCTTGTTCTTGTTTGTCAATAAGTGTAATGACGGTAATTTGAATTTCATAATTAAATTGAATTTATATGTGTTAAATATTTGTCCTTTTTAGAACCTACCCATGTGTCTAATTTCTGTGACCACTCCACTATCTGCTTGAATGAATCTCCGGCGATGATGTTGTGAACCTTACTAAGACCTTCATCCTCGAAAGTCAATTCCTTAATTCTCGCATCGAAAGTCGCCGTAGAGGTCTTGAATTCCACTAAGATTGAATGAAGCATGTTGATCTTCTCGGCATCCGTAGCCATTTCCAATGGTACCTTTGGTGCTTCGAACGGTACATCTTCTTTCGGTGTCTGTGGAATTGAATTCAGCTTCTCGGTATTTCTGATATTATTGATCGATATGTCAATACTGTTTACCGTAGCATCCACCGCAGAATTGAACTTGTTGATAAACTCGTTTACCTCTGAGGGAGTAAAGCCAAACTCTGTAATTTCAGCATCACTCAGAATGCTTTTAAACTCAAGGTTTTTAGTCTGGTCTTTGAGTTTCAGCAATCCTGCTTCGTTAAGAACAGAAAGGCCCGATGTCGCCGATAGAACAATCTTTCCGATTTCTCCCTCTATGGAAATAATCTTTGAATCCCGCATTTGGTTCTTTAGCTTGTCGGCTTGTTCCTTGTTCTGCTGAGTAAGCCTTTCATTGGCTTCGATCATTTCCTTATTCTTTCTTGCTTCCGCTTCCTCCTTTTTACGCTGCTTTTCTTCTAAGAAAGGTTTGAAGTTTTCCTGTAAAACATTACGGGTGGTGGTTGCTTCTGTAAGAAAGAAATCACGGATAGCGTTGACTTTCTTGATATAGTTGTTAGGCTCTTTCTTGAGTAAATCGGTGGTAGTCTTTATCGAAGTGTTGAACGAACCGATCATCTTGTTGGAGTCTATATAATCCCTTTCGTTCTTTGCATCCGGATCCCACTTTAAAGTTTTGAATTTCTGTAACTCTGCAAGGGAAACAAGTAATGGATTGAACTGAACCAAATCATCCACCTTTGAACTTTTAATCAAATCGGTAATTTCATCCTTTACGTTCTCGGGTAATTCATCCCCGAAATCATATTTGAGTTTACCGTTCGAGTAGATGTCCTTAAGGTGAGATTCTTTCTTTACAACATCCTCCGGAATGATTACTTCTACTTCAAGAATATTAGACTTTAAGTTTTGTTGTACTTCCTCTGGTGATAGTATTTTACGACTCTTTTGCATGTGTTTTATTTTTATCAAAATTAATTTATAGTGGAAACTATTTCATTTCCAGTTTTTTCACCGTGTTGACTACCATATCCTTTGTGTCAAACAATCTTTGATATTTCAGTATGAAATCAGCACCTCTGTTTTCGCGCATCTTAACGAGAAACCATGCTTCTGAAAACATATCTGTTCCCTTGAAAATTCCGAAGCGGGTTTGGTATTCGTGAAGCACCCTCTTGATGTATTGCTTGGGGTGAGATACCTCAGACAATATCTTATCAGCACCGACTTCTCCTAAGCCGGGGATAAGTTTGATGTTATCGGTAGTATCACCCATGAGCAACTGCTTGGCTAAATGGTAGAGAGCCTTGTCGGGCTTAATGAGTTCAATAGTGTTGGTCATCCAATTGTAATGGTAACCCGGCACCTGCTTCAAATCCTTGTCTTTGGAGACGATGTAGGTATTGTCCATATCCTGCAGACAAGCCACTATATCATCCGCTTCCAAATCGTCTGTAATCAGCGAAACATAATTGTTTACTACATACTCCATTGAAGCCATCATATCCTGCACTTTACCCTCATAGTCTTGGCTGTCCTTCTTTCTGTTTCCTTTGTATTTCTTTTCAAATGAGATTGCACATCTGAACGTTTTAACACTTGGTGCAGAGAAACAGAATATGATCGGATCTTCAATCTTTAGGAGAAGTTCGGTAATACACTCTTTGGTAAATTTCACTACGGGATCTTCTTTGAGAAAAATGTCAAGTTCCCTTCTGTTCACTTTCTGGACTTCCTTGTAGATGCGTGAAGCAACGATGTATCGTATGTAATCCGCATCTACTAAGGCTACCCTTCCGGTGTTGAGCTTGGCAACAGAATTATGTTCTGCTGTGAATGCTCCGACCACCTCATTATACATTGATTTCCTCTTTAATATTTCTCACTTCCTCAAGCATACAGTGAGTATGCAGGTGGGTAATGGCATCCCTTACCTCTCTTGACAACTGGGATTTCTTCTCGTCGATGAGGAAAGACTCTGCCTGAAGTTTCTCCCATGTGTCAATTCCGTGTCGCTCCAATAGGGGAAAGAGTAAATAGGCTCTGCCCTTTTTGTTTGGTTTTTCATTGCCACTCATAAACTTTCTGTGTTGCTTCTTGGCGTTTTCGTAATGCTGCTTTGCTTTCATATTAATTTGATTTTAGGAATACTACTAAGTGTGATGCTCGGGTGATGGCGGTGTAGATCGCTTGGAGCTTTCTTTTGTCCGTAATTGGACCGATGGTTAGAATATCATTGATATCCACATAAACTGTCTTAAATGTGCTTCCCTGTGACTTGTGGGCGGTGTAACAGTAGCCATAGGAAACGTTACCGAACAATCCTATGAAGTCATAGTAATACTTCCACCTTTGAGGGCGCTTGTAAGGCTCAGCCTGAAAGACTGCATTCTTACGGGCGTTTGCTATCATATTGTACTCTTTCTTACCCTTCTTGGAAACTACGGGAATAAAGGGCATATCTATGTTCGCAAGGTGCATGTGCTTTGTCTTGTCTATGTAGAGTAAGTCACAATCAACGCCCATTATATCAACGCCTTTCTCAATACCCTCAATTACATATTCATCGGAATTGTAACAGATGTAGCTTTTACTTTTCTCATTACTATTCTTTTCAGAATAGAAGCTGTCATTCATATAGATAATCTCTGTAGGAATAAACTCTGCTGTAGGATTGTTGTAAAGACTACGTCTTATAACATCGTTAAAGTCATTCACTTTCTGTCGGCGATAAGCCACCACCTTAGAATTGAAATGGTCTGCATTGGACTTGTAATGATTGAGGAATTCTCTGTTCCGTATGGAAATAAAGCCTTGTCCTTCATTCACTGCATCACTCTTAATGGCATCCAGAACAATACTTATTCTGTTATCGGGTTCACCTTTCTTGATTTTTCTAAAAATCTGTGAGTAGATCACATCTGACAAATCCACAATAGGATTTCCCTCTGTCTGTCTTACCCTTTCTGTAAGGTGGATAACGTTTTTAAACTTTGTGAACACTGGCGAATCATCATCATCTTCTGCGCTGATTGGCGGAAGCTGTCCCGGATCTCCCATGAAAATAATCTTAGTTCCATAGTTGGTATCCTCAAGTACGGTCTTGAGCATTTCTGCATCATACATCGAACATTCATCGTGGACTGCCACAACGTGTGGTAGCCTACAATTGGCTTTAGACTGTCGGTAAGGATTACGCACAAACTTCAATTGTCCTGTGTCCGTATATTCCTCCTTAAGACCGAAGTAGGAAGCAAACGTATTTACAAAGTGAATGGACTTTGCCAATACGTTCTTTGCCTTATGTGCTACCGTAACTCCCATTACATTGGGAGAAGCAAATAGACTTGCTCCCTCTTGGAAATCGGTATCTCTGTCCATTTCTCGGTCTTTGGTGAGAAGCTCGTCTAAGACCAATTTAATCAAGGTTGTTTTTCCGGTACCTGCCTTACCTACCAACACCGCAACACGGGAATTGATATCCCGTGTTATTGGTGCAGAAACAAAGCTGTTGAGGAAGTTAAACGCTTCTTTTTGACTCTCCGTTAGATCGTAAATCGTAATATTCTTCATTTCGTTTTTGTATGTTTCTTTTAGACCTCATTTGATCGATTATCATTGCAGAAAAGACCACTACATAGACTGTCTGAGCGGTCTTTCGTATTAATGGATTTTTCACCCATACTATGATAATTCTGCTTACTCCAATTATTATCGTGTAAACCATCATTGCTATTAAATTGTATTGATTTCGATGTGATTAGTTTCTTCATTAAACTTGACATTTAGGTTGAAAAAATCATTAGCAAACAAAATCACCTTCTCGAGAAAATCATTGAATTCCCGATCGGTTAATTCAGATAAATCTTTTCCTGGTAAATTGTTATGTACTATTGTTTCCTTTACTGTCGAGTAGTCATTACCCGATATATCAGCAATCTTGGAAAACATGACTTTCAAAAGTTTTATTCGTGCATGAGAGGGTTTCTTGGAATGCTCTACAAGCTCGATAACAACCTTAAACTTATCTCTGCCTGTTGCTTTTATAGAAGATAAAAGCCGTTCGAAAACGGCTTTATCTTTTTTGTCTATAAAATCTACGGAGAGATCATCATTGATTTTACAAATGAAACTTTTCATTAGTAAGGCATATCATCGTCATCATCGCTATCTAACCACGTCTGAGCCGGTGCAGGTGCTGCTGCAGGTGCAGGAGCTGGCGCAGGCGCGGGAGCCGGTGCAGGTGCAGGTGCTGCAGGTGGCCCTTGTGGTGTCGGTGGAGTTAAGTTTGCCCACTTTGCTTTTCCGTGTTGTACCAATGTTTCATCAGTCCACCCGTAAGATAAATACTGTTCGTAGGTGAAATCACTTACAAGCATTTCTACCTTATTAGCCGGAGTAGCCTGTGGCGTTGGTGGAGTCTGTGGAGTAGTTGGTGGTACTACTGCATTAGAGAAGCTGTTGCCGTTGTTGCTACTGCTTCCTTGCTCGTTTTCGAGTTTGGCAAATACCCCTCCCGAATTGATGTAATTCTGACCTTCAATAGAAGTCATTAACTTCTTCTTTAGGAACATAGGAAGTTTGGCAAACATTTCTGTACGGAAATTATTCATGTCACGATCCAAATGGAACAGCCATCTTTCAGTATTAGGTTCATAGCCTACGGGAATTGGCATATTCGCAATTGAAGCATAGCTGGTAATCTTGTCTTTCATGCCACCATCTTTCTTTGGACTGTGAATAATATTCACCATAATGGAACAGCCCAACAATTTATCAATTGGGAATACTCTTGCTTCCTCGTCTGATAATGTTCTCTGACAAGCGGCTTCGATAATCATTCTGAGTTTAGCTTTCTCCCTTGAAGCACCTGGGGTGAATGCCATTTCTTGAAATAATGAGGTGCTTCTCAATTCCGTGTCTTCCTCATAGAATTTCTGTTTAAACTGAGGAAACTCAAAGCCAATGAAAACTTTGCTTTTTGGCTTAGCGGGTGCATTGCCATAAGAGTCCATGTGAGTACCCAATTGAACTGTTGCGAAAATCGTACACATCTGTAAACCCTGCGGGATTAAGTCTGTCTGTAATTTTGTTTTATTACTACCTCCGGTGAATTCTGGTGCTACAAATGATCCTGTTACTGTTGCTGATGGCTGTGCGTATTTAATGTTGTCTGACATTGTTTTAATTTTTAAAAATTGAAAATAGTTTTGAAGTAATTGTTTGACCGAACCTATTGATATAGTATTCTTCCCGACCTTTAATCGTATAGGTAATTGAGTCTTTAATCTCAATCATACAGAAAGCGTATATGCTCAATCGTCTTCGGTATCTGGTAACCAATGACATTTGTTTTGCCATTGTAATGATGAAGTGTTTCACGGTGTGTTCCACTACATCTATCGACAAGTTTAACTTGATGGACGTTTCAAGTAGATGCCTTTTGAAATCGGGATCCGAAAAGACCTCTGTATCGAGCATTTCTAAAACCTGCTCTTTCGATACATTAATCGATTTGGCTTTCTCCACTTTTGCCAAAAGATAATTGATCAACCCCTGTTCTTTATCAATCTTCTTCATCTGAAAATTGTCTGTTGAGTTTAGTTGAAAAATTCCTTGAGGAACTGAAAGAGACTGCCCACCGTTTTATGGTTTTCTTTCGTCCTATATCCCTCATTTTTCTAAGGTGTAATCTGAATGAACCAAAGTTGGTTATTTCAACATTGTGCCCTTGTGCTAAGACATCTGTCAATGCATTAAAAACTGTTGAAATAATCACATCTGAGTCCGACTGTCGTACGGTAATCTTGGCGCTCTTTAAGTCGCGGTGAACTACCTTGTAAAAATCTCTGTGCGTCATAAAAAAAACTTGATAACAATTAAAATCTGATATTCTTTTAACAAAAATATCGAGATAGAAACCGTTTCAAGTTTTCAGAATTCAGCTCACTCTCTGACCTGTTAAGGTGGTAATGGTACTGTTCTTTCTCTTATTTCATAGGTTATATAATTTGCATATAAGTATAAAGTCTTTGTTCCTAAATCCCGCCCTTTGGCGAAATTCATTTCTAAATCCCAACGTTCGCTTTCGAGAACCGGCTGACCGGAAATTTCCTTGTAATAAGCATCACGATAAAGGAACATTACAATATCAGCATCCTGCTCTATTGAACCCGATTCCCTTAAGTCTGAAAGCTTAGGTCTTTTGTTATCTCGGTTTTCTACCGCTCTGGAAAGCTGAGACAATGCAATTACCGGAATATCATACTCCACTGCCATTGCCTTAAGAGAACCGCTGATGTATGCGATCTCCTGCTCTCGGTTTCCCGCTTTGATTTTAACTCCCTTTTCAATCTTGATAAGCTGGAGATAATCGGCAAAGAATAACTCGGCTTTGATCTCTTTGAGTTTACTTCCAATATCTGAAATAGTCGATACTTCCTTTTGGTCGGTAATTACCAAAAAGCTTTCGCTTGATTCAAGATACTCATAGAACTGAAAGACTTTCTGCATCGTGTCGTAGTCGTACTCATAAGCCTTTATTTTCTTATAGTCCAACTCTAAGATATATGCAGCAACCTTGTTCATTACTTGAACCTTTGGCATTTCAAAGGATGAAAACAACACTTTCTTCTTGAACTTAAAAGCTGACTCTATTGCCATTTTCAAAGCCACCGTAGTTTTACCTGCTCCCGGTCTTGCAGCAATAACGATTAACTCGCCATTGTGCCAACCTCCCGTAAATTCATCAACGGGCTGAACACCCGAAGGAACGGTGACCAATTCGCCACGCATTTTCTTCATAAAGTATTCCCTCTGTTTCAAGACCACTGATTCTGTCTTGGTGAAATTCTTCGTGATTTTCTCAAGCAAGAGATTATAGGAGTCTATAATGTTCTGACCTACTTGAAGTTCATCGCGGAAATCCCACTGACCGAATATTATATCATTGGCAACCTTATTCCAAAAGTCCATGATAATGTACTGCTTGAAAAGCCATACTTTCTTGACAAAGGAAACCTCATTTAAGACGCTTCCTTTCTGTACCATGGTAGTAAGGTTTACATCAAACATCTTCTTATCAAGTACATTTTCCTTGTCCCGATAATTATCCGGTCTTAGATTGATCAGATTGACAAAATCTGCAGGTAGGTTATTCTCCCAACACTTCTGCATCGTTCTGAAAACATCCTTGTTAAAAGCGTTTCCAAAATATTCAGCTTCGGTGATACCGTGTTGCTCGATAATCTGCTGAGAATATAAACCCATACTGTCCTTGCAAATGAGGTAACCTAATACTTCATCCTCTAATACAGTCCTGTTGTCAATATCATAATTCATTCGTTAATGTTTAATGTTAAAATCCTCAATCTCCATATCCTCGATCTCGTTAAAGAATTCCTGGATATTTGCGCACCCGCGCAAGTCGGTTTGTTTTATCAGGTTTGGAGCGTAGAATAGTTCATTCTTCAAGTCGGGCCTTGACTTGATGGTGTCCACCACTACTACCTTACATGAAACCGATGTACCTGCTCTCTCGAAAGTGCACGAAGGCAAAAGTATTTCGTGCGTTACTCTGAAGAATTTGAAATCCTTATCGTCATTCATTCTCTCTAAGTAGCGGTTCATCGATTCACCTGCCGGTAATATGGCAATAAGACGACTGAAAGAATTCATCCTGTACTCCAAAGAATACAAATGCTTGGTGATCGCTTTTGCAAAGTGCTGTGCAGCAAGTTTACTTCGTTCACCAAAAGGTGGATTCATTACAATCTTGTCGTACTTATTCCAAATCGAATGATCTTCGAAAGACTTAATCATAACATCGCCTTTTTCGAGATTCAGCTTCAACCTCGATGATAACTCCAAACTTGGCTCAATACATAGGTTTTCGGTAAGCGGAGAGAAGAAACGTGCTATTGCTCCGTGACCTGCGCTTGGCTCCAATACCTTGTCATTGGGCAAAGCGTAAAGCCACTGTACCATTTTATATCCCAATGGTTCGGGAGTGGCAAAGTAATCTCTGCCCTCTTTCGCCCTTGTCTTTTGAGACTTCTTCTGATTGGAATAATAGAAGCTGATAGCCTTTTGGTACTCTGATATTTGATCCAGTGAATTATCACTCTCCTTACCACCTACTCCCTGCTCCGGACAAGGATCATCTTCTGTGGGATTCTGATAGCCCTCCTTGAAGATTAGTTCCATATTCCGGGCACGTTCCCCCATTGATAGATTTTCAGCCGTTCTTGAGCGCTCAGCGATCGTCTCAGCGTAGGCATGACGTTCGAATGCAGTCTGTATGGTTTGGTATTCATAAACCGCATTTGTTTTTAAACCAATACGGTAGATTCTACCCTCAACCTGGATGCAGTCCGTTGGAGCTGTGGGAAGTCCGAGTTCTATAAGAACTCGCTGCTTATGCCCTGTCATATCGTGGAGTGAGATACCCTCCTTACCTGCCTTACGCTGAACAAGAATGATATTGACGAATGAATTATCATCCATAAATTCAGCCTTGTACTGACTTCTGCGTTTCTTAGGAATAGTGCCGTTAAACTCTACCATGGTTTCACCGAATTCCTTTTTGAACAAGGTAAGGGGATCAAGCAAATCGGTAAGGTCAATTTCAGTAAGATGTCTGTACTGCTGACTGAACCGCTGTATTTCATTGTGCAATCCGAATACCTGCCCTGCTTCCTTCTCATCTTTATCATTAATCAGTGAATAAGCGGAAAATTGAAATGGGTGAGTAAGAACAGAATTGTTGTAATCGTGGAATACCACAATCTTTCTATTCAGCTCCAAATGCTTCCGAATTCTGGGAACAACAAGGTTAGCCTTTATGTTCTCCAACAATTGGCGGGTGTAATGATATCTCCACTTCCTCTTGTAATATTCAGATAGCAATGGATATTCATCTTGAAATTCTCGAGAAGCCATGATCTTAAGACCTCTGTCTATTTCATCACCAATCTTTGAGTCAAGGAGTACAAACTCACGGCTGTAATCCTTATCGACTTCAATCTGTCTGCCGGATATAGCACCCTCTTTCTTAAACTTTTCATAGAACTGTCTTTCCATTAAGTTTAAGTCCACTCCCGTTTCCGGAACGGTGAGTTTGTTATAGCGCATCCTATATCCGAAATTCTCGATGTAGAACTTACTCAGCCTATCGGGCTCATTGTAACCTGATACTTCCGTATTGAACAGATCGTCTATAGTGTTGGTCTCGTAGATGGGCCACAAAGTGCCATCACCCAAAATCAAACTCTTGACATAAGCAAACGGACTTGCTGATAAGAACAAGACCTTTGTGGAATTAACGTATTCCTCAAATTCCTTTTGCATCCTTTCCTTGCCTATGGTTTCAAAATACTCTCTGTCGAGATAGTATCTTCTCTTAAACACGGTAGGGAGCTTAGCAATCTCCTTATGCTTATTCAGATACACGGTCTGCTCTCCCTTTGCATTCTGTAACAGATAGTGGCTTTCATCATATACCAAAAGGTCTTGATGATGTTTCAGCAACCTTAGATTCTGGTAGAAGTTAGCATAGGTGGTGATAATCACTCCCGGCTTGTAGTCGTTTACGCCCTCGAGCTGATAGATTTCAATATCAAGATCCTGCGCTTCCTCTACCCAATCTTTACACTTCTGATCGGTAGGTACGACAATAAGAATATTCGGTTTACCCATGAGGATAAACCGCTTAATAATGCCTAATGCCGTTAAGGTCTTACCGGTTCCTGTTGCATTGGTGAACAGTTTTCCTTTCTGATTGGCATCAAAGAAGCGCATTTCAGCATCGAGTACGTCTTTCAACTGTTCCTCGTAAAGCTTCGGTACGCTTTTTCGGATGTTATCCCAATCGCAAAGTTTAAACTCAAACTTGCCCTCTGACTTAAAGTTTTCTTCTGAAATAAGTACATCGCCATTACTGTCCTCATAAAACTCTGGGAATGAGAACAGCGACAACTGCGTTACCTCCATTAAAAATCTCTTTTATATTGAGCCGTTAAATATGATTCAAAGTCACCCTTAGAGTTTCTCCCTGCGTTGAATGCTTCTCGCAAGTCGTTGGCTGAGAATTCAAGTTTTTCCTCGAAGTATTTCTCATAGCCGATGATCTTTCGGTATTCTTGATTCTTTGCTGCGTACTTGAGGAAATTAGCGAAATGCTGATCGTCATTAAATTCATGTACGAGCGTACGATACTTGTTCTTTGAATTAAAATAATTCCACTCGATTTTATACTTAATAGCCATAAGAGTTTATTTAGAAAGTCTAATCTGTAAGTTTTTCATTTTCCTCAAGACTGCCGTTTTCTGATCGGCAATCTTCTCAATAGTATCTTTTACTATAATGCGCTTTCGGACACATTCCAATTCACTGTTAAATCTACCTACAGAGAATTGTTCATCGCGGTAACTGCCATACATTACCTCGAAATTCGAGATCATGTTCTTACAGCTCTGTATGTGCTGAAGCGTAGTGCTGCTTCTGATGCACTGTTCTATTTTGTAACAGACATCGCGCGGATGTTCCTTTGTTTCCTGGACGAGCATACTTTTGATTTTTTACGGTTTCTAAAAACAACAATGCGACAAGGGGCATAAAGCTCCTTGAGGGTTTCAATTTCCTCTCTGTTGGTGGTTAAATGAATTTTACCGGACTTAGTGAGGTATATTCTCTCGCCTTTTGCGAGGATCTGTAATGCGTAGCCTATCATTATTTTACTTTTTCTACAATTTTTAAATCTGAGGGGTTGGATGATCCTTCGATAATGGGGTTGTCCTCCCATAGCCTTCGGGCCGAAGGGTACTTGAGCCTAACATGGATGTTGTACATCTTGTTGAAATGCAGGAAATCCTCATAGTCGTCATAGATTTCCTGTACTCTCTGTCTGAAGCCTAATTCTCCAGACTCACACTTAACTATTTTCTTTGCCATTGTTCGTGAAGTTTTTTAACTGTTACTTTTTTGGTGCGCCCATTTATAGACACGAAACAGAAGTCGGTATTGAATTCACTGATCTCATCACGGTAGTCCTCAAAGGAGAAGCTGTGACGAGTCTTCTGATACATTTTAATCTTTACCACTTCGTTTGTTTCGCCTTTCTTGGCTACACGGAATCCCTCTTGTGACTTTGCTTTTTCTAATGCCTTAAGAGCTAATTTTTTCGCATACTTCTGTGCGTAGGTCATTGCCATTCTTTCTGTATTTTTTTACGATTTCAATCATGATGTTTTCCACCTCTGTAGCCGGTAATGAAGCCACTAATTCAAAGAATAATTTGTGCAGATCAAGATTTGCCAAATACAATTCTTCATCAGCGATCTGATAGAATTCACGCATTGCTTTACTGCGTTGAATACCATCCAATATTTCTTCGGTTTTGTTGACGTGTAACTTCAAGGATTGTCGGTAGAAATTTGTTTCCTTAATGCCATCTATGATGGTGTAGTAATAATTGGTAGCCAATATGAACTTGACTACGTTGGAGTAAATTTCCTCCGATTTATCGACAATAATATTTCCAGTTTTCTTTGACATTTTCTATATGATTACATTAACCAAATGTGCCGTTGCACCGAATGAACCTAAGTGGATTTCGATACCCCAATCCTCTATGATTTGAGCATCAATAAGCGCCTGGAGAATGCCCTCATTCTCGCTGTAATTTTTAATGAAGGTGTGACCATCGAGAAGCACCGGATAATCCGGTACGTTGACCGTTGCGGTCAAATAGAGTTCACCATCTTCGGTGTAGAGTTGCAATGCTATTCTGTCGTTTGAATATTTAGCCTTTTGCACGGTGAGTTCGTGCCCTCTGAATTTCACTTTGTGTGACATAAGTTTTGATTTTTGGGTAAAAAAAAAATCCCGACACCTTATGGTGCCGGGATGTATATTCTTTGGAGATTGTTATTTGATGAACCACTCGTATTCTGGTGAGCCTTGCTTGGCACGTTGCAGACCTTGACTGAATTCAAGGGCATTGACACTGCGGTCCAATATCGTATCGATGTAGCTGTTCTTATTAGCCTGTGTGAACAGATTGTAGACATTCCACAAGTTAATACTGCCATCGCTGTCGCAACTGAATTCGTGGTCGGTATAGTAGTCCTTAGCCATTGTGGTAAGGTGACTGTCGTTGAAGTCCAATGCAGGGATTAAAGCCTTCTGCGCTTTAGGTAGAAAGCCGTATAATTTCGATCTTCCTATAAGCTGTGCAAACTCGTGTTCCGATAAGTCATAATTCACCAATTCCTTCATTACTGAAAGGTGATTCTCGGCATCGTAGTTTCTAATGATCTGAAGGATCTTGTCTCCCAATTCATCAAGGGAACCTACTTTGAGTTCACCTACATATCCATCAGAAGATACACATAGGTTACAGCATACCATATTCTGAAAGCCAATAAAGAATTTGAATTTCTCCATTGTCTTTTTAGCGTACAGATTCTGTTGGTTGTAGGCACGAACACCACCAATGGTCAAAGCAAGCCTGTTTCCGTTGATTGTGTCGGTTATCTCTGGGATTCTTATGACGAATGCCATCCTTTCAAAATACTGCGTTTTTTCGTGGTCTAATAAGTCCTTAACGTTTTTGTGAATGGCTTCGGGAATTCGCCCTTTGATTTGGTGTGATACTCTAATCTCGGGAACTTGAAATTTCATATTGAGCTGTGACAGCGAGTCCTGTGCAACGGTGATAAATTCTTGATGCGAAATAGTACGCTCATTGTCTTTTGCAAATACGGGAATGATACAGTCATTCTCTAAAAGCTGAATGTTTACTTCTTCTGTGTTAGCGGTTACAAATGGCTTTGTTGCTACGATTTCTGCGGTAGGGATTGTTGTTAAATTTTGCATGGTATTGAGTGTATTAAAATTTAGAAATTTCTTTTGTTAGGTTTTGTGAAATAAGTCCTCTGAGATCTTCAAGGTAATCGAGCCTTGTTTCGTTGTCTTGGAACCAATAGTTGTTCTTCTTTGCATAACTGCCATCGACCAATTGGTTGAGAGTATGGGCAAAGAAGTCAAGCACCAATTCTTCTTCTTCAAGAGAGATGTAATTGATTTCCTTGAGTGCTTCACATAGTCCTTTGTGTCCGTTTTGAAGCCAATAGGATAATCCCACAACATCTCCGATGATGCTGAGTAAATCGTCTACTATTTCCGGAAGGTGAACTTCCAACCATAGTTTCTGTTTTGGAGCGTAGCGTTGCAAATGCTGTTGCAGACTTTTTTCTGTAACCATAAGATTTTAATTTAAAGTGTTAAATAAGAAATGCCCACTCAACGGAGAGCGGGCATATTGGTTTTTTTAGAGGTTTTTGTGGTAGTGGTTAATATTTCGCATTTAAATAACTCGTATTGCGTCTATTTGAGAGTTAGCAAACATTTACTTGCCTTTCGGTATAAAGAAAGTCCAAGTCTTTGCTTGTGGGTGTTCTGCCCTCCAAATCTTGTATTTAACAAAACCTATCCCACCTATCAATGCCACTACTCCTAAAATAATTAATGCTATTTGTAAATTTTCTTTTAGCTTTTTCATCGTAAACGATTTGCTAACAAGGTATATATGCAATACCTTATTAAGGTTTATAATAAGTTTAAAAGTTCGTGTTAGGGTACTGCATATATACCCAAACCGTTGTATTCCATTTTTGTAATCAATTTTGTTTGTTTATCGTTTTTCTTTTAAAAGGTTTTTAATTATGTTATTCAAGCGCATATTTTCGCTTTCTAACTCTTTTATAAGTCTACACTTCTCTTTTAATACTTCGTTGTATTTTTCCTTTTCAAACTGTGAAAAAGTGGTGGTTTGACACGTACAATCGTCTTTATCGTCTGAAATAACCACCGACCAACAGCCAGGGATAAGCACTCTCCCTACTTCTTCGTCATAAACATAGTGGCACTTCATAGCATTTTCGGTGTTTTTGGATTAGGGATTCAAGCCATTTAAGCTTTCGTGTGTATCAGTAAACAGTTTGCCAATACCTATGGGAATGCATTCAGAAAGCCTTACGTTGATTGTTGTTCCGTAAGGCACATCCAATGCTACTCCTACCCACCTTCTGGCTTTAGTAAAACCTATGGGATGGGTAACGGTACCTAACATTCCGTTGAGTGATTTTTCGTCGCCTTTGATGTTCTGAAGCCGTACTCTTGTTCCGACTTGTAACTTGTTCTTTGCTGCTTCCATTATGTAGCCTGTGCTTTAGTTATGTTTTCTTACGCACTCCAGTCTCCATTCCTCAGCATACTTGTTGGGAGCCGGTATGCCGTTAAAGAATGATGGCGGACAATTGTAATAGGCGGGGCCTACACTTTCGTCCATATCCTTGTAGCATATTTCCTGGTCTTTCTCGCTGATCTGTATGAGAATACAGTAAACGTATCTCTCATCGGTGAATCGTCTTCTCAACACCGCATAGATTTCATGCTGATTGTTACCTATATCTCTGTGTAAATGGAGTTTCTCAACATAAGCATACGCTGAGAATTCATTCCCCATAAATTCCTTAGCCTTTTGAGTGTCAAACTCATCCATTGTTCCTTTGTAATAAAAGCCTGTCCAGCCCATAGTAATGTGTTTTTAAAGTGAATTGATTAATTGTTATAGTAAGCCATCATCACTGAATGAATAATGACTTTTTTCTGTAATAATGATGTGGTCAAGAAGTCTGATCTGAAGAAACTTTGCTGCTTCGTTTATCTGCTTGGTAAGATTCTTATCCTGTTCTGAAGGAATAAGGTTACCGCTTGGATGATTATGGCAAATAAGAATACTTAATGCAAGTGATTTCAGTGCCGTTGCAAACAATAGCCTAACATCCACTATTGTTTGATTAACACCTCCGGTACTGAGTTTCTGCCAACCTATGACTTGATTCTGACCGTCCAGATACAGCACAATAAAGCTCTCATAAACGTCAATAGTTTCTCCTATCATTGTCCTAAGCACCTTCGATGCTTCTTCAGAAGATTTGAACTTTAAAAGTTCTTCCGGATATTCAACACTTCTTTTGAACCTAAGTTCAATTTCCCGTAAATACGATTTACTCATAACAACAGTTTTTAAATAATTAAGCCTTTCCGAAAACATTCAGAAAGGCACGAAAAATCAATTATAATTTGTTTTAGAGGTTTCTACACTATTTCAGTATTATAGTTAACCTATGGTACGTTTCCTATTGTCTGAGACAATGTATCACTATATTCCTCTAAACAATATTCAGTATGACCTAAGAAATCATAGTCATTACAAACCACTAATGTTTTTAAATAATCAAGCCTTTCTATTATCAACAGAAAGGCATCAAAAATCAATGATAATTTCTTTTAGAGGTTTCTACTCTCCACGAGTATTATCTAAGCGCAATGACGTACTTCTGTTAGTCTGTGAATTTGTACGGAGTTTATCTATCAAGTAGTCTAAATAATCAATACGATCATCGTTACTCTCAATTCTTCCAAACTCATGCATACACAATCCAAACAATACTTTCAAAGTATTCTCTTCATCCAAACTACAATATCCGTTTATCCTAAACGATACTACCATCGGTGTATAAGTAAGATTCTTAACATCCCTGCAGTCTGTTCTCAATCTCTTCAAATAATACTCCTTGAAACTCTCAACCAATACAGCTTGGTTCTTTCCGTATAAACTATTCTCCATAATTCAGTAAATAAAAATAGCGGCACTAAGCCGCTATATGAAACAATTAAATTTAAAATTAAAACTTACTCTGATAATCCTTGATGCTTTCATAAACACTCGGATAACTTCCTACTCCATATCGTCTGCTAACATAAAAACTTCCAGGATATAGATACTCTGATCCTCCTCCATTCTTATACTTACCATCCAATACTTCATTCTGATAAAACATATAACTCATGTTTACTCCTGTACCAGAACTATTATATCCTGTTCTACCCAATTCCATTCTATCCAATGGATTCAAGTAATTAAGATTACGCTGTAAGCGTATTCCTATCACACTACCCTCCGGTAACACTTCTGTACCTAAATCAATCTCTTCCTCAGATAAAATCAATTCAGTTACTACTCCATCACTATTACCAAAGTAAACCTTATCCCCTACCTCTATCTTCTCAAGATCAATAGGCCGTAAACTATGATCTTTGTCATAGTCTATACTCAGATTACCAAACATTCTCAACATTAAATGTTTTGGCATATTACCCCAATTACTTAACGGGGTAAACCTTTCCGATAATACTTCAGTATTATCTAAATCATAACTCCGATTTTTCATAAAAAAATTCTTTTTTAATTATTAACTAAACAAAGGTAAAACTCTATCAAACCATTATAAATCCAAGATTTTTAATCCTTATAAACTTTTTTTTAAAAGTTACATCACATATATTACGCACATGTATATTAAAAACCTCTAAAAGAAATATTATACCCTTTATTATTTTTAATTAACTTTTTACAAAACCTCAGTATTGACTTATCAATAATTCTAATACTATTCTTCAACCTTTAAAACAATTTATATTGTCAATTACTTTGTCAATTTATTTAAGACGACAACGAGCAAAGCGAGGTGTCTTGTCTTTCCATTCGACAATAAATTTTCAATTAATTATTAAGGTTTATTAGAACGAAGTTCGAGATAAAAGCTCGACAGATTATATTGTCAACTATTATCTCTTGAGCAATTTTAGTTAAAAAGTGTTAACAAAATGGCAATGAGCCCTTTGTTTTAGGGGTTTTACGCGAAATACCATTTTGGTACGCTACGGTACCAAAATTAAAACGCTGAAAATCAGCTAAAACCAAAATTGGTACGCTACGGTACCAAAATTTTGACTACTTTTGGGGGGTATTTTAGGTGTTTTTAGAGAATAAAAAGCAATAAAAAACCGGAAAGAATTGGCGTTCAATTTCCGGTTTAAAAATAAAGAGAGTGTAAAATGAGAGAAGCCATTACTGATTTGCTTCGTAAGCAAATATACCAAAATAATAAGAAGAGTTACCACGGTAAAAAACAGACAATGTTGTTTAAGAATATCCAACAACTGCATGATAGTTTACCGGACCAGAGTCTACGAACAAAGTCGATATTACTGATGTATCGTATACAGGAACTGCTGATAACGATAAGGAATACTTCTGAATTCTGGGAAGCTCAACTGATAGAGCTTCATTATAATGATCCCATATTACATACTCTCATAGGCAAGAAGAAGCCTATATTCTATGCTTTACGCAACCACTACGAAGAGTTTGGTTTGCTGCACAAGGTAAAGATGAACACGTACTATGTCAATCCGTTTTACTTGAACAACATGACTGATAAACAGTGGGAAGCAATGGTAGAAGGCATCCATGCTGCGGACCAGAGTGAGATCTTGGATAAGTTCAGTGCAGACATGAATGCCTATATTATGAGGACTAATCCCTCGCTTCTACGAATTGTTCAACCTCAATCAGTTCCTGCACCACCAGCCTACGATAGTATTTTGGAATGATGAATGACCTGCGGGTTCGGCCGTTGGCATCTACGAAGGTACGGTAGGAATACCTGCTGGTAGTCTCGTTAGAGTTGGGATCTAAGTAGGCTTTTCTGACCATAGAAGACACATTGATAAGCGTAAGGGTGTTACGTCCATCTTGGTATCTGACGATACGGAATGGGTTCTGTGGGTATTCCTCAGAGTAGTTGTCCGCTTCGAACTTCATGGCTGAGAGAATGCCTGGAGTTTCCTGTATACCTCTTTTGATAAGGTATCTCTGGAAGTTGGTAAGCTTTCTGCCGGTGGTTTGATAGACATATCCAACCTCATTGTCGGCAACAACCTTGATCTTCTCGTCTTTAAGGAGAGAGAAGTATTCTGCTACTTCCTTGGTAATGGTACCTGCAATATCTTCTGTGTTCCACTTTCTTTTGCCTTTCTCTTTGGTGGAAAGGGTAAGTGAGAACTTCTTATTGTAGGCATCTATTGATAGGTTAGTGATTCTAACAGTTACTTCTGGAGCGTTGAATTTTGATACGATAGTTTTCATAATAGTGAGCGATTGACCTAAGCATCGCGAGGTTCAGATTGTTATTATAGAATTAGAAATTTGATACTCGATTTAAAGCCCAACGTAGTGGGCTGTGAATACAAGAGACAATGATGAACATCATCATAAGAGGAATGTAAGCGAGGAACTTAAGGGTAGAGGTCCACTCTATAGCGAAGTCTTTCATGATGCTTGTAATTGTTTAAGGTTAAGGATCATCTTCGTAGCACTGATATTGCGCTCTTGTCTTTGATAGACTTTTAGCACTTCGATGTATGGCATACCATACAGTTCACTGAGTGATCTAACCACTTTGTTGAATGCTTTACGCTGTCTTTTGATTTTCGTTTCCATAGTAATGTGTATTTAATGATTAAAGGTGTGAGGTCTCTAAAGTGTGAAGGTCAATGGTCTCTGATTCCTCGATCTGAGGGGCACGGAGCCTTAATGAGCGTATCGCATTAACCGTGTTGAAGTATTTATCCATAATAGCCTGTTGGTGCTCTATGGTCCTTTGTACGCGGTAGCGTTTAGTGTCCATTTTAACCAGGCCATAGGCTCTGAGCTTCATAGAAGCTTCGGTCTCCATAGAGATATCTGCTACGGTCTGACCTAAGAAGTGCGTTACTCCCAATGTTTTGGTAGCCACTGTTACTGATGCGAACTTGATTGCGTTTCCTGTTTTGTTCAATAGATTTTTCATAAGATTTAAGATGTGAGAATTAATAGATGTCTTTACGACGTGAGTGAGATTTAGTTTTAAGCTGTTGCTGTCTTACATACGGTGCATAGACCATGGTATATCCAAGACTGGCAACAGCGAGAGCTGCTGCTATGGTTACTCCGAAGAACACGATAGCTAAGGCACTGAATATCCAGAGCAATACATCCATGATGTTATTCCCCTTGTATACAAGCCATTTAACTGCGGTGATGTTCTCAGTAAGGGCGACAAGTCCGCCCAGGAGCATTAGACCAAAAAAAATGTGGCCAGCAATGTGACCACCTATGATTAATCCTACGCCCATAGCAAGGGCGAATACAACAATTTGTTTGTGCATAGCTATTTTTTATTAAAGTGTTTTAATGCGGGATTGATAAGCACGATAATGACCGCGATAGCGGTGATAACCGTGAAGAGCACGATGTCTGTCTGGAACACCTTAATCAAGGTGACTGTGAGCATAAAGGCTAACGTTATTGCCAGTAAGCCTAACACGGAGAATAAGACGATTCTATTCATAGTAATTTCTTTTAGGGGTTTATTGAATTAAACTTGTGCTTCAGTTACTACACTTGTGGACTTCTTAGCCTTGAGCTGAGCCATTCTCTTGGCATAGCCTTGTGCTATCTTATCCTGCAGATCATTGGTGGCTTTAGCCCTTGCTTGCATGACTTCTACTCTGTCCTTGCCTAAGCGCTTCTCTGCGATGTTAGCTTCTGCAGTCATTAAGAGGTCTGCTGTTGTCTGTGCTACGAAGTGTCCTGCGCCTAATACCGCGCACGTTGCTGTGAAAAACTTTGTTTTCATAATAAGAATGTTTAAGAGGTTAGTTTAAGATTATAGACAAGCCCACACATATGGGTTGGATGTTGGACATACGGCTTCAGCATCTTGGTCGCCGAATACCTTAGACGCGATGATCTGAGCTTCATCAGGTGTAACGCGTTTGTTTAACTTAATGAAGTACGCTATCTCTTGACGAGATTCCTTAACGGTGATAGTTCCGTACTTTCTGGAACGAAATGAATGTAACATAGTAAGTGGGGAGATCGGGAATGTTAATCGAACTCTCTTTTAGAGGTTTCTCAACGACCCCCCCCGGGGGAAAATCAAAAGAGTGGTGGTACCCTTTCAGGGATACCCCCCTCGCCATAGTATATTTTGAATTTTCGGCTGGTAGAAATTACTTCCACTTAAGAAAGGATTTATAGGTCGAAAAATTCTTAAAATCAATGGTCTTTTCTGCTGGGGCTTAATTTTAAATCTTCGCGAGTAATTGAAAAATGGGGGAAAATCTGAAAATCAGAAATAGTTTCAAGTCGTTTATCTTTGGAGATATAATTTAACAATAAGCATAATCCATGATTGAAACATTTGAAGTATTGGGCGGTAAGATTTTGATTGAGCCGATAGAACTGAGCAACAAGATAAAGGGAACTGATTTGGTGGCACCTGAGCAGATTTTGAAGAAGGAGCGTATCATTACCGGGATTGTTGTGGGAGTTGGTCCAAAAGTTGAAAATTTGAAGGTTGGTGAGAAGGTTCTCTATGAGCGTTACACGGCAGTAGAAATTAAGATTGAGGACAAGGAGCTTCAAATTGTGAATAACATCGATCAGTTACACGGAGTATTTAGAGCAAAATAATATGAAAATAGAAAAGTATGTAGTGAAGCCTTCACCAGTTGAAGTTGTTCAGTTAGAAGAAATTGATGGAAAGTTGAATGTTGAGGAAATTGCGGAATGGGTTCGCGCAAACCAGAATGCGGGAGATCAGTGCAGAGTTTTACCGGATGGGTTGAGGATTACCACCATGGGGATTGATATTTATGCAGGTGTTGGTAAGCATGTAGTTAGAGATTCGGTAAACAGATTTTATTGCGTGACGAATGAAGAACTGGAGAACGAATACGAAGTAGCTTCCTAAGATTTTTTTTATTTTATTTTTTTTGTGTAAGATGCCCGGATTTAGTTCTGGGCATTTTTCATTTAAATATCTTTTTCTATTTTTGTCAATGAAATCCTTGAATTCCAAAAGGAGTTAGGTAGCCTTCACATACTATGGGGGATTTAGAGAGAATAATTAGCAGCATTATTGACGATAAAGTAAAGCCGCTGCAGAGAGAAATCGAAGAACTTAAGAAAAAGCTTGCAGACCATAAAGGGGAAACCACGGAGTACCTTTCTGCACAGCAGGTTACAAAAAGCTACAACATCAGCCGGACCACGCTCTGGAGATTTAATCAGAAGAACAAGCTAAAAAAATACCTTCTCGGCGAGAAAGTATACTTTAAGCGGTCTGAAATCGAAGAGCTTATTCTTGAGTGTTGATTTTATTAAATGAATCTTTCACCTTTTTAGCCTTGTCAATCGACAAGGTTTTATTGTATAAATTCACCATGCGGTCGGTGGTGTGTCCGGTCTGCGACTTTACATTTTCCTTACCGATAATATCTGCGAACAGGGAGACGAATGTTCTTCGTCCGATGTGGCTTGTGATGAGTTCGTATTTTGGATAGTAGCCAATTACTTTTCTATTATTAATTGTCTTTCCTCCTTTGATTTTTTCATCAAACTCGCAAATCTTACAAACCTCTTTAATGTAATCATTGTACTTCTGCGAAGATATTTTACGGGGGAACTGACCATCGTATTTCTCCAGGATCTTGCGCACTTCCGGCATTAACCAAATGGTAACATCTTT
This sequence comes from Kaistella sp., assembly GCA_041913105.1. Lineage (GTDB taxonomy): Bacteria > Bacteroidota > Bacteroidia > Flavobacteriales > Weeksellaceae > Kaistella. The sequence continues at coordinate 562,156 of JAYSFV010000002.1, read as the reverse complement.
CTTTCCTTTTTCTTGCCGTACTACATAAAATTCTTCTTCTATAATATTCTCGGCGTTCATGCTAAGGAAATCCCCTACCCTTTGTCCGATGTAGCAACTAATCAGTAGCCAGTCACGTGCTCGGTCGAGATATGGTGAAGGCATTTCCTTGTTCTTTATAATCTCCAATTCTTCGAAAGTGAATATTGGCTCCATGTAATCGCGAGTCTCTGTTTCGATAAAACTCCAGTACAATACTTCTTTATTTACAGAGAGCTTTCTGTTGGCATACTTGCAAAACGATTTGATAAGCTTTAATTCTTTGATGATGTATGCAGCTTTGTAATCTAAGCGAGACATCATTAAAGAATATTCGTCTCTGAAATCATCATCAATTTCTGTTATCAAAATTCCTGGAAAGAATTTCACCACCCTGTTTTTAATGGTTCGGTATTTCTGTTCTGTTCGGTAAGTGATAGGGCGTTGCTTTCCGGGAATAAGTTTTCCCTTTTCCTCAATATAGAATTCCACAAACTTGTCAAAGTCTTCGGGATAGTTGGTTTCCTTTTTTACGGCTTTGGTAATATCGTTTCCATAAATAAAGCTGTACACTTCATTGTATGTTGGGTAAGGGTTATCTTCGATAAACCGATCGACCTCTTTTTTGAATTGGGAGAATGCCATATTGAAGTCATCGATCTCTCGGTTTAAAAGTTTATCCTCGGATTTTCTTGCTGGATAAACTTTCATGGAGATATCCCACTGTTGATTTATTGGATCCCAATAATCTTTATTGATATTAAATTTGGTTCCGACTTTCACTTCCATCTTCTTACCTTTTAAGGTGAATCGATGGCGCAGATATATTGTACTTGTATCTGACTTTTTTGAATAGAGTAATGTGTACTTCATTGGTAGGTTGTGGACAAAAAGTGGACAAAATTACATTTTTTAAAACACAAACCCCTATAAATAGGGAAATTTCTGTAGTCCCTCCAACTCCACAGAAATCCTGTAGCTAAATATGGCTACAGGATTTTTTAGTTAAAACACATATATACCTAATAGGGGTTTTATGCTATAAATCGTATAAATAATTAACTATTTTTATTATTAAATACGCAAACATTAACCATATTTGTTTACTTTCGCAGAAAATACAACTGATGAAATTAAATCTATTTACTGCACACAAATCAGCTCTTTCTTTTACAATCGATGACTGGATCTACGATGAAGTGAAAAAGAACTACACCCTGAAAATTACAGTTCCGCGAACCAAATTTTCGTCACGCACCAAAATATATCTGTATAAACAACAAGGAGACCGCTACATTTTTATGTCGGATGGTTACGAATCGGTGAATAATCAAGAGATTACGTATCATTCTCAAGCACCATTCAGCGGTAAGATTAAGATAAAATAGTTGTGAAAATCATTAAATAAAAAACCTCCAATACAATTGTACTGGAGGTTTTAAACAAAACAATTCTTTATTTTAGAGTTGTGGTCCTGCTGAGACTAATTTCTTAGCATCTTCGTTATCACAGTACTGTTCAAAATTCTGAATATAGCGTGCCGCCAGATCTTTAGCTTTAGTTTCCCATTCGGCCGCATCTTTATAAGTATCACGAGGATCTAAAATCCCTTCTGAAACGTTTGGTAATGAAACAGGAATTTCAAGATTCATAATCGGAACTTTAACCTTTTCAGCTTTTTCGATAGATCCATCGATAATGGCATCAATTATTGCGCGGGTATCTTTTAACGATATTCTTTTCCCAGTACCGTTCCAGCCTGTATTCACCAAATAAGCTTTTGCTCCATGCTCCTTCATTTTCCCGATTAACGTTTTAGAATACATCGTCGGATGAAGGGTTAAGAAGGCTTCACCAAAGGCCGGTGAGAAAGAAGGTTCTGGAGAAGTAATCCCGCGCTCTGTACCAGCAAGTTTAGACGTATATCCACACAAGAAGTGGTATTGGGCCTGGTCTGCATCCAAGATGGATACTGGAGGAAGTACACCGAAAGCATCAGCAGACAAGTACACAATTTTCTGTGCGTGTCCCGCCTTTGATGGCAATACAATCTTGCTAATATGATAAATTGGATAAGAAACTCGGGTATTTTCTGTAATGGAATTATCCGTATAATCTGCCTCCCCATTTTCATTCACTACCACATTTTCCAGGAGAGAATCACGACGGATTGCTTTATATATATCTGGTTCTTTTTCTTCCGTAAGATCGATCACCTTGGCATAACAGCCACCTTCGAAGTTAAACACGCCATTATCATCCCAGCCATGCTCGTCATCACCGATCAAATAACGTTTTGGATCTGCAGAAAGTGTTGTTTTCCCCGTACCGGATAATCCAAAGAATAAAGCAACATCCCCTTCGTCTCCTACGTTTGCGGAGCAATGCATCGATGCCATACCTTTCAATGGAAGGTAGTAGTTCATCATCGCAAACATTCCTTTCTTCATTTCTCCCCCATACCAAGTTCCTCCAATAATCTGAATTTTTTCTGTAAGATTAAACATTACAAAGTTTTCAGAGTTGAGACCCTGCTCTTTCCAATTAGGATTGGTGGTTTTAGATCCATTCATCACAATGAAATCTGGTTCACCAAAATTTTCAAGCTCGTAATTGGAAGGCCTGATGAACATATTGGTTACAAAATGTGCCTGCCAAGCTACCTCCATCACAAAACGGACTTTAAGTCTCGTATCTGGGTTTGTACCGCAAAAAGCATCAACCACATAAATTTTCTTTGATGTTGAAAGTTGTTTTAAAACAAGTTGCTTGCAACTTTCGAAAGTTTCAGGCGTAGTAGGTAAATTGACTTTACCATCCCAATAAATGGTGTCTTTAGTAACATCATCCATCACGATAAAGCGGTCTTTTGGTGAACGGCCGGTAAAAATACCTGTCTTAACCGCTACTGCTCCCGACTGGGTGAGAATGCCTTTTTCAAACCCTTTGTTTTCGGAAGAAACCTCTGCTTTGTAGAGTTCCTCATAGGTTGGATTATACATTACTTCCGAATAACCGGTAATCCCCAGATTGTGTAATTGCTGAATGATTTTGATGTTCTTCATGACTACGCTTTAATTTCTGATTTATTTTAGCTAAACAAATTTAGTGATACTTGCAGTTTTTGCTTGTTTTAAAAGTACTGATATTCATCAGAAACCACAAGAAAAAGAGAAGTTTGCAATATTTTGAAAATCAAGCAATTATTTCATTCCACTCGAAAACCGTAGAAAAACCTCGTTCCGAAAAATAGTCTTGAAATCCCGAAAATTTACAACTCATAACAAAGTCGCCGCCCCATGCACCTAGACTTTTAACGAAAACCGAACAGTCGGAAAAGTATTTTTCTTTGACTGTGTTTATTAAAAGGAAGTTTGACAATTTTTGCTCATGAAGTTCCATTATTTTAGAAAACTCTTCCAAACCCTCACATTTTAATACTTGCTTTGTCAGTTCAGAAAACTCCTGGATAAGCTGGGGCAATTTAACCTTCGAGCGGTACATGTTAATTCCTTCGCGACTATCTTGTTTCTGATTGAGGTGAATAAAAATTATTTCCTCTTTAAATTTAGGTGCGAAATTTATTGTTTCAATCCTACGTTCATTATCCAAAAGTTGATAAAGCAAAGCCGAATTTTCTTTTGCTACGGCAATATCATATCCGCTTCCACCGAGACACAATTCATTAAGTTGATAAGCATTTAGATCAGCCCAAACTGCTAAATTATTCATGAGTGTAGAGCTGCTCCCAAGGCCAAAGTTCGATGGAAACTGTAGATTGGTTTTGACATGATAAGAGCAATTCCCTAAGAGTTTTTTTGAAGAAAGCGTCTGAACATTCTTCAGAACATTGACAATAAATTGAGTCGCTAAAAGATTGTTACACTCCACAACCTCCCAGCTTTCATAATTGATTACTGCGGTAAGCCACAACTTATTTTGATGATAGGCTTCCCAAGTTATCAAAGTTTTATTATCACTGTGTTCTTCAAAAAAAAACTCTTGCCCCCATTTTGTTGGTAGGGCAAGAGCTAGAGCTCCGTCTAAAACGGTATATTCTGAAGTGAGCAATAATTTTCCGGGAGAGAATATTTGACCCGTCATGCGATATTAATTAGCGTTAGAAATTTCTACCTCGCTATTGATTTTCTTAATTAATCCCTGTAAAGTTTTACCAGGTCCAACTTCCATAAAAGTGGTAGCGCCATCTTTAATCATGTTTTGCACCGACTGGGTCCATTTAACGGGTCCTGTTAATTGCTTAATTAGGTTTTGTTTAATTTCTTCAGGATCAGTAACCGCTGTGGTTGTGATATTCTGATAAATCGGGATGGTTGCATTTCTGAATTTTGTGTTTTCAATTGCTGCCGCCAGTTTTTCTTGTGCTGGTTGCATTAGAGGAGAGTGAAAAGCACCATTCACCGGCAAAATTAGTGCTCTTTTAGCACCTGCTTCTTTCATTTTTACACAAGCTTCTTCTACTGCGACTGTTTCTCCACTAATTACCAGCTGCCCAGGACAGTTGTAATTCGCAGGAACAACGATACCGTCTATTGAAGCACAAATTTCTTCTACTTTTTCATCGGCTAAACCTAGGATTGCTGCCATAGAGCTCGGATTTGCATCACAAGCTTCCTGCATTGCTTTTGCACGTGCAGAAACTAATTTCAGTCCATCTTCAAAAGAAAGAACCCCATTGGTCACAAGTGCCGAGAATTCCCCTAAAGAATGTCCTGCTACCATCGTTGCTCCCTGACCGTTGATGGTTTTTAAAGCAGCAACAGAATGAATAAAGATTGATGGTTGGGTAACCTCTGTTTTTTTCAAGTCTTCTTCGGTACCTCTAAACATCATCGAGATGATGTCGAAACCTAAAATTTCGTTGGCGGAATCCATCAAATCCTTTACATCCTTGCGAGAATCGTACAACTCTTGGCCCATCCCCACAAACTGCGATCCCTGCCCAGGAAATACAAGTGCTTTCATATAATTTTTTTGAACAATATTTATTTAGATTGTTATTCTGTATTAAGGAACCAAACGTACTACCCGATACCCTTTGTTAACATAGGCACCGTTTCGGGTTTTTTCGAACTCGAACTTAGTTGCAAGTTGCGTCTGGACTTTATTAATTTGCTTAAAGATTTCTCCTTTTTTATTCTCGCGGCTAAGCATATCATTTACAATATCAAAACCGATTACTGCATATTTTGGAGGTGTTTTACAATATTTCTCGCGGTATTCTGAAAGAATTTCTTTTTCGAAACTTCCTTCTGTATCAATTTTTCTATCCATTAGGTAAACCAGGTTTGCCTGACTTAACTCATCTAATTTTCTTTCAAAAATTGGCGAATAGAACATACTGAAAGATCGAATATTACCCACCTCTTTAGACAAGGCAATCATTCTGTTCCCAAATGCTTCTCCGTCTGCATCATCTTCACTCGCGAGGATTGCAATAACAGGTGCCGCTTGCCCCGTCATCATATTTTGATCGAGCTGAATCTCTGAAGCATTATTAACGATGATAACGTTAGGATTTTTCAGTTCTTTTTCAAGATTGGATTTGACATAATTTGCATACGTTTTGTCTGAATCCGCGACAACATAAATCTTCTGGTTAGAATAAACCTCCTTAACCTCTTTCACAATTCTATCAGCATAAACCAACTGATTGGTTTCCACTAAAATAAGATTGCCAAATTTTAGGAGATCCTCTGAGTTTGCAAAAGGAGCAACTACCGGAATCTTCTGATCTTTTACATAATCTAAGACCTGCAAAACACTGGACTTAAAGAAAGGTCCGATTATTAGATCCGTGTTATCAGCGTTAATCTGGGTAAGAGAATTTTTAAAGCTCGCCTCATTTCCCGCATCTATAACTTTTACATCGAGTTTTTGTCCTTTAGAAGCACTTCTTTCAATTGCGAGTTTTGCACCAGCTAAAAAATCCAGCGAAAGCGTACGGAACTTTGTATCGCCGGTATCAAAACCAAATGGCAACATTAACACTACATTAAGTGCATCACCAGTTTTTTTCACATATCCGGCATCTAGCTTTTTTATTTTCAAGACCATTCCCGCTTTTAAACCTTGTGCTAATTGAGGATTTAATTCCAATAGTTGGCCTAAAGTTACACTGAAGCGGTTCAGAATACGGAAAACGGTATCTCCACTCTGCACCGTATAGGTAACATAATCATCTTGGGTTGACATATTTGAATTCTGAACGGCCGTTGATTCATCCATTTTTGCAGAAGAATTCCCAGCTTCAGGTTCTGAAGTTTCTCCTTTGATAATAATAACATCGCCAGGTCTTAAGCCTGTTTCTTCAAGAGTGGGATTTAACGCAAAAAGCTGTTTTTGAGTAAGCTTAAACTTACGGGTTAGTTTGTAATAATTATCTTTTTCCTGAACTTGATAGGTGTTTTCGTTTTGGGTACTTACCCTTTCATTTTTCACCTCATTATTCACGGCAGGAGTAATTACGCTAGTAGTAGCGGTGGAATCTCCGTACTTTGTAATATTCACCACAGGAAGAATGATCTCATTACCAATCTTCATTTTAGACTCCAAATCTGGATTAAGTTTTCTTAATTCTTCCTCGGATATATGATATTGTTTTGTAATCCCATAAATGGTTTGTTTGGGCTTCAAAATAATTTTGCCCAATCCTGCGGAGGCTTTTGAATTAGAATTGCCTTCAATGACCAATACTTCGCCGATAGAGATTTTTCCGTCCTGCACTTTTGGATTCATTCTGTACAATTCATCCACAGAAATCCCATAGCGCTTAGAAATATTATAAGGATTGTCCCCCTTAACGACTGTATGTTTTGCCTGCGCATTCAATGCTGCAAACGCAATTAAACCGGAGGTGATGAAAATCTTTTTCGTCATTTTATGGAAATATTTACAAAAATAGTGCATTAAAATTAAATCGACAGAACTGCAATCTGTGGCTGTGCACTATGAGACTCTTCATAACAAGCCTCAAGCCAATCCTGTCCATGATCTGCATAAAACACGGAAAAGTTAAAAACTCTTTCCTGCCAAGAGCTACCCGGATGTACATTAAGGAAGAGATTCTCCAGGCGTTGAAGTTTTTCCTGTTGTTTAATTTTCTCAGCCCGAAGCAGCCTACTTCGCATTCTTTTAAATGCTTTTAGCTGCCTTGTTTTTTCTGCATCTACCAAATTCCCAAAGGTTTGATCGGTTTCTGCCGCACTGTTAGAAATTTGATTAAACTGGTTGAAGATTAAATTTTCGCTCTCATCAAGAAGATGAAGGATTTCATTATTATCCAATAAAGTGTTTTTGGTTACCTCGGCGAAGTTTCGAAAAAAATCTTCCACCTGCAAGCCTTCTTTTTCTATTTTAGAAATGGTTTTAGTGTCCAGGAAAAGCAACGAATTCCGTGGAACCAAAATAGGGAACGCCAGGCGAATTTCATCAAAATACGGCTTTAGTTCCAGCCAATACATTATCTCCGCGTTACCACCAATATAAGCTACATTAGGTAAAACGGTCTCTTGATAGACTGGTCTTAATAGCGCATTTGGACTAAATTTTTCGGGGGAAGTTTCTAACTCGTTAATTATTTGCTCTTCTGTAAAAGTAAGTGTAGTATCAACGACTTTGAAATGATTTCCATCCGATTCAATGCGGTTTCTTCTCTCATTCAGATAGAAAAGATTAATCTCCCGGGGGTTTACCTGTACTTTTCCGTAGTTTTCAGTAATTAAACTAACTTGGCTTTGAGTTGTGGTAAATAATTTTTCTTCAAGCAATTCTGATTTGAAAACATCAATCATCTGCTTTTTTAATCGCGCGTCGTCTCCATCTAAAATCAAGACGCCGTATTTACCAAAAAGTTCCTGAACAAGAATTCGAGTGGCTGTAGCTAATGTCTGCCCTTTTTTATACGCCTTTTTGAGCAACAATATTAATTCGGTACCGAAAACAGTATCTTTAAATTCTTCTTCAAAAGTCTGGATAAAATAATCATCTTCAACTTTTATTCTTCCTACCGCTCCTCCGCTTTTCGCCTTAGTTTCGTAATATTCGGCTTTCGTTTTAAAGTGATTAATTTCCTCAAAATCATGATCTTCAGTTGCCATCCAAAACACTGGCACAATAATATAACCTTTATCCAACGAATTTAACTCTTCAGCAATCCGAATGGTTTGCATGATTTTATAAATAAAAAAAGAGGGACCTGTAAAGAGATTTAATTGGTGTCCGGTAGTAACCGTAAATGTTGTGTCCAACCTTAGCGCTTCGAGGTTATGTCTCTGACATTCGGTTAAAGTTTTTTCGGAGTTCTGCTCTGTAAGAACTTCAACTAATATCTGTCGCTGAGCAGTTGTAAAAGATTCATTTTTATTCGAAATCTGCTTGGAGATATTTTCGAAGGAATATAATTTATCTTTATAACCCTCCACCTTTTGTGAGAGAAAATCTTTCACGAGTTGAGGGATGTTCTCCAGTTCTGAAAATGGTATGGAAGTGTGTTTTTTCAAAATATTAACTGAAAAGGTACCAAACGATTCCGAGATTTAAACGGAAATCATAAATGGGATAATTAGGTGCCGTAAACGACTTGTTCTGAGAGATTACAGTGTTAAGATGCTGTGCTTCAATAAAGAAAAACATTCGCTTAACTTTTAAATTGAAATACACATCGGCGATGGGTTGTCCACCGATAGAGTAAGAATTATTACCCGGTAGCATAAACTCGTTAAGAACCGGGAAGAATTCGCGTGACGCAAATTTCGAGAAATAATAAACTTTTACGCCAGTTTGTATTTCTGCAGCGTCTTTAAAGACTTTCGACTGCCAATACAGGTTTCCACGACCGATAAAATCAGGCATTGGTAAAAGTTCCGAGTTATTAATGGCGCTTTGGAACAATACTTCCGGACTGAAATGAAAGTTCCGATAAGAAAAGGTTGCTTTACCTCCGATTTGGGAAATATTTAGAGCACCCAAACTCTGCTGAGCTACTCCATCAGCATTCACATAGGTGTAATTCTGAATTCTAAAGTAATTTGCGTAAACAGAACTTCTAAACCATTTCAAATTCACAGAACCTCCTACCTCGGTAATAATTTCGTTTGACGGATCACTTAAAAAATAATTGAATTTTCTATAAATGGAGGGATTGATGAGCAAATTAAAAGTTGGTACTGCACTCTGAAAATTTACCTTCGCATCTACAAAATAATCTTTAAAAGGCTCAAATCTCAATAAGTTTTGCGAACGTATGAAATTGCCAAATTCGCTACCTCCTGAGATCTCAAGTTTGGAATTTAGGGCAATTTTATCCCAAAGTCTAATTTGAAGATTTCCTTCGGCACCGAGGCGATTTTCGGAAATTTCCTGAGGAATATTTAGTGAGGAAGGTAAGGCCTCTCCAATTCCAAGAATAATATGCTGATGACGAATGCCGGCATCTAACTTAAACCGTTTGGTATCAAACAGAACACTAACCGTATTGCTTAAATTTTTAGAAAATTTCTTAGAGGAAAGAGGGTAATCAATCAGTGTTGGATCTCCCTGTAGATAAAATTCTTCAGGAGCAGCTTGATTATAGTAATATTTGTTGCCCTGATGAGTTAAGGTGTGTCGAATCTTAAACGGAAATCTGTCGGATGCAAACGGTCGAAATTCATGACTGAAGTAATATCTCCGATATGAAAAACGAGAACTACTGTTATTAAGATTGATGGGCAAATTAAGACGATTATCGAAATTACTATTGTCACCTAAAAACAAATCAATATCTGCCACACCCCCAAACTCTTCGTTATTTACGTTTTGATGAATGAAGTGTGCAAAAGCTGTATATTTTTCATTTTTAGAATTAAATCGTCCAGAAAAAATCAGGTTATTATTAGCCGCTAAAGATTTTTGATACATTCCCAAAGATCTTAAACCCATATACTCGACAGCAAAATTGAAATTTTTTCCAATATTTTGAGTGTAAGTCGACTGAAGGGCAGCACCATTGCTGACTGAGTTATGGTAAACAAAAGCCGTGGTTGGGGTTTTAACGTCATAATACTTCACCTCATCTGCACCTAGAATAAAGAATGATTTATTGGTGGGAAGCAGCGATAAATTCTGCTCTGTGTTTACTTCGTATACAAGTGGCTGAAACCCGGATCCAATATTTGCGAATTGGATTTTTCCGAAATTGTCACGGTTGTTGTATTGTGAAAATATAAAGGTTTTTTCCGGGGTGAAAGCGGTGTCAAAAATTCTTTTTTCCCCGTACCTTGTTTGAAAAGTATAGTCAGTTATGGTAGGTTTGAAAATTTCAAGAGAGTCCTTTGTGCCGGAATCGATGACCAGTGTATCCTGTGGTTTTACACGATTCGAATCGGTTTTATTAACCACCTGAGCGTTCAATGCAAACCCGAAAAGTATAAAACAGAACAGTAAATATTTCATTGTTAAGATTTGGTGTACAAATGTAAGAAATATGGGGAAATGAAAAACCCCGCTAAAAGCGGGGTTCTTATAGAAAATGTAAATGTACTACCAACCTGGGTATTGTACCATATTAACATTGATATTCATTTCACGAAGCGGCATCGGGATCACAAAAAGGCGATCGTTAGCCGGTACATCGCAGATGATACTGTAACAATTACTTGGTTTAGAGAAGCCTAAATTATTTCTCTTCAGATCAAAGAATCTTTGTCCTTCTGCAAAGAACTCTTTTCTTCTCTCTTCCAAAATGTTCGCTAATGTGGCCTCCGTATACAATCTTCCACCACGACTTGCAGCGAAAGCATTGAGTTCCGTGAGTGACTGAGCTGTATTTCCTGATTTGAACAGCGCTTCGATTCTGTTAAGATAAGCTTCAGACATTCTTAAAACTTTAACGTTCTGCGCAAAAGGTCCTTCTGAGGTATTTCGGGTATACTTCCTGGTCCAAACGCCTCGAGGATCATCAGCTGTTGGCACCTGAGCAGTTGTAAATAAAGACCGGCGAATATCAGTTGTAGGAGTAAAACTGTTATAGAAACTCTGAGTGAACAGGAACCTCTTCTTTGCTCCGTTAAATTCATAGAATGATGCCAACGAACTATTTATCCCAGTGTTTTCACTCGCCGTTTGGTTCATATTAATTTCCCAAACAGTTTCTGGCTGATTTTCCGACTGACTTACATTGCTTGCGGTAAAATAACTCACATAATTAGCCCGATCAATAAAATTAAATGGCGCAGAAGGACTTGCGCGGTTAATTACTTCATCAGCATATTGTATTGCTCTTTGGTAATCTCCGGAAGCACCTCTGGTGAGATACACTCGTGAAAGTAATAATCTTGCAGCCATAGGACTTAGATAACCTTTGTTTGTCGGTACCTCGTTTGTCATTAAGGATAATGCAGTAGTAAGATCTGAAATAATCTGGTCGTACACCTGACTTACACTGGCTCTGGGCAATTGTTGATTAGGATTATAGTTCCCAAGATTTAGCGGAACCCCATATTCCAGATTTTGATTGGATGTAGGATTGGGACCATAAAAACTCACCGCATAAAAATACCCTATAGCTCTGGCAATCATGGCTTCGCCTTTCATATTTTTCACTTCCTGAGTTTCAGGGAGGGTTTCTTCATTAATTACTGTATTGGCTAATACAATACCGTCATAAAGTTCGTCTAACATTCCAAAATCTGAAATGTCAGCAGACCAGTTCAAAAATCCAGTGGTACGATAAGCAACATCCGATGGCTGTGCGGTAATGAAAACATTATCAGAGATAAGGTCTCCAAATATTAAAATGTCTGCTCCAAATCCGGAAGAAGTTGAATATTGGTCGTAAACTCCGTTCAAGATCCCCCTCATATCACCTTCACTTCTAATGGCTTCCTCGATTGGGAACTGATCAACCGGCTCCTCAATAAGTCGACTTTCTGAACACGAACCTATCGCCAGCACAGATGTGAACGCAAATGCTATAAATAATTTTGTAAATTTCATTGTAAAAAGTTTAAAAGTCTAAAGAAACACCGAATGAAAAACTTCTCATGATAGGCGATGTGTAATCATACAAACCTTTACCTGCCCAGGATGCACCAGCTGCGTTGGAGTTTGTTTCTGGGTCGAAGTTAAGATTCTCATCAAAAGTATAGAGCCATAAGTTAACTCCTCTGAGATAAACCGAAAGATTATCTACCCCTGCACTTTTAAGTAATGCACCAAAGCTATAGCTTAATCTTGCTTCTTTTAATCTGATGTGATCACCATCTCGCATCCATCTTGTTGAAGGTCCCGCAGCATTGGACGGATTGTTCAGCAATTGTTTCGGGTTCGAGGCTGTCGTATTCGTAGGCGTCCAGCTATCATACAATGCATCCACAATTTGGTTATTTACTGTGGAGCCATCGCCAAGAATATAGTTTTGCCATCTGTTATGAACAGAATATTCAAACTGACCGGTGAAAAAAGCACTTAAACTGAAGTTCTTGTACCTAAACTCACTTTTAAGTCCGGCTGTATATTTCGGGAATGGTGTTTTACCTTGCCAAACACGTTCTGCAGCAGTTCTGTTGGTTGTTTTTTCGGTATGTGATGCGTCTGTCCAGAATGTTCCTTCGCCGGTTGTTGGATCAACTCCTGCCCAATCGTAGGTGTAATATTCCCCCAAAAGATGACCTTCAGCAATTGCTCTCATGCTATTCGCAACTCCCGATAAATCAATTTGATCAGGATTAGAAATACTTTCTACGGTGTTCTTGTTATAAGCAAAATTACCGTCGATAATCCATTTAAATTCACCGTTAATTGGTCTTATTGTAACAGTAGCTTCAAGACCTCTATTTAAAATATCTCCGACATTAGTAAAGTAACTGTCTGGGCCCCCTGCCGTAGGTGCAGTGGTATAAGAGTAAATTGCATCTACTGTTTTACGCTGATAAACGTCCACGGATGCAGATACCGCATTATTCATGAATCCGAAATCTAAACCAATATTATACTGCTTAGAGATCTCCCACCGTAAATCCGGATTCCCAGGTTGCGCGATGGTAGTAGCTTGATCGGCAGCATACAGTGAGGTCGGCGTAAGTAAGGGGAAAGCATTGTACTGTACATACCACTGATCAGCATAAGGTATATTACCGATTTCACCGTAATTGGCGCGGAGTGTTAAATTATCAAAGAACTCGGGGATAAAATTCTCATTAGAGAGTGTCCAAGATCCGGCCACTGACCAGAAGTTTCCGTATTTTTTCTGACCTAAAGTTGAGTTCCCGTCACGACGAACCTGCGCTGACAAGGAATATTTCTTATCTAAGCTATAGTTAAAACGAGAATAGTAGGAAATCTGTGTCCATTTCAGTCGATCTTCCCATGGCTGAAGATATTCGGTTCCAAAAGATATATAAGGAATCGGCTGAGATAAATCATCAACTTGAGCACCTAATGAATAATATTTATGCTCTTGGTATTCCATCCCTATAAACGCCTGAATATCATGTCTTTCATTAATAATATTACGGTAGCTCACCGAGTTATTCCAGTTCCAGTCAAACGCACTAGAGCGACTTTGTAGTATATAACCATTGTACGTTAAACCGTCTCCGATGCGAGGATCCCAATAGGTTTTTTCATCCAGAGCCTGATACTGAACTCCAAAAAGTGAATTCACGTAAAAATTTTTGACTGGTTGATATTCAGCTGTAAGAGATGACACAAATGTTTTGATAGAGCCTTTCATAAAATCATTCTCCTGAATGGCCAGTGGGTTAAAGAAGTCGTTACCAGGACCTAAATTATTCTGATTATAGACCCCGTCGATATACGCAGGATAAATTGGGGCAATATACCAGTTGGTAAGCCAAGGATTTCTGTAAGCTCCTCCATCATCGTAAGTTTTTCTTTCTACATTGGTGAAGTTAGCGTTGAAACCCAAATTCAGTTTATCCTCAATCTTATGATCTATCGCTGCGTTTACACTAACACGGTCGAAATTACTGTTAAGAACCAAAGGTTCATTTTGGTAATACGAAGCACCTAAACGAAACGATGTATTCTCACCACCACCCGTAGCAGAAACGTTGTAGGTATTCACAACAGATGAAGAACGCTGCACACGCTCTTGCCAGTTTTCATTGGTTACCCCGTCATAATTATTATCTAAAGCAAACTGGTTTGTTGCTGCTGTAAGATCTGTAAATGCTCCGCTATTCACCAACATTTGTCCTCCCCATTGCAAAAACTCCTGCGCATTCATATATCGCTGCTTATCATACGCAATATCCTGCACAGACATATCTGAGGAAATATTGAATCTGGTACGCTGACCATATTTACCACGCTTTGTAGTAATTACGATAACTCCATTTGCTCCTCTCGCACCATATAATGCAGTTGCTGAAGCATCTTTAAGAACAGCTACTTTTTCTATGGAATTGGGATCAATACTTGCCAGTGGATTCCACGACTCCATCACCTGAGAGTTGTCTGATCCTTTCCCTACAACAACACCGTCGATTACATAAAGAGGATTCGGAGTTCCGATTAGAGAGCCTACCCCCCGAATTGTGATAAGGTTAGTAGAACCGGGATCTCCACCATTTGTAGAGAAGGTGAGACCTGCAACACGCCCATTTAAAACTTCATCAATGGAAGCAACTGGGGTTGACTCAAAATTTTCCTTAGATACTACCGTATATGAACCCAGCTTAACTGCTGGATCCAGTTTAATACCTCCTACCAAAACCACCTCTTGGATATCTTTGGTTTTGGTAACAGTATCCGATTTGGATTTTTGAGCCATTAACGTATGTCCGGCAAAGAACAATACGCCAATACTTAAAACTCGTAAATTTACCTTCATATTAACATATTTAATATTTATAGAGAACAAATATGTTAATAAATTTTAACACCACCAACACTTTTGTTTAAGTAGTGATAATTTTATAAAGCTATAAGTGTAAATATTGTTTCTTTTAAATAATTTAGTTAAAGAAATGATAATTTATAGTATTTTATTCATTGTTCAACTTTCATTAAGAACATCAATATAATCTATAAAAAAACCCCGCTACTTGCGGGGTTCTGATAATTAACGGTTATCGTTAACTGAATTGTCTATGTTTGGATTCGCATCAATTTCCGGTTGAGGAACTTTTAAGAAAAATCGCTTGTCATCCTTAACTAAAGGATTGTTAGCCATATTAATTCTGTGCCAAGGATCTCTCGGTAAACCTCTTCTTAATCTTTTCGCATCATACCACTCAACACCCATTTCACCATATAACTCTTTTCTTCTTTCAAGAAGAATTTCTTCTAGTAAAGCAGCGCCGGTGTTGGTTGATTTAACCGCAGCTGGATCTCTGTTCACCTGTAACTGATACAACAAATCGTGAGCTGCTGCAGGATTAGAATGATAAAGAGCTTCAGCCTCAATAAGGATCATTTCTGCAGTTCTAATTAATGGCACATCAGCATCAAAAGCAAATTTAAACTTGGTAGTATACCACTGTCTGTAGTCTGTTGCTGTAGTTTTCAAGAATGTATTTCTAACATCAGTTTCTGTAAATGTATTTACAAAACTTCTGTTGATGAAAGTATTATTGTAGGCAGACTCAGTTCTTGTAAAGAAACCGTGCGGCGCAAGGAAGTAATAAGATGATTGGTCAGCACTTTGCGGATCTGCTAGTAACCACTCTACCCCTTCATCCATATCGTCAAAACCTGAACCATAAACTGCTGGAGATAAAGCCGAAGCTACATTTCCGCCGTAAGCTGCTCTTGCATTTTCAGCTGCTTTAGACCAGTTGCCCATTACTTGATATACACGTGCTGCAATAGCGTGAGCTACTTGCTTACCAAAGTAAGAACGATCAATTCTTTGCGTAGATCCGATGGCAATTGCTTGCTCTAAATCTTCTACGATGAAAGCATACATTTCTTGCTGAGTAGACATTGGTTTACCTTCCAACTCATTTGGCTCTGTATAGATTGGTGGCGCTGGTAAACTTGGGTCATAGGTATACGTGTGCTGAAACTCCAAACTTAGTTCAAAGTAAAAGAAAGCACGCATAGCATACGCCTGTCCTAATAATTGATTTTTATCTGCAGGAGCGATAGCCGTACTGTTTTCTACGCCATCAATAAAGGCATTAACCTGGTTGATGATGTGGTAAGGAAAGTTCCATGAGAAAACTGTTCTTCTGTAGTTAGGTTCGCGGTTATCGTTTTCATAATCAAAACTAAACCAGCTACCGTTATTAATTACATCATTTCCTTTGTTAGTTCTTGCAAAGTAAACAGAACCAACATTACCAGCATCAGTCGCGGTAAACTGCCCACGAGTTCTTCTCAAAATCCCTGAGATGAATGCGGTTGCTCCTTCTTTAGATCCAAATACTACATCCGGTGAAACGGAATCCGTAGGAGTCGGCTCATTCAAATATTCTTCTCTACAACTCTGTAGCGTAACGAATATTACTAAAAGTGCTATTATAAATTTATTAATCTTCATTTTCTATTATTTTAAAAACCTAATGTGAAACCTAATGAAATTGTTTTCATTAAATAAGATCTGTTATCGGTTGTACCGGCAATACTTTGTTCCGGATCAATCCCTTTGTGAGACTGCCATGTCCAAAGATTATCTCCTTGAATAAAGAGTCTTAACTGGTTTGCGCCAAACCTTTCGATTTTCTCTTGTGCTACGTTATATCCTATTGTTAGAGCTTTTAAACGCACATAATCATTCTTGAATAAGAATCTGGTGGAAGTTGCGTTATTGTTGTTCTGTCTCTGGATATTCACCGGAATATCAGTAATGTCACCAGGCTGTTGCCACGCGTTCATCACATCTACTGACTGTTGGTAACCTGGTCTTGAGAAACCAGCCATTAAACCTGCGTAAGATGAATCGTACACATAACTACCGAAGCTATAGTTAATTAAAGCACTGATATCGAAGTTATGAATACGGAAGTTGTTGCTAAGACCACCAGTTACATCTGGAAGTGAAGAACCCACATACTGCTTGTTCGACTCCACGTTCGCTACATTATAGTCTTTTGTAGTTCCTTGTGTTACGTTTCCGTTTGCATCAGTTTCGTTGGTATACCACATACCCATACCGTCAGCTGGGTCAACCCCTGCCCATACTGGGATGTAGAAATCGTAAAGTGACTGACCTACCGCCCATCTCTTGGTTCCGTTCTGGAAAGACTCTTGCGTAAGTTCTACGATTTCATTCTTCACAAATGAAGCGTTTAATGTAGTAGTCCATTCAAAATTTGGTCTTCTGAAGTTCACCGATGTTAAAGTTGCTTCCCAACCGTAGTTACGGATACTTCCAACATTGGTAGTAATACTTGTATTACCTGTAGACCCTGGAAGTGGCTGTGCGTAGATAAGATCAATAGACTTTTTGTTAAAATATTCTATATTACCTACTAAACGGTTGTTGAATAAACCAAAGTCAACACCCACGTTTGTAGATGCAGTCTTCTCCCAAGTTAACAATGCATCATTTACTCCAGATAAAAGAACTCCGGTTTCACCTAATTGGTTCCAACCAGTTTCAAACAAAGTTAAGTATGGGAAATATCCAATACCTCTGTTATTCCCTAATTCACCATAAGATGCTTTAAGTTTGAAGTTGTTTACAACATCATTTTGGAAGAAATCTTCGTTACTAACTACCCAAGAAGCACCTGCTGAATAGAAATCTCCCCATCTTGTTTCTGGTGAGAATTTAGTAGAACCATCTCGTCTGTATGATCCCTCAACAAAATATTTGTTTTGATAGTTGTAAGTAAGTCTACCCAAGTAACTTACCATACGCTCTCTGTTTACGTAACCCCCAACCGACTCTGGTGTAGTAGATCCGTTAAGCACGAATACGTTCGGTAAGAAACCAGTGCCTTGTGCTGTTAATACATCATAAGTAAACTGATAAACTTCAAAAATACCCTGAGCTCCTAATGAGTGATCTCCAAACTTTTTGTTATAGTTTAAGCTGTTTGTAAAGTTTACAGTTTTACCCAACGTTCTTTCTTGTTCAACACGACCTTTAACAGACGCTGCAGCACCAACTCCATAATGATCATAGTAATTGCCATCTAGCAAATACTGCTCGTAACCCAATAAAGTTTTGAAGGTTAAATCTCTGGTGATATCAAACTCTAAAAAACCGTTTGCGTTAAGGTTAGTTCTTTTCACTAGGTTTCTGTTGTTATACAAAGCACCTACTGCATTTTCATTTTCGAATAATGGACGTCCTCCATTAACACTTTGACTAATAGCCTCACTACCGTAATCGTATTGAGGATTACCAAATCCGTCTGGTAAAATTGCACCATTAACATCTCTTCTATATAGCGGATAGATGTTGGCCACACTGTAAATCCATTGGATACTACTTGCATAGGTACTTCCTGACTGAATTGGATAGTTTTGACTTGAAGCTGAATAAGCAGTATTCAATCCCACTTTCAACCAGTCTTTAACTTGAGATTCTAGATTCAAACGAACACCCGTTCTCTCAAAGTTAGAGGTTTTAACCGTACCATCCATTGAAAGATAGTCTGCCCCTAAAAAGTAAGTACTCTTATCGTCACCACCACTCACGGTAAAACGGTGCTCTTGTTTGAAAGCAGCTTTATTTAAAATTTCTTCTTCCCAGTCCGTATCCCATAATAATTGAGCCCCGTTTACTAAATTTCCATTAGCATCAATTGGGTTAGCAACATTATAAGGATTATAACCTAAACTAGAAATTAAAGCGTTTGAAGCAGCCACACCTGCAGCCTGTGGAGTTAAACCATTGGTATACACCTCATTATTTCTTAGAGCCTGCCAAGAGTATTGCATATACTGCTCAGCATTTAAAGTTTCATGAAGTTTCACCCCTGGTGAAGAAACCCCTGCAAGGGAAGTTAAACTTACTGATGGTGCAGAATTTCTTCTACCCTTCTTAGTTGTAATAACGATTACCCCGTTAGAAGCTCTAGAACCATAAAGAGCAGTTGAAGAAGCATCCTTCAATACACTCATAGATTCTACCTGCTCTTGAGGAATACTGTTAAGGTTACCGTTAAAAGGTACTCCATCTACAACGATAAGTGGCTGTGTACTTGCGTTGATCGAGCCAATACCTCTAATATAGAGATTTGGGTTTTCACCCGGCTGCCCTCCTGAGGTAATAAGGTTTACCCCTGCAACTGTACCTTGTAATGCGGATACCACACTGGTAGCCTGCTGATTTTGTAGAACTTTTTTATCTACCGTAGCTACGGATCCTACGATAGCATCTTTCTTTTGTGTTCCGAAGGCTACTACAACAACCTCCTCAATCTTCTGCTCGCCTGTTGCAGTGTCCTTTTTCTGAGCAGCAACTGTATGCCCAATAAAGAAAAGAACCCCTGCGCTAAGCGCTCTTAAATTACACTTCATATTAACACATTTTTAATATTTAAACCGTAAAAGTATGTTAAATTAAATTAATTTCCCACTTAAGAAAGTTATCTTTACCAGCTGTAAAATACCATAATCACAAGGTTTATTTGAAATTCGTTTATATATTTTAACAATTAATATTATTCATAAATAATTATTTACAGATGTTTTAAAAACATTAAAATTTTAATAATTTGATATTTTTTTAACTTTTGTTCTTTTTGAACGTCAGGCCATAAAAAAAGCTGCATCAAAATGATGCAGCTTAACTTTAAAATGAACGATTTTTTTACAGTTCGTTTTGCTCAACTAGTCCATTAGACGCGTCGATTTCCGATTGAGGAATTAACCAAGTCCATCTAGGATCATTTGCCGGAACAGTTACTAAATTATTCGTAACCACAGCAGAAATATTGGTTCCCGTTCTATCAAGTGGTTGATTTAATCTTTTTAAATCAAGGAAACGGAATCCTTCACCCCATAACTCTAGTCTTCTACTTGCCAAAATCTCATTGATATAAGCCTGTCCAGTAGCAGTTGTTGTTACGTACGCAGGATTTCTGTTTTGTTCTAACTGAGTGAACACCACTTTAGATGCAGCTTCCTGATTGTTTCTCGCCAACGCTTCCGCTTCAATTAAATACATTTCTGCAGCTCTCATGAAAGGAATATCACCTAAACTTGTGTTGTTATCAACAGCACCTTCTGCGTTAACAGAAAGATATTTCTGTGAAGTATAAGGCACTTTAGAATAAGTAGAAGGTAAGTTTAAAGAAGCGTGAGCACCACTTGGATCAATTACTTGAGTTCTAACATCGGTGGAAGCAAATTTTTCAAACAATAACTTGTTTACCACCTTAGGAGCCTGACGAATCTGTGAAGAGTTGTAGTTTCTAGACATATACGCCATAAAGTTTCCAAAGTAATCGGAAGTTGCAGCGATAGGCTTATAACCCCACATCCACTCACTCACTGCATAATTGTTAAATCCAGCTTTGTAGGTAGCGTTATTCATCAAAGCAAAACCTTGTCTTGCTTCGTTAGCATATCTTGCTGCATCTGCATACTTACCAGTTGTTAATGCAACTCTTGCGATAAGACCTTTTACTACATTAGCATTAAAGTGAGACTTATTAGCTCTTGATTTACCTGTTAGAAGCGTCAATGCTTGCTGAAGATCGCTGTTAATCTGCGCATAATTTTCTTCAACCGTAGCACGAGGAATCGCCTCAAACCCTGCATCTAAACGCAATGGCACCCCCAATTGTGAGTTAGTAGTTCCCGGAACATAACGCTTGCCATAAATCTGGGTAAGCATAAAGTAAGAATAAGCTCGGAAGGCATACGCTTCACCAACTAATCTGTCTTTCTCGGTTGCATCACCAGTTGCAGCAGGTGCATTAATGATGATTCCGTTTGCCATTTTGATTTGCTCATAGAAGAAATCATAAGGATAGAACAAGTTTCCGGAGTTAGCATTTGCATTATCCAGCCATCTGATGGTACTGATGTACCAGTTTGGTCCTGTTGCAGGGAAAATTAAATCTTCACCCATAACATCCATATAAATCATGATACCAGTCGCACCATTTTGCCCCTGACTAGCATTTTGACGCAAGTGCATATTTCGGTGCATTCCGTTAACTACGGTAGAAATGTTTGCTACGTTAGAATAAGCAGTCTGCTCACTCACTGAATCTGTGGGATCGGTAGCTAAATAATCTCTTTCACAAGACACCGCAGTTGTTAAAACGACCGATGCCATCGCAAAAAATATTGATTTTTTATTAAAAAATTTCATTGTTTTTAAAAATTTAGAAAGTTGTGTTTAAACCAAAGGTAATAATTCTCGCAGGCGAATAACGGTTAGTTGTTGTACCGTTAAATGACTGATATGGCTCTAGACCTTTACGCTTGCTGGATAACCAAAGGTTTTCCCCACTTACAAATAATTTCAGACTGTTAATACCTACGGATTTAACAAGATCTCTATTGAAGTTATAACCGATGGTAGCATTTCTTAACATTACGTAACTAGCATCTACCAACCATCTTGAAGAAGCCGCGGCAGGACCTGCGATGTAAGATGAGTTAAGTACCGGTACATCTGTGATTTGACCTGGAGTTGTCCATCTGTTTAGGATGTCCGTATGGAGAGCACCCCCTTGCGGGTACGAGGTCATTAACGAAGAATAATTAGTATCGTAAATTAATCCACCGAACTGATAGTTAAGTGCTGCAGAGAATTCCCAGTTTTTGAAATTTACTGTCGTAGCAACATTTCCAAAGAAATCTGGAATCGCAGAACCCTGATACTCTAATAACGCTTTGTTTTGGTTTGTGGTAACTGCCTGACCGTTAAGTGTTCTTTCATCCGCTGCATTAGCTACAGATTTTGTAGGATCCAATACAAACAAACCTTGTCCGTCGTTAGGATCTACACCAGCCCATGTTCTAAGATAGAAAGCATAAAGATCTTCTCCTTGAGCAATTCTCTTAGTACCATTGATGAACGCCTCATCTAGCTTGGTGATTTCGTTTTCATACGCAGAACCGAAAGCAGTGATATTCCACCTAAAGTTTTGATTTCTGATAACGTCTGCAGACAATGTAATCTCGTAACCTCTGTTCACCATTGCACCGATGTTGGTAACAATTTGGTTATCAGGAATACCTGCGTTAAGAGGTTTTTTAGTAGCAAAAAGTAAGTCTTTGGTTTCAGAATTATAATATTCTAAAGTACCGGTTAATCTTCTGTCGAATAAAGTAAACTCTAGTGCAATGTCCGACTGGGCTTTAGTCTCCCAACTGATTGTTGGATCTGCTACTGTCCCTAGGAGTGTCCCTGGCTCAGTACCATTGTTATAACCTATCCCGAACAAAGATTTATATGCATACCAGCTATCTAAAGCGTCGTTACCTACTTCACCGTACGACCCTCTTAATTTCAAGAAGTTTACAGCACCAACTCCGCTCATAAAGTTCTCTTTAGAAATCACCCAACCTGCACCAGCAGACCAGAATGACTGCCATCTAACATCTGGAGCAAATCTGGAAGATGCATCCCAACGGATCGATCCTTCAAGAAGATACTTCTCATTGAAATCGTAATTCACTCTACCAAACCAACCTTCTTTACTTCTTCTGTTGAAAGATGATGATAAAGATGAGTTATCTACGAAGTTGTCGAACTCATAAACGTCTTCAAGAATCTGAGTTCTTTTGTAACCGTATAGGTAATCGTATTTGTACTCGATATTTTCGTGACCTGCAAGAGCTGTTAAGCTGTGGTTACCAAACGTTTTACTATAGGTTAAAGTTTGGTTCCAAGTAAAGTCTCTTCTAAAATAAGCCGTTCTAGCAGCTGCACCAATACCTATTGCATCACCAATCTCAGTGTTTGTATAAGACTTATTTAAGGTTCCTCTGTAATTGTAAGCCGCATTGGTACGGAACAATAACTCAGGAAGAATTTGGATTTCTGCAAATACATTACTCTGGATGTTGTATGCGTTGGTAACGTTATCGTTTAATAATGTTTCCCACACAACGTTTCTACCAGAAGCTGCATCAGGACCCCGGAAAGCACCATCGTCATAAAGAACCTGGCCATCTGCACCGTAAAGTCTTTCACCTGTTACCGGATCATGCTGATAAGGGCTATAAATTGGACCAATACCTCTTGTCCATCGGAATGGGTTGTTAAAAGCTGCATTGTTTGCTTCGCCGTCAACAGCGTTGGAACCACTTGTAATGGTACCGTTTAAGTTAGTACCGATTTTCAACCAAGGCTTTACTTGAGAATCTACGTTTAAACGTAAACCAATTCTTTCGAAATCTGATTTCAATAAATAACCTTCTTCTTTCAAATAGCTTAATGAAGAGAAGTATGTACTTTTATCGTTACCTCCTGAGAATGAAATATTGTGATCGTTTCTTAAACCAATGCCCATAAGAGCATCTGCCCAATCGAAATCATTATATTTCAGCTGAGCATTAGGATTAAATACTCCGTCTACAACAAGTTGGTTATCCGGAACGTTAAACACGTTGGTTCTTAAGTTACCAGAAATAAGATTATTGGATGCATAGGCATTCGCAGTAGCCAATGTTTGTCCAGCCACAAGCAATCTACCATTTCTCATTGCCTCCCAAGTCAAAGCGTAGTAGTCAGCCGGTCCAACACGGTCGTACTCTTGAACAAAACGACTATAAACCCCTGTACTGGAGTTAAGAGTTACACGAGATGAGTTTTTCTTACCTTTTTTTGTAGTAATTAAAATAACACCATTTGCTGCAGATGATCCATACAATGATGTAGAAGACGCATCTTTCAATACATTAATGGTTTCAATATCATTAGGGTTGATGGAGTTTAATTCTCCTGGAAAAGGAATACCATCTACTACAATAAGGGGGGCGTTACTTGCAAGAAATGATCCCGCACCTCTAATACGGATAGAAGGACCAGATCCTGGCTGACCAGAACCAGCAGCAATCTGAATACCTGCACCAGCACCGTCTAACGCTTGTAGCGCATTCGAAATTGGACGATCTTCGATTTCTTTTGCACCAATCTGTACGTTAGATCCCGTAAGTGTTGATTTTTTCTGGGTACCATAGGCAACAACCACAACCTCGTCAATATTCTGGACTTTGGTTGAGTCTACCTGGGCCGATAGATTATGAGCAGCGAAGAAAATCGCACCCATACCTAGAACTCTTAATTTCACATTCATTATTAACACATTTTTAGTTTTGTGGCGCAAATGTATGTTAAATTAAATTAATTAGTACTAAAAATTGTTAATATCATTATTTTAGGTAAAATTTTCAAAATACTTTTATCACATATTTATTCTCTTTTTTATCGAGAATACATCATAAATTAACAAACCCATATATAATTAACAAATTAAACCAATTATTTTATAAAAAAAATATCAGACCAAACGATTAAATATTACGCAATTTCAGATTTAAAACATGAAAAAGCCACGGTAAACGTGGCTTCTTGTGTGAAAAATTTAACCTAATTTAATTAGTATCCAGGATTTTGCTGTTCTGCAAGGATAGGATTTGCACTTGTTTCCAAAGTTGGAATAGGCCAAACATATCGATGGTCACTATAAGGAATTGCAGGTACATCTGTCGCTTTATAAACGTAAGGAACACCAATTTGATAATCTGCCGGAGTTGGGTTTTGTCCATTTCTATACTTAGCAGGGATTCCGTTTACTGGGGTTAGATTATCTTGTTGTAATCTGTGGATTGTGTTCCATCTTAAACCTTCAGCAAGGAATTCGATTCTTCTTTCCATTAGGATTGCATTAACTGCAGCCACCTGAGTTGCAAATAAAGTATATTGCTGAGTGGCAGGATTAGCTAACGATCTGTTTCTAACTGCATTCAGATCTGCTAAGTAAGTAGCATCACCTAAGCGCGCTTTCGCTTCAGCTCTGTTAAGAAGAACTTCTGCATATCTTAGAAGTGGAGACGCATCAGTAAGAGTAGAGGTATCTTTATACTTGTTGGAGAATCTTACCCCATTGGTATTTCTAATTAGGTTCGCACTTCTACGCTTGTCATCCTCTAACCATGCTGGTTGATTCCAAATAATTGGACTTACAGCGATTAAGCTACGACCATTGTACTGTGATGGCAATGCACCGTTAACACTAGGATTGTTAGTTGCTGAATTTTCAAGAGAGAAAATACTTTCTGTATTACCGTAGTTGTTAGCAAATGGTGTATTAGGATCAGCAGTTAAAGTATATAAACCATTTAGCTTGTTAGCTTCTGTAATTACACTTGCATAATCAGCTTTACTTAAATAAACTCTGGTTTTTAATGCTATAGCCGCTTCTTTAGAAGCATAAACGATTGCATTTTTAGCGCTTCTTGTAGTTTTAGAAGTCATTAATGACTCTGCTTGGTTAAGATCTGCCAATAACTGTGTATAGTTAGCCGCAACCGTACCTCGTGGTAAACTTTCATTTTCCTCGATGGAGGCTAAAGAGTTACTCGCTTTAGTTCTGTAAGGAACCCCCATATGAGAAGCGTCTGCAGTATGCTTATACGGTCTCGAAAAGAAATTAAGCAATTCATAATGACTGAATGCGCGGAAGAACAAAGCCTGACCGATATAGTCGTTACCTTCAGCAGCTGTAATCACTCCAGATTCGATAGCTTTAGTAACACCCTCGATCACAAGGTTAGCACGGTTAATCAATCTATAAGTATCCAACCAATAGTACACAGTATTAAGTGCTCCTGCAGGATCCCAAGTTCCGGTATAGGTGATGGCATAGAAAGCAGCGGTATTTACCATATCTTCTCCTCTCATGTCATTCTGCTGAAAGTACGCTGCTCCAAAAGGATATCCTCTACCTGCAGAAGAAGGGTTCGCATTGTTGTATAAACCTACCTGAGCAGCTTGATACATCCCATTAACAGACAGAACAATATTTTCTTTTGTACTGAAAGCTACATCCTCACTGATCTGGTTGTAAGGCGATAACTCAATGACGTTGTCTCTGTTACATCCTGTCAGCGTAAGCGCTGCAATAGCCGCTGTCAGAAAGTATTTTTTAGTTTTAATATTTTTAAAATTCATTTTTATAAAATTTTTAGAAAGTTGCATTGATACCAAATGATACAGTAGTCTGTCTTGGAACCGAGTTATAATCCATCCCTAAGTTTTCCATTTCCGGATCAATACCTTTATAGTTGGTAAACATAATGGCATTCTGCACTACAGCATACACTCTAAGCTTTGTAAGGAACACATTTGACAATAAGTCAGGATCTAAAGAGTAACCTAAAGTAATGTTATCAATTTTAACGAAATCACCTTTCTCTACAAATCTTGATGACGCTTGACCATTTAAGTTAATAAAGTTACCTCTACCACCCCAAAGTCTTGGAGTCCATCCATCTCCTGGATTAGAAGCACTTTGCCATCTGCCTAAGATTTCAGTACCGTTGTTATAGAAATCTTGGTTTAGTAATTCTCTTCGGGTAACGTTATAAATATGATTACCACCACTGAATCTTGCCATTACACTGAAGTCAAAACTTTTGTATTGAAGGGAAGTGTTAACTGAACCAAAATAAGTTGGCAAGGTGTTACCTAGGATTTGTTTATCATCTGCACTTAGAGAAGATGATGCCCCTAAAACCCCTGGATTTGACGGATCGAAGATGTAATATCCTTGGTTTGCAACGTTTGCCTGTACGAGAGTTCCATCTGCTTTGTAATAAACTGGGTTACCATTAGCCATGTTTACTCCCCAATATCTGTAACCATAAAGAGATCTTAGCGACTCTCCTTCGCGGATTAGATATGCAGTTTCACCATTTTGAGATCCAATGATATCTTTACCGTCAACCAGTCCTGTAACTTCGTTCTCACTTAAAGTTAAGTTCGCCCCAATACTCCATGTGAAATCTTGTGATTTAACTATATCAGCATTTGCCATGAATTCGAAACCACGGTTTTCCATGCTACCAATATTCTTATTGATTGAGTTACCCGGAACCCCTAAAGATGGAGATAATGGCACTGCAAGGATCAACCCGTCATTTTCGTTGATAAAGTAATCAGCACTGAAAGTAATTCTGTTATTCAAGAAACCGAAATCGGCTCCAAAGTTAGTTTTTGTGTTGGTTTCCCACTTTAACTGATCATTACCTGCTTGTGAATAACCGATACCGTTATAGTCCGCATATTTGAAACTGTTATACAAACCTAAGTATGGATAGTTACCGATATCAGTATTACCTACTTTACCATAAGATGCTCTAAGTTTGAATTCTGACAATGTTTCATTATCCTGCAAGAAGTTCTCATTAGAAACTGTCCAACCTACTGACACTCCAGGGAAGTTACCCCACTTATTAGCTGTTGGTAAAGCAGACAATCCATCACGACGGATCGTACCTTGTACAAAATATTTGTTAGCAAAGTTGTAGCTTAATCTCGCTGCATAAGAAATTAAACCATTCTCTGTTGTTCCTCCACCTGAATACTGAGTTGCGTAAGATCCTGAGATTACCCCAACGTCTCCGAAGAAGTCAGAGGATAACCCTTGTCCATCAGCATAGAATGAATTAGAACGCTGTTTTTGATATTCGTTAACTAATACTACATTCACGTTGTGAGAACCAAAACTTTTATTAAAGTTTAAGATATTCTGGATGTTCCAGCGATCAAGATTCAAATAGTTGTTATCAATATATCCCCCACGAGAGAAACCATCACCGTGAACTCTATTCCAATAAAGGAAGCCAGTAGTTACCGAACGGTCTTTACTCACTTGAAGTTTATAATCTAACCAATCTGTAATCTCAACCTCTCCAGCAACGCTACCAATAAATCGTGTTAGTGCAGAAGAGTACTTGTTATTATTTACAATATATGCAATGTTGGTCAAATCACTGGTGATTGGGATTAAGTTATCCCACTGTCCAACTCTACTTACCGTACCTGCAGTGTAGATGTTATATCCTGTTGGAGTACTAGGGTCATAAATAGGAGTGTTAGGGTGCTGACGTAAAGCACTAAACATTGCCCCAGAAATACTGTTATATCCGTTGTTCAAACCTTTGTAGTTTGTTTCGGTGTAGGACAAGCTAGTTGTTAATTTAAACCAATCAGTCACTTTTTGGTCAGCATTCATTCTAAGGGAGATTCTTTCCATCTCATTCGGCTTAATAACCCCCTCTTGATTGGTGTAACCCAAAGACGCATAATAATTACCTTTTCCAAGACCGCCTGTCATGGACAAGAAATGATCCGTCTGAGTACCAGTTCTTAAAACAGCATCTTGCCAATCAGTATTAAACTCGTTTCCGGCTGCCCAAACTGTACCTGCGGCTGCAGCTTTTTCATTAGAGATTGTTAGGAAGTCGGGAGTCTGCAACAGATCAAACTTCTCAACTACTCGAGCAATACTGAACTGGTTATTATAGTTCACTGAGAAACGTCCATTTTTACCCTTTTTAGTCGTGATTAAGATAACCCCGTTTGCTGCCCGTGAACCATAGATTGCTGTTGCTGCACCATCCTTAAGCACCGTCATCGTTTCGATATCGGAAGGGTTGATATCAGCCAACGCGTTCGCATAGGTATTACCACCACCGGTATCACCCGAGAAGATTGGAACACCATCGACAACATAAAGTGGACTTGTACCAGATGAAATGGAGTTAACCCCACGGATACGTACCGTTGGCGCTCTACCAATATCACCCGAACTAGCTACGACCTGCACCCCAGAAGAACGACCCGCAAGTTGGGCTTCGAAAGTTGGCGTATTCAAGTTTGCTATTTCCTCACCTGTAACCACACTAACAGAGGAAGTAACGTCCGACTTCTTTTGGGTACCATACCCCACCACTACCACTTCTTCAATGTCTCTTGTCCTAGCCGAATCAACCTGCGCTGATAAGCTTTGAGCCACGAAGAAAGCAGCACCAATACTTAGAATTTTTAATTTCACATTCATACTTACACTTTTAATATTATGTTCGCAAATATGTTAATTTTTATTTAGTTATAAAACAACAAAACCAGACATAAACACATATAATCAATAATATTCATGTAATGAAATATGAGATTTTTAAGGATTTTTAAATCAATTTGAGAATTAATTAACTTTTTTCAAATTTTATGTTATTAAAATGTTAACTTTTTATGAATTTGTTAACGAATTATTATTATTTAGAATTGTTATAAATTAAATATTGATATAAAAAAAGACCTGCATAAGCAGGTCTTTTATCTAATTTTTATAATTATTTCAGTTTTTTCTTCACAGCTACCTCTTCATACACCTCTAAAATATCACCAACTTCGATATCATTGTAACCTTTAATGTTAAGACCACATTCATATCCCTTGGTAACTTCTTTAACATCATCTTTGAAGCGTTTTAAACTTTCAAGTTCCCCATCGAACTTCACAATACCATCACGAAGCAGTCTTATTTTTGAGTTTCGGGTAACTTTTCCTGTTAATACCATACAACCAGCGATAGAACCAACTTTGGATATTTTAAATACCTCACGGATCTCAACATTACCAATAACTTGTTCTTTAATCTCAGGAGAAAGCATTCCTTCCATCGCTTCTTTAACATCATCAATCGCTGCGTAGATTACAGAGTAAGTTCTGATTTCGATTTCTTCCTTATCTGCAAGATCTTTAGCATTAACACCAGCTCTTACATTAAATCCGATCATAATGGCATCAGATGCTGCTGCAAGAAGGACATCGGACTCTGTAATTTGACCCACTCCTTTGTGGATGATATTCACGCTGATTTCCGGAGTAGAGAGACTTTGCAACTGATCGGAAAGTGCTTCAACCGAACCGTCCACATCCCCTTTAAGAATAATGTTAAGTTCTTTGAAGTCTCCAAGTGCAATTCTTCGCCCCAGTTCATCAAGTGTAAGGTGTTTTTTGGTTCTGATCGATTGCTCTCTCTGAAGTTGTTCACGCTTGGTCGCGATAGATTTCGCTTCACGCTCGTCTTCATAAACACGGAATTTATCCCCTGCGGTTGGAGCACCATCAAGACCTAAAATCGTAACCGGAATTGATGGACCTGCACTTTCTAACGGCTTACCACGTTCGTCAAGCATTGCTTTAACCTTACCATGGTTTTTACCTGCAAGTACGTAATCTCCAACTTTAAGCGTTCCACTTTGAACTAAAATTGTCGAAATATAACCTCTCCCTTTATCTAGTGAAGCTTCAATAACAACCCCCTGTGCTTTTTTATTTGGATTCGCTTTTAACTCTAACATTTCTGCCTGTAACAAAACTTTATCCAGTAAAGCATCCATATTATTACCAAACTTCGCCGAGACTTCCTGAGACTGAACGTTGCCACCCCACTCCTCAACAAGTACATTCATTGATGATAGTTGCTGACGAATATTATCCGGATTCGAGTTTGGTTTATCAACTTTGTTTAACGCAATAATCATCGGAACCCCCGCTGCCTGAGCGTGAGAAATAGCTTCCTTAGTCTGTGGCATTACATCATCATCCGCAGCAATTACGATAATTGCCAAGTCGGTAATCTGTGCACCACGCGCACGCATCGCCGTAAAGGCCTCGTGACCTGGGGTGTCTAAGAATGTAATTCTTTGTCCGTTCTCCAACTGTACATTATAGGCACCGATGTGCTGGGTAATACCTCCAGATTCTCCGGCAATTACATTGGTTTTTCTAATATAGTCGAGTAGGGAAGTTTTACCGTGGTCAACGTGACCCATAACAGTTACTACCGGCGCTCTCGGCACCAAATCCTCTTCATTGTCCACATCTTCTTCAACCGCTGACTCTTCTAAATCAGCATCAGAAAACTCGATTTTGTAACCAAATTCGTCGGCTACAAGAAGTAGGGTATCAGCTTCTAAACGCTGGTTCATGGTTACCATAACACCAAGGGAGAAACATGCTGAGATTACTTCTGTTGGACTTACATTCATCAAGCTAGCTAATTCACCTACAGTGATAAACTCTGTCACTTTAAGAGTTCTGTCCGCTGCATCCATTTCCTGCTGAAGCTCGTCCTGCTCACGTCTGAAAACTCTTTTCTCTTTTCTATACTTCGCGCCCTTATTTTTCCCACCTTTATTGGTAAGCTTCTCAAGGGTTTCTTTAATTTGATTTTTAACCTGCTCGTCAGTAAGTTCTACCGGCATCGTAGGAGCGCCTCTTCGGCTACCTCCTTTTTTATTGGCGTTGTTACCACCTCCTTGAAATCCCGGACGATTACCACCCTGACCTCCACGATTACCACCCTGACCTTGCGGGCGGTTACCTTGTCCTTGCTGTTGGTTAGTACCAGCAGCACCCGGAGTTGCGGGCTTCTCGATTCTTTTTCTTTTCTTCTTAGCAGTTGAACCGCTAGAAGGTTTTTTATCGAACTGAGAAAGGTCAATTTTTTCTTTCAGAATTTTAACTCCATCAAGCTTTTGATAAACTGTTTCGATTTTTTCCGGCTCTGTAGATTCAGGAGTTTTAGGTGCTTCGGTTGAAGTTTCCTGAACTGGAGTATCAGCTTTAGGTACTACGGGTTCTGCAGGAGTTTCTGCAGGTTTCGCTTCCTGTGCAGCCGGTTGTTCTTTCTTAGCTGATCGCGGTTTGTTGCTCTCGATCTGTGAAAGGTCTATTTTATCCAGAACTTTAAAACCTGGTTTTTCTGTAGCGACAGGAGTTTCCGGTTTTTCCTCTTCCTTAGGTTTCGCTTCCGGTTCCGGTTGTTTTTCCTGAGGAGTTTCTGGCTTATTGGTTTCTAAGTCAATTTTGCCCAAAACTTTGGTTTCAGGTCTTGCGGTATTTCTCGCTCTGATTACCTCAGGTTTTGATGGTTCGATCTCCAGTTTTTCTTCCGGAACTTTGATCATCACCACTTCATGGGAAGCTTTTCTTTGCTCACCATCCTTTGCGAACTCCGCTTTTAATGCAGAATATGCCGATTCTTCCAATTGAGCGTTCGGGTTACTTTCCACTTCGATTCCCTTAGACTGAAGAAATTCTACCAGCCTCGACATCGAAATATTAAATTCCTTGACCGCTTTGTTTAATCTAATTTTGGGCATGTATGATTTATACTTTTTATTTTATTTTTCTGTAAAGTTAACGTATTTTAACGTTACACCATTATTTTGAAGTTAGTCTTCAAATTCTTCCTTAAGGATCTGCTTCACTTCTTCGATGGTTTCTTCTTCGAGATCTACCATATTTAATAATGCATCAGTATCCTTGTCTAATACGCTTTTCGCAGTTGTTAAACCAACTTTTTCGAACTCATCGATAATCCACTGTTCAATATCACCTTCATCAGTACCGGCAAATTCTTTCAATTCCACATCGTCATCCTCGCTTGCCTCTCTGTAAACATCGATTTCATACCCACTTAACCAAGAAGCCAAACGAATATTTTGTCCTTGTTTACCAATCACTCGAGAAATCTCATCAACCGGTGTATAGACTAAAGCGTATTGGGTGTCTTCGTTAATCTCAATTTTATTGACGGTAATGTTTCCTAAAGCTCTCTTCACCATAATTTCAGGATTCTTAGAATATTGGATCACATCTATGTTTTCGTTTTTCAATTCGCGCACTACTCCATGAATACGAGAACCTTTTACTCCCACACAAGCACCAACCGGATCAATACGATCATCGTATGCATCAACGGCGATTTTTGCTTTTTCACCCGGGATTCTTACCACTTTTTTCAAGATAATAGTACCATCTTGAATCTCCGGAATCTCCAGCTCTAACAATTTCTCTAAAAACTTTGGAGCAGTTCTGGAAACTATAATCTGTGGTTTTGCACCTTTGAAATCTACACTTTCTACAATAGCACGAACATTTTCGCCTTTCTTGAAGAAATCTGACGG
Organism: Kaistella sp.; assembly: GCA_041913105.1. GTDB lineage: Bacteria > Bacteroidota > Bacteroidia > Flavobacteriales > Weeksellaceae > Kaistella. The sequence goes on along the minus strand of JAYSFV010000002.1, from coordinate 529,264 downwards.
AATTTGATTTTCTTTTGGCAAAATAAATTCGTTATCCTCATCATCTAACAATATAACATGCTTGTGACGGATGTGGTGAACCTCTCCTACAACAATCTCGCCGATTTTATCACGGAATTGCTCGTAAAGCATCGCATTGTTGTGCTCCTGAAGTTTTGTAGCCAAAATCTGCTTCAAAGTAAGAATACTTCTTCTTCCTAATTGCTCAATTGGGATCTCTACCGTATAATCTTCACCAACTTCGAAGGTTGGATCGATTTTTTTTGCTTCAGAAATTTCAATTTCCAAGTCATCATCTTCAGACATATCATCTTCTACAATAACTTTATTAAGAAAAATTTGAAAATCTCCTTTATCTGGGTTTACAATCACATCAAAGTGATCATCGGAATCGAATCTTTTTCTCAGTAATGTTTTCAAGGCGTCTTCAATAATCGCCATGAGGTCAATCTTACTGATGCTTTTTTCTTCTTTGAAATCGCCAAATGCTTCAATCAGTGCTAAACCGTCCATATATATAAGTAATAAGTAGTGAGTAGGCTGTCAAGCAGTTACTCTCTTTAGTTAATTAAAATTTTATTGCTACTAGTGCTTTTTTTATTTCTGAATAAGGAATTTCCTTCTCCTCTACCACATCCACTTTACCTTTGCCAATTTCTTTTGGCTTTCGATATCTTAAAGTTAGGGTGATCTTATCTTCATCTACCGCAGAAAGTTCTCCTTCCACATTGGTATCATCCGCAAGCAAAATCTCTACCTCTCGCCCCAAATTTTTGCGGAACTGCCTAGGGGTTTTTAAAGGTTCGCTAAGTCCGGCACTCATTACCTGCAGAGAAAAATCATGCTCCTCCCGATCCATATTAAACTCAATTGCACGACTGGCATCTAAACAATCTTGAAGCGTAACTCCGTGATCGCCGTCGAGAATTACCGTAATGTCGTCGCCTGCGGAAAACTTTAAATCGATTAGAAATAAATCTTCCCTTTCATTAAGAAATGCCTGAAGCAACTCCTCTATTTTGTTCCTAAATTCCATATTCTGATTTGAGTTACGAAAAAAGGCATTCTTGCGAAGGCCTTTTCATTTTTATCCGTAAATCCGAGTGCAAATATACATCTTTTTTCGTAAAAGAGCAAATACATCAAATAATCAGTGATATAACACAATTAAAAATCATAATAATTATATTTGTCACAAGTTTCAAACAATAAATTTAGTCTTAAATCGCAACTTCTTTTCATGACCAAATATAAAAGTATATTCGATAACAATAAAAAATGGATTACTGAAAAAACTTCTACTGATCCTGATTTTTTTACGAAGTTAGCCCAAGGGCAAACTCCCGATTATCTTTACATTGGCTGCTCCGACAGTCGCGCCACTGCGGAAGAACTAATGGGCATGAAACCCGGGGAAGTATTCGTGCACAGAAATGTTGCGAACGTGGTTAACACCCTGGACATGAATTCAACCGCGGTAATACAATATGCGGTAGAACATCTTAAGGTTAAACATATTATTGTGTGCGGGCATTACGGTTGCGGAGGCGTGAAAGCCGCGATGACACCGGAAGATCTGGGTCTGTTGAATCCCTGGTTAAGACTGATTAGAGACGTTTATCGCCTGCACCAAGCTGAACTTGATAAAATTGAAGATGAACATCAACGTTATGATCGACTTGTAGAACTAAATGTTCAGGAGCAATGCATCAATATTATTAAAATGGCCTGTGTACAGGAGCGCTATATTGTAGATCATTATCCGATTGTTCATGGTCTTATCTTTAATATGAAAACAGGCGAATTAATAGATCTGGAAATCGATTACGAATGCATCTTATCTGACATCCAAAAAGTTTATGACCTCACCAACTCAAGCTGGATGATGAGCCGAACCCAAAACCCCAACCTACAATTATAGATACGAAGTATTAATCTTTGTTAATATTTAGTCAAAATCTATAATGTTTTTTGTCGTTTTAACCAATCATAGTATATTTGCAACTCAAAAATAAAATTTATTAGTGAAACATTTTTGGAACATATTGGTTCTTGCAATATTCATCAACTTTATGGCCGCGCCAACTATCGCGCTGGTTTTTGATGTAGAATTGCCTCAAACCAATGTGATTGTTTCAGAAGAGGAAACCCATACTTCTTCGGTTACATTTTCTGAAAAAACAATTCCTCAAACCTTAAATGTTCATGACTTCTTAAAGTTCAGTCATTCTGCTAACACTGCAAAAGCATTCCTGTCAGCAGATGAAAATTTGGCATCTTCGCCTTATCAGAACGTTATTTCTCCCCCTCCCGAATTTTAGATTTTTTGTGTTCAATAGGACAATTGTGCTCATTTTTCAATAATCTGAGTTGTTCTGCTGTTTAAAAATTTAAATTCTAACGGTTATAGCTGTATAGAGAATTCTCTAATGCGGTCACTAACCATGTTTTCATCGTAAATAAAAATGAAAAAATCCACAAATTTGATTGGAGGGATCAAAGAAAATTTTCCTTCAGGAGTAGTTGTATTCCTTGTAGCGCTTCCTTTATGTTTAGGTATTGCACTTGCTTCCGGCGCACCACCACTTTCCGGTATTATTGCAGGTATTATTGGGGGTATTGTTATCGGAGCTATATCCAATTCTAATATTTCGGTTTCCGGACCCGCAGCTGGTTTAGCTGCAATCGTGTTATCTGCCATTACTGAACTTGGCGCATTCGAACTTTTCTTATGCGCAGGTTTAATAGCTGGAATCATTCAAATAGGGATGGGTTTCCTCCGAGCAGGTAGTATCTCTAATTACTTCCCGAACAGCGTTATTGAAGGGATGTTGGCCGGTATCGGGGTAATTATTATTTTGAAGCAAATTCCGCACGCACTGGGTTACGATGCAAGTTCCTTCAGTAGCGAACGGGTATTTGAGCATGGTTTTGCATTAGAAAATATCAGTGCCTATATCGGAAATGTAATTGCCGCAATGCATCCGGGAGCTATTATTGTTACCGTTGTATCACTTGCAATTCTGCTGGCTTGGGATAAAATTCCGGCATTAAAGAAACTTAAACTTTTACCTGGAGCACTCGTGGCTGTAATTGTAGGAATTCTGCTTAACGAATTCTTTAAGATGACAGGTAGCAATTTGGCGATTTCCGCAGATCATCTAGTAGTGTTACCAGTTCCAACAAATGCAGCAGAATTCGCAGCATTGGTAACAATGCCAGATTTTAGCGGATTTGCAAATCCACAAGTATGGATTATCGGTGCTACCATCGCAATTGTCGCTTCTATTGAAACCTTACTGTGTATTGAAGCTTCTGACCGCTTGGATAAACAAAGAAGAATAACTGACACTAACTTAGAACTTCGCGCCCAGGGAATCGGAAACCTTGTAAGTTCCATGATTGGTGGTTTACCAATTACTTCGGTAGTGGTAAGAAGTTCCGCAAATGCTAATGCAGGTGCTACCTCGAAGGTTTCAACCATTATCCATGGTATATTATTGTTGGTGTGTGTATTGAGTATACCTTTTATTCTGAACCTAATTCCATTAGCGACACTTGCTGCGGTACTTCTTTTAGTAGGTTATAAGTTAGCAAGTCCGGATAAGCTAAAACATTTCATCCAGAAAGGTAAATATCAGTATATCCCTTTTATTGCAACGATTTTAGCCGTTGTGTTTACGGATTTATTGACAGGAGTGGGGATTGGTCTTGCCATAGCCATTTTCTTTATCTTGCAAGGGAATATGAAGAGAGCCTATTACTACAGCCGTGAAGAATTGGAGGAAGCCGACGAAATTACAATTAAACTTGCTGAAGAAGTTTCTTTCCTTAACAAGGCTGCAATAAAGAAAACACTTAAAAATGTTCAGCCTGGCTCGAAAGTTACTGTTGATGCTACTTCTACCTCTTATATCACTTCAGATGTTGTAGAAATGATTCAGGAGTTTGCTAATATTCGTGCAAAGGAAGAAGATATACAAGTAGAATTGATGGGCTTCCAAACCAATTATAACGATTATGCCTCTAACCAGCATTCTCATATCACCATCAACCACAGAAAAGCGATGTAAAGACATCAAAAAATTAAAATAAACATAAAATCAGGCTAATGCCACTACAAAATATCAATAAAATGAAAGCACATACCTCAGAAACCCAATCAACAATTACTCCAGACAAAGCATTACAATTCTTAAAGGAAGGGAACGAGCGCTTTGTGAACAACCTAAAAGTAAACAGAAACTTATTAGAGCAAGTTAATGACACCCGTGAAGGTCAATGGCCTTTCGCTGTAATTCTTAGTTGTATTGACAGCCGTACTTCTGCAGAATTAATCTTCGACCAAGGTTTAGGAGATATCTTCTCTGTAAGAATTGCAGGTAACTTTGTAAACCAAGATATATTAGGATCCATGGAGTTCGGTTGTAATGTAGCGGGATCTAAACTAGTTGTTGTTTTAGGTCACAGTAAATGTGGTGCACTGAAAGGCGGACTGGATGCTGCACAAATCGAAGGAATGGGAATGGACAACCTGAACCACCTTATTTCTCACTTTGACACGTGCATTAATAAAGTAATTAAAGAAGGAGAAGAACGGACGTCGAAAAATGAAGATTTGCTAGAGCGTCTAAATATTTGCAATATCCAGAAGAATATCGAAGAAATTCGCAAGCAAAGTTCTACCTTAAAGAAATTGGAAGATGAAGGTAAAATTAAAATCGTTGGTGCCAACTACTGCGTAGAGAGCGGTATTGTAACCTGGTTGTAATTATTTACCGTTAAAAGCAGTCATGGTATTCTGGATTCCCGCGAATACAAATGACAAACAGGCCTTAGAAAACTTCTCGATTCTTTCGGGAAGTTTTTCTTTTTCCTCTTCGGTCCATTTTCCCAAAACATAATCAACCTGTTTGCCTTCCGAAAAATCGGCAGAAATACCGAATCGTAGACGAGGATAATTTTGAGTTTGAAGTTCATTTTGGATACTTTTCAGGCCATTATGTCCTGCATCCGAACCTTTCATCTTCATGCGGAGAGTCCCGAATGGCAAAGCTAAATCATCAGTGACCACCATTATATTTTCCAAAGGAATGTTTTCTTTCTGCATCCAGAACTTGATTGCTTTCCCCGAAAGATTCATATAAGTATCCGGCTTCAAAATTAAAACCTTTCGACCTTTATATTTGCCCTCGGCCAGCCAACCAAAATTGGCCGTTTTGAAAGGTGCCTCCAGTTCAGATGCGATTTTTTCAGCGACTTTAAAGCCAATATTATGACGGGTTTCGGTGTACTCGTCACCCTTATTTCCTAAACCTATAATGAGGTATTTCATGATTTCTTGCTTTGAATTTACTTCAAATTAAAACTTTATTTGCCTAATATTCGTTCGAGAACGTCTGTAACCTGATCGACATTTTTAACATTCTCCTTCCGCATCATCAACTGGTTGCCATCCTTACTTTGCTTTTCCTTGAGGGTTGCTTCAGCGGGGTTTGAGGTAAGATATGTAATGATATTTCGAAATTTCTCACTTTGATAAAATCTATCCTGAGGATTTGCCGGGAAATACCCAAGAAAAACACCACTTTTTACAATGATGCGATCAAAACCAATTTCTGCCGCTAGCCATTTTAATTCCACCGACTTTAACAAGTTTTTAGCTTCTTGTGGAAGATTGCCAAAACGGTCTTTAAGCTCGTTCTCGAAAATCTGAAGATCAGCTTTACTTTCAATTTCTGCGAGTTTTTGATATAATGACAAACGCTCTTCAATACTTTGCACGTAAGAATCCGGCAACATCAACTCCAGATCGGTATCGATATTCACTTCTTTGTTGGATTTGAAAAGTTTTCTTCGATCTGCCTCATTATCAAATAAATTCTCGAATTCTTCTTCATTTTGAAGTTCTTCAAGAGCCTCCTGCATGACTTTTTGGTAAGTATCAAAGCCCATTTCATTGATAAATCCACTTTGTTCGCCTCCCAACAAATCTCCGGCACCACGAATTTCCAAATCTTTCATCGCAATCTGGAATCCGCTTCCAAGATCCGAAAATTGCTCAATTGCTTCCAACCTTTTACGTGCGTCTGAAGTCATCATATCGAAAGGCGGCGTAATTAAATAACAGAAAGCCTTCCGGTTGCTTCGACCTACACGACCACGCATCTGGTGCAAATCTGCCATCCCGAAACGTTGTGCGTCGTTGATAAACATGGTATTTGCATTCGGGACATCTACTCCACTTTCAACAATAGTTGTAGAAACTAAGACGTCGTACTTGCCCTCCATAAAGTCGAGTACATTTCTTTCGAGTTGCTTCCCATCCATTTGTCCGTGTCCGGTGATGACCTTTGCATCCGGAACGAGCCGTTGAATTAACCCTGCGATATCTTTAAGGTTTTCAATTCGATTATTGATGAAATAAACCTGTCCGTCGCGCTGTAATTCGTACGAAATAGCATCGCGGATGATCTCTTCATTAAAGCCTACTATACTCGTTTCCACGGGTTGGCGGTTTGGCGGCGGGGTTTTGATAACCGATAAATCTCTTGCAGTCATTAGCGAAAACTGCAAAGTTCGTGGAATAGGCGTTGCGGTTAAGGTAAGCGTATCAATATTACTTTTAAGCGTCTTCAGTTTGTCTTTTACAGAAACTCCGAATTTATGCTCCTCATCAATAATCAATAACCCTAAATCTTTAAACTCGATATCTTTCCCGACCAATTGGTGCGTTCCGATAACGATATCAATTTTACCATTTTTTAGACCTTCTTTTGTTTCCGACTTTTGCTTAGCAGTACGGAAACGATTCAAATAAGAAATCGTAACCGGAAAATCTTTTAACCTTTCTTTGAAACTTCGGTAATGCTGGAATGCCAAGATCGTCGTCGGCACTAAAATGGCGACCTGCTTGCCATCGGTCGCTGCTTTAAAGGCTGCCCGAACTGCTATTTCGGTTTTTCCGAATCCAACGTCTCCACAAATCAAACGATCCATCACGGTATCGTTTTCCATATCTTTTTTTACGTCAATTGTTGCCTTTTCCTGATCGGGAGTGTCTTCATATAAGAAACTGGCTTCCAGTTCATTTTGAAGATAGGAATCTGGCTTAAATGCAAAACCTTTCGCAGTTTTACGTTGAGCGTATAGTTTGATCAAATCAAATGCGATCTGCTTAACTTTTGCCTTTGTTTTTTGTTTGAGATTTTTCCAAGCGGGAGAACCGAGTTTACTCAAAACAATTTCTCGACCATCTGGACCATTATATTTGGAGATTTTATGAAGTGAATGAATACTGACGTAGAGCAAATCGCCATTTTTATAAACAAGTTTAAAGCACTCCTGAACTTTTCCGTCGTTGTTAACTTTAACCAAACCCATGAATTTGCCGATGCCGTGATCGATGTGGGTGATATAGTCGCCCACTTTCATTTGCATTAAATCTTTTAACGTCAGTTGTTCAGATTTCGCAAAAGAATTTTTAGATTTAAATCTTTGATAACGATCGAAAATCTGATGATCGGTATATACCGAAATTTGATGTTCGAGATCTGTAAAACCTTCGTGAAGTTCAGATTTAAAAGCTTTAAACGGTATTTTGGAAACCTCATCATTACCGTCAGCTCCCATTATTTCTTCAAAAATCGATTCAAGCCTCTCTTTTTGTTTTTCACTTGAAAAAGAAATCCAGAGGTTAAAACCCGCAGCACGTTTTTCCTTCAGATCTTCGATTAGTAATTCAAAATTTTTATGGAAACTCGGCTGTTGCGTTTGGTTTAGTTGTATGGTTACTTCGGATGACTTCAAACCTTCTAAGGTGAAATCCAGATGCTTAAATTTACGAAGACTTGAGGTAAATTCTTCTTCAGAAATAAATAACTCGTCCGGAGATTGATGTTTAATGTCTTTGCTAAGCGTTTCGAATTTTTCCAGCGCTTTATCGAAGAAGTTGGAGATCCGTTTCAGCCCTAAAAATGCATTTTTACTAATCACCACCGTCTCTTTCGGCAATAAATCAAAGAGTGGAACCTTAGAGCCCTTCACCGCAAAATTCATGTTAGAAACCAACTGAAATTCCTCGACCTTCGCATTGGTAAGTTGAGTCTCAATATTAAAAGTCTTGATGCTTTCAATTTCGTTACCGAAAAAGGTAATCCGGTACGGCTCTTCATTGGAATAAGAGAAGACATCTACAATACCACCACGTACCGAAAACTCACCTGGTTCGGACACGAAGTCAGTCATCTGAAAATTAAATTGATGCAGTAGTTCTTCGGTAAAATCAAAATCGAGACTTTCCCCCGTTTTAATTCGATGGGAAATCGCGCTGAAATCTTCCTTTTTCAGCACTTTCTCCGATAGGCCAGCAAATGGCGCGACGATAACTTTGGGTTTTTTATCAGCATTGAGTTTATTAAGAACTTCCGTTCTCAACACCAGATTGGCATTCTGCGTTTTCTCAATTTGATAAGGCTCTAGATGGGTCGGCGGAAAATAAAGCACATTTTCTTTTCCAAGTAAATCCTCGAGCTCCGCGGTAATATATAACGCTTCTTCCTTGTCTTCCACGAGAAAGAGCTGATGTTTTTTTCTGGTTAGGAACAATTCTGCCGCAAAAACAGATGGCGAAGATCCTACATGACCTTTAATGGTGATAGCCTCTGAGATGTCTAATTGTTGAAAAATTTCTCTGCCGAATTCATTTTTCAACATTTCGGGCAAAAAGCTGTCGCTGATATTTTTTAACTGCATATATTAAGGATAATTGCCGATGCGATAAACGGCAAAAACGATTCCGGATGACTTCCGAAACCGTTAACGCGTTACAAATTTAATCATTATTTGATAAAGCGGTTAAACCTACACTACTTACCTTCAACCTTATGTAAAAGAGTTATAATTCTATTAAAACTTCGTTAAAACGCACTCGAAAGAAATTGCATGGCAAGTAATTTGGAAACCGAACCGGGTAAAACCCTTAAAAATTATCATTATGAAAGAAATTGCTAAAACCAATTCGAAGAAAGGCATCAAGAATGCTTTACGGTTCCTCGGGGCACTGTTATTAATTTTTTCTCTAACCTCGGTAATGTCTTGTGACAGAGACGACGATCCAGCCGACAACGACTTTTTCGCAGGTACGTATCGCGGAGATCTTTCTTATTTTGATGGTCAAACGACCGTAACAAAAGACAACGGAAGTGTTTTTGTGACAAAGATTGCCAGTGGGACAAAGTATAACTTTAGATTCTCAGATGGAATCCCTGATTTGAACGGCGTTGAATTTGAAAAATCCGGAGACAACACTCTAATTAATGTTGGTTCGACCGCAACTTCTTATATCAGAATTGATAACAACGAATTAAAAATTCTTTACAGCAGAGACGGAAACACCTGGACTGCCAACGCAACCAGATAATTATAGTATCACAAGAAAAAAAAGACTGCTTCATACTGTATGAAGCAGTTTTATTTTTTAGCCAAATAATGTTTTATAATATCCTAAGTAACCTATAAGCAGTCCGCCATTTTACACTGACTCCACCTGATAAAAAAAATAATTTCGGAGACTTCAGCCAAATTCCTCTAAATTTGTACTATGATAAATTTTATCAAGAAAAAAATTGCACTGATCTGGGCTAAAAAGCACGTTCAGCAAACGGAGACTTTCAAAAATAATGCGGTAGACGACCAACAGAAACTTCTACTTGAGTTGGTAAAAACTGCGGAAAAAACTTTGTTTGGGAGAGAACATCGGTTTGAGGAAATTAAAGATATCAATGATTTTCAGAATCAAGTTCCTATTGCTGACTATGAAGATCTGCGTCCTTACATCGACAAAGTAAAAAAAGGACAACGTAATATTCTTTGGACTGACACCCCGGAATATTTTGCAAAAACCTCCGGAACGACTTCCGGCTCCAAGTACATCCCCATTTCCAAAGAGGGAATGCCTTTCCAGATTGCTGCTGCACAAAGCGCAATTTTCCATTATATCAATCAGAAAAATAATTCCGATTTTGTAGCAGGCAAAATGATTTTCTTGCAGGGAAGTCCGGAATTAGAGGAAGTTAACGGTATTAAAACCGGCCGTTTATCGGGAATTGTTGCACACCATATCCCGAACTATCTTCAGAAAAACCGTTTGCCGAGTTTAAAAACCAATCTAATTGAAGACTGGGAAACAAAAGTGGACGAAATCGTTAAGGAAACGGAGAAAGAAAACATGACGTTAATCTCCGGAATACCACCTTGGTTAATTATGTATTTTGAGAAATTGATCGAAAGGAACGGCAAAAAAATCACTGAACTTTTCCCAAATCTCCAACTCATCATCACAGGCGGCGTTAATTTTGAGCCTTATCGCGAGAAAATGAATGAATTGCTCGGAAAGCCGGTGGATACCATTCAGACTTTTCCGGCGAGCGAAGGTTTTTTTGCCTTTCAGGACGATTATAAAAACGAAGGTTTACTTCTCTTAACCAACCATGGGATTTTCTATGAATTTATTCCGCTCGAAGAATTCGGAAAACCAGACGCTCGCAGACTCACACTTAAGGATGTGGAACTTCATAAAGATTATGCGCTGATTCTTACGACTAATTCCGGTCTCTGGGCTTATTCCATCGGCGATGTTGTAAGGTTCATTACCAAATCTCCATACCGAGTACTCGTTTCAGGCAGAACGAAACATTACACCTCAGCTTTTGGGGAACATGTTATTGCATTTGAAGTGGAGGAAGCAATGAAGGCTACTGTAGAAAAGTTTCCTGCTCAGATTACAGAATTCCATTTAGCACCACAGGTTAATCCCACTCAAAGCTTACCTTATCACGAATGGTTTATTGAATTTGAAAAGGAGCCGGAAGACTTTGATGCATTTAGAAAAAATCTTGATGAAGAAATGCGAAAGCGAAACACGTATTATGATGATTTAATTTCCGGCCATATTTTACAACCGCTTATCATTAGCAAGTTGAGGAAAAATGCTTTTCAGGACTATGCAAAATCCGAAGGGAAACTGGGCGGACAGAATAAAATACCGAGACTTGCAAACGACCGCAAAATAGGGGATTTTCTTTCCACTTTAAAAGTCGATTAATTACTAACTACTTTTAGCCCCACTACCGACGCGATTAAAGTGCAAACAAAAAACATTCGCCAAAACGTCGCCGGTTCGTTAAATAGAAAAATACCAGCCAAAACGCCACCAACGGCGCCGATGCCGGTCCATACTGCATAAGCGGTCCCAATAGGTATTGGATTATTACCTAACGATATTGCCTTGTACATTAAGAACATACTTAAAAACAGCGCAACAACAAATCCGCTCCACCAGAAATAACTTTCGCGACCGGAGGTTTCCTGTGCTTTTCCGAGACAGGCAGCAAATCCGGTTTCAAAAAGTCCGGCAATAATAAGGATGATCCAATTCATGCTTCAAAGATAATTTTTTTTAGAGCGATAAAAAATTGTCGTTGCCAAGTTGAAAATCAGATTTCTACTGTTACATTTGCGCATGATTTCACTTCAGCCTTTAGCGACTTTAAAAATTCCGGAATTCCGGAATTTAATGACTGGTCGTTTTTTTCTGGTTCTTTCATTTAGGATGCTCGCAACTTTGATGGGCTGGTGGATTTATCAGTTAACGAAAGATCCTTTTGCTATTGGATTAATTGGGTTGTCCGAAGTAATTCCGGCAGTGTCAACAGCTTTATACGCCGGCCATATCATCGATAATTCAGAAAAGAAGAGGCTGTTACTTATCTGTAATTATCTCTACGTTTTTCTTATCGGCATGTTAATGATTCCTGCCTTCTGGGGTGATGGATTTTTGTATCTAAGCAACACTCAAATTTCTTATTTTATTTACACCATTATATTCTGTACTGGTTTTTGCAGGGCTTTTTTAGGCCCGATTATTCCTTCCATGATACCGAGAATTGTTTCACGCGAGGTTCTCCCGAACGCCATTACCATTAACCAAGCAACTTTCCTTACGGCTTCGGTATGCGGACACGCTATTGGAGGTTTTCTAATCCATTGGATCGACATTTCCGGTACTTTAATAGTGGTGACAGGGGTGATGATTTTTGCTTCGTTATTTTTCTGGGGCGTGAATCCTCATCCGTCAGAAATTCTTACAAAAGAAACCAGCGTGGTAAAGAGTATGCGCGAAGGAATTTCTTACATCTATAAAACAAAAGAAATTCTCGGCGCTCTTTGTCTGGACATGTTTGCCGTTCTCTTCGGCGGTGCGGTGGCGATGATTCCGGTATTTGCTTCTGATATCTTAAAAGTCGGTTCAGAAGGATTTGGACTTTTAAATGCCGCATCTGATACTGGATCAATGTGCATTATTACGCTGTTGGCTTTTATACCGTTGAAGAAAAATCAGGGTAAAATCTTACTTTTTGCAGTAGCGGGATTTGGCCTTTGCATTATTGGTTTCGGATTTTCTAACTTATATTGGCTGTCTTTTGCATTTCTGATGTTAAGTGGAATGTTGGATGGTATTTCGGTCGTCATCCGCGGCACCATTGTACAGTTGAAAACTCCTGATCATTTGCGTGGTCGCGTGCTAAGTGTGAATTCAATTTTCATTATGTCCAGCAATGAAATGGGTCAGTTTGAAAGCGGCTTGGCTGCAAAACTCCTCGGGGTGATTCGTTCTGTTATTTTTGGTGGAAGCATGACCGTTCTTATTGCACTTCTGGTGGCCACTACGAACCCGAAACTGCGCAAAATGCAATATTAAATTCCAATATTTATCGTTCAAGGTAGAAGCAGTGTTTCCAACTTATTAACAGCATAAATAATTGTTTATCATTGGAGTAGCAGATCTCAACAGATTAATGTTGATTACTAATTCAAGAAGGATTTTAAAAAAAACTATCTTTGCCCTATGACACAGAAGGAGACTTTATCATCACTAACGCACGGAAATTTTGCCCGTGAACTTTCAATATCTGACGGTAAAATGCCGCCAAATGCAGTAGATTTTGAAAAACTGGTGATAGGAACTTTTTTAATAGACAAAAAAGGACTCGATTATTCTATCGACCTTCTTTCTCCTGAAGTTTTTTACGATCCCAGACATCAGGAAATATTTCGTGCCATCCTCAAACTCTATGAAGGAAACCACCCTGTCGATTTAATGACGGTTATTCAGGAACTAAAAAAGACTGAAAAACTAGGTTTTGCCGGAGGCGACCATTACATCATCGATCTAACGATGGGCGTTTCTTCCAGTGCACATATTGAGTATCACGTCCGAGTCATCCTGGAGAAATATATTCTCAGAAGTCTTATCAATGTATCTGCGAATGTTATCGACAATTCTTATAAAGAATCAACCGATGTTTTCGAACTTCTCGACAAGGCCGAGCAATCTTTTTTCGAAATCACAAACGGAACCATTAAAAAAGGATTCGATACAGCGAATACCTTAGTAAAACAGGCTATTGAAACCATTAAATCTTTAAAAGACAAAGAAGGAATATCTGGGGTACCTTCTGGTTTTAAAGACATAGATAAAGAAACAGGGGGTTGGCAAAATTCCGACCTTATTATTATTGCGGCCCGTCCGGCAATGGGTAAAACGGCATTTTTGCTTTCGATGGCAAGAAACATTGCGGTAGAAGCACAAATTCCTTTAGCTTTATTCTCCCTTGAGATGGCTTCGGTTCAGTTAATTACGCGAATGATTGCTTCTGAAACCGGCATTTCGTCTGAAAAATTAAGAAAGGGCCAAATGAGTGATGAAGAATGGCAAAGACTGTTCTCTAACGTATCGGCCTTGGAAAATGCGCCGTTATATATAGATGAAACGCCGTCTCTTTCGGTATTCGATTTCCGTGCGAAATGTCGTCGATTGGTAATGCAGCATGGTGTAAAAATCATCATGGTCGATTATCTTCAGCTGATGACCGCAAATTCGGGAAAAGGTGCTGGTAACCGTGAACAGGAAATCGCAACCATTTCCCGTTCCCTCAAAGCCATCGCGAAGGAACTAAACGTACCGGTTATTGCTTTATCGCAGCTCTCCCGTAGTGTTGAGACAAGACCGGGAAAACGACCACAGCTTTCCGACCTTCGTGAATCTGGAGCGATTGAGCAGGACGCGGATATCGTATCCTTTATTTTCCGACCGGAGTATTACAAAATTACGACTTGGGATAATGACGAAGACGGTGCAGAAACTTCTACCGAAAATCAAGCGGAGTTAATTATCGCAAAACACCGTAACGGTGCTACTGCCGACGTAAGGATGTCCTTCTTTAAAAATATTGCAAAATTTGCCGATCTGGATTTATACGGAAATGGATATGATTCTCCGAATTTTGCACAGATGGATAGTCCAGGAGGCTTTGAAAAAATCAGAGCGACTATTGATCCAGGCGCGGCATTCGATCTTCCAAAAGGCAATAATCTTTCCGGTTCTTCGATGAATGATTTCGATGACGACGATGATTTTCAGTTTTAACTAGATGAGTTTAAGAATTGAAATTTACACGGACGGGGCCTGCAGCGGAAATCCCGGCAAGGGAGGTTATGGCATCGTCATGAAAGTTCCAGAAAAACAATATGAAAGACGTTTTTCAAAAGGTTTTAGGCTAACCACCAACAACAGGATGGAACTTCTTGCCGTTATTGTCGCACTCGAAAAGCTAAAATCCCCGGACAACGACATCCACATTTTTACCGATAGTAAATATGTCTCCGATGCTGTGAATCAAAACTGGATTGCGGGCTGGGTGAAGAGAGGATTTAAAAATGTAAAAAACCCGGATCTTTGGCAACGGATTATACCTCTATTGAAGATACACAACCCAACATTTCACTGGATAAAGGGACATGCGGGACATCCGGAAAATCAAATCTGCGATCAACTTGCGGTAAAAGCGTCGCAATCATCCAAACTCGAAACGGATTCTTTTTTTGAAAACCAGCAGAACGGCAACCTTTTTGGTGGTTAATAATCCTAAGGTATTGAAGATTTCAAACCTTTAGTTTTGTTATCTTTGTTAGATGAACTACCTGGAAGCACTTCAAAATCGATATTCTGTCAAAAAATTTGATAGGGAAAAAACTGTTTCCGAAGAAGTTTTAATGCGCATTCTTCAAGCCGGTAAATTATCGGCCAGTTCTTTAGGCTTACAGCCTTACCGCCTCATTATTGTCGAAAGTCCAGAGATTAGAGAAAAACTGATTTCAGGATATTACAACCCTTCTCAAATATCAACTTGTTCTCATTTAATACTGATCTTATCAAAAAAGATAGTGGAGGAACATTATGTCGACGGTTACTTCCGCCACATCTCCGAAGTTCGCGACGTTTCTATTGAAAGTCTCGCCCTTTTCCGAAAAAACATTGAAGGCTACACCCAAAATCCCAACCAGGACGAAATTTCTCACTGGGCAGAAAAACAATGTTATATCGTGTTGGGGAATCTAATGTTTGCGGCAGCGCTGGAGAAGGTGGATACCTGTCCCATGGAAGGCTTTAAAAAAGAAATCCTCGAAGAAATCCTCGAAATTAATCAAGAAAAAGAGAGCATCGCTGTGACATTAGCGCTGGGGTATCGCGCTGAGGATGACCACTTTCAGAACCTCAAAAAAGTACGCAAACCTGAGGAAAAACTATTTAAGTTTATGTAATTTATGATTAAAGCAGACGTACTGGTGATTGGCTCCGGCATTTCCGGCCTTTCATACGCCATAAAAATTTCAGAAAAAGACCCTTCTGCAAAAATCATCATCGTGACGAAATCAGACGAGGATGAAAGCAACACCAAGTATGCACAGGGCGGACTGGCAGTGGTGACCGATTTTGATAAGGATAACTTCCAGAAACATATCGACGATACCATGCGCGCCGGCGACGGTGAAAACAAACTCGAAGTGGTGGAAATGGTCATCAAAGAAGGTCCCGCAAGATTTCAGGAATTGGTTGATTGGGGAACGCGTTTCGATACCGGAAAAGACGGAGATTTTAAACTCGGTCGCGAAGGCGGCCATACCGAAAACCGCATTGTTCATCATAAAGATATTACCGGCGCAGAAATCGAAAGAGCACTTTTAGAGACCATCAGAAAAAGCCCTCAAATTGAGATGTTGGATCATCATTACGTGATCGACCTTATTACACAGCATCACCTTCCCGGGAAAGAACTCGACACAGAGGACATCCATTGCTATGGCGCTTACATTTTGGATGAAGCCCATAAGAAAATCAAAAAAATTACCGCAAAAATAACCTTGGTTGCCACAGGTGGTGCGGGTCATGTCTATAAAAACACCACCAACCCTGTTATCGCAACTGGGGACGGAATCGCTTTCGTACATCGTGCGCGTGGGAAAGTTTCGAATATGCAGTATTACCAGTTTCACCCGACTGCGTTGTTTTCGAAAAGAGATGGTATGCTGTTTCTGATTTCCGAAGCAGTCCGTGGAGATGGCGCTAAACTCCGCACCAAAAACGGAGAAAAATTCATGCACAAATATGATGAGCGTGAAGAACTTGCTTCTCGTGACATCGTTGCCAGAGCTATTGATAACGAACTTAAAATTTCCGGTGACGACTACGTAGGACTCGATTGCCGAGGAATGGATCAAACAAAATTTAAAGAGCACTTCCCCAATATCTACCAGAAGTGTCTCGACGAGGGAATTGATCCTTTCAAACAACTTATTCCGGTTGTTCCTGCCTGTCATTATTTGATGGGTGGCATAGAAACGGATATGAACGGCCAAAGTTCTATCAAAAACCTTTTTGCGGTGGGAGAATGTACCAATTCTGGCCTTCATGGCGCCAATCGATTGGCGTCAAATTCGCTTCTCGAAGGTTTGGTTTTTGGACATAACGCTGCGATTAAAACCATTGAATTACTAAAAATCAATGATTTTAATTTCGAAGACTTAAAAGCCGTTCCGGAATGGAATGAAGAAGGCATGAAAATGATAGACGAAATGGTCTTAATTTCCTATATGAGACGACAACTCCAGGAAATGATGAGCGATTTGGTGAGCATTGTCAGAAGCAACGAGCGACTTAAACTTGCCAAGAAAAAACAGCGGGAAATTTATGAAGCAGTAACTGAACTTTACAATTATTCACTAATGTCTCCGCAGCTTTCAGAGCTTCGTAATTTGGTCAATGTTTCTTATCTCATTATTAAACATTCCATCGAGATGAAGAAGAACAAAGGTGCTTTTTACAACAAAGATTTAAGCTAAATGACTTCCTCTCCCTTAATTTCAGTCGACGAATTTCGTGCGATTATGGATCGTCCAGATGTTATCATTGTAGACGCTGGAAGTGGTCCTAGTGCGTATGAACGGTATTTGAAGGAACACCTCCCGGATGCACATTATGTTGACCTTAATAACGATTTAGCTGAAATCCCTTCTGATACTAAAAATGGAGGAAGACATCCTTTGCCATCCATTCACGCGTTTGCTAAACTCTTAGCCAGGTTGGGAATTGAGAAAAATTTTGAAGTTGTTGTTTACGACGATCAATTTGGTGCGAATGCTGCCGCAAGATTTTGGTGGATGATGCGATCTGCCGGGTTTGAAAATATTCGGGTGCTGGACGGTGGGTTATATTTTGCAAAACAAAACGACATCCCACTTTCCAACAAAATTCCCGTTAAAAATCCTGTAAAAGAAATAACTATAAATGAATGGAAACTGCCCTTAGCCGATATCCAGGAAATTGAAAAATTAACTCAACAGGACGACGCTATAATAATCGATGTCCGCGAAGCCGATCGTTATCATGGGATTTCTGAACCAATTGATCTAGTAGCAGGACATATTCCGAACGCTGTCAATATTCCATTCAAAAATAATTTAAACGAAAATGGCACTTTCAAATCCTCGGAAGAACTGAGATTACTTTATCAGGAATTGTTGGGGCGAAGTTCAACAGGGCGAACTGCAGTACATTGTGGATCTGGCGTAACAGCTTGCCATACCTTATTGGCCATTGCTCATGCAGGACTTGAACTCCCAAAAATATATATTGGCTCGTGGAGTGAATGGAGTCGCAATGAAAAACCGATTATAAAAGAACACGCATAAAATTTTCTCATGAAGAAACCATCTTATATTACCGACAAAGCCCTTAAGCAGTTCATTAAAAATGCCTTAGAAGAAGATATCCAAGATGGCGACCATTCCACACTTGCCACAATTCCTGAAGATCTTCAGCAAAAAGCTAAACTTTTGGTAAAAGAGGATTGCATATTAGCAGGAGTGGAACTGGCAGAAATTATCTTTAAACATTTTGATAAAAATTTAGAGGTTGAAGTCCTCATCAAAGATGGTGAAACTGCAAAAGTTGGAGATATTGCATTTTATGTCAGTGGCAGTGCGAGATCGATCTTATCCACCGAAAGACTTGTCTTAAATTGTATGCAACGCATGAGTGGCATCGCTACCATGACCTACGATTGGGACTCGAGGTTATTAGGCACTAAAACCCGACTGCTCGACACCAGAAAAACTACCCCGAATTTCAGAATTTGCGAAAAATGGGCGGTGGCAATTGGCGGCGGAACCAATCATCGTTATGGTCTTTACGACATGATTATGCTGAAAGACAACCACATTGACTACAACGGAAGTATTACAGCAGCGGTAAAAATGGCGCGAGAATATTTAAAATCGACGAAAAAAAAGCTTAAAGTGGAAGTGGAAACCCGAGATCTTTTGGAAGTAGAGGAGGCGATTAAAGCTGGAGCAGACCGTATTATGCTCGACAATATGGATGTCCAAACGATGCATAAAGCTGTAAAACTTATCAATGGTAAATGTGAAACGGAAGCATCAGGCGGGATTACCCGAGAAATGCTTAAAGAAATAGCTAAAACAGGAGTCGATTTTATCTCCGCCGGAGCCCTTACCCATTCCGCTTCCAACATCGATTTAAGTTTGAAAGCAACGAAGTGATTGTTGCGTTGAAGCATGTTTTGGGGATTTTATTTTGTTAATAATGCAATTTAAATTCGTCAAATTTAGATTTAAACACCAATCGTAAAATATTGAAATACAATATATTAAAACTTTTTTAACAAAATTTTAAAAATTAATCTTTTGTTAATAATGATTCCAAAAATTTTACTCATTTTTGCAAAAAAGTATTTCTAAATAAATCTAAATTAAAGTTAACATGAATTTGACATTCAAGAAAACTGTTCTTATTGCTGCTATTGCATTTGCTGGATACGGTAATGTACATGCACAGGTAACCACCAGTAATATGAGCGGTATTGTTACAACTCGTGATGGTAAACAAACGTCTGGAGCTAAAATTACAGCAACCCACTTGCCGTCTGGAACTGTTTACAGCGCTACAGCAAACTCTTCAGGGGCGTTTAACCTCCCAAACATGCGTGTTGGTGGTCCTTACCGAGTAGAAATCACTTCTGGTACCGAGCAACCAATCATTTATGAAGATGTTTACTTGGAACTAGGACAACCTTTTACAGTAAACCCAGTTTTTGGTGAAAAAACCGAGAACATCGCAGAAGTAGTTCTTACAGCTGCTCGTGGCACAAATGTAAACAAAACAGGTGCTGCTACTAACGTAGGTCTTAAGCAAATCCAAGAGCTTCCACAAGCAAACAGAAGTATTACAGAATTTACGCGTCTTACTCCTCAAGCGAGCGGTAACTCTTTCGCAGGCCGTGATGCCCGTTACAACAACTTACAAATTGACGGTGCTAACTTTAACAATGGTTTTGGATTAAGTTCAAACCCACTTCCTGGAGGTAACTCGCAGCCAATTTCTCTTGATGCAATCGAGGAAATCTCTGTAAATATCGCACCATTTGATGTTACTCAATCTGGTTTCACCGGAGCTGGGATTAACGCAGTTACTAAATCAGGTACAAACAAATTCCATGGTTCACTTTACGGCTACTATAACGGTACAGAATTAAACGGATGGAAAATCAACGGTAATAAACTCGATAGAGTATCCGGTGGGCAAATGACAAACGGTTTCACAATTGGTGGACCTATCGTTAAAAATAAATTATTCTTCTTTGTAAGTGCGGAAAGAGAAACAGCTACCGGAGCTAATGCTTCTGGCGCTAACCTTTGGACTGCTTCTCAGAATGGCGTATCTGATCCAGCGAATAACATCTCAAGAGTACGTGAGTCTGATTTAATCGCGGTTAGAAACCACTTGATCAACCGCTGGGGGTATGATCCAGGTAGATACCAAGGATACGCAGATGAAGCTGTACAACAAGGCGATAAATTTTTAGCCCGTTTAGACTGGAATATTAACGATCAGCACAAATTTGCGATCCGTTATAATATTCTTAACGGGACTTCAATGCAAGTAGCTAATGCATCTTCAGGTCCATCTCCTAGATCTTCTTGGGGACGTGTGAGCGATAGAGCGATGACTTTTGAGAACGG
Source organism: Kaistella sp. (assembly GCA_041913105.1). Taxonomy (GTDB): domain Bacteria; phylum Bacteroidota; class Bacteroidia; order Flavobacteriales; family Weeksellaceae; genus Kaistella. The sequence goes on along the minus strand of JAYSFV010000002.1, from coordinate 508,825 downwards.
TAATTATAACGTAGAAAACAAAGTTCAGTCTTTAACTGCGGAACTTAATTCAACGTTCAGTTCTAACCTTTCCAATAAGTTATTATTCACTTATTCAAAGATTCAAGATTTAAGAACTACCCCATCTGATCAGCTTTTCCCATTCGTTGACATCTGGGATGGTTCAGCAAATGGTGGTAACTACATCAGTTTCGGTACAGAACTTTTCTCTTACCTTAATGATGTTATCAACGATAACTTCTCCATCATCAACAATGTAACTTATACTGCTGGTAAACACACTTTAACTGGAGGGGTTGCGTATGAAATGCAAAAATTCGGTAACTCTTACACCCGTATGGGAACAGGTTATTACCGTTATGCATCAGTTGAAGATTTCTTAACTACTGGTACTGCTAACGAAGTTGCACCAATCATGTTTGGTATTACTTATCCATATGAAGGTCAAGATACTTATGCAAGAGTTAACTTTGGTTTAGGTTCGGCTTATATTCAGGATAAAATTTCTCTTAACGACAGATTCAACTTTACCGTAGGTTTACGTGCTGAACTTCCATTCTACTTAAATGATCTTACTGCTAACCCATCTATAGATGCTTTAGTATTAAGAGGACAGGATGGTCAGCCTAAAAATTACTCTTCTGGAGAGTGGCCAAATTCTAAAGTAATGTTATCTCCACGTTTTGGGTTCAACTACGACGTTATGGGAGACCGTACTTTAACAATCCGTGGGGGTAGTGGTATCTTCTCTGGACGTGTACCATTTGTTTGGTTAACTAACATGCCAACTAATGCAGGGGTACTTCAGAATACTGTAGAGCCAACTTCTTACTCTCAAGTAGCAGGATGGATCAACAATGTTACCTTCCAGCCACAGGATATCTATTATCACTTGAACAACGTTCCAGCTGGTGCTGAAAATGTATTTATCCAAACTCCGCGTGATGGAGCACCAAATACTTTCGCTCTTGTTGATCAAGATTTCAAAATGCCTTCAGTATGGAGATCTAGCTTAGGTATTGATTATAAAATCCCTAACTCACCAGTTACTTTAACAACTGATATCCTTTATACAAGAGATGTTAACGCAGTGTTCCAGTATGGTGCTAACAGAAAGCCTTCTGACGTTCGTATGACTTACGCAGACCGTGCTTACTACCCAACAACTGCATCTTACCAAGTTAACTCTGCAATCGGTGCGAACAGTGCAACAATACTTACAAATACCGACACTAAAGGTTATGCATTCTCTGCAACATTCGGTGCTAATCTAAGATCATGGAAAGGATTCTCTGGGTCTGCATTCTATACTTATAGCCAAGCAGAAGAAGTTTCTTCAAACTCAGGATCTAACGCATCCTCTTCTTGGTTAGGTTCACCAGTGGTAGATTCTCCAAACCAAGATTTCTTAAGTATCTCTAATTATGCAGTACCTCACAGAGTAGTTGCTAATTTAACTTACGATATCAAACAGTCTGGTACAACTATCGGGGTATATTACTCAGGAGCTCACCAAGGTAGATTCTCTTACTATTACTCTAACGACGTTAATGGTGATGGATTAGCAAATGATTTGCTTTATATCCCTGGAAATACTGCTGATATGAAGTTCTCTAATATTACTACAGGTTCAGGGGCTAACCAAACCATTCTGTTCACTGCAGATCAGCAAAGAGAAGCATTTGATCAGTTTATCGCTGACAATGGTCTAGAGGAATACAGAGGACAAATCCTTCCACGTAACGAATTCCTTTTACCTTGGTTAAACCGTGTAGATGTACGTTTGTCACAAAACTTATTCTCTAACATGGTACAAAAAGGAGACAAAATCCAGCTAACGCTTGATATCTTAAACTTCGGTAACATGTTAAACTCTGAATGGGGTATCCAAGACTATACTGTAAGTTCTTACGGTGCAGCTATCCTTAGCCGCGCAGGATCACTTTCGCCAGATCCATCTTTCACAATGTTGAGAGACGGTAGCGAACTTGTTAAAGCGCCTTACAGACCTGCAAGCTCAAGATCTACAACTTGGACTGCAATGTTCGGTATGAAGTATTCTTTCTAAGCGGAAGAGTATTTATAATAACCAATCCCGGCAACTCGCCGGGATTTTTTTTATCTTTGCTCATAAAAAAATAATATTATGGATTTTAACATTATGCTTCAGGCTCACCGTGGTTTTGCATATTTAATTTTGCTCCTTGCAGCAGTATTTGTAGTAGCACTTTTAGTAACCATGTTTGGCTACTCCGGAAAGATTTCAAAACTGTTGAGAAAGTCGACACTTTTCACCATGATTTTCTTCCATCTTCAGGCTTTAATAGGGCTGATTATGTTGTTCTTTTTCTCTCCAGGATTTAAGGCAGCAACAGAAGCAGGAGTTTTAATGAGTGATTCTACAGCCAGAAATACTTATGTAGAACACCCCTTCGCGATGATTGTTTCAGCGGTTTTATTAACCATCCTTAACAAGAAATTCAAAACCAATGACAAGCTACAGATGAGCTGGGTTATTATGGGGTTTGTAGCACTCGCACTTATGCTGTGGGCGTTCCAGTGGAGCAGACTCTTCGGAGCATAAAAAATTAACACGATATATTAAAATTTAATGAAAGTAGCAGTAGTTGGCGCAACGGGTCTGGTTGGCCAGGTTATGTTGAAGGTTTTAGAGGAAAGAAATTTCCCAATTACAGAACTTATTCCAGTAGCTTCTGAGAAATCTGTAGGTAAAAAAATCAGTTATAAAGGGATAGAATATCCAATCGTATCAATGGATGAAGCTATTGATAAGAAGCCGTCAATTGCGCTTTTCTCAGCTGGCGGAAACACTTCCCTCGAATTCGCACCAAAATTTGCGGAAGTGGGGACGACGGTCATTGACAATTCTTCAGCCTTCCGCATGCAAGAAGATAAAAAATTGATTGTCCCAGAAATTAACGCTAAAGAACTTACTGCTGAACATAAGATCATCGCCAATCCAAACTGCTCAACCATTCAGTTGGTCATGGTGCTGCATCCATTAAATATAAAATACAATCTTAAGAGAGTTATTGTATCAACCTACCAATCGGTTACCGGAACAGGAAAAGCTGCCGTCGACCAATTAAATGCTGAAATTTTCGGAGAGGAAAATATTTCTAAAGTTTATCCTTACGACATCTTTAAAAATGCATTGCCACAATGTGATGTTTTCTCCGAAGACGATTACACCAAGGAAGAAATAAAACTGATGACGGAGCCTAAAAAGATTTTAAGTGATGATACTTTTAATCTTTCAGCAACGGCAGTTAGAGTTCCTGTACAAGGGGGACACTCTGAAAGTGTGAATATCGAATTCGAAAACGATTTTGATCTTGATGAGGTTCGAAAAATTCTTTCTGAAACCCCGGGCGTGATCGTTATGGATGACATTAACAATAAGGTATATCCTATGCCTCTTTATTCTGAAGGGAAAGACGAAGTTTTTGTGGGAAGAATTAGAAGGGACCGCTCACAACCCAACACCCTCAATATGTGGATTGTGGCTGATAATTTGCGAAAAGGGGCCGCCACCAATGCGGTGCAAATCGCAGAATACCTGCTTGAAAACAAACTTATCTAAAACATAATGCTCACGCGAAGTGAGCATTTTTTATTTATTAGAATCTTCAAACTTTTACAACTCGTCAATCCAAACAATGCCAAATACTAGCACTAAACCTTCTAACAGTTTCAGCTTCCAAAGGATGGTTGCCATTCTAGGAATTACCCTTTTTGTGGGGAAACTCATCGCGTGGCAAATCACCAATTCTGATGCGGTGTTTAGTGACGCTATGGAAAGTATTGTTAATATTATCGCAGCCTTTTTAGGTCTATATTCGTTGTACGTTGCTGCAAAACCAAAAGATGACGATCATCCGTATGGTCATGGCAAGGCAGAATTTATTACTTCCGGAATTGAGGGCGCGCTTATTGTCTCTGCTGGAATTATCATTATTGTGCAATCTGCCGATTCACTACTACATGGTAATACTCCAGAAAAATTAGATTGGGGGATTTTAATAGTCGCAATTACAGCGATCATCAATTACGTTTTAGGGTATCTTTCATATAAAAAAGGCGTACAAGAGAATTCTTTGGTATTACAAAGTTCAGGTAAACACCTGCAAAGTGACACCTTAACAACAGTTGGCGTCGTTTTAAGCATGATATTGGTTTACTTCACCCAACTTTATTGGATCGATGCTGCGGTAGCCTTGGCGTTTGGGGGTTACATCATTATCATTGGCTACAAAATTATTCGCAAAGCATTAAGTGGAATTATGGATGAAGCCGATGTTCAGCTACTCGAAAAAATAGCTGTAGTATTGAACGAAAACCGCAAACCACAATGGATCGATATACACAACATGAGAATTCAGCAGCACGGCAGCGGACTCCATATTGATGCGCATTTAACACTACCGTGGTATTTCGAACTGAGGACTGCCCATGAGGAAATGGAAAAGGTGTATGATTTACTGGGACAACATGCAGAGCGAGAGGTAGAATTCAATTTTCATTTGGATGATTGTAAGCCTTTCTCTTGTGAAATCTGTCAATTGTTTGAGTGCCAAGTCCGGCAAAAACCTTTTCGCGAGAAAATAGAATGGAATGAACATTCCATTTCGCAAGTCAATAAACACAACATGGGAAATGCTTAATCTCTATCGATTAAAACGGCTTTTCGATAATAAAAAAGCGGAATGATTAAGAGCAATGTTAAAGGTTGAATGACAAATCTTCTCATATAAAACGAGAACAAATAACCAACTTCAAATTCCGTGTAAATACAATAAAGATAAAGCGGGAAGGTAAAACCAAACACCAGCAAGATTAAAACTCCGGCCTGTATTGTCCATTTTTTATTCCGAAAGATTAACTGAATTAATCCCACGGAGATACTTAGATTCAACAAAAACCTGAAGAGATAGCCCCCCATTAACTTGCTCCATTCGTAATTGGGCATCTCAGCATTTTCATCCGCAGACTTAAAATATCCCAAAAAAGGATCGTAGAACAGAACATCTTCTGTCATGCGAACACCGATCAGTCCTATAATTAAGGTTATGATCAAAATAATTCTAAGCAGTTTCAAGACGAGGTTTTTTAAGCGCAAAGTACTGTATCCATACCAACCAAAGTACGATGACACTGCCATAAATTATCGCAGGAAACAAATAATCGTGGCCGATTTTACTGTACTGAGGCATCTCCACCAAAAGAATATTGAGGCCTGCAATCCGTACAACATTGGTGAGGTGTAAAAATAATATGCCTAAAAAAGCAAAAACAAAAGTTTTAACACCTTGATAGAAAGCAAAAATAAATGCCGAAAATAAAATCATTACTGAAATCGCATTACAGCCCTCAACCATTCTAGAAACGGAATCTCCATCGATAAAAAACCATGTCGTTTCCATATAAGGTTTACCCGGAAGCAGATGTGATGTATAATTAAGGTGATTCTGCACCCAAACTGTTTGCTCTGCTACCCATGTAGAAATAGGGTCTAGACCTGCATTTTCATATTGATTGAGATACAGCTGATAGCCAAACACCAATACTACATATATTAGCACAAAGCGCAGAAGAATCTTTAATACCGGCTTGAAATCAGTAAACATGTTGCAAATATAACCTTTAAAAATTCTATTTTACTATATTTGTACAGTATGAGTGGGGAGCAACCAAAGCAGTTTTTCGAAGATTTTACCGGAGCGTCATCCTCAAAATTTGAGCTCCTGCCGCAAAGTGGTTCTGCCCGCAAAAATTATTTGGCTTCAACGACCTCGAAGCAATATATCGTTACTGAAAATCAGCATCTTGCTGAAAACGAAAGCTTTCTCTACTTTTCTGAAATTTTTGAACAGCTGGGACTTAACACTCCAAAGATATTTACAGTCTCTAATGATCGCTCCCAATATGTACAAGAATTTCTTGGCAAACAAACCCTTTCAGAAGTCATTGCAAACGAAGGCTTAAATTCTGTTACCAAATCGCTCGTTAAGCAAACACTTGAAAAACTTTATCAGCTGCAAGTCCGAACACAGGGAAAAATAGAGTATTCAAAAACTTTTGAATACGAATCTTACGATAGATTTCCCATCACCAATGATTTGTTCTATTTTAAAAGTTTCATCGTTGATGTATTAGAAATAGCTTATCATAAATCGCGACTTCTAAAAGAATTTGAGAGAATAACGCAATTCCTTGAAAAGCTAAACCCAAGAGGCTTAATGATTCGGGATTTTCAAGCCAGAAATATTTTAGTTGACGAAGATAACCGCTGTTACTTCATCGATTATCAAAGCGCTATGGAAGGCCCATTAATGTACGATGTGGTGTCTTTTCTTTATCAGGCAAAGGCAAATTTCCCTGAAGAGTTCAGACAGGAAATGCTAGAGTACTATTATTCTTTATGGAATGATGACCAAATCATAGCTGAACTAAAAAACTCGTTAGAACCTCTTAAATTCATTAGATTTTCACAAGTACTTGGTGCTTACGGCTTTAGAGGGCTTATTCAGCGTAAAGGACATTTTCTCGCAAGTTTACAGTTAGGCATTGAGAATCTGAAAAATTTTTCATTAGCGTGGGAAGAAATGAAAAACTATCCTGAATTATTCAAAATTATTCAGGCTTTAGCTTCACCACCCATTAATCTTAAAATCAAACAGTTAACATCTTTATCATAACACCATTGTACAATGAGTCTAATTATTGACATACATAGCTTTTCTTATAAAAAAGGAGGCATCCCAAAGGACGTAACCGGTAACGGCGGTGGCTTCACTTTCGATTGTCGCGGAATTTTGAATCCCGGACGTATTGAAGAGTATAAAGCGCAAACAGGTTGTGATCTACCCGTTCAAGATTACCTGGAATCTCAAACCGAGATGCCAAAATTCTTGGAATTGGTGAAAAATATGATTTCTATAAGCATCGAAAACTACTTAAGTCGTGGTTTTGAGCATCTTCAGATTAATTTCGGGTGTACCGGTGGGCAACATCGTTCAGTTTATTGTGCGGAGAAAACCGCAGCGTTCGTTAAAGATCAATTTCCTAATGCTAAGGTGAAACTCCAGCATGATGAGCAACCCCAATTAAACCGCATAATGGCGTAATACCTAGCGATGAAAGCATTATTATTCGCCGCGGGTAAAGGCACCCGTCTAAAACCCTTCACGGATCATCACCCAAAAGCCCTAGCTAAAGTCAATGGCATAACCTTACTGCAAAGAAATATTCAATTTTTGCAGAATCATGGCATTAATGACTTTGTGATCAACATCCATCATTTCGGCGAACAAATCGTTAAATTTTTAGCTACGAATTCTAATTTTGGAGCTAATATTGAAATTTCCGATGAGAAAGATCAACTTCTAGAAACAGGGGGTGGACTGCTATTTGCTCGTCATTTTCTAGAAAACAGCGGAGATTTTTTAATTATGAATACTGACATTCTTACGGATCTCAACATTTCGGAATTTGCTAATTATCACACAAAGAATTCTAATTTAGTAACGCTTGCTGTTTCAGAACGTAACAGTTCCCGAAAGTTAATGTTTGATGAAGAGCTGACTTTAAAAGGATGGATCAATATTTCGACTGGTGAAGAAAGAAAGGTAGCCGACGACGTGTACAGCCAATTTGCATTCAGTGGAATACATTGTATTAATCCAAAATTATTTGATAAGATGATCCGAAGAGGTACATTCTCAATAATGGAGGAATATTTAGATCTTATGAATGTAGAGAGTATTAAAGGTTACGTTCACACTGCCACTTTAGTAGATGTAGGTCGACCAGAATCAGTTCTTGAAGCTGAAAAATTTTTTAAATAGAAAAAATTATGAGCAAAATAAACCGAGGTAAAGGAATGACGCGAGAAATCGCGGGAAATGAATTTGAAATCGACCAGAAAGTACAACGGTCGTTTTCTGATAAAACCTGGGACGAAACCATTACCAAAGACAGTTGGATGGTGTTTAAAATCATGGCGGAGTTTGTTGACGGCTATGAAAAATTGGCGAAGATAGGACCATGCGTTTCTATTTTTGGTTCAGCCCGTTTAGCACCAGAGGATCCTTATTACCAAATGGCAGTTGATATTGCACATAAAATTACAGACATTGGTTTTGGAGTTATTACCGGCGGAGGTCCCGGAATTATGGAAGCCGGGAATAAAGGTGCACGTGAAGGTGGAGGGAAATCTATTGGCCTAAACATCGAGTTACCATTCGAACAGCATTTTAACCCGTTTATCGACAAGCCCTACAGCATGGACTTCGATTACTTTTTTGTTCGGAAAGTGATGTTTGTAAAATATTCTCAAGGATTTATCGTCATGCCAGGAGGTTTTGGTACTTTAGATGAATTAACTGAAGCGCTCACCCTCATCCAGACTAATAAAATCGGTAAATTCCCTATTGTTCTAGTCGGTTCAGAATTTTGGAGTGGTCTTTTAGAGTGGTTTCAGAACACCCTCTTAAGAAACAAGCTTATTTCCGAAGAAGATTTAAATCTTTATCGGATAGTAGATTCTGCTGACGATGCGGTGGCTCATATAAAAGCTTTCTACGATAAATACGCCGTTAATGTTAACTTCTAGTTGGCACTATATTTGACCATTTTTTAACGAGATGAATAAGAAAATGAATAAATTTCTACAAGTTGCAGGGGTTTTGGTACTGATGCTGTTGATAAGTTTTGCACCAGCAGACTTCTATTCCTCTATGACTAAGATAGATTATGTGGAAGGCAGCAGAACGCTGAAACTTACCACCAAGATGAATACACAACATATTTCTGACGCTATTAAAATCAATCCCAATACAGCAGGTTTTGAAGCCGAAGTGAAAAAATACGTCAACAATAATTTCGATTTATTTGTAAATGGTAGTGCCAAAACGCTAACTTTTACAGGAAGTCAAGTTAATGGTGAATCAACTTGGGTATATTTTGAAACTGGAGGTGTTAGTGATATTAGTTCTTTAAGAATTAAAAATACTATTCTTTTGAGTACGTTTCCAAGACAGATAAACATCGTGAATGTGGCCTATAAAGGAGCCCAAAAAACAATGAACTTCCAAAGAGGAAAAGAAGTTAACGAAGTTAATTTTTAACTGAACAATTTTATTTAGAAATACTTTTTAGCCGCAGAAATGCGGTTTTTTATTTCATATTATCAGATAATAGTTACATAGAAGATAGAACTGAACATAGGGTAAAGGATAAAACATTCGCACAACCATATATATAGCAAAAAAGGCTGCAGATATGCTACAGCCTTTTAATTATGAATTCCAGAAGATTATTTAGCTCCCTTCACCGCGAAGTTATCCACTTCCCAAGTTGTTGAAGCTCCTTGCGCCGAAGTATATTTGAAAGCAAATACAACTTCTTTATTCAGATAATTCTTCAAGTTAATTCTGCCCGAACTTACGAAACCACCGAAAGCGTTCAGATCGGTATCAAAACCAGCATCTAACTTCACCCATGTAGTTGTTGCAACTGCACCGGTGTAATTTTCGGTAATGTATAGTTCCATCGGATTACCACTATAACGTCCATCAGTTTCGAAAGATACAAAAGCATCAGTCCAGTTAGCAAGTGATATCTTTTTTGAGACTAGCCAGTCTTCATTCTGTTGTCTGTTACCGTCCATAATTGCACTTGGACGAGGGTTACCAAAGGTAGCAATCCCCCAAACCTGAGCACCCGTCACGTTAACAGCTGTCCACTCTGCTAGGGTGTCAAACCCATCGGAGAATATAACATCGTATGACAATGGAACAGTACCATCACAACGTGGATTGTCAAGATCTGCATGAACCTGCTTCGGAATCCAAAGTTGGTAAGTACCATTAAAAATAGAAAGGATCGCGTAAACATCACCTTTTCCACCATCGATTTCAGCTCCTGCAAAGGATGCAAAATTGCTTGTTCTTAAAATGATGGTATTTCCTTCACAATCTTCAAGGGTTCTGTTCGTTGGTGAGCCCGCAGCGAAAGGTTTACCTAAATCATCTTCGATGAACTGTAAACCTTTAAGTTTAATCCATCTACCTACATCATCGGTTGTCAATTCAGAGATTTTTCTCTCAGTCGCAACAACAGGAGTAACTGGCTTTTTACCATCAAAGAAGAATTTATAGACGTCATTCTCTGCGATTTGCCCTACGTTGTTATTAAATGGTTGCCCAAGTTGAACTTCACCATTCACGCGACCAATATAAAGCTCATTAAGCTTGATATAAATTTCTTTGCCTACTTTAAAACGAGCGTCTTGGTAAAGATTTAACTTATTAATATTGATACGGATACCTCCGGTTGCATCTTCTACATAAATATATTTATAGAGATTTCCGGTTTCATCGTTTGCTGTAACTTTTGCTTTAAGTAAGAGGTTACCGTTAATCTGAGTAAGAGTATTCGTTGGTAGAAGTTGTTTTACCTCAGATACCGTTTTTAGGGTGTAATCTGCTTCATTAATTGCACACGGATCAGCAGTAATTCCATCCAAACGGGGGAAATTCTTCATATCACTCAGGTCATCCAATTTATTGATGTAAAGCTGATATGTACTGTTAAACCTACTGAAAATACCGATAAAATTTCCATTACCTGCCGGAAGTGGCTGGTTAGCAAAACCTGCGAAACCACTGTTACGGATTACTGCCGTCGCTAAATATTGCTTATTTGCAGCATTCCATCCCTGTCCGATTTGACGGTCAACTGTCACTCCATCCGGAGCGAATGATGAACACAATGCACGGTTTGTAAATTCCACATCCTCTAACTCTACCAAAGCTCCTAAAAGATTTTGGTTCGCAGTCATTTCAGAAATCTTTAGTTTCTTAGGGATAATTTCGGCTCTTTCTTTACAAGAACGGAAGATTTTCTGCGCTACCATTTTTTCTGGGATTCTTGAAACGGCATCCGGACCTGTGGTAGTTGCGCTCTCGTCTTCAATCCCTAATTGTACTAGTCCTCCATAAGTTCCTAACGCTAAACCATTCAGTTTAATATAGATTTTAGATCCTTGAGGAAACTGCGTGTAAGTGCTTACTGCATCAACACTGATGGTGAATCCGTGCGTTGGATTAACCGGATCATCCTGAATATAAATTGTCTTATAAATATTACCCGATTGGTCCGTAGAGGAAACATAACCTTCCATCACTGCATCAGAATTCTGAGGAAACAAGTAACGGGTAGTTCCATGCAAAGCCTTAACCTCAGCGATCGTAAGTGTTGCGTTAAGATCCTGGCACTGGAAAGTTCCCAAATCAGGATCGTCATATTTATCATCATGTACGCAACCTGTCATCAGGAACGCCGACAATGCGATAAAGAGAAGTTTAAAATATGAACTGTATTTTTTCATTTTTCTATTTTTAATCATTAAAACCTTAAATAAACATTGGCAAAGAAGGTAGTACCTCTGTCATACCAAAGTTTAGGATCGAAGTATGGAGTTTCTCTTTGTGCATCCGCCAAAGCTTCTGGGAAGTTAACTGCTCTACCCTGCTCGAAGCCTCCGGTTACATAGTCACGGTTATTTAAAATATTATTTACACTTACACTTACTCCCATTCTGTATTTCCCGAATACAAATGTTTTCCCAGCATTGGCGTTCAGCATGAATTGATCATCGAATTTTCTCTGAGCTGTGATTAGCGCAATTGCCTCCGGAGTTGCTCCAGGATAGTTATCCCCTGTCTGAGGGTTCGTATACATCGCTGAAGTCTTGTTTAAAGCAGAGAAATCCAAGAATTGGTCTTGAAGATAGTTTGCTGTAGCACCTAGCCACCAGAAGTTAGTAGAGTTATAACGTAAACCAAATGAATACGCTTTTTGAGGTGTTCCTGCCACTTTATAATCTTCAAGTGCTGCAGTTCCCCACTCTCTGATACCGTAATCATCATCGAAGGTTTTCACATTCGGGTTATTTGTAATACGGTAATCCCCAATACTTGCTACAGCAGTTGCATTTAATGTGGTAGTAATTTTCACATCTGCTCCAACTTCAACTCCCATATAGGTTTTGTCGATACCGCTAAGAACTTCTGCTACCAATGCGTTTCCTTCGTCCACCGCCGCACTGGAAATATCCGCATAGTATCTGGAAATTTCCGTGGCGTTGTTTACTGTTGTATGATATCCGCTTAATCGAAGTTTAAGAACTTGTCCTCTGTGGATATAGTTTAGATCGTTTGAATTGATAATTTGATTTTCAACATTCGGAGTAATCATGTTAGTTACCCTCGGACTAATGAAAATTTCATTTAAGGTTGGTGCTAAACTGAAAAATGCTCCGTTATAGGCGATAAAGTTTTTACCGTCGATCTTGTAGAGTAAACGCCCTTTCAAACCTGCATCAAACGCGGTGTAAAGATCACTCTTACCTTTGCTGTCTGCATACATGTGATGTCTGAATTTACCATCACGTTGAGATTCTGAGTAAGAAGCGAAGATCGAAGCGGTTATCGTCCATTTTGGTAAATCAATTTCCGTGGAAGCATTTAGTACAAACTGATCTCTCTGTAAATCATAAGAATATTGAGTACGGTCTCCCTCTAAAATTCTCGCATCAGGATTATCAAGATCATAAGGCTGATCGTTACCGAAAGCATTGAGGTTATTTGCGTAAAGCGCTCCCAAAAGATCTTTCATTTCTCGGTAGTTATCCGATCTTAGATTCTGGTAGTTGAAGTTTAAATTTAACTTCCAGTTATCCTCTAACTTCGTATCAAAATGGGATGCGAAATTGAATGTCTTATCTTCATTTACATCTTCTACCACGGAGTAAACTGCGCCCTGCTCATTACCATTCATGTCATAACGGTTGATGTAGTTGGCTTGGTAAAGACTTTCCCAGTTAATTTGTGCGTTTTCGCGGAATTCATCTGCCGTGTAAATGCCGTAGCTTGGTAATTTTCTATAATAAGTAGGGTTTGGATCTGCAGCGTGGAACCAATCTAAACGGCTTCTTCCGTCGCGACCAATCTGGTAAGAAATAGTGTTTGTCCAGTTGCTGGTTTTACCCAATTTCAAGTAATCTGTCAACATAAACATTGGTTCAAAAACCTTACGGATACGAGAATTTCTTTTCTCACCATCCTGCCAACCCCAGTAAGAGTTGTAGTTTTTCCCCATAATATCATAAACTTCCTGCGTGTTCGGAGAGTTGTTCGCTCTGTAAGTAGGAGAACCAAATGCGGTTAGGTTGATGGCATGACGGTCACTAAACTGCTTTTCAATAGCACCGAAGTATGCATAGGAATCTTGATAAGTTCCATCAATTACACCCTCATCGGCCCATCTGCGACTTCCTGAGAAGGTAAATGCCCAACCGTTTTTAGACAAACCGCTAGAATAGGTTGCCATTGCACGGTGAAAATAACTTCTATTGGTAAAGGAATACGCGAGTGAAGTTTGCTTTCTATAGCTGGAAGCACGGGTGTTATAATATACAACCCCACCTAAGTTACCAAATGCATATTCAGACGGAGTGATATTATCTACTGCCTCGTAAGGATAACGTGTTACATCATTTAGACCTCCCCAGTTACTAAAGTCAACTCGTCCGTCATCATTTTTCGACATAGAAACGCCGTTGAACAAAACATCTTCAAAACGGTTTTCTACCCCTCTTGGACGAAACCAGTATGCACCGAGTTCAAAAGCTGAAACATTTTGAAATACATCACGTCCAGAACTTAAAAGTCCTACCGTTGGTTGCATCGACGATCCACCTTCATCAAAATCGTTCATGGAATCATCAATTACCATAATCCCGGCATTCGGGTTTATCACTGTGGTTAAACTAATAACCCCTAAGTCCTTTCTCTTCTCATCGGCAGACACTTCAAACTCTACGAGTTTCGTTTCGAAGTTTTGCTTTGATACATTAATTTGATACCGACCTGGCATTAAATCTACAAACTGGAAATACCCAATTTTATCAGCAGTAACATCGTCAGCCGACTGTACAAGGTCAATCTCAGCGCTTTCAACTGGTTTTCCTTCTTGGTCTTTTACATACGCGTACACGGTAGTCTGTGCAAAGTAAAAAGAAGCCGGAAGCAATGTAAACAATGAGATTAAGGATAATTTTTTTATCATAACAAATTATTTAAATTCCCCTATTGACTAAAGTATTTTTAAGGGGCAACAAATTTATGATTTATTTTGATTAAGTTAAAGATTTTTAACACATTGTTAAAGACACAATATTAAAATCTGTTAACAAATCATGTTTTAAAGATTTCAAAATATAAAAACGTTTTATTTCATATTTGTTAATGAGAAATTTAACAAAGTGCTTGATAAATAATCACTAATTTTACCACCTCAAATTTTATATCTGAACAACCAAATGAAAAAACACTTTATTCTAATCGCAGTTTTTTGTTTTGCACTGACTTTTGCGCAAACCCAGGTACAAAGAGCTACGGTTGCGTTCTTTAACGTTGAAAACTTATGGGACACCGTTCCCTCTGCTGATTATATTGATGGAACCAAAGACGTAAAAAATCCAGCTTTTCATCGCAGTGTGCCGCTAGATTCACTTCAATATCTTGAAACTACAGAAGAGTATAAAGGAGAATGGAGCAATGAACTTTTAGTGGGTAAAAAAGTGATTAGACACCAGATTTTGGCTGATGATTTCACCGCAAACAGTTCTAAAAACTGGAACAAAGAGAAATACAATCAAAAAATGGCTAATGTCAGCAAGGTACTCTCCGAACTCGGAAGACAATATACCAATGATAATCCGGCCATCATAGGACTGGTAGAAATCGAAAACCGACAAGTTCTTGAAGATCTTATCAAGCAACCTGCTTTAGTAAAAAGCAATTACGGAATTATTCACCATAACTCCTACGACGCCAGAGGTGTTGACGTTGCCTTACTATACCAAAAAGGAAGATTTGTTGTAACAGACCATTATGAAAAAGAAATCAAGGTATTTAATGAAGATGGTTACAGAAGCTATACGCGTGGAATTCTGGTTGTACAAGGATTGTTGGATGGTGAGCGTACCGCATTTTTCGTAAATCACTGGCCTTCACGTAGCGGAGGCGAGGCAAGATCTTACCCTCGACGTGCTGCTGCTGCAAAAGTTATTAAAGATGAAATGGATCGTTTGCTGAAAGAAGACCCTTCAATCAAACTTTTGGCGATGGGGGATTTCAATGATGATCCAGTAAGTCCCAGCATCAGAAAAATATGGGGAACTATTGGCGAGCCAGAACAACTTTCCGATAAAACACCCTATTACAATCCTATGACTAAGATGTACAAAGCAGGTGTTGCTTCATTGGGATACCGTGATGCACCAAACCTTTTCGATCAGATTATTGTTTCAAAGACCTTATATTCACCTGAAAGACTTTCGCCAACATATTCCATTTATAAAACGGAGGTTTACGCACCTTCTTACTTAAAAAATGGTGAAGGACAGTGGAAAGGTTATCCGCTCAGATCTTGGGATGGCGACCGCTTTACCAATGGATACAGCGACCACTTTCCAGTCTTTACGGTACTGCAGAAGGCTTACAAACCATAACGTATGATCTTGAAATATAGCCGGAGTTGATACTCCGGTTTTTTTGTTACCTTTAAATAAAAAATGAAATACTTTTGGCTTATCATCGCAATCTTTACTTTGGTGCAGTGCGCTCCTCAGAGTAAGAACAAACAAACATCAAACACAGAAATAAAGCCCGAAAAAAATGACGAGGATAAATGGGAACTAACGGTTATCGATCCACAGTTTGATTATTTCATGAATGCATATGCGAAACCGATGAGTTACTATTCTGAAGAGGTTTTAAAGGCAAGAAATACCACCATGGTTGCAGAATGGAATTCTTATTTCCTAAGCGGACGATATCGTAATATTATTGAGTCACAGATCGATTACGATCCACGGGAAAATTATGGATTGGAATTCGAATACAAACTCTATAATGTCTTTGCTTACGTAAGCTGGCAATATGGCCTAAAACTAGCCGGACTTAGTGGAGCCGATACTTTCTAGCAAAAAGAAAAGGTTCAGAATCACTCTGAACCTTCTCCCTAAAATATGAAAATGATGTTTATTTGTTGAATTTTTCTTCTACAACATCCCAGTTGATAACATCGAAGAAAGCAGATACATAATCTGGTCTTCTATTTTGATAATTTAAGTAATAAGCATGCTCCCAAACGTCAAGCCCTAAAATTGGTGTCCCTTCGCATCCTGCCGCCGGCATCAAAGGATTATCTTGATTGGGTGTAGAGCAAACTTCTAAGTGACCTTCTTCATTTTTACAAAGCCAAGCCCAACCAGAACCAAATCTTGTTTTCGCAGCCTCAGCAAAATCATTTTTGAATTTCTCAAAACCTCCATAATTTTCTAAGGCAGCTTTTACACTTCCTATCGGTTCTTTACTACCTCCTGGCGTAAGGATTTCCCAGAAAAGGGTGTGGTTATAATGTCCACCTCCATTGTTTCGAACGGCTGGTTTTTCCGCTGCAGTTTTACAAATTTCTTCGATAGATTTCCCCTCCAGTTCTGTACCTTCAATTGCTTTGTTTAAGTTGTCGATGTAAGCTTGGTGGTGTTTTGTATGGTGAATTTCCATTGTTTTAGCATCAATGGTTGGTTCTAAAGCGTCATAAGCATAGCCTAGTTGAGGTAATTCAAATGCCATTATATATTTTTTTAAAGTTAATACTCAAATTTAGTGATTATCTGAAAGGAGTACAAAAATGATACCTGACTTTAATAAATCTTTAACACGAAAATAAAAAACCGCTCTTAAGAACGGTCTTTTATTCAATTGAATTATCGGTTCATACTCATGAGAAATTCCTCGTTGGTAAGTGTACCTTTAATACTTTTGTTCACAAATTCCATAGCTTCTACCGGATTCATATCAGCCAGGTATTTTCTTAAAATCCACATTCTTTGTTGCGTAATTTCATCATGAAGAAGGTCATCTCGTCGTGTACTCGAAGCTACCAAATCAATCGCCGGATAAATTCTCTTATTGGCAATCTTACGATCTAACTGAAGTTCCATATTCCCTGTTCCTTTAAATTCTTCAAAGATTACCTCATCCATTTTGGATCCAGTATCAATCAGTGCAGTTGCTATAATGGTAAGTGATCCTCCACCTTCAATATTACGTGCGGCTCCAAAAAAACGTTTTGGTTTATGTAGGGCGTTAGCATCAACACCTCCGGAAAGAATTTTACCTGAAGCAGGCGTAACTGTGTTATACGCTCTGGCCAAGCGGGTGATAGAATCTAACAGAATTACAACATCATGTCCACACTCTACCATTCTTTGTGCTTTAGAAAGCACGAGGTTGGCCACTTTTACGTGTTTTTCTGCCGGCTCATCAAAGGTAGAAGCAATAACTTCCGCATTAACGCTTCTCTCCATATCCGTTACCTCTTCGGGTCTTTCATCGATGAGAAGAATCATCATATAAGCCTCTGGATGATTGGCTGATATCGAGTTGGCAATATCTTTCAACAACATGGTTTTACCCGTTTTCGGCTGTGCAACAATCATGGCTCGCTGACCTTTACCGATTGGAGTAAATAAGTCTACAATTCTGGTAGAAAGTGTTGAGTTGTGTCCTGTTAAATTAAATTTCTCTTCAGGGAATAGGGGTGTTAAAAACTCAAATGCTACGCGGTCTTTAATGAATTCTAGTTCGCGGCCGTTAACCTCCGTTGGTTTTAGTAAAGAAAAATATTTTTCGCCTTCTTTTGGCAAACGAACGATCCCTTTTACCGTGTCCCCGGTTTTAAGGCCGTAGTTCCGGATTTGATTGGTTGAAACGTAGACGTCGTCCGGTGAGGAAATGTAAGAAAAGTCTGGTGAGCGAAGAAAACCGTAATTGTCAGGAAGAATTTCGAGTACGCCTTCTATGGTTACGATACCGTCGAAGTTGAAATCTTTTTTAGCAGGTTCGTCTGTATTCGCGTTGTTCTGCTGGTTACGGTTTTGGTTGTTTTGTTTTTGTTGGTTTTTCTGGTTAGGATGCTGTTGCTTGTTTCCGTTTCCATTACCATTATTGTTCCCGTTATTGGGATTATTCTGCTGCTGTGGTTGAGGTTTTTTTTGTGGTTGTTCTGATTTAACTTCCGTTTCTACAGTTGGTGTAGTAGCCTCATTAGTTTCCGAGGTTGAAGTTTCTTCCACTTTGGGAGTTCGCTGCCTTTTTTTCTTGACAGGTTTCACCGCTTCTTCTGTTTTTTCTTGTTGTTCCTCCAGTTCTTCAGCAACAATTTCTACTGGTGAAGCGGGAAGCTCGTCGGTTGTTTCAGACTTTTCAGTAATAGCCTCTTCAGCTGTAACCTGGGCATCATCACTTTTGACCGTTTTCTTTTTGGTTGAAGTTTTCCTTGTTTTCTTTACGGGAGCTTCAGCATTTTCCATTTGAGCCGAAGACTCTGTGGTATTGAAATAATCTTTAGCTAATTTGCTATTGGACGCTTGGAAGTCCAGAATTGCAAAAATCTTATCGTTATCCGTACTGTTTCTGGCTACCTTTACCCCTAAATCGGTAATGATTTTTGCCAATTCCGCTTCGGATTTCGAGCGTAATGTTTCGAGATTAAACATAAATTGTTATGTAAAAAGTATTTTATAAGTAAGTGTAGGTAAGAAAGTTAAGTCGGACGACTTTATTCTGTTAGATGATTTATAATGCAAATCTAAGGCTATTTTTTATTTATGCAAAAAATAATTGTTATTTTTGCATCTAACAATTAGTTAACAATGCTGCAAAGAATACAGACTATTTGGATTTTTCTAGCGATTTTAGGCGCAATTTTTCTGTTCATTACCGGACAGGATTTTTCGGTTTTCGGCGCTATCCCTTTTATTTCTGTAACTTGCGTTGCCCTTGTTTTAGTCGGTTTCATCAGCATTTTAAGTTTTAAAGACCGTAAAAGACAAATCTTGCTGAATAAAATCAGCATTATTATAAACGCTTTGTTGCTCGGTTTATTGGCGTATTGGCTACTCACATTATCTGGAGGAATTAGTTTTCCTGAGAAAGGTATTGAGCCGATTTTCCCGTTAATCTCGATGATCAGTTTGCTTATTGCAAATATGGCCATTAAAAGAGACGATAGGCTCGTAAAATCTGTAGACAGACTCCGCTAAACGTACAACGATTTTTTTTGAGTGAAACAGTTCCTTTTGGAGCTGTTTTTTTCTTTTCTATGCCTCAAAAATTTTATCTTTAGCAAAATTTAACCGATGAATAAATTCTACTGCGCTTTTGCCATACTCTTTTCTGTTTATATCAACGCCCAACAAGTTTCTGTTAATCGGGTGAAAGAACTTTTAACTCCGCTGGTTACCGATGAAATGATGGGCCGCGAAATTGGCACTCCCCAAAGTGATTCTGCAGCGTCCTATATTGCAAAACGATTTCAGGAAAATAATCTAAAATATTGCGTGGGAGATTCTTATCTAATTCCTTTCGAATATAAAGGTAAGGTAGCATACAACGTGTGTGCAGTCAAACCAGGAAAGTCTGATAAAATCCTTGCACACACTGCCCATTTCGATCATATTGGGGCCAATGGAAAAGGCGCCGATCCTATTTTCAACGGTGCCGACGACAATGCAAGCGGTGTATCGTTAGTTTTAGGTTTAGCCGATTACTTTAAAGATGCTACACCAGAGTTTTCCATGATGTATATCGCATTCAACGGTGAAGAAAAAGGAATGAAAGGCTCGCAGGCTATTGCTGCCAATCCGGCACTTCAGGAAAAGTTCGGAAAGGTTTCAGCTTTACTTAATTTTGAAATGGTCGCAACAGAATCTCAATTTGGTCCTAATGCGCTTTATATGACAGGCGATAGTTTTTCTGATTTAGATGAAATTATTAACAGCAACGCAGAAAACGGTTTAAAAATTCATCCTGATCCATATATTGGGCAACAACTCTTCTACCGTTCGGACAATGTGGTATTTGCAAGAAAAAAAATCGTTGCGCATTCGTTTTCCACAGTGGACATGAGGGTTGCAAAACATTACCACCAAGCTAATGACGACCTTAGTGTGGTGAAGTTTGAAAATCTAACCAACATCATCAACAGCGTAGGAAAAACGTTAAATAAATTAACTCCGAATAACTTCGCTCCAAAGTACAACGAAACGGTTAATCTTACCCGATAAAATCTGCCTACAGGAAATTCCGTAATTTCGCAGCGTAATTTTACTCTATGAAACCACTTCCGCGTATCTTATCGTTCGCAAGACCTCATCAAAAATATCTTTTTGGCAGTATGTTTTTTAACATTCTGTACTCGCTTCTGAATATTTTTTCGGTCGCAACCATGCTGCCCATATTGGGATTGATGTTTGGGACAGTCGATAAAGTTGACACGTCGGTTGAACCACAATACAGCGGACGTTTGGTAGATTTCTTTGCCTACGCCAAAGATTGGGTGTATTACACCATCCAAATGAAAATTGACACGCATGGGACTGTACAGGTTTTAGCGGTATTATGTGGGGTGACAGCGTTTGCGTTTCTTTTAAGAAACATCTTCCGGTATTTAGGTGCTTTTCTATTGGTGAATTACAGAGTTGGGATTACGAAAGATTTGCGTACGGCGATGTACGATAAATTTCTGAAACTCCCGGTTTCTTTCTTTACTGAAAAAAGAAAAGGTGACATGATGAGCCGAATCTCTAACGATATTGGGTCGGTAGAAAGCGGAATCATGGGAAGTTTAGTGGATGTCATCAACGCTCCGTTTATGATCATTTCTTCACTGATTACCTTATTTATATTATCACCCAATCTCACCCTTTTCTCGTTGCTGGTATTCCCTTTAATGGGCGGATTGATTGCATGGGTAGGTAAAAGTTTGAAGCGACAAGCAACAGCAGCACAGGAAGAGTTAGGAAATCTTTTTTCACTCGTAGATGAAACTCTTAAGTCTTCAAAAGTCATCAAAATTTTTAATGCGGATAAAATCTTAAAAAGAAGATTTGGCTCCACGACAGACAACTGGCGTAAGTATGCCATAGGGATGAGCCGTCGTCGCGAATTAGCTTCGCCCATGAGTGAGTTTCTAGGCTCAGTGACGATCTTAATAATCACGTGGTTTGCGGGCGTTCAGATTCTTAACGAACAGTCAATGGAACCTGAAACTTTCCTCGTATTTATTGGGATGTTTTTTCAGATTTTAGATCCTGCCAAAAAACTTTCGGGTGCTATTTCTAACATTCAGGGAGGTTTAGCGAGTCTCGACCGGGTTTCAGAAGTATTAGACTATGACCTGAAAGTTGAAGAAATTGCAAACCCTGAACCTATTTCCACCTTAAACGAAAGGATAGAATTTAAGAATATTGGCTTCTTTTACGACAAGGATAATGTCATTCTTAAAAACTTTAGTCTCATCCTTCCTAAAGGTAAGACCGTGGCGCTGGTAGGGCAGTCTGGTTCTGGTAAAACTACCATCGCAAATCTTCTGGCGCGGTTTTACGATGTTTCCGAAGGTGAAATCTTAGTTGATGGAGTAAACATCAAAAACTTAAACCTTAAAGACTATCGTCATCTATTGGGGATGGTCACTCAAGAATCCGTTCTTTTCAACGACTCCGTCTTTAATAATATTTTAATGGGTAAACCCGATGCTACCGAAGAGGAAGTTATTGCAGCTGCCAAAATTGCGAATGCGCATGATTTCATTACAGGTCTTCCGGAACAATATTTCACGAACATCGGGGACGACGGTAACAAACTGTCGGGTGGACAAAAACAAAGGGTCTCTATTGCTCGTGCAGTTCTTAAAAATCCCCCAATCATGATTTTGGATGAAGCGACTTCCGCCTTGGATACCGAAAGCGAAAGATTCGTGCAGGATGCCTTGGAAAAAATGATGGAGAACCGAACTTCCCTCGTCATTGCACACCGACTTTCGACGATCCAAAAAGCAGATTGGATTGTGGTGATGGAACGCGGAAATATCGTTGAGGAAGGAACTCATGAGCAACTCATCAACAATAATAACGTCTATCGTAAACTGGTAGAACTGCAGAATTTCTCTTAGAAAATTCTCTAGAACTTATTTCCCAATCATTTTTTTTATCGAATTCAGCTTCATTAAAGCTTCAATGGGCGTTAGGGTATTGATGTCTATCTTGGTCAGTTCTTCTCGGATATTTTCCAGCACGGGGTCATCGAGTTGAAAGAAAGAAAGTTGAAGATTTTCTTCCGTTAACGCCTTAGCCTTCCCTTTATCGCTTTGGGAACGGCTTTTTTCCAAAGTTTTTAAGACCTCGCCTGCGCGATTAATCACTTTTGAAGGCATCCCGGCCAATTTCGCCACATGAATACCGAAGCTGTGTTCACTTCCGCCAGGTAAGAGTTTTCGCATAAAGATGATATTCCCTTTATTTTCCTGTATGGAAACGTGGAAATTTTTAATCCGCTCGAAATTCACCGTCATTTCGTTGAGTTCGTGATAATGGGTTGCGAATAAAGTTTTTGGTTGTGTGGGGTGTTGATGAAGATATTCCGCAATTGCCCACGCGATCGAAACGCCGTCATACGTTGATGTTCCACGACCGATTTCATCGAGAAGAATTAAACTCCGCTCAGAAATATTGTTGAGAATATTTGCCGCCTCATTCATTTCCACCATAAAGGTAGATTCGCCTGCGGAGATATTATCCGTTGCGCCAACCCGGGTGAAAATTTTATCTAAAATCCCAATTTCTGCATGTTTCGCCGGCACAAAACTTCCGATTTGTGCGAGTAGACAAATAATGGCTGTTTGCCTAAGAATTGCCGATTTACCAGCCATGTTGGGACCGGTAACCATGATAATCTGCTGAGAATCTTTATCTAAATATAAATCGTTCGGGATGTACTTTTCTCCCAAAGGAAGGGCGTTTTCAATAATGGGGTGTCTTGCTTCTTTTAAATTAATTTCAAATGAATCGTTTAGAATAGGTTTGGTGTAACTTTCTGATACCGCGAGTTCGGAAAGACCGACCCCACAATCAATTTCAGCAATAATTTGGGAATTTGCTTGGATTTGGTCGATGAAAATCATCACATGATTACATACTTGTCGGTACAATTCATGTTCAATGGTTGAAATTTTATCTTCCGCACCAAGAATCTGATCTTCATACTGTTTCAACTCTTCGGTGATGTAACGCTCAGCATTCACGAGAGTTTGCTTCCTAATCCAATCTGCAGGGACCTTGTCTTTGTGAGTATTTCTAACTTCAATAAAATAACCAAAAACATTGTTAAAGCTTATCTTCAAACTGGAAATTCCGGTTCGTCCAATTTCCCGATCACACATTTCATCAAGGAAGTTTTTCCCTTTGCTTTGCAAACTGCGCAAATGATCTAACTCTTCTGAAATACCGCTTTTAATTACGTTTCCTTTAGCAAGGTTTACAGGTAATTCTTCATTCAGATAATTCTGCAGATAAATGATTAATTCTTCGAGATTATTTAGCGGATCAATCCACGCAAGCACTTCGTCGTAGGAGTGAAGGAGCATTTTGATCTGATGAATACTAACTAAACTCTGCCTCAGATAACCTAGCTCTTTCGGACAGATTTTTTCAGCAGCCAGTTTACCCATCAGACGATCAAGATCTGAAATAGATTTTAGCAATTGCGAAACCTCATATTTTAAGTGGTCTTCCTTGTTGAAAAACTCAATTAAATGAAGTCTCCGGCCGATTTCATCAACCGATTTTAAAGGTAAAATTAATCTGCGTCTTAGTAAACGTCCGCCCATCGGAGTTGAAGTTCGGTCGATTATATCCAACAAAGATTTTCCTTGTGGATTACTTGGATAAACAATTTCAAGATTCCTCAAGGTAAAATTATCCATCATCAGATAATCTTCCTGTGGAATGACTTGCATTTTGGTGATGTGTTGAAGTAAGGCGTGATGAGTATCTTCAACCAAATAGGCGAAAATAGCTCCCGCTGCGACAATGCCTAATTTCAAATCTTCGGTCCCAAAGCCTTTCAAAGAGGTCGTTCGAAAGTGTGTTGTTAATTTTTCGTAGGCATAATTGTACTGAAAAGCCCAATCTTCAAGTTTGAAGGTATTTCGGTTTTTTAATTGTTGAGGAAGTTCGGTGGAGCGTTGATAAATGATTTCACTCGGATCGAACGTGTGTACAATATGTAATAACTTTTCCAGGTTGCCTTCAGAGACTAAAAATTCTCCTGTTGAAACATCAACCAAGGCCATCCCAAATTTCTCTTTGGATTTATGAATCGATAAAAGAAAATTATTCTTTTTAGAACTCAGAACTTGTTCATTGAATGTTACGCCTGGCGTTACCAACTCTGTTACACCACGCTTCACGATTCCTTTAACCGTTTTAGGATCTTCTAACTGATCACATATCGCAACGCGCAGACCAGCACGAACCAGTTTCGGCAGATAAGAATCTACAGAATGATGAGGAAAGCCCGCAAGTTCGATAGAACCTTCCCCATTCGCTCTTTTAGTAAGAACGATCCCCAATATTTGAGAAGCACGAACAGCATCCGCACCAAAGGTTTCATAGAAATCTCCCACCCTGAAAAGCAAAAGCGCATCCGGATATTTAGCCTTGATGGTATTATACTGCGTCATTAAAGGGGTTTCCTTTTTTCCTTTTGCCATGTTTTCAAACTGTATTCGGTGGGTAAAAATACAAATAAATGAACGAGGGTAAAACTCTGGAAATGCTTATTTTTGCGGAAAACCACCCGGAAATGCGCTATTACAACACCAAAAATTTTATTAAAATACTTTTCAGTCTTCACAAAAGTGACACGTTGAAAGTTTTAGGGTGGTCGCTGCTGGGGATGGCGCTTTATTCATACGGAGTTTACTACCTCGAGATTGAGTATTTAAAACTGACAGAAAGATCTGTCATTAAAAATCTTGGGCTTTTCAATACGCTTTTGGGTTTTGTTTTATCGTTATTATTGGTTTTTAGAACCAATACCGCCTATGACCGCTGGTGGGAAGCCAGAAAACTTTGGGGAAAACTGGTCAACGACTCGCGCAATTTCGCCCTTAAAATTAATGCGGTCTTATCACGTGAGGACACTGAGAACAGGGTTTATTTTCGCGAACTTCTTTCGTTTTTTCCTCATTCTTTAAGTCGTCACCTTACTGAAGAATCTACCAAAATGGCGCTGGACGCTGATTATTCAAAAATCGAAAAGAAAATCATTAACCATGGTCCGCTGGAAGTCACCAATCTCTTAATGAAGAAAGTTAGTGAGTTACATGCTGAAGGTAAGATTTCGGGTGAGCAGTTGATTTTTCTAGATACTCAACTTACCGGCTTTATGGATGTCTGTGGCGGTTGCGAGCGTATTAAAAATACACCCATCCCATTTTCATACTCCTCGTTTGTCAAGAAGTTCATCATCTTCTATGTTTTGATGTTGCCAGTTGCGTACGTAGTGAGTATTGGCTGGATGATGATTCCACTTACGGTGTTTATCTTTTACGTGCTGATGAGTCTCGAAGTGATTGCTGAAGAAATTGAAGACCCATTCAATAACGATGAAAACGATTTACCCACAGAGAAACTCTCCCAAAATATTGAAAAAAATATTGACTTGATTTTTAACGGTAACTAAAATGACAAAGAAACTTAAATTAGAAGAACTCGGAAGGATTGATGTTGACACCTTCAAGGAAACCGAAAAAATCAGTTTAGTAGTAGTACTTGACAATGTGAGAAGCATGCATAATGTCGGAGCAGTTTTTCGTACCGCAGATGCTTTCATTGTAGAGAAAATCGTTTTATGCGGAATTACACCTCAGCCACCTCATCGAGAAATTCATAAGGCCGCCTTAGGAGCTACCGAGAGTGTAGAATGGGTTTATGAAAAAGATATTTCTGAAGCCTTGACAAATCTTAAAAATCAAAACTTCGAGATTGTGGGAATTGAACAAACGTCGGACTCTCAGCTGTTTACCGATTTCGTTATTAAACCTGAAAAAAAATATGCGGTGGTTTTAGGAAACGAAGTAGATGGATTGAGCGAAGAGGCGCTTCCTCTTTACGACACCTTCCTAGAAATTCCTCAACTCGGCACCAAACATTCATTAAATGTATCGGTGTGCGGAGGAATTGTGATGTGGGAATTCTTTAAAGTCTTAAAATAAAAAATCCCGGTAAACCGGGACTTTATTCAATCATCATTTTTGTACCTAAATTTAGAAACTGCTTTGCGTTTGTGTATTAGGTGCACCTTCTGTCGTAGATGCTGATGAACCGCTATTAGTTGCGGATGATACTCTATCCTGTACCTGAGAAGCCATATCGCTTGCTTTGGTTTTTAAATCACTACCAAACTTGTTGAAGTTATCTTTTGCAGTGTTTAAAGTATCTTTTACTTTTTGTTTTTCTTCAGGAGTAGAATTTTTATATTTCCAGTATGCTACTGCTCCTAAACCTAATAAAGCTAATAAGCCATTTCTTTTAGTGCTCATGATTTTAATATTTTGTGTTAGTAATTAATTACCCATCTTATTGTAAAAAACGTGCCACTAAAAGATCCAGAAACTTAAATCTATGTTAAAAGACAAAATAAATCCTGCTGAGTGGCAGGACTTTATTTTATTAACCTAAATAAGGATATTTGTAATCTTTGGGAGATACAAAAGTCTCTTTAATGGTTCTTACCGAAGTCCAACGTAATAAGTTCATCTTAGAACCTGCTTTATCATTGGTGCCCGAAGCTCTGGCACCACCGAATGGTTGTTGTCCTACTACAGCTCCCGTTGGTTTATCGTTAATATAGAAGTTGCCGGCAGCATTTTCCAACGCATGGTAAGCTTCTTCAATTGCGTAACGATCCTGCGCGAAAATAGAACCCGTCAAAGAGTAAATGGAAGTTTCATCCACCAACTCTAACGTTTCTTCCCAAGCAGTATCTTCATAAACATAAATGGAAAGAATTGGGCCAAAGATTTCCTCACAAACCGACTCATATTTAGGATTGGTTGTTAAAATAACTGTTGGCTCTACAAACCAGCCTTTCTTATCATCGCAGTTTCCACCAAAAATAACTTCGGCTTCCGCTGATTCTTTTGCACGATCAATATAAGATTTACATTTATCGAAAGAAGCTTGACTGATTACAGCATTTACAAAATTCGAAGGATCTTCCGGACTTCCCATTTTCACAGTTTTCAACTGTTCCGCCATTATGTCTTTCACCTCATTCCAAAGTGATTTCGGAATGTAAGCTCTTGAAGCAGCAGAACATTTTTGTCCTTGATATTCAAACGCGCCACGAACCAACGCTGTTGCAACCGCCGCAGCATTTGCAGAGGGATGTACCATTACGAAATCCTTACCACCAGTTTCCCCAACAATTCTTGGATACGTTTTGTATTGGTGAATATTATTTCCAATGGTTTTCCACATATCCTGAAATACCGTTGTAGAACCGGTGAAATGAAGACCTGCAAAATCTGGATGAGCTAAAACTTTTTCAGCTGTTTCTTTACCATCCGTGAAAATCATATTGATAACTCCCGCAGGTAAACCCGCTTCAGTTAAGATATCCATGATCACTTTAGCTGAAAGAATTTGCTTATCTGAAGGTTTCCAAACCACAACATTTCCCATCATTGCCATACAAGCCGGCAAATTACCAGCAATCGCTGTAAAATTAAATGGAGTTACCGCAAAACAGAAACCTTCTAACGGACGATATTCTGTACGGTTCCAAATTCCTGCATCAGAAACTGGCTGTTCCGAATAAATTTCGGTCATAAACTCTACGTTATAACGAAGGAAATCAATAAACTCACAAGCTGAATCGATCTCAGCCTGGTGTACATTTTTGCTTTGACCGATCATGGTTGCAGCATTCAGGCGATCTCTGTATGGACCAGCAACCAATTCTGCTGCTTTTAAAAAGATAGATGCGCGCTGTTCCCAACCCAGTTTATTCCATTTTGCTTTCGCTGCCAAAGCCGTATTGATCGCTTCATCAACATGCTGCATTGTTCCTTTATGGTAAATCCCAAGATCATGTTGGTGATCCTGTGGCGACTGAATGGCAACTTTTTCGTCGGTTCTCACTTCTTTTCCGTTGATAATCATCGGAATATCTGATTTTTCAGCCCACATTTTTTTGTAGGTAGCGATCAGAGATTTTACTTCCGGAGACCCAGGTTCATAGGTTCTTACGGGCTCATTTACCGCGAAAGGCACCTGCGAAATTGCTTTAGTCATATTAAATATTTTAGAATTAATTATTTAGTGAATACAAAGTTAAGCGAATTGGAGGAATGACGCAAAGTAGAATTTAATTGCCTAACACTTTAACCAACATCTTTTCTGAAACTGTTTTGCTAAGAACCATAGCTTCCGAATGGACTTCCAAAGTCATTGAATGGTCATACGTTTCAATGGCACAGACTTTAAGTTCAGCCCCTAACTGAAGATTTTTTGCATTTAGAAAGCTAAGAAAATCATCATCACTCACCGTAACCGCTGTAAATACAGTGAGGTCTCCGACCTCACAATCACTTAATTTCTTAAGATCTTGAGCGATGATATTACCATCCTTATCCGGAATGGGTTCTCCGTGAGGGTCGAATTGCGGATAGTTCAGGATTTCATCTATTTTATCAAAAAACATTTCGGAATGAATGTGCTCGAGTTGCTCTGCGATTTCATGAACGTTTTCCCAACCAAAATTCATCTTTTCTACCAAAAACATTTCTGTGAGACGATGTTTTCTAACGATAAGGGCAGCTTGTTTTCTGCCTAAATCCGTAATTCGCAATGGTTTATAACTTTCATAAATCACCCATTTTTTATCGGCAAACTTTTTCATCATGTTATTAACGCTGGGCATTTTAACATCCAAGTGCTTGCTGATTTCATTAATCGTGACAGACTTATCATGATTCATGAGATGGAAGATGGCTTTCAGATAATTTTCTTCAGTAAGGGTAATCATAAAGTTAGAGTAGATACTATGCAAATCTAACATTTAATAATTTAATCTAAAATGGATGAAATTTAAGACTTTGAATCTCTAAGCTTTTTATTATTTTTAAGAAATGAAATACTCTTTCAAAAACGATTATTCTGAAGGCGCTCATCCCCGGATTCTCGAAGCGCTACTTAAAACTAATGAAGTTCAGCAGCCTGGTTATGGTTTAGATGAATATTCAATGGAGGCAAAGAGATTACTTCAAAAGTTTCTTAAAAGAGATTCGCAGATTCACTTCGTTTCCGGAGGAACACAGGCCAATCTTACGATTATTGCCGCAATTTTACGACCTCATGAAAGTGTTATCGCAGCCTCAACCGGACATATTTCTACCAATGAAGCTGGTGCCATAGAGGCAACTGGACATAAAATTAATGAAGTAGAAACCGAGAACGGAAAGCTGACAGTTGAAGATTTACAAAATGTCATCAATCAACATCAGAATGTTCCGCACCAAGTGAAGCAGAGGTTGGTTTACATTTCCAACTCTACTGAGATCGGGACAATTTACACTTTGGAAGAACTTAAAAAACTCTATCAGTTCTGCCAAAATAATAAAGTTTATCTTTTTATGGACGGGGCAAGACTTGGGAATGCGCTGACTTCTGTTCAGAATGATATCACTCTCGAAGATTTGGGAAAATATACTGATGTTTTTTACTTGGGCGGAACCAAAAATGGTGCTTTACTCGGGGAAGCCATCATTTTAAACAATGAAGAATTAGTTGAAGATTTCGGCTTCCATCTTAAAATGAGAGGTGCATTATTGGCTAAAGGCAGACTTTTAGGAATCCAGTTTTTAGAACTTTTAAAGGACAATCTATATTTTGAATTGGCCGATCGTGCCAATGTTCAAGCGATGAAAATCAAAGATGCTTTTATAAATATTGGTTGTGATTTTCTCACTGAAACCTTTACAAACCAAATCTTCCCGATTCTTAATCAACATCAAATTAAAGAGCTAACTAAAAAGTACGATTTCTATGTGTGGAAGCACATTAATGAAAAAGCTTCTGCAATCAGAATTATCACCTCCTGGCAAACACCCACTGACATTGTCGACCAATTTATCCACGATATTAATAACCTGAAATGAATAAAATTTTAACCTTAATTACTTTTGTGATGGCTACTACCGTTACTGGCCAAAACTTCACGAAAGATCCTGAAATAACCAACTACGTAAAAGCGGTCAGTAAAGATTCTTTACGTAAGAATGTTGAAAAACTAGTTAGTTTCGGCACCCGCCACACCATGAGCAGTACCACTGACCCAAAACGTGGCATTGGTGCCGCAAGAAACTGGGTATTGGCCCAATTTAGACATTATGCTAAAAACTCTGGAGGTCGTATGGAGGTCTATCTTCAGGAGATGGATTTGGTTCCGGACGGGAAGAGAATTAGCCAGCCTACCAATCTCGGAAATCCTTCTGCATTTCTTCGCGGCACAGACCCGAATGACAGGAGAGTAATTATTATAACAGGACATCTGGATTCACGTGTTTCCGATGTTTTAAATTTTAAAGATGATGCGCCAGGCGCCAATGACGATGCGAGTGGCGTTGCTGCAGTTATTGAAGCTGCGCGCGTTTTAAGCAAATCGAATCTGCCAATGTCGGTTTTATTTGTTGCTGTAAGCGGAGAAGAACAAGGGCTATTGGGAGCTAAAATGCTTGCTGATGAAGCTAAAGCTAAAAGTTGGCAAATCGAAGCAGTCCTGAACAACGATATGATTGGTAATAATGGATTCGATGCCCCAAAATCTGAAAAGAAACCTAAAATTAGAATCTTCAGTGAAGGATTGCCAGCATTTGAAACCTCGAAAACTGCATCAGGGATCCGAAATCTCGGTTTAGAAAATGACAGTAGACCGCGACAACTTGCTCGTTACATTAAAGAAACAGGAGAAATTTATACTCCCGAACTCGATATCAAATTGATTTATCGTAATGACCGTTTTTTAAGAGGTGGAGATCACACCCCTTTTGTTAATCAAGGCTTTACAGCGGTTCGTTTAACCGATTATTATGAGAATTACGATCATCAGCATCAAGATCTTCGAACTGAAAATGGAGTAAAATATGGAGATTTAATCGAATTCATGGATTTCGATTATCTTAAAAATAACACCGCCTTAAATATCGCCGTCATCACCAATATCGCTAAAGCACCGCAGCAACCACAAAATGTTAAGATGGACGTTAAGGAACTCAGTAACAAAACAAAACTATCTTGGGAAAAACCCTTGACTGGCAAGGTTAAAGGGTATTATACTTTAGTTAGGGAAACGGACAGTTCTGTTTGGACAGAAAAGATATTCACTGCTGAAACCTCGCTTGAGATACCTTATAGTAAAGACAATTATCTGTTTGCAGTTCAGAGTATTTCAAATGATGGAAATATTAGTTTACCGGTGATTCCTCAAATTTCAAGATAAAAAAATCCGTCTTCAATACGAAGACGGACTTTTTTATTAATTGAACAATTCTTATAAATCTTCAAACTTGTCAACGATTTTTTGAGAAACCCCGGTATTGCTGAATCCACCATCGTGGAAAAGATTCTGCATAGTTACTTTTCTGGTAAGATCTGAGAAAAGGCTTACACAGTAATTTGCACAATCTAAAGCATCGGCATTCCCAAGAGGCGACATGCTATCGGCAAAATTAAAGAATCCGCTTATTCCTTTAACTCCCGCACCCGCTTTTGTCATTACTGGTGATTGTGAGATGGTGTTAACACGTACTTTTCGGTCTCCCCAATAATATCCAAAACTTCTCGCGATACTTTCAAGATAAGATTTATTATCCGCCATATCTCCATAATTCGGGAAAGTTCTTTGTGCAGCGATATACGTAAGCGCGAGGATCGAGCCCCACTCATTCATGATATCCTTATCCCATGCCGCTTTCATTACTTTGTGGAAAGAAACTGCAGAGACATCCCAACCTTTCTCTAAATAATCGTAATTAATATCGGTGTAAGGCTTTCCTTTTCTAATATTTACGGACATCCCGATCGAGTGCAGGATAAAATCGATTTTGCCATATTTCTCTTCAGCATGAGCAAAAAGTTTTTCTAGATCTTCCACTGAAGTAGCATCTGCTGGTACCACATCCGACCCTGTTTTCTTAGCAAGTTCATCAATTTCACCCATTCTCATTGCGATTGGGGCATTGGAAAGAATGAATTCAGCACCTTCTTCATGGCATCTTTCCGCAACTTTCCAGGCAATTGACTGATCGTTGAGTGCACCGAAGATGATTCCTTTTTTTCCTTTTAGTAATCCGTATGACATATTCTTTGTATTTAAAGACAAATTTAGAATATTTATTGTTTGGAGCATAAAAAAAGAGAACCAATTTGGTTCTCTCTAATTTATAGGGGAATGAATTAGTTTGTACTTTTTCTCCACTCTGCTTTTACATCTTCGCCTGCGTCTTTTACATCATCTGCAGTGTTATCGGCCCAATTTTTTGTTTTTTCCCAGGCTTCTTCAATAGCATCTTTGGTTTCTTCCCATGCATCGTGCACATTTTCTTTAGCTCGTGCCATCCAACCTTCGCTTGTTGCTTCGCGATCGTTGGCTCTTTGTTCACGGATATAGTCTTTAGCTCTGTCCGCATAATCGTTAACCGTCCATTTCGTTTGGTTGACTGCATTTTCTGCATTGTCATAATGTTTAGATTCCATAACGTTTGTTTTAAATTAATATTTAGTGATAAGGTGAAAAATGAAATTTGATAGCAGCAATCTTTCAAGTTCTGTTCCGAACAGAATTTCAAAACGTTAAATATTTCATAATTAAAAATGAATATGATTATGAAATTTATTATGATAAAACAAAAAAAGCCGGAACAAATTCCGGCTCATGTTCTATTCTAATTTTTATCTATGGGATAATTCTTTCAAGAACCCAGTCAATCATATTTTTTTCCGAAGCTTTGTGATCCGCAGAAAACTCTCCTCTACGACGGTTTGCGATAACAGCATTTACCGTAAGCGCTTTATGTCCGAGCAATTTTGCCAATCCGTAGATCGCAGAAGTTTCCATTTCGAAATTGGTAATACCGAGATCATTTAGCTTTTCTAAGAATTGATCATCAAGTGCCTTTAGGCGCAGTTGTCTTCCTTGCGGTGCATAAAAACCAGGAAAAGTTGCTGTATTCCCATGGTATTTAGCGTCTTTATAGTAATCAGAAATGTCCTCTGCCCAATCGGAAAAATACAGCATAGGCTTTATGTTTTCATAGGGAAATTTTTCTAGGAAATTTCGTGAGAAATCATTCTCAAATTGATAATCCGAATAAAAATGCAACAAGCCATCAAGCCCCACTACATTTTCTGTCACCAGCATCTGGTCTACTTCTACCTCCGGATTTACACTTCCACACGTGCCTAGCCTGAACAGTTGAAGTGCCTTATGATTATCCTTAAACTCTTTATTTTTAAGGTCGATATTCACTAAAGCATCGAGCTCGTTCATCACAATGTCGATATTTTCGGTACCAATCCCCGAAGACATCACTGTAATTCTTTCCCCACGGAGAATTCCGGTATGGGTATAAAACTCTCTTTTATTCTTTTTAATTTCAATTTTATCAAAATTCTGAGAGACTTTGGCAACGCGATCCGGATCGCCCACCAAAATGATTTTTTCGGCAATATCTTCTGGCAAAAGGTTGAGGTGATAAACACTACCATCAGAATTCAGAACCAGTTCTGAAGCCGCTAATTTATTAAGCATAATCGTATCATTTTAATTAAAAAAATTCCTTTAAAAAAAGGAATTGAAAGGTACGGAGATTTTTTATCTCCCGAAAATAGACCAACATGATTTATCCCCCAACACGCTTAGTTTTGTAACCCATATCGTGAAGAATTTTCATGATTTTATCGCGGTTATCCCCTTGTATGACAATGACGCCATCTTTCTCAGATCCGCCAATACCTAATGTGGTTTTAATCTTTTTGGAAATGTTTTTCAGCTCGTTTTCAGTACCTTCAAATCCTTCAATCAAGGTAACAGGCTTGCCGTTTCTTCCTTTTTTTTCAAATTTACATACAAGTGGTTCTTTCTGCACAAATTTTTCTTCGGGCATTTGAAAATCCTGCTCTTCATGATCCGGAAAAAGGTTTTTTAGCTGATCTCTTAAATCCATGAAACAAAATTAGTAATTCTGATACTAATATCTTAAAATTTATTAAAACGCGCTATTAGTTCGTTTTGTTCCGAACTAATACTATACCTTTGTATGCATAACACAAAGTATGTCTGAATCCTTAAATATTGATGAAGAAATTTTCGGGGAGCTGGTAAAGTTTTATAGTGAAACTTTTCATTTACCGCCTTTAGCTGCGAAGATTTACGCCTATCTTATTTTCGATTTCGAAAGAGAAGGCGTTTGCTTTGATGAGTTTGTCCGTGTTTTTGCTGCCAGCAAAAGTTCGGTATCCGGAAACTTAAATTTGTTGTTGAATGCCAAATTGATTAACGACGGACATGTACTTAATGAACGTAAGAGGTTTTTCGTAATTAACGAAAATTTTACCACGATGAGGTTCGAAAATATTATTAACCGGATGAAGCAAGAGATTACAATTCTCGACAAACTTCAAGCTTTCAAACCTTATAAGGAAGAAAAACAGCAGCAGCGATTAGCAATTTATAAATCACTGCTCAACAAGAATATTAAAAATATAGAAGAAACTTTACTTAAGATTAAAAAATGAAAAATACGCTACTTACCCTTTCGCTGGCACTATTCTCTGTAGTGGCCTGTAGTAAGAAAGAAGAAACCAAGCAAGAAGGTCCAAAACCAGTACCGGTAGTAGAAGTCCAAGTTCGGAATGTTACGGGCTACCAATCTTTCCCTGCATCGATTCAGGGAAGAGTAAACAATGATGTGCGCGCAAAAATCCAGGGTTATATTACTCAGGTATTGGTAGATGAAGGTCAGTATGTAACTAAAGGACAACCGCTTTTCCGATTGGAAACCAATACTTTGAACGAATCGGCGGATGCTGCACGCGCAGGAGTCGGAGCAGCAAGATCCGGGGTTGCGGCTGCACGCGCTAATGTAAGTGCTGCACAAGCGGAAGTAAATGCTTCTCAAGTAGAGGTCAATAAACTAACGCCCTTGGTTCAGAAAAATATTATCAGTAATGTGCAGCTAGAAACGGCGAAGGCCAATCTGGCAAGAGCACAGGCTCAACTTGCTCAAGCTAAAGCTGCAGAACAACAAGCAACGGCTGGAGTTTCTCAGGCTTCAGCAAATTATCAGGGAGTTCAGGCGAATATTGACTACTCCATCATCCGTGCTCCTATTTCCGGGGTAATTGGTAGACTTCCTCTTCGAGTAGGTAGTTTAGTCGGTCCTTCTGATCAAGTCCCACTTACGACCGTTTCAGACACCAGTGAAATCTATGCGTATTTTTCTATGAACGAAAAAGAATATTTAGACTTCCTAGAAAATTCTTATGGTGCCACACTTCCTGAAAAAATTAAAAATATGCCGATGGTAGAACTCATCCTTGCCAACGGTTCATCGTATCCAGAAAAAGGAAAAATTCAAGCGGTGACCGGACAAATTGATCCTCAAACCGGTACAATTCAATTCCGTGTATCATTCAGCAATGCTGCTAAACTTTTAAGCAACGGAAATAGTGGAACGATAAGAGTTCCGAAACTTTACAATCAAGCTACCGTGGTTCCGGAAAGCGCAACATTCGAACAGCAAGGTTTGGTATATGTATACAGAGTAGAGCAGGACACTGCAAGAAATATTTTAATTGGTGTTACTGACCGTGTGGATAATTTAGTAGTGGTGAAAGAAGGAGTGAAGAAAGGTGATAAAATCGTAGCGCAAGGAGTGGGAACGTTAAAACCTGGAACTGCCGTGAAATCTCAGCCCGCAAATTTTGATGAAATCGTGAACGCTATAAAACCAATTTTCTAATGGTAAAACAATTTATTAACAGGCCGGTTGCTGCTAGCGTTGTCTCGATTCTCATTGTTATTTTGGGGATTCTAGGACTTCAAGCGCTACCTATTACTCAATATCCCGACATTGCACCTCCAACGGTAAGTATTTCCGCAAATTATACTGGTGCCAGTGCCGAAACCGTGATGAATAGTGTCATTATTCCTATTGAAGAACAGGTCAATGGGGTTGAGGGGATGGATTATATTTCCTCTTCTGCAAGTAATAATGGTTCGGCTAACATACAAGTATTTTTCAAGCAAGGTGTAGATCCGGATATCTCCGCAGTTGAGGTTCAGAATAAGGTACAAAGAGCGCTTCCACTCCTGCCGGGCGACGTAACCCGTTCTGGAGTTACAGTACAAAAGCAACGTACCAGTGCTTTGATGTTCTTGTCGTTTTATACGGATAATAAAGACTTAGATGAGGTTTGGTTACAAAACTATCTGAACATTAATGTCATCCCAGAGTTGAAAAGGGTTAATGGAGTTGGTGATGCCCAAGCTTTTGGTGGGAAGAATTTCTCCATGAGAGTTTGGCTCGATCCTGCTAAAATGGCGGCGTACAGCCTTCAACCTTCGGAAGTTATTGCTTCTATTAATGAGCAGTCACGTGAAGCTGCAGCCGGACAACTCGGACAAAACAGCGGAAACGCATTTGAATATGTCATTACCTATCGAGGAAAATTCAACGAAGCCAATGATTATGGAGATATTATCGTTAAATCGCTTGGGAATGGACAATTTCTACGATTAAAAGATGTTGCTGAAATTAAACTGGATGCACAATCTTATAATTCAATTGGTGAAAATAACGGACGGCGTTCCGTGAGTATGGGTATCTTCCAGACACCTGGGTCTAACGCGCAGGAAATTATTAAGGATATTAAAATATTTCTTGAGGAAAACCAGAAAACAATGCCTGAAGGGGTTGGGTATACAATTAACTTTGACACCAATGACTTTCTGGAAGCGTCCATCGGAAAAGTAGTTACCACCCTTCTAGAAGCTTTTGTACTTGTATTCTTAGTGGTTTATATTTTCCTACAGGATTTCCGCTCGACTTTAATTCCGGCAATTGCAGTTCCAGTTTCAATTGTGGGAAGTTTCTTCTTCCTCAATTTATTCGGTTATTCCCTAAACCTTTTAACCTTATTTGCTTTAGTGTTAGCGATCGGAATTGTGGTGGACGATGCCATTGTAGTAGTGGAAGCGGTCCACGCGAAGATGGAACATGGCATTGCAGATGCGAAAAAAGCAACCGTCAGCGCAATGAGCGAAATCACGGGTGCGATTATTTCAATTACGTTGGTAATGGCAGCAGTATTTATCCCGGTAACCTTTATTACGGGACCAACTGGGGTCTTTTATCAGCAGTTCGGGGTGACACTTATTGTGGCTATCTTAATTTCAGCGGTCAATGCGCTTACTTTAAGTCCGATGCTTTGTGCCCTATTTTTAAAACCAAACGAGGCTCATCATAAAGAATATCATAAGATGGGTTGGATGAATAAATTCTTTTATAAATTCAACACCGCATTTAACACTGCGACAGACCGTTATGGTAGATCGTTCGTCTTCCTTCTAAGACATAAGTGGGTTACTTTGGTGATTTTCGCCGTTGGAGGATTGTTTTTTTGGTGGTCTAATGCCAACATGCCTTCGGGTTTTGTACCAAAAGAAGACCGTGGGATTATATTTACTGACGTCGCACTTCCTCCTGGAGCTTCGATGGAAAGAACATATAATGTATTGAAGGATCTTCAGAATGAAGCACGACAAATCCCAGGAGTAGCAAACGTCACTTTTACGGCCAGCCGTGGATTTATGTCAGGTAGCGGATCTAACGCCGGACAGGCTTTCATTCGCCTGAAATCATTCGATGAGCGTGCTTCCGATAATGAGCAATCTGTAGAAGCCATTACTAAAAAACTTTTTGGACTTGCAGGCAAATATCCAGACGCCAAAATTGTTTTCTTCTCGCCTCCAAGTATCCCAGGATTTGGTACGAGTGATGGTTTCTCTGCCGTATTGCTTGACAAATCCGGTGGAAGCCTTAAGCAACTCGACGAAACTGCTCGACAATACTTAGGAGCGCTAATGGAAAGACCGGAAATTCAGTTTGCGCAAACTTCATTCAATACCAATTATCCGCAATATGAAATGGTGATTGATGTTGCAAGAGCTAAAGATATCGGCGTATCCGTTTCTGATATTTTAAGTACCATGCAAGGATATATCGGTGGGGTTTATGCCGCAGATTTCACCAAGTATGGTAAGCAGTTTAGGGTTATGGTACAAGCCTTCCCGGATGCACGAAACGATCCTTCCGACCTTAGCAGCATTTTTGTTAAAACGCCAACCGGACAGATGGCACCGATATCCCAATTCGTAACAATGGAGAAGACCTTCGGTCCAAAATCCGTAGAGCGTTATAACTTATTTACCTCCATCTCCATTTCAGGATCAAACAATCCAGGATACTCTACCGGTGACGCGATTAAGGCGGTACAAGAAGTAGCAGCAGAACAGTTACCTGCAGATTATGTGGTGGAGTTTACTGGACTTTCCAAAGAAGAGTTAAGTTCAGGATCGCAAACTGCCATTATTTTTATGCTGAGTTTAGTGTTTGTTTATTTTATCCTTGCCGCGCAATATGAAAGTTTCTTATTGCCATTAGCCGTAATTTTTTCCTTGCCGTTAGGAGTTGCCGGAGCATACTTCGGTCAGAAAATAGCCGGTTTGGAGAACAATATTTACTTCCAAATTGCTCTTATCATGTTGGTAGGACTTTTGGCGAAAAATGCAATTCTTATCGTTGAATTTGCCGTTCAGCGTAGACATCATGGAGAAACATTAGCGATGTCAGCGATTAATGCCGCGAAAGCACGTCTTAGACCAATTTTGATGACCTCATTTGCATTTATTTTCGGGATGTTACCGTTGGTATTTGCGTCAGGTATTGGTTCAATCGGAAACAGATCAATCGGTACAGGAGCCGCAGCTGGACTGTTAATAGGAACATTCTTCGGTTTGTTAGCCATCCCGGTGCTATTTGTCATCTTCCAGTGGTTACAAGAAAAAGTAAAACCTATACAGGCTAAAGAAATACATCTTACAGAGTAATAATAAAAGCGTAAACGACAGAATAATGAAAGTTAACTTTAAACATTTTATAACCATTATTGCAGTTCCTTTCCTGATTGCATCATGTGCTCCACGGGAAAAATATGTAAGAAATGAGTCTGCGCTTAATGAGAATCTATTCCGAACAGACTTACTGCCGCAGGATTCTACCAGTATAGCGACGCTTTCTTGGAAAGAAATATTTACGGATCCTATTTTGCAGAAACATATCGAAAGAGGATTAGAAAATAATCTCGATATCAGGATTGCTGTACAAAATATCAACGCTGCGGAGTCTTATTTGAAACAGAGTAAAGCAGCATACCAGCCCACGGTAACGATAGGTCCGTCGTACAATTTCCAAACCCAATCACTGAACACCCAATTGGGTCAAATATTTGGTGAAAGACGATACAACCACGTTTACGACTTAAGTGCTGATATCGCATGGGATATTGATATTTGGGGCAGGATGAAATCTGAAGAACGTGCTCGAGCTGCAGAATATTTCGGAGCTATATCTACGCACCGTGCAGTAAAAAGTGATCTTGTAGTAGCGATTGCATCAGCTTATTACCAACTTTTGACTTTCGACGAGCAGAAAAGAATTATTAGCGAAACGATTGCTCTGCGGAGAAAAAATCTGGAGACTACACAGGCGCTTAAAGATGCTGGAACCTTCACTGAAGCTGCCGTGCAGCAAAGTCAGGCTCTGGTCTTCAATGCGGAATCTATGCTTATTGATACCCAAACGCAGATTGATCTTCTCGAAAATGCGATGAGTTTTTTACTGGCAATCCCATCTCAAAGTATAGAAAGAAGTACTTTGTCTCAACAGAAGATGCCATCTGACTATAAGTTGGGCTTTCCGGCAAATTTATTGTCAAACCGTCCGGACGTTATTGCATCCGAATATAATCTGATCTCTGCATTTGAAATGACCAATGCTGCGAAGGCACAATTTTATCCATCACTAAGAATAAGTGGTAGTGGAGGGGTTCAGGGATTAGATATCGATCGTCTTTTTAGCTCACATTCAATTTTCGCCAACGTAGTTGCGGGCTTGGCTCAACCTATTCTTAACAAACGACAGATTCGCACAAATTACGAAGTGAGTT
Organism: Kaistella sp.; assembly: GCA_041913105.1. Lineage (GTDB taxonomy): Bacteria > Bacteroidota > Bacteroidia > Flavobacteriales > Weeksellaceae > Kaistella. The sequence continues at coordinate 468,531 of JAYSFV010000002.1, read as the reverse complement.
TGGCAAACAGAGAAAGAGCCTATCTGAACTTTCGCAAAACTCTTTTAACGGCCGGCCGTGAAGTTTCGGATGCTTTGAAAGTTTATGAAGCTCAGGACAGTTTTATTAATTTAAAACGAAAAGAACTCGAAGCCTATAGACGTTCAGTAGAGTACACCGAAGAACTCGTAAATTTTGGAATGGCTAATTACCTCGAAGTAATCAATGCAAGTGTAAATGCTTTGAATGCAGAACTCAATATTTCGAACGCAGAATATAATAAAATGCGCGCAGGCGTAGAGCTGTACCAAGCCCTCGGTGGAGGATGGAGATAAAGTAAAAAAGCTGAAGATAATCTTCAGCTTTTTATTTATGCTTTATTTCTATCTCAAAAGTGCATCGAAAGTATCACCTTGACGAATATCTCCTGTGTTGTAACCTTTCAAGAACCATTCTTTCCGTTGAGCCGAACTACCGTGTGTAAAGCTCTCCTGATTAACATATCCTTGAGAACGTCTTTGGATGTTGTCATCCCCCACGGCTTCTGCTGCTGAAATAGCCGATTCAATATCTCCGGGTTCTAAAATATTTTCTCTTTGATTGGTGTATTTAGACCATAATCCAGCGTAAAAATCGGCCTGTAATTCGGTAGCCACAGAAACTTGATTCATCTCTGCTTCAGAAACACGTCCACTCGTTCGGATTTCATTTGTCTTTTGAAGCGTTCCCAGAAGATTCTGTACGTGATGTCCCATTTCGTGAGCCATTACGTAGGCGACTGAAAATTCGGTCACCTGAGCGCCAAAACGTTGTTCTAATTCTTTAAAGAAACTCATATCCATATACACCGTTTGGTCAGCCGGGCAATAAAACGGACCCATCGCTGCTTGGGCTGTACCGCATCCGGACTGGGTGATATCCTCAAACATAACGACGCGCGCCGGTTCGTACTGCATACCATTTTCACTAAAAATTTTTGTCCACGTTTCTTCATTTTCGGCAGTAATCATTTCTACAAATTCTCGAACTTTCAATTCTTCGGGGGATAAATCCCGCTGTTCGGTCTGCTGAGTACTTCCCATACCTGAGCTTAAAATCGCAGAAGGATCGCCGCCGAGAAAAAACACAATGGCCGCGATAATGAGAGAGCCTAAGCCGCCTCCAACAAGTAAACCGCCTCCACCACCGGAACCTCTGCGGTCATCCACATTGCCGCTTCTGCTGTTTGTCCATTTCATATCAATCGTTTTAAAAAATGAGATTAATGCTAAGTTAGAAAATTTTCTGACAATTATTTTTCATGAATCCTAACCAAAGTCGTAACGCAGATACAAAAAATAAGCCGACATCTCTTAAAGACATCGGCTACCAATATTTAATTCTTTCGTAGAGAGCAAGGATTCTAAAATCCTAATTTCCGAAACCTATATTTCCTTTCCGTGCAGAAAGTTTTCGTTTAAAATTAATCATCTGAAGTGCGGTTGCTCCCGCTTCTACCCCTTTATTTCCGTGTACTCCTCCACTTCGTGCTCGAGACTGCTCCTCGGTATCATCTGTAAGAACACAGAAAATGGTTGGAACATCTGTAAGTACATTACAATCTTTAATGCCTTGCGCAACAGCAGAACATACATAGTCGAAATGAGGCGTTTCCCCACGGATAACACAGCCAATTGCGATAACTGCATCAAACTTCCTTTCTTTACAAAGCTGCATAGATGCGTAGCTTAACTCGAAAGCGCCCGGGACATCGAATATGGTGATATTTTCAGGCAGTACTCCTTCTGCTTTTAAAGTTTCAACAGCACCGTGTCGTAGATTGTGCGTTACAAAATTGTTCCATTCCGAAACAACAATGCCAATTCTGAAAGAATCGGCATCGTCTATTTTTAATGGTTGGTAATCTGAAAGATTTACGGTCGCCATGTATTTATTTTTTAATAGTATTTTACCATTTCAATGTAAGCATCAGACATTCCGTTGTCGTAATCCTGGTACTTTTCATCAATTGCTGAGAAGTATTTTTTAGCTGCATCTTTCTTTTTCAATGCCAATGCTACAATCCCAGCTTTTCTTGTAAAGTAATATGCAGTGTAAGGATCATCAGAAGCAGTTGTTGCCTGATCCAAAAGTGATAATGCTTCCTCGTTTTTGTTTAGATTGAGTTGTGCATCCGCCATCGCTCCATATTTCAACGCCATCAAAACATCGTTCTTAGAAGAAAACTCATCTAATAAATTGTATGCTTCTTGATATTTCCCTTCTTTGAATTTTAAAAGACCTGCGTTATATGCAGAAAGTTTACCTGCTTTGGTATCACCGAAATCTTTTAAAGTCCCAAGATAGCCAGGGTTAGCAGCAGTTTTACCTCCTAGAGCCAAATCTTGCTTTCCCTCAGCCATGTTTTTCTGTGCAGCTAAATAACTTAAAGTTGCCTCTTCGTTACGCGGCTGAAGATAGAATTGCTGGTAGGCGAAATATCCCAAGACCAAAACCAAAAGTCCTACGAAAATCGCAATAAGTGTTTTTGCGTTCTTTTCAATAAATCTTTCAGTATCAAGCGCGCCGCGGTCCAGATCTTTGAATACTTCCACGGTTTCCTTGCCTTCCAGCTCGTTGTTATTGTGGTTTGGGGTATTTTGTGCCATAATTGTTTTAAAAATTGAAGTGCAAATTTAATTGTTTTGAAGTGATTTACAAAATAATGCCGTGAAAAACATTTCTCTGTAAAATTGTCTCAATAACAGGGTCTTTCCGGAGTAAATCGAAATAATTTCAGCTAGTAATTTAAGATACTATAAATTTCTGCATTGAAGTTTTTGAGTCGCTCTTCGCCGCGCAAATCTTTTAGTCCGATTAAAAAACTGAATTGTGAAACTTTAGCGCCTTGTTTTTCCACCAATTTTGCTGCAGCCTCCGTGGTACCACCAGTTGCTAAAAGATCATCATGGATGAGAACTCTTTGCCCAGACTTAATTTGACCGGTACGCATTTCGATTTCAGCCGAACCATACTCCAAATCATATTTCTGACCGATAAAAGGTGGCGGAAGTTTTCCGGCTTTTCTTATTAAGATGAAAGGAACTTTAAGCGCTACTGCGATAGCAATCCCGAAAAGATAACCGCGACTTTCGATTCCACAGACAGCATCAATTTTACCTCGGCTGAACGCTACTAAATCGGAAATGATATCTTCATAAAGCTCAGGATTCAGAAAGATTGGGGTAATATCCTTAAACTGTATTCCGGGCTTTGGAAAATCTGGTATATTTTCAATGGTATCCTCTAACCGCTTAATTAGATCTGAATTCATCTTCATCAGTTGATTTTATAGCTTGAGATTTTCCATTCACCGTTCACATTCTTCAATCCGAAAGTTACGAGCAAAGCGGTGGTATTTCCGTTTTTATCGGTAACATCATAAGTAGCATTTACACTTGCATTGGTTGGTGAAGTGCTGTTGGTTGTTATATTTTTAACACTAATGTTTTTTACCGCCCCAAAACCTGAAGTAGGATTGGAAAATGACTCATAACTTCCCCAACTCGGATTATCGGCAACGTCATACGCTCCTCTTAAGTTTTGTGAACTCAGATTATTTAAGAACTTAACGACACTCGTTTTAGGATCTCCATTCGCTGGAGTAGAAGTTTGCGGGGCATTAGGATCGGCTAAAGGATTTTCTAATGGAGTATCTGTAGGTACTGAATCATCTGTGGGAGTTCCGGCAGGCATTAGCAGTGCTTGAGGGTTAACAGGAACACCAATTTTAGACATTTTGAAGGTCTTCTTTGTGGTTCTCACAGAAACAGTGATGTCAATACTATTGTCGACTACTTTCTCAGCCGGAAGCGATGCAAATCTCAAATTAAAGCCTTTGAAATTATTGTCCTGCATCAAGTTTTTAGAGGTGAGAATTCTATTGCCTCCACTGAGAACTTCAACCGTAACTTCCAATGCTGCGCCGGTAAACACAGCAGGCTTTCCGGTTTCATCAAGAAGACGCGGAATAATCTGCAGAGATTTTGGACCCAGAATACTATCATTCCCTTGAGGGCGTACCGCTATGGTAAGTGATTTTGCAGCAATGTCATTTTGATCTGTTTCTTTCGCTTCTTCATCTCCAAAGATATTCATCTCTCCTAATGAAGGTGGACCTGTACTCGACCAATCGATACCATTTTTCTGTGCAACCTGATCGGCCAAAGCAAAAATCTGTGGAACTTTCATTCCTTCAATTAATTTTCCTAAAGCGTTCAGTTCATTAATATCTCCTTCAGCTTCAACACCAAACATTTTAAGAATATAAAGAGCTTCATTAAACTTTACTTGTTGAAGGGTGGTAAGGCTAGACGCCATATCATTGATACTCGACTGAAAAGCTTTTGTAGAACTTGCATCTACCTTGTCTTTCTTACAACCGAGCAAGATCAAACATAATGACAAGAAGAAAAATAATTTTTTCATAGAATGGCTGTTTCGTACAAATTTATAAAAAATCCCGACATAGAGCCGGGATATATAATACACTAAAGTGTTGAATTTAGAATGGATATTCGTAAATTTTTGATTCCTTCACGAATGGGTTTCCTTCTGGTATTAATTTCAGTTTTGAAAGTGCAGTAAGAACTACAAACACGAACAATCCTAAACCAAATAAAACGGAACCTAAGTTAAGAAGTAAAACTTCTACTGTTTGCCAATAAGGACCGACTGTACCCGGCATTACCATATTGAAATAATCCAACCAGTGACCGATTAATACTATTACCGCAACTGTGGTTACAACAGTGTAATTTCTCTTAATGCTTGAACTTACTAATACCAATAAAGGAATAAGGAAGTTGAGGATCAGCATCGGCAAGAAAGTAGCCGAATAATATTTAAATCTACCAAAGAAATAATTTACTTCCTCTGGAACGTTAGCATACCAGTATAGCATGAACTGACAGAACCAAGTATATGTCCAAAGCATGCTCGTTGCAAATAAGAATACTCCTAAGTCATGCAGGTGATTATCGTTAAATTGTGGTAAATAACCATTCTTCTTCAGATAAACACTGATCAAAGTGATCGCAGCGATTGAAGAAGCTAAACAACTTACCATTGCATACCAAATGTACATTGTGGAATACCAGTGGGTATCAATTGACATCAACCAATCCCAAGCCCAAGCTGCAGAAGCAAATCCGAAGAATGCGATGTACCCTACACTCCAGCTATAATAGCTAGCATAGACTTTTCTGCTTTTAGTTTCGTCTACTTTACGGGAAAGTGATTTTAATTTCCAAGCGAAGAATGACGCCCCAACTACATAAATAATATTACGGATGACATAGCTAGGAATATTTAAGAATGCACTTTTCTCAAAAATGATAGAGTCGAAATGAGGGTCTCCTTGCGTGGTTGTAGCAGGATCCATCCAGTGGAAAAGGTGACCCATGTGCATTACATTCAGCAACATGATGATCAGTAACAATCCACCTGCCCATGGGATGAAAGAAGCAATTGCTTCCATAACACGAAGGATGATGATTGACCAACCTGCATGAGCTGCATTCTGAATACTATAGAAAAAGAGTGCACAACAACTTAAAGCAAATAAGAAAACTGCTACGGTGTGGATGGCAGCCAGTGGCTGGTTATGAATCTGCATTTTCGCATGATCTAAATGATCCTGATGATCCTGAGGACCCACCAACTCGCTTGAGTGTGTTGGAGTATGCTCACCGCCTGAATGTGCAGCCTCCATCATGTGCTCGATTCGTACATCATCAATACCATGATTCATCAAATATCCAGCTCCGAAAAGCACCAATCCCAAAACGATGAAAATGATGGAATATAATCTTAATTTAGGTGAAAAACTATACATTATAATATCTTTTTATTTTTTAGGACTTGTTGAAACATTTCCTGCACCTTCCTGAGTCGATACAGTTTCAGCACCTGCGCCAGGAGTCGGAGACTGAGTTACTGAAGCTGCAGTTGGAGCCGTTGCAACTGGTATTGCTCCACCTTTAAATTCGTTCATAACATACATTGCAACTCTCCAACGGTCTCCCGGCTTAAGTTGTCCTGCGTAAGAACCCATCGCGTTACGACCATGAGTAATAACATAATGAACAGAACCTACAGAAATCTCACGATCTTTATAATTAGGAACTCCACTGTATGCACCACTCACAACAATTGAACCTTGCCCGTCACCAGCAGTACCGTGACATGCAGCACAAGTTTGGTTATATAAAACCTTACCTCTTGCGATATCTTTTTCCTGATTAGCTGCATTAAGTGGCGAAGTAGCAACCAGCTTGGAAGCTTCGTAACCGCTATTGTACATATCCACACTCATCCCTGAGTTAGCCGCTGCATCTACAACACCATCAGAGTTTTGTGCTACCGTTCCGTCAACTGGGCGAAGCGCAGTTGCACCGCCGTTCTTAACAAAAGCTGGAATTTCGTTTTCATGATCTGAATAAGCGTCTTCTGCTTTCATCAAAGGATCATAAGCTACCGGATAATACATGTCCGGGAAATAAACCAAAGGTGGATTTTCCTTATTGCACGAACTTAAAGAAAGTGCTGCAAATCCTAAGACTGCTGTAAATTTTAATATATTCGATTTCATCTTACGCATCTTTTACAGTTATTTCTTCAACTCCGGTATCGATGAGGATTTGTTTCACAGCGTCAATATTGTCCGCATGCAATTCAATCATGAATTTATCATCTGTTGTACGTGGATCAGGATTCTGAGCTGGGCAACCTGGGTACATCTTATTTCTAAATAAGAAAGTTAAAGACATCATGTGCGCCGCGCAGAAAACCATTAACTCAAACATTGGAACCACAAACGCTGGCATGTTTTCAGCCCAACTGAATGCTGGTTTACCCCCGATATTTTGTGGCCAATCGTGATTCATCGTATAATAAGTCACTAAAGCACCAATGGTAACTCCGTATACTGCATAAAGAAAAGCAGCATCAGAAATCCTTGTTTTCTTAAGACCTAAAGCCTTATCTAATCCGTGTACCGGAAATGGAGTATAAACTTCGGCGATTGCAATTCCCTTATCGTTAAATGCATGAACGCCATTCATTAACTCATCGTCATCGGCATAAATACCGTATATTTTCTTAGTGGTGCTCATCTTCTTCTTTTGCTTTATAAGTTTCACCAGATATTTTCAAAATAGACTTCAGTTCCGCTTGTGCAATTACTGGGAAAGTTCTTGCATAAAGTAAAAACAGTACACCGAAGAAACCAATTGTTCCTAAATAAACTCCTACGTCAATAATTGTCGGCACAAACATCGTCCATGAAGATGGAAGGTAATCTCTTGAAATGTTGATTACGATAATGTCAAAACGCTCGAACCACATCCCGATATTGATAATTAATGCGATAATGAAGGTTGCAAAGATATTTGTTCTCACTCTCTTGAACCAGAAAGCTGCAGGAACAACAAGGTTACAAATAATCAGCGCCCAGAACGCCCACCAATAAGGACCTGTTGCAGCACCTGGTGAAAGGTATACGAAATCTTCATAACGTGAACCTGAGTACCAAGCAATGAAATATTCACAAGCGTACGCAACGGTTACCATTCCACCTGTTACCACGATTACGATGTTCATAATCTCGATATGGTACATGGTAATGTAATCTTCTAAGTGTGCTACTTTTCTTGCAACAAGCAATAGCGTCTGTACCATTGCGAAACCGGAGAAAATTGCACCGGCAACAAAGTATGGAGGATAGATTGTTGAGTGCCATCCTTTAATTACGGAAGTTGCAAAGTCGAAGGATACCGTGGTGTGTACTGAGAATACAAGTGGTGTAGCAAGACCTGCTAATACCAAGGAAAGCTCCTCAAAACGCTGCCAGTGTTTAGCTTTACCACCCCATCCAAAGGCAAGGAAAGTGTAAATTCTTTTAGTCCAAGGAGTTTTAGCACGGTCACGAATCATCGCGAAATCCGGGATAAGACCCATGAACCAGAATACTGTTGATACGGAGAAATAAGTAGAGATTGCAAATACGTCCCAGAGTAGTGGCGAGTTAAAGTTACCCCAAAGAGAACCGTACTGGTTTGGCAAAGGGAATACCCAATATCCAACCCAAACTCTACCCATGTGAATTACCGGGAAAATTGCTGCCTGTACTACCGCAAAGATCGTCATTGCTTCTGCTGAACGGTTTACAGACATTCTCCATCTCTGTCTAAATAATAATAGTACCGCGGAAATAAGGGTTCCGGCGTGACCGATACCTACCCACCAAACGAAGTTGGTAATATCCCATCCCCAGTTATTGGTTCTGTTAAGTCCCCAAGCACCGATTCCTGTACCGATGGTGTATGCTATACAACCAAATCCATAGATGAATAACACTAAGGCGATCCAAAATGAAATCCACCAAAGTTTTCCGGCTCTTTCCTCGATAGGTCTGGCGATATCTTCTGTAATATCGTGATAAGTCTTATGACCAATAATTAAAGGTTCCCTTATCGGAGCTTCGTAATGTCCTGACATTTTTTACCTATTTATTATTTTAAACATTTTGTTCTTTTCTGTTTCTAACCTTTGTGTGGTAGAAAACGTTCGGCTTGGTACCAATTTCTTCCAAAAGGGTATATCTTCTGTCAGACTGGAAGAGGCTTCTTACTTCTGAAGTCTTGTCATTCATGTCACCAAACTTCATCGCACCTGTTGAACAAGCGTTCACACAAGCAGTAGTAAATTCTCCATCACGTACTTTTCTTCCTTCTTTCTTAGCTTCAAGAATGGTACGCTGAGTCATTTGGATACACATAGAACATTTCTCCATAACCCCTCTTGTTCTTACAACAACGTCTGGGTTCAATACCATACGACCTAAGTCATTGTTTTGGTTGAAATCGAACTTATCGTTCAAGTTGTAAGTAAACCAGTTGAATCTTCTTACTTTATACGGACAGTTGTTTGCACAATATCTTGTACCGATACATCTGTTGTAAGCCATTTGGTTTTGACCTTGCTTACCATGTGAAGTTGCCGCTACAGGACAAACAGTCTCACAAGGAGCGTGGTTACAGTGCTGACACATTACCGGCTGGAAGATTACATCTGGATTATCAGCTGGATGGTTAAGGATTCCGCTTTCTTTATCGAATGCGTGTCCATACATTCCTGGTACATCTAAACCGCCTGCTACAGATTCTTCCGGAGAAAGTTTACCGTCTCTGTTTTTATCCATTTCAGCAGGAACTGAAGTTGAGTAATAACGGTCGATACGTAACCAGTACATATCTCTCGACATTCTAACTTCTTCTTTTCCAACTACAGGAACATTGTTTTCTGCCTGACAAGCGATGATACATGCACCACAACCTGTACAAGAGTTTAAGTCAACCGAAAGGTTAAAGTGAGGACCATCGGTTTCATCAAAAGAATCCCAAAGGTCGATTTTCCCGGCAGGCATTGCCCCACCGATCGTGTGATATTCTAAAGGTTTATTCCAACCTAGTTTTTCATCATCAAATTTAACATTAAGGAAAGTATCCAAAGGTACTTCTCTAGCGATCTCATAACGACCCATCAAGGTGTTTTGAAGCTGCATCCCTGCAAATTCGTGAGTATCACCAGTTTTTTCGATCGTTACATTGCTTACCGCAGAATGAACACCATCAAATAATGGGAAAGCGTTAATTCCGGTTTCAGCAACTTTACCTGAATCTTTTTTACCATATCCTAAGGCAAGACCTAGTGAACCTTCTGCCTGACCTGGCTGAATGAATACCGGAACTCCTTTCAAAGTAACTCCGTTCGCCGTAAGGTTAACAACTGAACCGTTAAGCTGCATTCTTCCGTTTAGGTCGTTGTCTAATCCTAATTTTTCAGCATCTTTAGGAGAAATCGTTAAATAATTATCCCACGAAAGACGTGTAATTGGATCTGGAAGTTCCTGAAGCCAAGGGTTGTTTGCTTGGGTACCGTCACCGATTGAGGTTTTGGTATAAAGAACCAACTCTAAGTCAGAGGCACGGAAATTATTCAATTCTGTCGCCGCTTGCGAAGCATTTCCGCCTGCGTAAGAAAGCGTAGCGGTATTTCCACCTTCTAAAACACCGTTATATAAAGCTTTGTTAAAGGAAGTACCACCAATAAATGATGCTGCACTGGCTTTAAGGTAATCGTAATAGTTATTTGCAGGGCTGTTTTTTCCGTTAATCCAAACCAATAAAGACTCTTCGATCTGTCTTGATTTATAGATTTTCTGGATCGTAGGCTGCATCAAGGTATAAACACCGGTTTGTGGCGTCATATCGCCCCAAGACTCAAGCCAGTTCGCCACAGGAATAACGGCTTTAGCCGCCTTGTACATTTCGTTTTTCTTATCGGCTACCGCGATAACGTAAGGTACCTTAGCAAGAAGTTTTTTGAAATCTTCACCTTTATTACTTGAATGAATTGGGTTAACATTGTTAGAAATTAATACTCCAACCTGTCCAGCATTCATCCAGCTTAAAAATTCTTGATATCTACGCGCATCAAACTCTTTTAGGAAGTTTGCTTTACCTGTAAATGCTACAGAACCTAATTTTTGATTAATTAAGTGAGCTAAAACATGCGCCGCTTTTGATCCGTCAGCGAAAACAACTGCTTTGTTTCCTTTTTCCTGAAGTTCTTTTACAATTTCAGCAGCCTCTTTGCTGGTTGTACCACCATTAAGACCGTTGTAAACTTCCAATAAAACTTTGTTTACCGCACTTGGTTTAAGCTTAATTCTGGTATCAGCATTTGCGCCGGTTAAGGACATATTCGATTCAATCTGGATATGTCTTAACATATTTGGACCAGGTACTCTTGCTGCTGCGTATGAACCTTCTAATGAAGTCCCGTTATGCTCGCCTAAGAAGTCTGCTTGGAAAGAAACTACAAGTTGAGTTTGAGAAAGATCGTAAACCGGCAATGCACGTTGACCGAAAACTTCCTCAGCTGCATCTAAACCTGCTGTGCAAGGAACTGCATCATAAGTCACCAATTCAGCGGTTGGATATTTTGCTTTGAAGTCACCAAATAACTTTTTAAAACTTGGCGATGCGTAAGAATGCGAAAGAACCACAATTCTTTTTCCGCTTGCCTGAGCTTCATTAAGTCCTTTTAAAACGAAGTCATCTACTTTGTCGAAAGTTTCGTCTTCACCTTCAAGTTTAGGTTGCTTAATTTTATCATTATCATAAAGAGAAAGTACCGCCGCCTGAGCTCTGGCATTGGTTTTACCCAATTCGCCTGCCATCGGATTTGGTTCAATCTTAATTGGTCGACCTTCTCTTGTTTTTACAAGTACGCTTGCGAAATCGTACCCGTCGAAATAAGTTGTTGCGTAATAGTTAGGAACTCCGGGAATAATTTCATGCGGTTTAACTACATAAGGGATTGTTTTGATTACCGGCGCTTCACAGGCAGCTAACGTCACCGCTGCTGTAGAGAATCCTAAAAGTTTTAGAAAGTCTCTTCTTGAAGAACCGCTAGAGTTTTCTTCTCCTGAAATTTCATCAACCGGAATCTCATTCTGAAATTCTTTCTGAGCCAGCTTACCGTTTAAGCTTGGATCTTTCAGTTCGTGAATACTTCTGAATTGTATTTTATTTGAAGCCATTGATACTTCTAATTTTTGTTATTAATAATGACATTTACCACACTCAAGACCTCCAATTGCATCTACTGTAATTTTGGTTTGTGAACCATACTGTTTTTTCAGCTTGTCATGTAGATTCTTGAAGTATTCTTTATTATAACCATTGTTCATGTCAACTTCGGTTGTTCTGTGGCATTCCACACACCATCCCATTGTAAAGTCATTTGCCATTTGTACAACATTCATTGTATCTACCTGGCCGTGGCAAGCTTTACAAACTACGTCGATTTTAGCGTTAGGATTTTTCTTATTGTGCGAATTAATGATAGCTTGTTCACCGGCAACAACGTGTTGAGAGTGATCAAAGTACACGAAATCTGGCATATTGTGGATTCTCACCCATTCTACTGGTTGAGTTTCGCCCGTATACTGTTGCTTCTCAGGATCCCATCCGGTTGCAGCATAGATTTTCTGAATTTCTCCGTCGTAGAATGCTTTGTCTTTTCCTGGCTCAATGTACTTACCATTGTACTCAGAAATTGTACGGTGACAGTTCATACAAACGTTCATTGAAGGGATTTCTGATACTTTACCGTACTTCGCTGATGAGTGACAAAGCTGACAGTCGATTTTATTTTCACCTACGTGAATCTTGTGAGAGAAATAGATTGGTTGCTCCGGCTTGTAACCTTTGTAAACACCAATCCACATCAGTGAATTCCAAAGACCGTAAGCAGCGAGAACCAACAGGACACCTAAAAGACCCTTACCTACATAGTGATACTTTTCATACAGCTTACTCCAAGAAACCGCTTGACTTTGCTGAGATTCTCTTAACTCGGCACTTTGCTGAAGCTTAACAAGTTCATTTAACTTAAATAGCAACCACAGAAGCAATGCGCCAATTGCAACCATCGCAATAAGGATGATCTTTGTGTTTTGAGACTGCTGCTGAGAAGCTGCTAAAGCCTCTGCAGACATTCCCGCATCAGCACCAGTACCCTCTTCTGCTACAGGCTCCGGAGCAGGTGGATTTGTGGTATACTCTAAGATATCGTCAATATCTGCATCCGAAAGATTCGGGAACGGCAGCATCTCAACCTTATTATATTTTTCATAAACTTCGTTGGCATATTTATCACCAGAAGCTCTTAAAGCTTTATTATCCTTAATCCACTGGTGTAACCAATCGGTATCAAGATTTTGCTCTGTTTTAAGTCTGTCTACAACGCCTCCAAGTGCCGGACCGATCAAGTCTTTATCTAATGCGTGACATGCGGTACAGTTAGCCTTGAAAAGCTTTTCACCATTCTTGGCATCTCCCTGGGCGTAAATAGAAGCACTGGTCGACAGCAATAGACCTATTGCGATAAGACCCCTCTTGTAATGCTTTCTCCAACTAATCATTTATAAAATATTGGGTTAGTAAAATATTTGAGTTTACTTTTCAATTGGGCAAAAATAAGACTTTTAACAGAAAATTAACGGCGGAATCTAAATACAGAGCCGTATTTTTCTAATTTATATCAATTCTAAATAATGTAAAGTGGTATAATTTTTATTTCCTTATTTTTGCCTAAAATTATTTAAATGAAATCGATATTCCGAACGTTTTTTGCAGTTTTTTTGCTGGGAACCAACTTTATGCAAGCGCAGCAGATTGTAAAAAATGACACCATTTCCGGGACGCCGTTAGCTATCAGTATGGATAAAAACGTCAATGATCTCTTGGAAAATATAGAAGATAAATGTGCCACAGAAATAGCAAGAAGAAGCGAAAGCGAAACAAAATCTACTCCGCGAATTAATGTTCCGGAGCGCGAATTGAGTAAGGCTGAAATCTGCCGCAGAAACCCAAGAATTATGGGTTACAAAATACAGGTTGCAGTCGTTAAAAGCAATGACGAAGCGCGTGAGGTTGGCACGTACTTCAGAAGACGTTTCCCAAATATGAAAGTGGAAATCGATGCTTCTCTAAGGCCAAATTACAAAGTTTTAGCCGGAAGTTATGTGAGCAAGCAAAGTGCAGCTTCAGATCTTGCAAAAATTAGAGCACATTTTAAATCGGCTCTTTCTGTACAATACCGAGTGTTCTGTGTAGAAGCAAAATAAATCAGAATCATTTACATAAAGAAAGCTCCGAAATTCGGAGCTTTTCTTAGTTTTTCACCAAAAGACGGAAGCCTTCACCATGGACGTTGATGATTTCTAATCCTGGATCGTCTTTTAATAATTTTCTCAATTTTGCGATGTAAACATCCATACTTCTGGCTGTAAAATAATTCTCTTTCTTCCAGATTTTTCTTAATGCTAAGTCTCTAGGCATAAAATCATTACGGTGTACACAAAGCAACTTCAGCAATTCGTTTTCTTTCGGAGAAAGTTTATACTCCAAATCCCCAACTCTCAGTTGTCGAAGCATCGAATCGAAAAAGATGTTACTGATTTTAAACTGCTCCTGCTCTTCATCTTCCGCAACGGAGCTACGCTGAAGTATTGCCTTTATTTTATACAATAGCAATTCGGTATCGAAAGGCTTGGTGATGTAATCATCCGCTCCCAACTGATATCCTTTTAGAATATCTTCGCGCATATTACGTGCGGTAAGGAAGATGATCGGCGTGTTTTTATCAATCCTTTTAACGTCTTCAGCTAAACTAAAACCGTCTTTTTTAGGCATCATAACATCGAAAATACAGATATCGAATTCGTTTTCTGTAAATTCTTTCAAACCCTGTTCGCCGTCGGTCGCCAAGGTTACTTCAAAGTTATTTATGGTTAAATAATCCTTGAGAACTGCACCAAAACTTTGGTCATCTTCTACTAATAAGATTCTGTTACTCATAATTTATTGATTTTAATGTTTAGACCTTGCGGTCATTATTTGAAATTTTATACCATCGGAAGTTTAACTGTAAAGGTGCTTCCCACTCCTTTTTGAGATTCAACACTAATCTGCCCTTTATGGAGTTCAATAATTTTCTTCACATAAGAAAGTCCTAGCCCCTGCCCCTTCACATTGTGGATATTGCCGGTTTCTTCTCGGAAGAATTTCTCAAAAATGCGGTTTTTATTATCCATGTCCATCCCCATACCCTTATCAGAAATTTCGATAACATACCAATTCCCTTCATTTCTTGTTCGTACCCGTATTTCAGGATCTTCAGGTGAATATTTATTTGCATTGTCTAATAAATTTACCAAAGCATTGGAGAGGTGAAACTCGTCTACTTTGAAAAAATATTTGGTCGTATTGAATTCCTGAATTAATTTTCCGTTTCTCTTAGCAACCAAAATACCAAACGACTCAGAAATCTCCTTAATTAAAGCCCGAACGTCAGTTTCTTTCAAGAACAGTTTTACTTCGTTACGCTCTAATTTTGACATATTAAGAACATTTTCAACCTGTTTTTTCATTCTCAAATTCTCCTGCTTAATGAGTCCAGAATAATATTTTACCTTTTCCGGATTGGTTGCAATCTTGTCATTTGCCAAAGAATCTGTCGCCACCGAAATCGTAGCCAACGGCGTTTTAAACTCATGAGACATATTATTGATGAAATCGGTTTTTACTTCAGCAATCTTCTTTTGCCTCATCATATAATTAATAGAGATTACGTAAATCCCCAAAATGGTAAGCAATGACATGAAAGTCCCCAAAAGCATAGGCAAATTATTCTTGGCGAGTGAGTAGTCTTTTCTCGGAAATACCAATGCCAGAGTATAGATTGTACGGTCTTTACTGTCTGTAAACAGTGGGTATGTATAATTGTTTTTATCTTTTTGATCGAGGTAGGTGCCGTTGACCACTTTGGTAAGGCCATTTTGTTTATTCAACACAGCAAAGCCAAATTTTGTATTTAAACCATTCAACTTAAGTTCCTTAGCTAATATCGAGTCTAATGTTTTGAGGTTCACCCTTTTCTCCGCCGGAAGATTCGATGCGCTAAGTTTGGCAAATTCTCTTAAGGCATAAGTATTGTTATTAAGATCCTGACTTAGTTGTGCGGTTAGCGGCTCTGAAGTATTTTGTTTTTTGATTTTCAAAATTCCTTCATCCGTATATAGTTTGGTTAGAAGTAAACTGTCTCCACGTGTAGAGATGGGGAAATTTTGGTTTTCAATAATGCTTTTTTGAAAGGTAATGGTCGAACGATTGGCCGAGTCAGAATTTTGTTGAATATAAGTTTGGGTAGCTTGGTTGCTACTGTCAATAACATTATTCGCGAAGTTCCTAAAATCTTGATTTAAGTATTTATCAAGTTCGAGTTGCTGCGCTTTTAAAGCAGAAGACTCCATCGCAGAGTACACTCTATTAGAAAAATCCTGATTAAGAGCAGAATACAACTCTTTTATCCAATAGAGTTGGAGAGTAACAAAGACAATCATTGAGATTGTCATCAAAACGGAGATGAAAGGAATAAACCTGTTGTTCATTCTAAATTTTAGTTTGATTTGTTAAATCTACTATATTTAACAATAACTAAACCAAAAATTATGCGAAATATTGTGACTGGTTTGTTAAAAAACTTTTTTTTAACAGAATATATGTAATCTAAGGGTGCTTAAGTATCAAATAAACAAGATAATATAAAAATAATGACTATGAATCCAGAAATCACCTTTAACATCGACAAAGATGCGGCGCAGATTTATGTAATGATGATCTTCCCTACTGAGGTAAGCGTCGTATGGGATTTTTTCACAAAAAGTGAACTTTTAGACTGGTGGTGGGCACCAAAACCGTGGAAAACAGAGACCTTTTCTTTAGATTTTTTCCCAAACGGAAAATGGCATTATGCGATGATTGGCCCCGAAGGCGACAAGCATTATGCCGGAGCCACCTTCAATGAAATCAACCAACATCGCAGTTTCGATTATACGGACTATTTTACAGATGAAAAGGGAAATAAATCCACAGACTTTCCTGAAGTAAACTGGCTATTTGGCTTTACGGGGGTGGAAGAAGGAACAAAACTGACCATCAACATTCACCATAAAAGTCCGGAAAATTTACAGGAAATGCAGGAAATGGGTTTTGAAGAAGGCTTCAAACAAGCATTAAACCAATTGTATACTATTCTTTCTCAAAAAGATCCTCATCGATAAAGTATTGAATAATCGCTTTCTTCATGAGGATTTGCTGCTCATTGGGACGCAATTCCGGAAGTTTTTCTACTTCATTAAAATGCGGATAGCCATCATCATCATAATGAGAGAATTTATAGTAACCGAAAGGTTCCAAAAGCCGACAAACAGCAATATGTAAAATATTCAGTTTGTCGTCTTTTGTATATTTCTGCTGACCGCTACCCAATTCCTGAACTCCAATTAAAAACAATAGCGTATCAATCTGTGGATGGGCATCCGTATCAAAGTTTTTCACGAAGAAAGCTTCCACCTCTTCCCATAGTTGGCTTTCTGATTTATTGTCCATCGATTTTGTTTTCAAGTTTCAAAATAAATGCATATTCCAACGCGTCTTCTTTTAAAGACTCGAACCTACCTGAAGCACCGCCATGTCCCGAGCTCATATCGGTTTTAAACAAAAGCAAATTATTGTCAGTTTTCAGTTCCCTAAGTTTGGCTGTCCATTTAGCAGGCTCCCAATATTGCACTTGCGAATCATGAAAACCTGTAGTGATGAGCAAATTAGGATAATCTTTAGCCTCTACATTGTCGTAAGGCGAATAGGATTTCATGTAATTATAATATTCTTTGTATTTCGGGTTTCCCCACTCATCATATTCTCCTGTAGTTAACGGAATGGTGTCATCCAACATTGTGGTAACTACATCAACAAATGGCACCTGCGCTATGATACCGTTAAAAAGTTGTGGTTCAATATTAACAACAGTACCCATCAAAAGTCCGCCGGCACTTCCGCCCATCGCATACAAATGCTTAGCCGACGTATAATTTTCAGCAAGTAGATGTTTTGCAGCATCGATAAAATCGTAAAAGGTGTTCTTTTTCTGGAGCATTTTGCCGTTTTCATACCAATCTCGACCCAAATATTCGCCTCCACGAATATGTGCAATGGCGTAAATAAATCCACGATCGAGAATTGACAACCTTACATTCGAAAAACTGGCATCAACGGTATGTCCATAACTTCCATAACCATATAATAATAATGGAGTTTCAGCAGATTTAGGAGTATCTTTTCGATACACTAAAGAAATCGGAATAAGCGTTTTCCCGTCACGCGATGGCGCCCAAATTCTTTCAGAGGTATAGTTTTCTTGGTTAAACTTTCCGCCTAAAACCTCTTGTTGTTTCAAGACCACCGATTCTCGCGTTTTCATATCATACTCTATGGTCGCATGTGGCTTGGTTAAAGAAGTATAGCCCAAACGTAATTTCTGAGTATTAAATTCTAGATTTAATCCAATATATGCGGTATAGGTAGGGTCTGAAAATTCCAGATAATGGGAACTGCCTGTATTATTCTCGATCACTTTGATTTGAAGTAAACCTTGAGTCCTTTCTTCAATCACGAAATAATCGCTGAAGATCTCAAACCCCTCAAGTAAAGTATCTGCCCGATGGGGAATAACTTCTACCCAATTTTCTTTGGCTGGATTAGCAACTTTTGTTTTAACGATCTTAAAGTTAGTGGCATCATCAGCGTTGGTAATGATGTAGAACTCATCTTTATAATGCTCCACAGAATATTCCAAATCATCTGTCCTTGGATGAATTATTTGCCACTCAGATTCCACGTTATCCGATGGGATATACCTCATTTCATCCGAAATGGTACTGGAACTGGCAATAAAAATATATTTAAGTGACTTGGTTTTGAAGATATTCACATCAAAAGTATCATCCTCTTCGTGGAATACGAGCAAATCATTTATAGGATCTTCACCCAAGCGGTGCCGATACACCTGAAAAGCGCGTAAGCTCTCGTCTTTACGGATGTAAAACACGTGTCGATTGTCAGCTGCCCAAACGGCTTTTCCCGTAGTATTGACAATTGCATCTTCAAATACTTCTCCCGTTTCTAGATTTTTAAATTTTAAAGTATAAATTCTTCTTCCAATATTGTCTGAAGAATAAACCATCAATTTATTATTTGGAGAAACTGCCACACTTCCTACTTCCATAAAAGACTCGCCCTCCGCCAATTGATTAACGTCAAGAAGAATCTCTTCTTCATTTTGTAAAGAGCCGAACTTTCTGCTGAAAATAGGGTATTCTTTTCCAACCTCGAAGCGAACAATATACCAATACTTATTAAAAAAGTAAGGCAAACTTTGGTCATCTTCTTTGTAACGAGACTTCATTTCCTCAAAAAGTTGCTGCTGGAAATCTTCTGTATCCTTAAGCATAAAATCACAATACTGATTTTCGGCTTCAAGGTAGGCCAACACTTCCGGATTCTCTCGCTCATTGAGCCAGTAGTAAGAATCTGTTCGGCGGTCGCCGTGCATCTCAAGGATTTTATCTATTTTTTTTGCTTGTGGAGCATTCATCTTATGTATTCTTTAAAAATAAAAACCATCTTTAATCATAGGAATAAAGACGGCTTTATGATTTTATGTGCAACAATTATTTGTTGTTACTTCTTATGTATTTTTCGATGGCCATCGTCATAGAAGGACTTTCTTTGGTTGGAGCCATAACATCTACTCTCAAGCCAGCATCCTTCGCTGCCTGTTCGGTTGTACTTCCAAAAACTGCAATCTTGGTTTCTCCCTGTTCAAAACTCGGGAAGTTAATTCCCAGAGACTTTATTCCTTGCGGACTAAAGAACACCAGCATGTCGTAATCGCTGATAGAAATATCCGTAAGATCACTACAAACTGTTTTGTACATTGTTGCGCGAGTCCAGTCCACGTTTGCAGAATCTAATGTTTTTTGAATGTCCGCACTTAAGATGTCCGAAGCCGGAAGTAAATATTTTTCTGAAGGAAACTTTTTGAAAAGAGGCAACAAATCTGAAAAAGTACGCTCTCCGAAAGAAATCTTTCTTTTTCTATAAACAATGTGTTTTTGAAGGTAGTTCGCAATCGCTTCAGATTGGCAGATATAACGCATAGTATCCGGAACTGCAAAACGCATTTCTTCTGCTAAACGGAAATAATGATCAATGGCATTTTTACTTGTAAAAATAATCCCGGTAAACTGAGACAGATCAATCTTTTGAGTTCTCAGTTCTTTCGCATCTACTCCTTCCACATGTATAAATGGCCTGAAATCAATTTTGATTTTTTCTTTTTTTGCCATCTCCAGATATGGAGAAGAATCGTTAGGAGCAGGCTGTGAAACAAGTATAGCTTTAATTTTCATCATCAAAAAAGTCTTATATAAACAATATCTTCCATAATACCAAAACAGGCACTATTTGGAGCGTGCAAATATACAAAAATTTATAATACCACTTTTGTGGCAACACCGGCTCCTTTTGGAGAAAATAATAGATTAATTTAAATAGAAAGAGTATTAAAAGGGTGTAGAAGCTTACATTTAAAAAGCTGAACCTGTCAACATTAAAGTAATATTGACCAATACACAAAACCATTACCGCAATGGAAAAGCAGAAGTAATATTTGGAGGCTACGAAGCTGAATAAATCCCAGCGCTTGGGTGCGCCGGTGCTTGCAAAAAATAAATAACTTAGAACTGTCCGTGTAGAAAAAATAATCATTACCGCACCTAAAGTAAATCCAAATTTATTTATTTCGTATCCCAATAAATGATAGTCCGTCACTGCAGAAGGTACAACCGGAATATTAGGAGCGATTAAAGCTGTCATTAAAAGGCAGAACACCACCATGGTGATAATCCCACTCAAGAAATTGTTGGCAGAATCTTCATATTGCTGTTGTAAAAACTCCAGTATCGATGAATCTCTTTTTAAAGAGCGCAACATAAATACAAAAAGGAAAAGACATCCTAGCAGGAGAAAAATTACCCAGTCATTATGTTGTGGAATGCGTATCAATTGTATTTTTTTTGCAAAAATAGAATTTTAAGACCAGAAGTCAGCTACGCAAACACCAATCCCATCTTCACACTCCTAAAAGCAATCCGGAAAAGTTTATCTTTGCAAATTATTTACACGGATGAAGAAACTCGTCATAATTCCTACTTATAATGAAAAGGAGAATATCGAAAATATCATTACTGCGGTTATCGATCTGCAGGAAGATTTTCATATCCTTATTGTAGACGACTCTTCACCGGACGGTACCGCTGATATTGTTAGGAAACTTCAAATAGTCAACCCTCATCATCTCCACCTTACGGTGAGGAAAGATAAAGACGGTCTCGGGAAAGCTTATCTCCACGGCTTCCGGTGGGCACTAGAAAATGGGTACGACTATATTTTTGAGATGGATGCGGACTTTTCTCATAATCCAACGGACCTCAAGAGATTATTTGAAGCCTGCCAAAATGCTGACATGAGCATTGGTTCCCGTTACTCTCGTGGAGTAAATGTGGTAAACTGGCCAATGGGCAGGGTGCTTCTGTCTTATTTTGCTTCCAAATATGTAAGATTCATATTAGGAATTCCGGTTCATGACACGACCGCGGGATTCGTTTGTTTTTCAAGGAAAGTGCTGGAAAATATTGGTTTGGAAAACATCAAACTAAAAGGATATGGATTTCAAATTGAGATGAAATTCCGTGCCTATAAAAAAGGATTCAGAATTGTAGAAGTCCCGATTATATTCACCAATAGAGAATTAGGGGAAAGTAAAATGAATGGCGGAATTATCCACGAAGCTGTTTTTGGCGTTTTAAATCTTAAACTTAAATCACTACTCGGGAAACTATGAGAAAACTGATTTATTTTATTCTGCTTATTCTGACGGTAAGTTGTTCTGAGCTTATTAACAGGCCAAAAAACTTACTGCCGGAAAACAAAATGTCAGAAATTATTGCAGAATTTGCAGTAAATGATCAGCTGAACACCTATTTGCCAGCGACCAATATGGAAAGCGCCACACGATTTGTCCTCAAAAAACACAAAACCAACGCAACCGCGTTCAACGAAAGTTATAAATACTATCTCGCCACCGGTGATTTAGAAGAAATATTAGTTAAAGCTCAGGAAGTCATTATGGAACGAGATCCGAAAGCTGAAGACTACATCAACAAGAAATTACAACAAAACCAAAATACCCCAGCCTTTGCACGATAATATGAGTACGAAGTTTTTTGAAATTAATAATACAACTACCGGTAAAGCCAGAGCCGGAACCATCACTACTGATCACGGAAAGATAGAAACGCCGATTTTTATGCCTGTAGGTACCGTCGCTTCAGTAAAAACCGTTCATCAACATGAATTAAAGAACGACATAAAAGCTCAAATTATCCTTGGCAACACCTATCACCTTAATTTAAGACCAAAAATGGATGTAATGCAGACTGCGGGCGGTTTACATAAATTCATGAATTGGGATTTGCCTATCTTAACAGATTCAGGTGGCTATCAGGTATTTTCATTGTCAAAATCTCGCAAACTCAATGAAGATGGAGTGAAATTCAAATCTCATATCGACGGAAGTCTTCACTTTATTTCCCCGGAAAAATCCATGGAAATCCAGCGGCAAATTGGTGCAGATATTTTTATGGCTTTTGATGAATGTACTCCTTATCCTTGTGAATATAATTTGGCCAAAACCTCGATGGAAATGACTCACCGTTGGTTGAAACGTTGTATTGATTGGACAGAAAACAACCCGGAAATTTACGGGCATAAACAAAGACTTTTCCCGATTGTACAGGGTTCAGTATATTCAGATTTAAGAAAAATTTCAGCAGAATTTATTTCTGAGCAGAATGCAGAAGGAAACGCGATCGGCGGATTGTCCGTAGGCGAACCTGAGGAAGAAATGTACCGCATTACGGATGAAGTAACCGATATTTTGCCGAAAGACAAACCACGGTATTTAATGGGGGTTGGGACACCTTGGAATATACTAGAAACCATCGGTTTAGGTATCGACATGATGGATTGCGTGATGCCGACTCGAAACGCGCGAAATGCCATGCTCTTTACTTGGAACGGTGTGATGAATATGAAAAATGAAAAGTGGAAGAATGATTTTTCACCACTCGATGAGTTCGGGACAAGCTATGTCGACAGCGCTTACACCAAAGCGTATGTGAGACACCTTTTTGTTTCTAAAGAATATTTGTCCAAACAAATTGCCTCAATACATAACCTCGCCTTCTATCTTGATTTGGTTCGTGTCGCGCGTCAGCACATAATTGCAGGAGATTTCTATCAGTGGAAAGACTCTATTGTCCCAATCCTTAAGCAAAGGTTATAAAACATTGACAATCAATGAAAATTATTGATTTATATATCATTAAAAAATACCTGGGTACTTTCGTATTCATGCTAGGGCTTTTGACGATCATTGTCTTGATTATTGACGTACAGGCAAAAGCTCCGCGTATTGAATCGAATGGTTTCTCTGTAGCTGAATTTTTGGTGAATTTCTATCCTTACTGGATCATTAATCTCATCATCACCTTCATGTCGATTTTGGTGTTTATATCAGTAATTTTCTTCACCTCCCGAATTGCCAACAACACGGAAATTGTGGCAATTATAAGTTCAGGTGCAAGTTTTCATCGGTTTGCAAGACCTTATTTTATTACCTCCTCGTTCATTGCAATTGTTGCACTGTTGTTGAATCATTTTATACTTCCCATCGCCAACATTAAGAAAAACGAATTAGAGCCTTATACTTATAACGCTAAAAACCGGGCGGAATTTACCGGAAATACGGAAGTAAGTACCCAACTTTCTCGCACCGAATATATTTTTATCAAAAGTTATAACAGGCAGGAAAAGAGAGGCTCAGGCTTCATGTATCAAAAATTCGACAACAAAAGACAACTAACTTATCAACTGATTGCCAATGAGTTTCAGTGGTCCGAAGAGAAGAAGCACTTTACCATGAATAACTTTCTGGAGAAGACCGTATTGAAGGATCAAACTGAAAAACTCAGAAATGGGGATACAATGACCAAGAGTTTCGGACATCCACCGGAAGAACTGTTCCCCGATGTTTTATTAGGACAAAATAAAACGACGCCAGATCTTATCGCCTTTATCAATCGTGAGAAAGAAAAAGGTAACGCCAACCTTAATAACTACCTGAACGAATTGTATCAACGTACCTCGATGCCGGTTTCAGTAATAATTCTCACTTTTTTAGGTTTATCCTTGGCGTCACAAAAAAAGCGTGGTGGACTGGGATTAAACTTAGCATTAGGGATAACATTAGCTTTCGTATTTGTGTTCTCTTTTGAAGCATTAAAGGTGGTTTCGGAGAATAAAACCCTATCACCAATGCTTGCCATGTGGCTACCCAATATAATTTTTGGTCCCGTTGCCTTATGGCTGTACTTTAAAAGAGCGAATCAGTAAAGGAGTTCAATTTGTTTGTGAAAGAACTTTTGCAAACCATCATTTTCTAATTCCACCCACAGAAATCCATCTTCATCTATACGCTGAATGATGCCATTTTGTCTGATTCCATGTATTTCAAATACTGAAATGCGATTCTTTCTAAACAATTTAGAATTTACATCTTTGATAACCGACTCAAGGCTCACATCATCTTGAAAGCCCTCCTCTAAACTATGGTAAAGATCTCTGGCTAATTTCTTTAAATCATGTTGAACACCGGTCTGCGTAGCGAGAGATCCCGCTTTAGGAAGATTTTTAAAATTCGTTTGTAAAACATTTAATCCTATTCCTACAATCAGAAAAGTATTACCATCTACTGTTATTTTCTCAGAAAGTATCCCCCCAATTTTTTTTTCTTTGATGATAAGGTCATTGGGCCATTTTATGCAAACCTCCGTAGTAGCCAATTTGGCAATAAAATCCGACAATAAAACAGCGGTACGAAAATTGAACAATTCGAAAGGCAATAAAAAAGCCTCTTGCTTCATAGCGAAAGTGAAAGCGATATTCTGCCCAGCAGTACATTCCCAGGAATTTCCATACTGTCCTCTGCCCCTGGTTTGGTTAAAAGTATAAACCGCAGAATACTTCGGTGAATCTGCATCAAGGTAACGTAGGATTTCAGTATTGGTAGATTCGCACTCGTCGAGATAAATCAGATGGCTCATTTATGAAAATTTTAAGAGTGACCTCAATGGCAAAGGTGCCTTAATTTAAATAAAAAAACAATAAATTTGCATATTATACTATATTTTTAATGAACAAAACCACAGAAAAACAACTGCTTACCGATACAATCGTAGAAGCGATAAAAGATACAAAAGGAGAAGACATCATGATTTTCGACTTATCCGGCATTGAAAACTCTGTTACTCAAACATTTATCATTTGCACCGGAAACTCCAATACTCAAGTTTCAGCTATTTCAGGAAATATTGAGAAGAAAGTAAGAAACGAATTAAAAGACCGCCCTTGGCACGTGGAAGGAACTGAAAACGCGATGTGGGTTTTATTGGACTATGTGTCCGTTGTCGTACACGTTTTCCAAAGACAGACGAGGGAATATTATGATATCGAAGAACTTTGGGGAGATGCCAAAATCACCAAAATTGAAAATAACTAATGATATTTGACGAAATCCTTTTTCGTCAAAATTTTTATAAAAAAAGATATGAATAAAAATAAAGGATTCAACTGGTTTTTTCCGCTATTGATTACAGCCATACTGCTTATTTTTTTTACGAATATGAACAGTAACTCTAGCAGCAACTCTTTGGATGAGGAGGGCTTCTATCAATTGCTCAGACAAGGGAAAATTCAGGATGTACTCATTTACAAAGACACCGAAAAAGCTGACGTTTTTTTAACTGAGGCTGCCAAAAATGCACAACCAAAATCAGCACAGGATAACAGTCCTTTCTCTGCATTCGATTTTGCTCCAAAACCAGATTACACATTAAGTTTCGGGGATTTGCAACTTTTTCTGGAAAAATTCGATCAAATTAAGGCAGAAAATCCTGCTATTGCTACCAAAAAAGACTACGGAATTGGGAAAAACCCAATGACTGAACTTTTATTTACCGCATTGTTCTGGATTGGTATTATGGCACTTTTCTATTTCGTAATCTTCCGCAAAATGATGGGCGGAGGCGGAGGTGGACCTGGAGGACAAATCTTCTCCATTGGTAAATCTCGTGCGAAACTATTTGACGAAAAAGAAAAAGTACAAATAACCTTCAAAGACGTTGCCGGACTTGAAGGGGCAAAAGAAGAAGTACAAGAAGTTGTAGATTTCCTTAAAAACTCAGATAAATATACCAAATTAGGGGGTAAAATTCCGAAAGGAGTACTGTTAGTAGGCCCTCCAGGAACTGGTAAAACCTTATTAGCAAAAGCTGTTGCAGGGGAAGCAAAAGTCCCGTTTTTCTCACTTTCAGGATCTGATTTCGTAGAAATGTTCGTCGGTGTTGGTGCATCACGTGTACGTGATTTGTTTGCACAAGCAAAAGCAAAATCCCCGGCCATTATTTTCATTGATGAGATTGATGCAATTGGCCGTGCGAGAGGTAAAGGAAATTTCACTGGCGGAAATGATGAACGTGAAAATACATTAAATCAGCTTCTTACGGAAATGGATGGTTTTGGCACCGACACCAATGTTATTGTGATGGCAGCTACCAACCGTGCCGATATCTTGGATAAGGCATTGATGAGAGCCGGTAGATTTGACCGTTCCATTTATGTTGATCTTCCAGAACTTCACGAGCGTAAAGAAATCTTTAATGTTCACTTAGCTAAAATTAAACTGGATGAAAATATCGACCGTGAGTTTTTAGCGAAGCAAACCCCGGGATTCAGTGGAGCTGACATCGCCAATGTTTGTAACGAAGCAGCGTTAATTGCAGCAAGAAACGGACATGATTTTGTAACAAAACAAGATTTCCTAGATGCAGTGGACCGAATTATTGGTGGTCTTGAGAAGAAAAATAAAGCCATCAAACCATCTGAAAAGAGAAGAGTTGCTTATCATGAAGCTGGTCACGCCACCATTTCTTGGTTGGTAGAACATGCTGCACCACTTTTGAAAGTTACCATCGTACCACGAGGTAGATCTTTAGGAGCTGCGTGGTATCTACCAGAAGAAAGACAGCTTACCACTACAGAACAGATGTATGACGAAATCTGTGCAACTTTAGGAGGTAGAGCAGCTGAGCAAACAATATTTGGAAACATTTCTACCGGTGCGTTGTCCGACTTGGAAAGAGTTACCAAACAGGCGCAAGCAATGGTGACCATCTATGGTCTGAACGACAAATTAGGAAATATTTCTTATTACGACAGCTCTGGACAGTCTGAATACAGCTTTGGTAAACCTTATTCTGACCAAACTGCTAAAATGATCGATGAAGAAATTTCTAAGATTATTGAGACACAGTATCAGCGAGCGTTAACCATACTGACCGAAAATCGTGATAAACTGGATGCCTTAGCCAATAAGCTTCTAGAAAAAGAAGTGATTTTCCGTGAAGACTTAGAAGAAGTCTTCGGTCAGCGTGCCTGGGATCCGGAATTAACCGAACATCCAGTTTCCACTCAAACACCGAGCGAAGAATCTCCGGAAGTTATACAAGCGCCGGAATCTAACACTCAACTTTAAAAATAATATCCTGGTAATTCAGTCAAAATAAACTGTTTGCCAGGATATTTTCATTATATAAGAAATCTTATCAAATATTTTCTATTTTTGTAGTAATAATCGCTAATTCAGTAATAAATTGAGTTTATTCAAAAAAATTGTCGGGAAAATTTTAAACCAGCCGGAAGAAGAAAATACGCAGGATGTTATAAAACTTGGAGATCAGTTGAAAAACGCTGACCTGGATTATAAATTCGCTCAACTTTTTACGCACTCTGGCGGGATTTTTAATTACTGTGCTGATGAAGCCGAAGCCCTACAAACACTCAATCAAATCCTGAAAATTGAAGATATTAAGTCGGTCTTTTGTTGGGACGAAGACCTCAAAAATTTTCTTGATGTAGTGAATGTGCCTTACACCACTCAGCTCGAACTCTTCAACGATTGTGCACTAATTACCTGCGAATATTTAATTGCTTATGATGGTCGTATTATGCTGTCTCATCATAACATCCTTCATTATCATTCGTCGAGACTTCCTTCTAAAATCATCATTATGGCGAACGTTTCGCAGATTGTCACCAATCTCAACGATGCCATGAGTAAGATCAAGCGTAACGGAAATATCCGTAATTTAACTTCGATTAGTGGAAGCAATTCTAAACTCGACACCCCAAATAAAGACAATACAAAACTTTTCTTACTTTTGCTCGAAGATTAAGCGTAAAACGTTTGTCTAAAACCATCAACCCATTATACTTTGGATAAAAATCTACTACAGCGACTTTTTGGCGGCGTTCTTTATGGTCTGCTTGTAATTTTATGCACCACTCCATTGGGGGCACAGCTTATCAATCAGATAAGTGATGGCCTGGTAAGACAGGAAAATCTTTATTATGGAATGATTACCCTCTTCCTCTTCTTAGGAGTTTGGGAATGCATGAAGATGATGAAATTCCACCCCAAGAGCTGGGAAAAATGGGTGGTCGTACCAGTTGTTGGATTTGTCTTTTATCGCTTTTCCAAAAGATATTTCGAACACGGTTTTTATTTCGACTTCAATCTTTCCGAAATTCTCGCCTTATCGTTAGTCGTAATAGCGGTAGTGACTCTCTTTAGATTCTCGAAAGAGCTTTATTATGACAATGGCAAATTAATCTTCACGGTAATCTACACAGCGATACCGTTTAGTTTCGCCTTGGCGCTACCGAGTTTTTCGCCCTTCGATGACAACTTTTCGTTGGAAGTTTTCTTCTTATTCGTACTGATATGGAGCAGTGATACTTTTGCTTATTTCACGGGCAAATTCCTTGGAAAGCATAAAATGGCGCCCAAAATCTCTCCTAAAAAAACCTGGGAAGGCTTTGCAGGCGGAGTGATACTAACCTTGATTTTAGGATATTTCATCGAAATGTTTCATCCAGACTTACGAGGAAATTGGATGGTGATGGGCTTTTTAGTAGCTACATTTGCACCATTGGGTGATTTAGTTGAAAGCCAACTTAAAAGGACCTTCGGAGTAAAAGATTCCGGAAATGTAATACCTGGTCATGGCGGAATTTTGGATCGACTCGACAGTTTCTTGATCTGTGTTCCCGTTGTATATTTGTATTTTATTTTAGAAAAATTTATATAGTCGCACTTTTATGAAGTTACACAAAGAGTCAACCGGAACCATCATTGTTGCAAGCATTGTTTTTGCGATTGCATCCTTCTTATCCGTTTATTATCTTCAGCAGTGGTCGCTTCTGATAATTATTCCTTTACTGGTAATTTACGGTCTGGTATTCTGGTTTTTCAGGGTTCCGAACCGAGAAATTTTAGACCATAAGGAAAATGTAATTGCTCCGGTTGACGGGAAGGTTGTGATGATTAAAGAAGTTGAAGAGGATGAATTTCTGAAAACAAAAGCCATCCAGATTTCTATTTTCATGTCCCCTCTAAACGTTCATATCTGTCGATATCCTGTTTCCGGAAAAGTGATTTATAAAAAATACCATCCGGGAAAATATCTTGTGGCATGGCATGAAAAATCGTCTACAGAGAACGAAAGAACTACCGTTGCAGTGGAAAGTCTTACGAATCATCAGGTGGTATTTAGACAAATTGCAGGATACGTGGCGCGTCGTATCGTATTTTACTGTAATGAAGGTGATCAGGCGAAAGCCGGCCATGAGTTTGGCTTCATCAAATTCGGTTCACGTATGGATATTTTTCTACCATTAGACACTGAAATAACGTGCAAAATTGGTGATAAAACCAAGGGCGGGATTGATGTTATCGCCAAGATGAAAGAATAAAAGAGTTTGCACACTTCTATAAGAAAGTCAGGATTTTAAAATCTTGGCTTTTTTTGTTATATTTAAAAGCATTAAATCTACTCACGATGAAAATTACCTTACATATACTCAGCATTTTTACATTTTTGATAGCCTGTACGGGTGAAAATAAAGAGCAGCAATTACTCTTGCGAGAACAACAATTGGCTGAAAAAGAAAAGGCATTTGCCGCCAAAGAAATTGAATATGAAAAACTGGTGGCTCTAAGAGACAGTCTCGAAAATGAACCTACCACTCCCGAAATTACAGAAACACTACCCGAACAGATAATCGGAACCTGGAATGGTAAAATGATCTGCACGGAAACCAATTGTGCCGACCATGCCGTGGGCGATCAAAGGACAGATATTTGGCATTTTACAGCGGATGGAATGAAAATGGTTAACAAAACGGGCGGAGAAAGACTATTTACAGGTAATATGGTTGGCGGAGAGCTTAAACTCACTTCTGAACCTATGGAAAATTCAGTTTATTCAGAAATAACCTTGGATTTGACAGAACTGTCAGTTGGCCGTATAAAAGGTACCCGCAATCTTACCGGTAAAAATGACTGTCTTGCCAAGTTCTCTGTAGAACTTGAAAAAGTTAAAAAATAAACTATGCTGACGATTCTTAACGTTTCACACTTCACTCTTCCTTTAGAAGATCCGGTGTTGAAGTTTCTGGTGGTATTAATTATCATTCTGTTTGCACCGCTACTCCTCAATAAAATTAAAGTTCCTCATCTTTTAGGGTTAATTATCGCGGGGGCGGCTGTTGGACCAAACGGCTTCAATCTGCTATCCAGAGACAGCAGTATTGTGGTAACGGGGACAACCGGTTTGCTTTATATTATGTTTTTGGCAGGTTTGGAGATCGACTTGGCAGAATTCAAGAAAAATAAATGGAAAAGCTTAGGCTTTGGCGCTTACACTTTTATATTCCCTTTTATACTCGGATTTTTAGGAGGTAACCTGTTAGGTTTCAATATGCTAACCTCTTTCCTGTTCGCCAGTTTATTTTCATCTCACACACTTATTTCGTATCCCATCATCAGTAAAATGGGGATCTCACGAAACCCTGCAATTAATGTCACTGTAGGAGGCACCATGATTACAGACATCCTAGCATTAACCGTTTTAGCGGTAGTGGTGGGGATGACAACCGGTGAAGTAAATGCAATGTTCTGGACGAAACTCTCAGTCGGAATCGTCTTCTTTGCACTCATTGTTTTACTGGTATTCCCGATTATTGGACGGTGGTTTTTCAAAAACGTGAACGATAAAATCTCTCAGTACATATTTGTGTTGGTGATGATTTATTTGGCAGCACTGCTAGCCGAATTAGCCGGAATTGAAGCGATTATCGGAGCTTTCCTTGCGGGATTAGCCTTAAACAAATTAATTCCGCATTCCTCTTCGCTGATGAATCGAATTGATTTTGTCGGAAATGCCATCTTCATTCCTTTCTTCCTAATCAGCGTCGGAATGTTGATTGACGTTAGAGTTTTCTTTAAAGATTTTGAAACCATCAAGGTTGCGTTAATCATGATGACCGCATCTTTAGGAGGTAAATATTTATCTGCCGTAGCAACCCGCAAAACGTTTCGTTTTACCAAGGCTGAAGGCAATATGATATTCGGTCTAAGTTCAGCATCTGCAGCTGCAACTCTTGCAGCGGTAATGGTTGGTTATAATATTGTAATTGGCGAAACTGCTACAGGTGAACCCATCAGGCTTTTAAATGAAAGTGTTTTGAATGGAAGTATTCTGTTAATTCTTATTTCGTGCACCATTTCTTCTTTTGTAACCCAAAGCAGCGCTGAAGAGATCATGGAAGCCGATAACGAAAACACCATGACCGAAACCAATCCGGATGACGAACGCATCCTTTTGGCTTTAAATTATGAAAAAACCGTTGAGCCACTCACCAATCTTTCGCTGCTCTTAAAATCGAAAACCAATAAGAAAAATATTCTGGCGATTAATGTCATCAATCATGATTTGCATGAGTCTTCAGAGAAAAACGCAGAAAAAATTCTAGAAAACTCCGTAAAAATTGGGGCTTCCGCTGATGTTCAGATAACCCCTTTAAAGAGGTTTGATAATGATGTACAAAATGGGATCAGCAACGAAATTAAAGAGCATAAAATCACCGATCTGCTTATTGCGGTAGATCCAGAAAAAGGCTTTTCGGCAAGTTTAGTTTATAAACTTTATAACGGCTATCTCAATAATTCTTCCGTTAACGTATTGGTGTATCATGCTGTACAGCCTATTGCGACCATCCAACGTCATCTTGTTATTTTACCGCCTAATGCTCATCTGGAATCTGGTTTTTTCCATTCCTTACTAAAGGTTTGGAATATCGCAAGAAATTCCGGTTCAAAAGTAGAATTTTATGGAAGTGAAAAAACCATTAAAATGCTCGAAAACATTCGAAAGAAAATTAATATCGATGCGTCTTTCTATGTGTTCAGCAATTGGAATGAAATGAATAAAATTATGGAGAAGCTAAAAGAAAATGACGCTTTGATTCTCTTCATGGCCAAACGCGGGATGGCTTCTTACGTTTCTCAGATGCAAAATATCCCAAATTACCTTAATATCAATTGCAAACAGAGAAATTACTTGCTTATATTTCCTTCGAAAGAATCAACTCCGGAATATGAAAAACTTTCACGAAACGTAAGCAATGCCGATGATTTTGTTGAAATCGGAAATCTTATCGGTAAGATTTTTAAATAAAAAAAGGGGAACCACTAAAAGGATCCTTTTTTATATGGGCACAAATATAACAGCCGCAATGGCTGCAATCGCAATAGCGATAGACGACAGATAATCAACTTGTTTAATTTCCCGGACATCTTTTCGTGCTACGGTAATCTGCTCTTTTTTTCGGTTTTTACCATAAATATTTTGCTCATCAACTCGTAGAACTTGCATTTTGACAAAACTGGCGTCGTTAAGCTGTATCGTATAATTTTTATAGAGTTCCAGCGTGTTATTGCGTAACGGCGTCTCCGGCGTAACGACTCTCGTATAACATGAGGTTAAACTCAGGAGCAACATGACGAATAATATTCGGAAACTTTTCATTTCTTAATTTTATTAAATATATTAAATAATTGCGAAATAGAATCTAACTTTTAGCGTTCAGATCCTGAGAAATAAGCCATCCTTCACTCCAGCACGCCTGAAAATTAAATCCACCCGTCACTGCGTCAATATTTAGCACTTCGCCACAAATGTAAAAATTAGGTAAAAGTTTAGAGGACATATTTTTGAAATTAATTTCTTTTAATTCCACTCCTCCTGCAGTAACAAATTCATCTTTATAGGTAGATTTTCCGATAACACCCATTTCATTGTAGCAGAGGTTTTTTAAAATTTCTGCGAGTTCCTTGGATGTTATTTCTGAAATATTCTTTTCCAGATTAATTTTAGAAATCCACAGGATGCGATGCCAGAAGCGATTGGTAATATCAAAAATTTTAGAAGCACCAATGGTTTTTTTGGGATTCCGTGATCTAAATTCTTTAAACATATGCTCAGCATCATCTATGTTAATGCCGAGAAAATTAACTGCAATTGTAAACTTGTATTTCATTTGAGCAAGTTCACGGGCTTTCCATGCAGAAATTTTAAGGATGGCAGGACCGGAAAGTCCCCAATGTGTAATTAAAAGTGGACCCGATTCCTCCGTTTTGAGCTCCGAAATATAAACTTCCGCCGCAGGAAAACTTGTTCCCATGAGATCTTTTAATGTGTCATTTTTAATATTAAAAGTAAACAGCGACGGAACCGCTTCCACCAGCTGATGTCCCAAATTCTTTAACATTCTAAGTGATTTTGGTGAACTACCGGTGCAAAAAACAACAATTTCTGCTTCGTAAATCGAAGCATTAGTTTTTATATGATAGCCCGAATCAGCATGCTCAATTTCCAAAACCACCGATTGAGTATGAACCGAAAATCTTTTCTCCTCTACTTCTTTTACCAATGCATCGATTATAGATTGCGAAGAGTTGCTTTCCGGAAAAATGCGATTATCGCCTTCAACTTTAAGGGGAACGCCACGGGTTTCAAACCAATCCATGGTGTCGCCGGGCTGAAACTTATGGAAGACACTGCGCAATTCTTTATTACCACGAGGATAAAATTGGATCAATTCTGATGGATCAAAACAGGCATGGGTGACATTACAACGACCGCCACCGGAGATTTTTACTTTCTGAAGCACGTCAGAGTTCTGCTCGAGTATTGTTACCTGATACTTTTCTTGATCGAGGTTAGCTGCACAAAAAAATCCAGCTGCTCCACCACCCACTATTACCACTTTTTGTCTCTCCATTTTTAAAGGTCTGTCTTTCCCGTACAAAAATACTGTTTTTTAAACCGGTGATTAATGCTTATTTTTGCTGCTTCATTAATAACTGCCTGCAATAGGGATTGCAGCGGAAATCCTACCGGCAAATAGCCGGGAGGTTGTAGCGCAAAGCCCGACCCTTGCCAGGCCTAGGCGCCGGAAAGGGGATTGCCCAATAAATTAAATATAAACTTACATGTCTGTATACCATCATCAATTTGAAGTACGCTGGAGTGATATTGATGCTAATAAGCATCTTGCAAATTCTTCTTACGTTGCCTATTGTGCGCAAGCGCGAATGTCTTTTATGAATACCCATAAGATGGGACTTAAGGAGTTGAGCCGTTGGGGAATTGGCCCCGTTATTCTTCACGAGAGATTTTCATTTTTTAAAGAAATTTATGCCGATCAAATCGTTTTTGTGTCGGTGCAGATATCGGGGATGAGTGAAGATGCAAGCATCTACCAGTTTGTTCATAAATTTTACTTGCCCGACGGTACGCATTGTGCTACAACTGAAGCAACAGGCGTTTGGATCGATATGATGATTCGCAAATCGACGACGCCACCAGATGATATCCTCGAAGTTTTGAAGGAATTCCGTAGCGATGACACCAAGGTGTTAACCCGTGCCGACTTAAGAGATTTGCCGTTTAAGCCTGAAAACACTGCTCCCTTTACGGTTAAATAAAAAATATTACCAATGCTTGAAGAAAAAAATCCTAAGTTGACCCCAATTGCCGAGTACGGAGAATTTGGCCTTATAAAACATCTTACCGAAAACTTTAGTTTCGAAAATGTTTCAACAGAAACGTCAATTGGCGATGATGCTGCAGTACTGAATCCGGAAGGAAAAAAAATTGTGATCAGTACCGATTTACTGGCCGAAGGTGTGCACTTTAATCTCGGTTACGTTCCCTTGAAGCATTTGGGATATAAGGCGATTGTAGTTAACCTCAGCGATATTGCAGCGATGAATGCTACCCCGACTCAAATATTGGTTTCCTTAGCCGTTTCTAACCGTTTTCCGGTGGAAGCATTGGAAGAAATATATGAAGGTATTGCCTTGGCTTGTAAACACTATAAAGTTGATTTGGTTGGTGGTGATACAACGAGTTCAACCTCTGGTTTAGTGATGAGCATTACCGCAGTTGGTTTGGAGGACTCTGAGAATATCGTAAAAAGAAACGGTGCAAAAGTAAACGATTTATTGGTTGTTACAGGAGATTTGGGTGGAGCTTATTTAGGTTTACAAATTTTGGAACGTGAACATTCTGTATACTTGGCAAACCCTAATATGCAGCCTGAAATGGAAGGCTATGACTATATTTTGGAGCGTCAACTAAAGCCGGAAGCACGTACCGATATTAAAAAGAAACTGGACGAACTCGGAGTTTTACCAACGTCTATGATCGATGTTTCAGATGGTTTGTCTTCTGAGATTTTACATTTATCCGACCAGAGTAAAGTAGGTTTCCGTCTATATGAAGAGAAAATCCCACTGGATCCACTGACGATTACCACCGCAGATGAATTGAACCTTAACCCAGTAATGTGTGCACTGAATGGTGGGGAGGATTTTGAATTATTATTCACGATCGCTCCTAGTGATTTCGATAAGATCAAAAACCACCCGGATTTCACCATTATCGGTCACGCTGTAGAACAGGAACAAGGTAACTTTCTAGTCGCACGCGGAAGTAATGAATTAATAGCACTGAACGCTCAGGGTTGGGACGCTTTTTTAAATAAATAAATTGAATTTTTAATAACATAATAAAACCCCACTCTTTAAAAGAATGGGGTTTTTAATTTATAAACCGGTATTACCGGGACGCAGTTTTAATTATGCGTTTGGTTCAATAGATACAAAAGATCTGTTGTTTGCTTTTTTTCTGAAAACTACTTTACCGTCTACCAAAGCGTGAAGTGTGTGGTCTTTACCCATACCCACGTTTTCACCTGGGTGGTGTTGTGTACCTCTTTGTCTCACGATGATGTTACCAGCAATAGCTTCTTGACCTCCGAAAATCTTCACACCCAATCTTTTGGAATGAGATTCTCTACCGTTTTTGGAACTACCAACTCCTTTTTTGTGTGCCATTTTATTTTAAGGTTTTTTGGTTTAAATTATTCAGCAGATTCGCTGTTTGGGGTTTCCGTTGCAGGCTCAGTAGCAGCTGCTTCTTTTTTAGCTTTTGTTGCTTTTTTCTCTTTCTTCCCGTTATCGAAACCTGTAATTCCGGTAATTTGGATCTGAGTTAAAGACTGTCTATGACCGTTTTTCTTTTCGTAACCCTTTCTTCTTTTCTTTTTGAAAACGATTACTTTATCCGCTTTCACATGATCAAGGATTTCAGCATCAACGGTGATGCCACTTACAGCTGGGGCGCCGATTGTTGTAGAACCATTTACAGTAAGAAGAACTTTATCGAAAGAAACTTTCGCTCCTTTATCTCCTTTCAAACGGTTTACAAACAACTTCTGGTCTTGCTCAACTTTGTATTGAAGCCCTGCTATTTCTACAATTGCAAACATTGTTTATAAGTTTTGTTAGTTAATTCGAGGTGCAAAAATAATAATAATTTCTGATTTACAAACCATTGTATCACAATTTTAACCAATAATTTTCTGGAAATCAAACTAAATAAGATGATAATTCTAAAATTTCTTCGAGCGTGTCGTTTTTATTTTAAATTTGAATGATACAATTCCCTATGAAAAGAGATTTATACATTGATTTCGCCAAAGGCTTCGCCACGCTCTCTATCATCTTCATTCACACTGTATTTTGGTCGGGTCAGTTTTATATTCCTACAGAAATGCGGGTTCTGTCTTTATTAATTGATGTTCCTCTTTTTTATGCACTAAGCGGTTTAACATCAGGCGGTAATGTTGAAAAAACTTTGTATCGATTATTGAAACTGCAGATCACTTACATGATTTTCGTGACCTTGCTCTTTTTTCTTGATTATTTATTTAAAGTTTTCGGATTAAATTTCTTTGGCTTGCAATGGATGAAAGACTTCTATGCAACTTTTGGATCGAAGTATGTCCCGCGGAATATTTCTGAAATTCCTCAATGGCAAAACTTAGGTAACTGGTATTTACATCAATATACGAACGCAGATACTTTTCCCGTGGTGATGGGAAGTTTTTGGTATTTAAAAGTCTACTTCATTTTAACGGTTTTTGGTGTTTTAATAATAAAATTTTTCTCACAACATATTAATTGGTTTATCGCATTGTGTTTTGGTTTGACTTTATTATTTAACATTTTTCCGCACTATTACCCAACGGGACAGGTTGGATATGTCGCGCTTTATTTGGGAATTTTTCTCGTTGCACATCAGTTGAAAGGAAAAAAAATAGCAACCAAAATAATTCCGGTGCTGTTTGGATTATTGGGCGTGATATTGATCGCCTTATTCTGGAGTGAAGGAAAAGAATATTTTATGCGAATGAACAAGGCTAAGTTTCCTCCGAAACTTTTATATGCGTTTTGGTCGGCTTTCTCATTGGTAACTCTTTTCGTTTTGTACAACCGCTTAAAAATCAACAAAGAAAACCTACTGACTTATATTGGTAAAAATGCCATATTCTTTTATTTCGCTCAGGGTATCAGTTCTTCACTAATCTATTTTGTGGTAGTTCCACTAAAGGAAAACATGCCGTGGTGGCTGCTTATGATTTTAATTTATATTCTCAACATTGGTTTGGCAATTGGCATTGCATGGGTACTGAAAAAATTTGATGCTTGGGGCTGGAAAATACTTGAGTTTTTACGTAAAAAAACCGCTTCAAACTAAAGTTGAAACGGTTGAGTTGTTATGCGACTAAATATTAGTCAGCTCTGCGGTTACCTCTGGCAACAACAGCAATCAGAATAATAAGCAATAAAGCCCCGATAACCCAGTAAATTGGGTTGGTGTACCATTCTTCTGTTGTCGTAGTACGAGTTGTCGTTACATCTACATCCAAATCAGGAGATGTTCCTTCTTGGGCAAATGCCAATACACTGAAGAAAAGTGTTAACATGTAAATTCCAAACTTTTCTAGCTTGCCTGAAAATAACTGCGTGTTCATAATAATATTTTTTTAATGTTTGTAGGAAACGTGTTTCAACATTTATGCCATGTTAACAATTGTTATGATTTTATAAAAGTTCAAAAATTCAATTTTAAAATCTTTTTAGAATCTCTAATTTTGTCAATAAATCATCTTTATGTTTAAATTAAAACTTCTTACCGACCCGCGTTGGGCCAATATTGCGGAAGGAAATCTAGAAGAAATCCTCACTGATCATGCCTGGTGCGAACAGAAAGCTACCACCAACGCTATCACGCTTATTACTATGCTGCCGGAATATCCGGACATTATTACGGAACTAATTAAGATCGCTAAGGAAGAGCTGGAACATTTCCAAATGGTTCATGAAATTATCAAAGCCCGCGGTTACGAATTCGGACGTGAGAGAAAAGATGATTATGTGGGTGAATTATTAAAATTTGTTCGCCACGGTGGCACTAGAGACGAGCGAATTGTAGACCGTATGCTATTTGCAGCGATGATTGAAGCCCGAAGTTGTGAAAGATTTAAAGTACTTACCGAGAATATTAAAGATCAAGAACTAAAGGTTTTTTATAAAGAATTAATGATCTCCGAAGCCAACCACTATACCACCTTTATTGGTTTTGCAAGACAGTTGGGAAATCCTGAAAAGGTAAACCAACGGTGGGAAGAATGGCTTCAATATGAGTCTGAAATCATTAAATCTTACGGTAAAAAAGAATCCATTCACGGATAAATAAATTTCCTGCAATCGCGGCAGAAAAAAGCTTATTTTTACCTGCATAATTTATCTTGAAATGAACCGAGAGCGGGCCGAACAATTACTCAACACTTTTGCAAAATCCTTCTTTCAGGGGTTGTTGATTATTGGGCCTTTTGCAGTAACCATCTGGATTATTTGGTACATCGTTTCGAGTATCGATAACATTATACCCGCTGTCTCCGAAAGACTTTACCCAGGAATTACCTTCCTTATTGTGGTGGTAGGAACCGCATTAATAGGATATTTGGGAAATAAATTTATCATTGGCCGTGTCGTTGTAGACAGTTTCGACTATATTCTGGAACACACACCTGGTATTAAGTTCATTTATACGTCTTTAAAAGATGTGATGACTTCTTTTGTGGGCGATAAAAAGAAATTCAACAAACCCGTTCTTATTAAAACAACCGACGAACCCGAAGTGTGGAGGATCGGCTTTCTCACCCAAAGTGATTTATCTTCCGTTGGTTTCCCCGAATATGTATCTGTTTATCTTCCTCACTCTTATGCAGTCTCTGGCTGGGTGGTTTTTGTAAAAGCCGAAAACTTAGTAATATTAGATAACGTTTCCGCTGCACAGGCTATGAAGTTTGCCGTAAGCGGTGGGGTTGCAGGCTTTCATTCGGATGACAATGTTTTTAAGGCCCCGGAATAATATAAGTGTTCAGTATACTGATTACTCGTTATTCATTTCAATTAAATCTTAAAAACAAAACCTATGAAATTGCCGTACGCAGAACCATTCAGAATTAAAATGGTGGAAGAAATCCGCCAATCTACTCAAGCAGAAAGAGAACAATGGCTTAAAGAAGCTAATTATAATTTATTCAACTTAAAATCATCCCAGGTTTTTATTGACTTGCTTACCGATTCAGGTACCGGTGCGATGAGCGACCAGCAATGGGCCGCCTTAATGACTGGTGACGAAAGTTATGCCGGATCTAAAAGCTTCGATGCGTTGCATCAAACCGTTCAGAATATTACAGGTTATCAATATCTTTTGCCCACTCATCAAGGAAGAGCCGCGGAAAACATCTTATTTTCCGTCTTGGTAAAAGAAGGCGATGTTGTACCCGGAAATTCCCATTTCGATACCACCAAAGGACATATCGAATTCCGAAAAGCACATGCGATTGACTGTACGATTGATGAAGCGTTCGACATTGAAAATTTGCACCCATTCAAAGGAAATATTGATTTAGAAAAGCTTGAAAGTGTTTACCAAAGTCATCCTAAGGAGCAAATTCCTTTTTGTTTAATTACCATCACTTGTAATTCTTCCGGAGGACAACCTGTTTCTCTTGAAAATATAAAAGCCGTGAAGGAACTTTCTGATCGTTATGGCATTCCGATCTATTTTGATTCCGCTCGTTTTGCAGAAAATGCGTACTTTATTAAACAGCGAGAGGCCGGACAAGAAAACCGTTCGATTAAAGAAATCGCGAAAGAAGTTTTTTCTTACGGAGACGGGATGACCATGAGTTCCAAAAAAGACGGCCTGGTTAATATTGGCGGATTTATCGCTCTGAATAACGAAAAAGTATTCAATGCAGCCTCAAATTTCACCATTATTTATGAAGGTTTCATCACCTATGGCGGTATGGCAGGCCGAGATATGGCTGCTTTAGCTGTTGGCTTAAATGAAGCTACAGAATTTGAATATTTGGAAAGCCGTATTTCGCAGGTGGAATATCTTGGAAATAAATTGATTGAGTTCGGAATTCCTATTCAAAAACCAATCGGTGGACATGCTGTTTTCATAGATTCTTTAAAGTTTTTACCGAATATCCCTCGAGAACAGTATCCAGCGCAAACCTTAGCCAACGAGATTTATAAAGAGGCTGGAATCCGTACCGTGGAAATCGGAACTTTATTGGCTGACCGCGATCCTTTAACCAGGGAGAATCGCTATCCTAAACTCGAACTTGTGCGACTCGCTATCCCGCGCCGAACGTACACTAATAACCACATGGACTATATCGCTGCGGCTATCAAAAACGTTTACGACCGCAGGGAAGAGATTGAAAAAGGATACCAAATAACCTGGGAATCTGATATCCTTCGACATTTTACGGTGAAGCTGGAAGAGGTTTAGCCTACCTAATAAAAGCCTCAATTTTCATTGAGGCTTTTACATCATTTATGCTTCCTGAAGTTGGGTACGCTGCTTCACCAATTCCTGCTGAACATTTGGTGGTACCAGTTGATAATCTGAAAATTTCATGGTGAATTTTGCTTTACCACCGGTTATCGACCGTAAGGTAGAGCCATAATCATGCATTTCCGCCAGCGGAACATCCGCCATAATCTTTTGATAGTGCCCTTCGGAATCCATTCCGGAAATCATTGCACGGCGAGTTTGCAAATCGCCCATTACGTCACCTGTATCTTCATCAGGACAAAGGATTTCCACCGAATAGATGGGCTCTAATAATTGTGGCTTCGCATTGTGGAAGGCTTCACGGAAAGCTCCTGACGCTGCTAGCTGGAAAGAAATATCATTGCTGTCAACGCTGTGCATTTTACCGTCGTATACGATGACTCTAATATTTTGACAATGAGAGCCGGTAAGCGGACCTTCTTTCATCTGCTGCATGATACCTTTTTTGATAGCGCCAATGTAACGGTTGTCTATCGCTCCACCCACGATGCACCAATAGAAAGCCAGTTTACCACCCCAAGGCAAATCTTCGATTTCTTTTTGTCGAATGTTGAAGCCTGTAGGTTCAGGCATGTCGTCGTAATAGTTTTCAACCCTCATATGGATTTCTCCAAACTGTCCTGAACCGCCTGACTGCTTTTTGTGTCGGTAATCTGCATCTGCATGACCTGTAATTGTTTCGCGGTAAGGAATTTTAGGATTTTCAAAATTCATCTGCACGCCGAATTCTTTCTGTAATCTCTGTTTCACCAAATCAAGATGTAACTGTCCCTGGCCGTGTAACATTGTTTGTTTCAGCTCGGCAGACTGTTCTACTTTCAAAGTAGGATCTTCTTCTTCAATTTTATGCAAAGCGGTTACCATCTTTTCCATATCTGCGGTGGATTCCGTGGAAACAGCTTTCCGGATACGGCTTTCGGGAAATTCCATTGGTCGGATTTTTCGATCGAGACCTTTTGTATTTAAGGTGTTATTTGAATGTCCATATTTTAACTTAACGGTTACCCCAAGATCGCCGGCTAAAAGTTCATCCACGGGTATTCTGTCCTTACCTTCCGCCACAAAAAGTTGTGAGATGCGTTCGGTTTCGCCGTTATTGGCATTCACGAGTTCATCTCCCGGTTTAAGTTTTCCGCTTAAAACTTTAAAATAGGAAACCATGCCGACTTGCGGTTCCGATAGCGTTTTATAAATGAATATGGTGGTTTTATCATTTGGGTCGTAGGAAATCTCTTCGCCGTTTTCGAGTTTTCTTGCTGGGCGATCTGCTGGAGACGGCGCAATGTCATCAATAAAGCCCATCAGTCTGCCGCTTCCCATATCTTTTAAACCACTAGTCACAAAAACTGGGAAAAACTGTTGCTTTGCTAAAGCGATGGTGATCCCTTTCGCCAACTCTTCCTCGGAAAGATTACCTTCTTCGAAATATTTTTCCATCAAGCCTTCTTCATTCTCAGCGGCTATTTCTACCAATGCGTTGTGCATTTCATTAGCTCTTGCCATTTCGCTTTCAGGAATTGGTTTTTTGTCCGGTTTTCCACCATTCGCAGGAAATTCATACATCACCATTCTTAGAGAATCGATAATAGCATTGAAATTTGCGCCGGAATTATAGGGATACTGAATCGGGACGAGTTTCGAACCGAATCTTTCCTTAGCCTGCTCCAAAGTTTTCTCAAAATCAGCTTTCGGATGATCCATTTGGTTGATGACGAAAATCGCAGGAGTATGGTACTTCTCCACATATTCCCACACAAGCTCAGTTCCCACTTCGACACCATTGGCAGCATTCAGAACAATAATTGCGGTATCGGCTACTTTTAATGAAGAAACGACTTCGCCCACGAAATCGTCAAATCCAGGAGTGTCGATAATGTTAATTTTGTTGTTTTTCCAGTTCACGAACATTTGGTGAGAGAAAATGGTTTTACCTTTCTCATGTTCAAGGTCTGTATGGTCGCTCACCGTGTTCTGTCCTTCAACAGTGCCACGGCGTTTGATGGCCCCGCCCTCATAAAGCATTGTTTCAATCAACGTAGTTTTACCGCTGTCGGAATGCCCGAGCAGCACTACGTTGCGTAGATCTTTGGTATTAGCACTCATAATATATTTGTTTAAATTATTTAATGGAATGCTAAAAAGGAAATGACCGGCATTTGATTTTTAGGTAGTTAAAGTTACGAAAGATTTAATCTGCTTTCCTACTTTTTTGCTAAATGAATAACTGATATATCGCAGTTATTAATCAATAAAAACAATAAAAAGATCGCTCAACCCTTACTGATTATGTTATTGATAATCATCTCCGCATGAATACGAGAGTTTTCGATAAACCAAAGATGGGTGTTTTTCCCCCCGCAGACTACGCCCGCTAGGTATAGATTCTCGATGTTTGTCTCCATCGTGTCGGAATTATAAGATGGTATTAAGCAATCATCTTCTAATTGAATCCCAGCATTTCTAAGAAATTCGAAATCCGGAAGATAGCCTGTCATCGCCAGCACAAAATCGTTATCAATCTCGTGGATGCTGCCTGTTTCATCTTTATAAATGACCGTTGATTCTTTAATTTCAGTTACTTCCGCATTAAAATAAGCTTTAACACTTCCTTCCGAAATACGGTTTTCAATATCAGGTTTCACCCAATATTTAACGGAGGTAGAAATTTCAGAATTTTTGATAATCATCGTGACGTCCGCTCCTTTTCGGTAGGTTTCCAGAGCCGCATCTACGGCAGAATTGCTCGAACCTATGACCACCACTTTTTGATTCGCAAAAGGATAAGGTTCGGTGTAGTAATGTTTTACTTTAGGTAAATTCTCACCGGGAATATTAAGAAGATTTGGAATATCATAAAATCCGGTAGCGATAATGACATTTTTAGCTGAATATTTTCTCTTTGACGTTTCAATTTCGAAGATTTCATTTTTCGAAACCTTTAAAACTTTTTCATAGAGATTAATTTTGAGTTTTTTGTGCCTTGCAATCCCCTGATAATATTCTAGTGCATCCTGTCTGCCTGGTTTAGGAGCTGTTGTGATAAAAGGAATTTCAGCAATTTCAAGCTTCTCGGCGGTGGAGAAAAACCGCATGTATAATGGATAATGATAGAGTGAGTTGACAATGGTACCTTTTTCGATGATCAGATAATTCAATCCGTATCTTTCGGCTTCCAAAGCACAGTTCAAACCAATTGGTCCTGCGCCGATAATGAGTACATCTAAAACTTCCATCGGATAAATTTACAAATGAATTGCCGAAACAAAAAACGGGCAGAAAAATCTGCCCGTTGATTTGATACTAATTAGTTAGTTATTTAATTAAGCCTAATTCCACCAATCTCTCATGAAGGAATTCTCCGGCTGTGGTATCTGGATATAATTTAGGATTGTTTTCGTCATAGGTTCCTTCCAATGCATTGAGGGGCATTTCGCTCACCGGATGCATAAAGAAAGGAATTGAATATCTTGATGTTCCCCACATTTCTCTTGGTGGGTTTACCACCTGATGAATGGTAGACTTCAGTTTGTTA
This sequence comes from Kaistella sp., assembly GCA_041913105.1. GTDB lineage: Bacteria > Bacteroidota > Bacteroidia > Flavobacteriales > Weeksellaceae > Kaistella. The sequence goes on along the minus strand of JAYSFV010000002.1, from coordinate 424,132 downwards.
TTGGTGTGGCGAGAAAGCATATCTCCCACGTTAATCATTAACTCATCTGGTTCAGCGATAGCATCAATCCATTCCCCTTCATGGTTCATCACCTGAAGCCCTTTACCCTGAGCGCCCATCAGCAAAGTAATAAGGTTGATGTCGCCATGTGCCGCTGCACGTACAGCGTTATCCGGTTCTTCGGTAATTGGTGGATAATGAATCGGTCTTAGGATAGAATTTCCTTCTTGTACAAATTTGTCAAAATAAAACTCATCCAAACCAAGGTGTAAAGCTAAAGCTCTAAGCACATAAACTCCTGTTTTTTCCAGCATTTTATAGGCTTCTTTTCCTACTTCGTTAAATTGAGGAACTTCTTCTACCTCAACATTTTCAGGATAAACGGAAGTATACTTCGATCCTTCCTCAAGGTACTGCCCGAAATGCCAGAACTCCTTTAAATCCCCTTTTTTAAAACCTTTTGCAGTTTCTTTCCCAAATCCTACGTAACCACGCTGTCCGCCAATACCCGGTACTTCGTACTTTTGTTTAACATCCACAGGAAGATCAAAAAAGTTTTTTACTTCACTGTACAGTTGGTCTACTAGATTGTCATCCAGAAAGTGGCCTTTTAAGGCAACAAAGCCAATTTCTTCGTATGCTTTTCCGATTTCATTTACAAATTTTTGTTTGCGTTCCGGGTCACCCGAAAGGAAATCACGCAAATCCACACTGGGAATTTTATTCATCTGATTGGATTAAAAATTGTCTGGCTAAATTATGATTTTTAACTTTAACATTAATTTATCAGTAAATTTGCAGCAATCTGAAAGATCTAAATGAAACAATACTCTTCCAAAAGGAGCATACAACTGCTGGCTTATCTTTTAAAAGAATACGGAATTTTTAATGTAGTAATTTCCCCGGGCTCCAGAAATGCGCCTCTTGCTATTCATTTTTCTGAAACCGACGACTTAAACTGTTACAGCATTGTAGATGAAAGAAGTGCTGCTTTTGTGGGATTAGGTATGGCGAAAAGCGAAAAAGCTCCGGTGGCGTTAACCTGTACGAGTGGTTCGGCTGCAGCTAATTATTATCCCGCCGTTACTGAAGCTTTCTTCTCAAACATTCCGCTTTTGCTTTTAACTGCAGATCGGCCCACCGATTATGTAGATATTTTTGATGGACAAACTATTCGTCAGAACAACCTATTTCAGCAGCATTCTTACGGTGATTTTCAGTTAGTAGAAGATTCCAAGCTAAACTCAGAAAAAGAAAATTTCGATATTATTAAGAAAGCGATTGAACTTTGTATCGAAAAGCAAGGACCTGTGCACATCAACATTCCTTTGGAAGAGCCTTTGTATGAAATGGTGTCTGAACTTCCGGTTTTTCCGCCAGTGGAGAAAACAGTCGTTAAGAAATCTTATACATTGAAGTCGAGCTTAATTGCGGATTGGAATCTTTCAAAAAGAGTTCTTATTCTCGTAGGAACCCGCGATTATAGTGAGGAGTTGGAGATGCAACTTACGCAGTTGGTGAAAAATCACAGTGTGGTGGTGCTTACAGAAGTCACTTCAAACATCCATCACGACAAATTTTTCTCGCATATTGACCGGTATATTTTCAGCTTTAATGATGAAGATTTTAAAATCTTTGGCCCGGATTTATTAATTACGATCGGCCAGAATGTAGTCTCGAAGAAAGTAAAGCAGTTTCTAAGAAAAGCGCAACCCAAAAATCATTGGCATATCGACCCGGTATGGCATCCGGATACCTTCTTTGTTCTAAATGAAAAAATTGACACAAAGCCGGAACCCTTTTTTGCACAGCTACTGAAATCAATTACACCTGAGCCTCAAGCCTATTACAATCTTTGGGACAGCTTACGCTCCAAAAAAGACGCTAAACATCACGAATACAGCCTGTCTATAGACTTTTCAGATTATAAGTTTTTCGATATTCTGGCAACTAAAATTCCGGAGGACATCCATTTGCATTTCAGTAATTCTTCAGCGATTCGATACGCACAACTTTTCAATTTCAAAAATCCTATTTACTGTAACCGTGGTACAAGTGGTATTGATGGCTCAACGAGTACTGCGATGGGTTTTGCAATGAGAAATCCTGTACAGACCTTGCTGGTTACCGGAGATGTGAGTTTTTTCTATGATATAAATGGTTTATGGAATTCTTACATCCCGCCTTACACCCGCATCATCATTTTCAACAACTCGGGTGGTGATATTTTTAAAATTATACCTGGACCAGATTCGACAAATGCTTTGGACGAATTTATCTTAACCAAACACGAAAAAACTGCCGAACATTTAGCTAAGCATTTCGGATTTTCGTACAGCAAAGCTGAAGATGAAGACACGCTGATAAGGATATTAGATAATTTCTTTAAACCCGACGATCAACCTAAAATTTTAGAGGTTAATACTTCCGGAATTGAAAACGCCGCAATCCTTAGGGGATATTTTGAGTTTATGAAAGACTAAAACGCACTATTTTAAAATGGTAATGTATTTGTTATCCATTTAAAAAATAGAAATCGTATGAAAAATATTAGTCTAGCGCTACTAGGTTTTTTAGCACTGATGAGTTGTTCGCAGACGGAAACAAAAACCGAAATCATCGAAAATCCCGATGGTACAACTTCTGTTAAAACGATAGAAACAGAGAAAGTTTCTGCTTTAGATTCTGCGACGATTCAGACCACCGTAGAAAATGCCAAGGAAAAGCTTAACGAGGCCGGGGAAACCCTTGATGAAGCTGGTCGAGACCTAAAGGTAGCTGCGCAAAAAGGTGCTGCAAAAGTGGAACGGGGCGCCGAAAAAGTTCAGGCAGATTTACGTAACGATCGGGATACGATCAGACGTTAGTTTTATTAAGTTCTAATAAAGGATCGATATATTCACGATCATTGCTCAATCGTGGAACTTTGTTTTGACCTCCTAATTTTCCTCGTGAAGACATCCAATCGTAGAATAACTTGGGTTTTGCCACATGAACCACCGGGCGCTTAAGCGTCATGTTATTATATCGCTTGGCTTCATAATCAGAGTTCAGGGATTTCAAAGTATTATCAAAAACATCGATAAAACGTTCTAAATCACTAGGTTGCTCTGTGAACTCAAATATCCATTCATGCGCGCCAGATTCACCATCCTTCATAAAAACGGGCGCCCCTGTAAAGTCGGATATTGTGGCACCAGTCTGCTCACAAGCTTTGGCAAGCGCATTGTCGACATTGTCGATCATCAATTCTTCGCCAAAAGCATTGATATAATGCTTGGTTCTGCCTGTAATTTTTATTCTAAACGGAGAGAGTGAAGTAAATTTGACGGTATCACCGATTAAATAACGCCATAGACCGCTATTGGTAGTGATTACCATCGCATAGTTTTTATTTAACTCAACTTCTTGAAGCGGAATGGCTTGTCGCTCTTCAGAATGAAAATTGTCCATTGGGATGAATTCGTAGAAAATACCATAATCCAGCATTAATAACATTTCGTCACTTTGATGCTGATCCTGAATGGCAAAAAATCCTTCGGAAGCGTTATAGATTTCGTAGTAATTAATATCCTTTCCGATAATCTTCTTGTACTGGTCGCTATAAGGTTTGAAGCTAATTCCGCCATGGAAAAACACTTCCAAGTTCGGCCATAGTTCCGAAATCGTTTGATGACCCGTTTCCTGCAATGTGCGCTGCAGCAAAACCATCATCCAGCTCGGCACGCCGGTCATACTACCTACATCCTCACTTTTTACCTCGGCAACAATCGCTTTAAGTTTGCTTTCCCACTCGGACATTAGCGAAACTTTTTTGCTTGGTGTCGTGGTAATTTCCACCCAAAAAGGTAGATTTTCAATCATAATCGCAGAAAGATCCCCAAATTTTGTATTGTAATCCTCATAGATTTCCGAACTGCCGCCTAACCGTAAATTCTTATTTAAAAAAAGTGAGTTTTCTGGGTGATTATTGGCGTAAATCGACAGCAAATCTTTTCCTCCTTTGAAATGGCAATCCTCTAAACTCTCTTCCGAAATAGGGATAAATTTACTCTTAGCATTCGTTGTTCCGGAAGATTTAGCAAATTTTCTGATGTGACCTGGCCAGAAAACGTCTGCTTTACCACGGCGTGCTCTTTCGATATAAGGTTCGAAATCTTCATAGGTGACGACAGGAACGTTACGTTGAAAATCTTCATAAGTAGAGATGGAGCTAAAACCATGAATCTTACCGTAATCTGTATTTACAGCATGATAAAGCTGCGAAAACAGAACACCATGCTGAGTTTCGAAAGGACGATTTATGAAATTCTGTATCTGATCAATTCTTTGGCGAATAAACCAGTTAACTACGGTATTGAAAAGTGCTTTTGTTGCCATTGACACAAATATAATATTTTTCGAAGAGAGAAGTCGGCGTGTTTAGACAAAAAATCCGCTCTTTGGAGCGGATCTATATTTTACCAATGATAGCTTAGCAATATTCGTCGTAAGCTGCCTGAAGGTTTGCAGCAATTGCACCCGCTGGGTTTCCTTCAATGTGGTGACGCTCCAGCATGTGTACCAATTCGCCATCTTTAAATAGGGCAACGCTCGGTGAACTTGGTGGGAACGGTGCCAATAGTCTTCTTGCTTCGTTAACAGCATCTTTGTCAACCCCTGCAAAAACAGTTACTAAGTTGTCAGGTTTTTTTTCTCCTGTAAGAGAAAACAAAACTCCCGGACGCGCTGCACCTGCTGCACAACCACAAACGGAGTTGATTACTAAAAGTGTAGTTCCTGATTTGCCTAAAGCTTCGGTTACTTGGTCCGGAGTAGATAAATCCTGGAATCCTTTATCGGTAAGTTCAGCCTTCATCGGCATTACTAATTCTTCTGGATACATAGTTAATTGTATTTTTGATTAATGAAATTTAACTACACAAAATTACGAATTTTTTAATCAATCATTCAACAACTGTTCATAGCCTACCGACCAAGACGAGGGGTCAAAGAGGCTAAATTAAAAGAGGTCCCGATCCGAATCTGTTCATAAGGAAAATGCTGAACTCCATGCAGGTATTGTAAGAAATATATTTGTTTCTTTCTATAATAATTCAGACGCGTGGATAACACTAACGGCTTATTACCATAATCGGGAATTCTTCTTAACCAACCATAGTAACCGCTTATGGTGTTTTCCCATCCGAAATGTCCGGATTTCAGTAAGATTTTTCCGCCATACATAAAAGCATCATCCTGAACATTTAACCCCGGTGTTTGTACATCCCACGAAAAAAAACCTAAATCCCCCGACACCCGAATTTCTTTGATGAAAGCATTTGGTTTAATAAAGCTTTTACCAATTTCAACATCGAAATAATATCCCGCCGTATTGAAAAACCGCCTGTTCTTGAAAGATGAGCCAGAAGCGGTTTTAAGGGTAGCATTGAAAACCACCGCCGGCCGATAATCTGATTCCTCCCAGAGCTTAATCCGGGTCTGAAAATAGAGATCTCCCACTGCAACGCCAGATTTTTCCTCCAGCATTTGTCGTTTTTCATAGACCTCATCGCTAACCTGATAATGCTCCATCGCCGGCATCCAGATTTTGACTGAAGCTTTTTGAGGAATAATTGGAATTTCTGCAGAAACATACAAAGTTTGCGTCTCATCACCATATCCGAATGAATGATCGGCCGCCAAAGATATTGTCGTGTGTGACGGAAGAACCGCTCCCGTGAACTCGGGTACCGGATTGGCATTAGGACCAAACCAATTTGTGGTGTGGTGAATCAGTGTCTGAGCATTCATTTCAACAGCGATGCTGCTAAGTAATATAAGGCTCGCTAGAATAATTTTTGTTTTCATGTGTTTTTTTAGTTTAAAAAAACCCGAAACAAATGTTTGTTCCGGGCTTAATCAAATCGATATGCAAAGGTTGAATATCCTTAGTTAAAAGCAGTTGTTTCTGCTCTATTTATTTAAGAAAGAAGCTTTTTAGCCATTTCAGAAATGGATTTGCCATCGCTTTTCCCCGCGAGGTTTTTGCTGGCAACACCCATCACTTTTCCTAAATCTTTAGCGCTTTCTGCGCCGGTTTCCGCGATGATTTTCTTCATCTCTGCCTCCAGTTCTTCAGCACTAAGTTGCTTTGGAAGAAACTGCTCAATAATTTTCATTTGAGCAACTTCAACTTCAGCCAAATCGGTTCTTTCCTGAGCTGAGAACTGCTCATAAGAATCTTTTCGTTGCTTAATCATTCTTTGAAGAATCGCAATTTCTTGCTCTTCAGAAACCTCCGCTCCACGTGCCTCAGTTTTCAGCAAAATGATTTGTGACTTCACTGCCCGAAGGGCGTCCAAAGCAGTTTTATCTTTTTCCCGCATTGCGGTTTTAATTGCATCGTTGATGGTATTTTCTAAACTCATAATTTCTTATTAAGAGGGTTAGTCTACGTCTTTATTCAGAAATCTGTTTTCACGAACTTGCATTCTGCCGTTATCTTCGGCCAAGAAGCTGCTGATTCGTTGCTCCGAAGCGTTTGTCCCGTCAATCATGATGTTTTTTCTGCGGAAAGCAGGAACTCTTTCAAAATCATTGTCTGCTTCTGCAGTTTGATAGCGAGAGTTGAATTCTTTCAGTTTATTTCTGCGTTCAGCAATTTTTTCATTCGGAGTTGGCTTCGTGATGAAGGTAAATTCATCTTCGGAAGTTTCTGCCTGAATTTCTTCTATTTGTTCCATCGGCACCGGAAAATCTGATTTTTGAACCGGTTCTTCTTTGATTTCAGCAACAGGCTGTGGTGCTTCAACTGTTGGCTCCTCAATCGGTTCGTTTACGAAAAAAGTGAATTCGCTTGTATTATCAGTTGGAAATGATGTTTTTTCATTTTTAGCAGGCGCGTTTTCTATTTCAAATGAAATAGAATGAGATTCTGGAGTCTGCGTGTTTTCATCATCGAAAGAGAAAAGGCTGTACTCCTGCTGCGGTGCTGAAGTGTTAAAAGTCTGCTCCGGCATCTCATCTTCCTCAAGACTAAAAAACTGTCTTTCTCCATTGTTTTTTCTTGCTCCCGCTGCCGAACTGTTATCTTTTACAGAAAATTCTGGCGTTGGCTGATCGTCTTCATCATCAAGCACGAAAAGACCTCTTCTGTTAAAATCTTCTCTTCTAACTTCTTCTTTTTCTACACGAGACGTATTTGATGTTTCTGGTTGAGGAGTCGAAGTTATTTCATCAGAAAGGGTGAATTTTATTTTTTCGGAAATACCGGAATGCTTTTGATGGTCTTTAGCAAAACCTGTAGCGATAACCAACACACTTACGGAATCCCCAAGTTCTTCGTCGGTACCAACTCCAAAAATAATATCCGCCGTATGGCCAGCTTCTTTCTGGATATGATCCATGATAACTCCGATTTCATCCATCGTAACTTCCTCAGAACCACTACGGATCAACAACAATACATTTTGTGCTCCTGTAATTTTATTATCATTCAATAATGGAGAATCCAATGCTTTCTTAACGGCTTCTTCCGCTTTATTTTCGCCGGAAGCAATCCCGTTAGACATTAGCGCGGTACCCGAATTTTGTAGTACCGATTTAGCATCACGGAAGTCAATGTTTACATCAAAGTAACCGGTAATAACTTCTGCCATTCCTTTTGCAGCATTTGTTAAAACCTCATCTGCTTTAGAAAAACCAGATTTGAAGCCAAGATTCCCGAATTGCTGACGTAATTTATCGTTGTTGATAACAATTAAAGAGTCGACATTATTACGAAGTTTTTCTAACCCTGCATCTGCTTGCTCCAAACGTCGCTTTCCTTCGAAACTAAATGGAACCGTTACGATACCTACGGTAAGAATACCCATATCCTTGGCTACTTTTGCAATTACCGGAGCTGCACCTGTACCAGTACCACCACCCATTCCGGCAGTAATAAAGACCATCTTGGTGTTTTGTCCCATGGCAGCTTTTATTTCTTCGATACTTTCAATCGCTGCTTTTTCTCCTACCTCGGGATCTGCGCCAGCGCCTAACCCCTCAGTGATAGAGACCCCTAGCTGAACTTTGTTAGAAACCGGGTTGTTATCCAATGTTTGAGCATCGGTGTTGCAGATTACGAAATCTACACCATAAATACCTCTCTCGTACATGTGCTTTAGGGCATTGTTACCGCCGCCGCCTACGCCGATTACTTTTATAATAGATGAATTGCCTTTTGGTAGATCAAAGGAGAATCCTGGGGTGTTCATGTTTTCCATAACTAAATTTTTTATAATGATTTTCGATCATCAGCAGTTGATCCTGCTGTCATCATTGGTTTTTATTTACTCTACTTCCTCAAAGAATTTTTTAACACTCTCCATAATCTTCTGACCGATTGTGAGCTTATTTCTTCTCTTTTCTGTGGTTGGTGTTTCTTCCTCCTGCGTTATAACTTCCGGAGCCTTTTCCACCACATTTTCTACAACATTATTAGCTTCTGCAGGAGTTTCTTCTTGCTTGATGTTTTCCGGTTGAGGAGTTGTCCCTTTTTTATCACGGATTTTTAAACTTTCCATTAAAAGTCCGATAGAGGTTGCGTACTCAGGTCCCTTTAACGACTGGTTTTTATCGTTAGCAATATACTCATTTGAGAAACCAATTCGGCTATCGAAACCTGTGGTATAATTTGCGAGCTGACGAAGATGTCTTAGATTAGACCCACCTCCGGTTAACACGATACCCGCAATTAATTTTTTCTTCTGTTCAAATGCTCCGTAAGCCTTCAGTTCGGTGTTTACCATTTCGAGAATTTCTTCTACTCTGGCGTTTATTACCTGGGCTAGTGTTTTTAAGCTTATTTCTTTATCCGGTCTTCCGTGCAAACCTGGAATGGTTACGAAAGTACTGTCTTTCTCTAGTTCCGGAACAGCTGAACCAAATTTAACTTTGAGTTGCTCCGCATGCTTTTCAATAATTGAGCAACCTTCTTTAATGTCTTCCGTGATAATTCCGCCTCCGTAAGGGATGACGCAAGTATGACGAATAATATTGTCTTTGAAAATCGCAATGTCGGTAGTACCACCTCCGATGTCGATGATGGCTACTCCGGCTTCTTTTTCTTCTTTGGTAAGAACAGATTCTGATGAGGCTAGCGGCTCTAACGTAAGTGCTTCCATCTCGAGACCAGCCTCACGAACGCACCTAGCGATGTTTCGAATACTTCCCATTTGGCCTACTACAACGTGGAAGTTTGCCTCAAGACGTTTCCCGTGCATCCCGATAGGCTCTTGAATTTCTCCTTCGGAATCTACTTTATATTCTTGGGGAAGTACGTGGATGATTTCCTCTCCAGGAAGCATCACTAACTTCTTCACCTGATCTTTCAGTTTTTCAATATCATCCTCGGTTATATACTGGTCGGGATGATCCCTCATAATATAATCGGAATGTTGAAGAGAACGGATGTGTTTACCTGCAATCCCTACCGTTACCTTTGTAATCTCTACGCCGGAACTAGCCTGAGCTTCGGACACTGCTGCTTTAATAGATTGGATGGTCTGCGAAATGTTGTTCACAATACCTTTGTGAACGCCTAGACTTTTAGCGGTTCCTACGCCGAGAACTTCGATTTTTCCGTGGGCATTTCGCCGTCCCACGATGGCCACAATTTTAGTGGTACCAATGTCGAGTCCTACTGAATACTCGTGATTTTCCATTTTGTATGTCGATTTGATTTTTTTCTTATTTAATAACTCACCTTTGTTCAATTCGTCTTCAACCTGGTCTCGGCAATGGCTGGATTTTTTGCCAGTTCCTTGTTTCCTATGCTTATCAGACTGTCGTTTTCTTCGAAATGAGGATTCAGTGTGGTGACAATTTGGTTATCGTATTTCACTGATATCTCATTATACTTTTCAGGGTGCTGATAGACTAAAAACTTTTCTACAAAGGTTTTAAAGCCCTTCACTTTTAAAGTAATGTCGCTTAAATCTCCAATTTCAACTTTATAATTTCCGGTGCTTGTGAGAAGATTATATCCTCCTTTTTCCTTTGAAATGCCGATGAAATATTTTTTACTGAATTCGTCTTTTTCAATTTTATCCACCAACTCTGCAACCTGCTTATATTCTGATTTTTGTACCGGTCCAGAAACCAGCATGCACGGAAAAGAATAATTCTGAGAAATTGGAAATGTTTCGCCTTCGGCATCTACATAAAAATCTTCTCCATTTCGATTTAGTCGAAAAGCCGGGACTTTCTGCTTGATGTCTAAATTTAGTTTTCCATTAAGGTTCAAATATACATTTGCGCTATCAACTGCCGGTAATAATCTCAAGCGTCGCTCTAACTCGGGAATATCAATTTCCCCGACTTTTTTCCCTGGATTTAATTTCAGAACGATGTCTTTTATGTCTTCTTCATCGACGAAATAAACCGGCTTAGTTGTTTTCAGAAGATTAACGGTAACTTTTTCCATAGCTTTATTGTTGAACCTCTTGAGTGAGAAGCTCAGCAGAAAACCGAAAATAATTACGGTTACCAATATTTTTAATATTCTGAATTTCTTTTTCATGCGTTGTTAGTTCGCTGTTTTAATGTCAGAGAGCCATTCTACAATTCCGTCATATAAAGTGTCAATATTCCCTGCTCCTACAGTTAAAAGAATATCGAAATCCTTCTTTTTAATTTTATCAAATGCACCCTGAAGATTTGTTACTTCTTTTGCTTCTAACCTCACTTTCTCATTCAACCATTCCGAAGTAATTCCTTCAAAATTTTCCTGAATTTCTCTCGCCGGATAAATATCCAAAAGAATAAGTTCATCCGCCTTGCTTAAGCTTTGTGCAAAGCCGTCTGCAAAATCTCGGGTACGACTAAATAAGTGCGGTTGAAAAACGATTAACAGTTTTTTCTCTGGGTAAAAAGTTCTTATAGAATCTATCACCGCATTAAGTTCAGTTGGGTGATGCGCATAGTCATCAATATAAATTTTCCCACTCGCGAATTTATGCTTGGTGTATCTTCGTTTAATTCCTTTGAAGCTTGAAATCCCTCTTTTTAAGGTATTAAAATCTACCCCCATGCTGTTGAGTAAAGCGATGGCGGCCGTAGCATTTTCAATATTATGAATTCCCGGAATTTCCCATTCAAAATCTTGAATGGTTTCGGTTTCAGTATGAAAATCGAACAAAATTTTATCGCCTGCTTCGCGAATGTTATCCGAATAGAAGTCTGCCGACTCTTTTACTGCATAAGTTTTTGCATCGCGCCCTATCATAATACCTTTTCTTACAAAAAGCTGATTGTCTTTCGGAACGAGATTCGCAAAATCCCTAAACCCTTGCTCTATGGTTGCGGTATCTCCGTAAATATCCAAATGATCTGCATCAGTTGAGGTGATTACCGCCCAGTCCGGTGAAAGATTTAGAAAACTTCGGTCGTATTCGTCAGCTTCTAAAACAGAAATATCATTACCATTAAATATGAAGTTGGAGTGGAAATTCTCTGCAATTCCACCCAAAAAGCCAGAAAAACTTAAGTCTGCTTCTTTAGATAAGTGAGCGACTAATGATGAAGTAGTGGTTTTACCGTGAGTCCCCGCGATGGATATACAATTGGTATTTTCAGTAATAAGTCCAAGAACTTTTGCACGTTTTAGAACTGTAAATTTTCGGTCATTGAAGAAATTTAGGATCTCTAATTTCTTAATTGCCGGAGTAAATATAACCAGTGTATTCTCTTTATCAAGAGAGGAAATTTGGGAAGTAATCTCGTCCTTGAACGTAATCTCGATCCCTTCATATTGTAGGGCGTTCGTTAGTTTTGTTTCCGTTTTATCATATCCCAAGACCTTTTTCCCGGATGCATGGAAATAGCGGGCAAGAGCACTCATGCCAATTCCGCCGATGCCGACGAAGTAAAAGTTTTGGTAAGTATCTAACGGTTTCATTTTAATTTTCTGACTTAATATTTAAAGTGGCTAAAATTTCATCTACAATTTTTTCGGTAGCATCTGGTTTTGCAAAAAATGCAAGATTAGCAGACATTTCATTTCTGAGCTCTTCATTGAGACACAACTCGTTGAGAGTATTATAGAATTTTTCATTCATTTCGCTGTCTTTCACCATCCGGGCTGCGTTTTTATTCACAAGATTCTGTGCATTTTTAGTCTGGTGATCTTCTGCGGCATAAGGAAACGGAACTAAAATGACTGGTTTTTGAGCCAATGCAAGTTCGGAGATAGCGATTGCTCCGGCTCTCGAAACAATGATATCAGCCGCAGAATAAGCCAAATCCATATTCTGAATGAACTCGATAACCCGTAAACTTCTACACTGATGTGTTTCTGTCTCATGAAGGATTTGATTATAGTCGGTTTTACCGGTCTGCCATATCAGTTGATAACCATTGCCAAGAACTTTACTTAGATTATTCTTCCAAGCATTATTTAAAGTTCTGGAACCCAACGATCCACCAAACGAAACGATGGTTAGTTTATCTTTATCCAGTCCTAAACGCTCTTTGGCAGAGGCTCTATCGATTAAATTATGAACGATTTTCTTTCTAACAGGGTTACCCAAAAATAAAGTCTTAGTGCCTTCAAAAAACTTGTCCATTTCAGGATAGGCTGTAAAAACAGCTTTTGCTTTCTTGGATAAAAACATATTGGTTTTACCCGGAAGAGAATTCTGTTCCTGAACAAAAATAGGAACACCAGAAAATGATGCAGCAAACAATGCCGGACCACTGGCAAAACCGCCAGTTCCTATTGCAAAGTCGGGTTCAAATTCTTTAATTATTTTTCTAGTCTTCAACAAGCTGGAAAGAATTTTTCCGGGCAGATTGATGTTTTTCAGTAAACTCCCTCGGTTGAAACCGGCAATGTTGATCCCTTCAATTTTATAGCCGGCAGCCGGAACTTTTTCCATTTCCATTTTGCCGTTAGCTCCAATAAACAGAAAAGATGCATCCGGAAACCGTTTGCGGAGTTCGTCTGCAATAGCAATTGCCGGAAAGATGTGTCCACCTGTTCCGCCACCACTCATCAATATTTTCAGTTTTCTGCTCATTTTCAGTTGCTATGCTATATCATTAATTTCTTCAATATTCTGTTTTTTGCCAATCCCTTCTTCGTCATAAACCTGAATTCTGGAACTAACGTTTAAAATAATTCCCAGTTGCAAATAAGTCACCAGCATTGATGTTCCCCCGTAACTGATAAGCGGTAAAGGTTGGCCGGTAACCGGAATTAGATTGACTGCAACCGCGATATTTACCGCGAGCTGCACAAAAATCATAATGCCCAGACTCAGCACCAGAAGACTTCCGAAGAAAGCGGGCATTTTACTCGCAATCATAACTATGCGGATAATCATTATTAAATAAAGGGAAATTAAAACGAGCGCACCAATAAAACCATATTCTTCAACGATGATCGCAAAAATAAAATCCGACGCGGATTGAGGTAGCATCTGCTTGAGGGCACTTTTTCCTGGTCCCATGCCGGTAATTCCACCATGAACAATGGCCGCTTTCGCCTGCATTACCTGATAGTTTTTAGCCTTGTCGATTTCGTTTTCGACTTGATTTTCCGTTTTGGAGTTCATGAAAACCTCAACACGACTCATCCAAGTGTGTACACGGTTATTTTGGATTAAGTCGGTTTTCAATGCCAGAAACATGAAAAGACCAATGGCCAAGGATGAAAGACCAATAAATCCGAATATGTATTTTTTATTTAATTGACCTATTAAAAGTACCGCTAAGGACACAATTAAGATCATTAAGGCGGTTGAACCATTATCTTTTGCAACGAGTATAAATACCGCTAATACAGGGACAAAAATGTAGAATATATTTTCTATCGGCAACCTTTCGCGCTTAATTTTCTTCGTCAGATAACGGCAGAGATAGATTATCAATAGTAAATATGCAAAAGACGATGGCTGGAATGAAATAGGGGTACCCGGAATCTTCAACCAGCGGGACGCCGAAGCACCATCGATTGTTTGTCCCATAAACATGGTTAGCAACAGCAAAATAATCATCACGATAAGTCCGATGGCACTTAGCTTTCCGATGTGTTCGTATTTAATAAAACCTACCGCACGCATAAATGCTAAGCCCAGCACTACAAAAAAGCTATGCTTGATAAGGTGAGACGTTGTGGTACCGCTGTTAACGATATATTCCAAATTAGAACTTGCAGAATACACAGGGAATACCGAGAAGAACGAAATCAGTAAGATTACGCTCCACAGTACTTTGTCGCCTTTCAGCAGTTCAAATTTGTTTTCCTGTTCCATTTTTTATTAACCGTTAACGGTTGTATTTTTTAATACTTGCTCTTTAAATTGATTTCCTCGGTCTTCATAGTTTTCGAAAAGATCGAAACTTGCACAACATGGTGACAACAAAACCGTATCTCCTTTCTGAGCCACGGATTTTGAAATTTTAACCGCTTCTTCCATGCTTGAAGTACTGTAAATCAATTCTTTCTTACCTTCGAAGAAATTAATAATCTTCTCATTGTCCAATCCGAGGCAGATTATGGCTTTTACTTTACGTTTTACCAATTCTTCGATCTCGGTATAATCATTTCCTTTGTCTACGCCTCCAACAATCCAAACGGTAGGCTGCTTCATGCTTTCTAAGGCATAATACGCTGCATTTACATTTGTTGCTTTACTATCGTTTATGTAAATCACACCACCAATTTCTGTTACCTGCTCCAAACGGTGCTCAACTGCTTGAAAAGTCATTAAAGAATTGCGAATGCTTTCATTGCTGATATTCAGTATTTTACCTGCTATTGAAGCGGCTAGACTATTGGCAACATTATGGTTTCCAGAGATTGATAAATCATCAACTTTCATTGAAAATTCGTCCTGATATTTCACGACCATTTTTTCACCGTTCACGAAACCTCCTTCTTTCAGTTTATCCCGAAGTGAAAAAGGTATCATCTGTGCTTTTACTTCCAGCTTCTCAAGAAGATTTTGGCTCATTTCATCATCCTTATTATAGATGAAGAAATTGTCATTCTCCTGATTTTCAGTTATTCTGAATTTTGCCAATGCGTACTCTTCGTAATTGTAGTTGTATTGATCCAGATGATCCTGACTTAAATTTAACAATAACGAGATGTGCGGTCTAAAGTTCTGTATATCATCCAACTGGAAAGAACTTACTTCCAAAACATAATAATCGAAATTTTCATCAGCAACCTGCTTTGCAAAACTTTTCCCGATATTTCCGCCTAAGCCCACTTTTAATCCATCATTTTTAAGGATATGATAGATTAAAGAAGTCGTTGTCGTTTTTCCGTTACTACCTGTAATCGCGATGATTTTAGCATTGGTAAATTCGGACGCAAATTCGATTTCAGAAGATAAACGAATTCCTTTCTGTGTAATTTTATAAACGATTTCGGCTTTTTTCGGGATCCCCGGAGATTTAATAACCCAATCCGCAGATAAGATTCTTTCTTCATCATGATCTCCCTCTTCAAACTCGATTTCAGCATCTGTCAGTAATTTTTTGTAAGCAGGTTTAATCTGACCTTTGTCCGACAGAAATACCTCCAGCCCTTTCTTTTTTGCCAGATATGCAGCTCCGAATCCGCTTTCACCTCCTCCAAGTATTACAATTTTCATTTCTATCTTACCTTAAGTGTGATTAGACAAACGATGGCGAACATTACCCCGATGATGATCATTCGGTTAACAATTTTACTTTCGTGATAACCGTCTTTTTGATAATGGTGATGTAGGGGTGACATTTTGAAGAGTCGGTTGTTCTGCGCGTACTCAAGTCCGTATTTCCTTTTCCTGTATTTAAAGACAGTAACTTGAAGCATTACCGAAAGATTCTCTATCAAGAAAATGCCACAAAGCACCGGTATCATTAATTCTTTTCTTAGAATGATTGCCAATACCGCTATTACTCCTCCGAGCATTAAACTTCCCGTGTCGCCCATAAATACTTGAGCCGGATAAGTATTGTACCAGAAAAACCCAATTACTGCCCCGACAAGGGCGAGGGCGAAAATGGTGGTTTCTCCCATATTTGGTAAGAACATAATATTCAAGTAGTCCGCAAAAATGATGTTTCCGGAGAGGTAGGCAAAAAATGCCAGCGTGAGCAAGATGACGACACTCGTTCCCGCGGCGAGACCATCGATACCATCAGTAATATTGGCTCCGTTCGACACTGCAGTAACTATGAAAATAACCATAGGTATAAATACTGCCCACGCCCATTCCTGAGCTTCTTCCGGTGACATCCAGAATAAAATCCCGCTATAATCGAACTCGTTATTTTTTACAAAAGGAACAGTTGAAACCGTGGATTTTTCCGTAGGCATAAAGTTTTTTTCTACAGAACTTCTGTTAACTTCTTTTGCGTCGGCATATTTTCTTTTCACCGTAACATCCGGGTGAAAATACATGATTACGCCTACGATAATACCCAAACCAACTTGCCCGATCACTTTGAATTTACCGCTAAGCCCGTCTTTGTTCTTTTTTATTTTCTTCAGATAATCATCTATAAAGCCGATTGCCCCCATCCAGACCACTGATACAATGAGCAAGACAATATAAATGTTAAGAACTTTTGTAAATAATATTACAGGAATTAAGGTTGCGAGGATAATAATTAAACCTCCCATTGTAGGAGTACCCTCTTTCTGTTTCTGCCCCTCGAGACCCAAATCTCTTACCAATTCGCCCATCTGCTGACGACGGAGGTAATTGATGATTTTCTTCCCGAAAACCAATGCTATAATGAGTGAGAAGAGCACTGCCATACCCGCACGGAATGAAATGAACCGAAACATACCAAGTCCCGGAACGTGGATTCCGATACTGGTGAAATATTCGTAGAGATAGTATAACATTGGTTCTTTTTTAATTAATTATTTAGACATGATTGTGGCCAGTTCCAAAACTGTTTCGCGGTCGTCAAAATGGATTTTTTCGCCGTTTATTTCCTGATAAGTTTCGTGACCTTTACCGGCAACCAAAATAATATCTTTGGGTTCTGCGAACTTGATGGCCATCTTTATTGCTTCACGCCGATCTGGGATCGATGTGTATTTGCTAAAGTTTTGAGGTTCAACACCGGCTTCTATTTCTTTAATGATCTCTGCTGGATTTTCACTTCGTGGATTATCGCTGGTGATAATAGCAAGTGTAGATTTTGAAGTAGCAATTTTGCCCATTTCAGGACGTTTAGCCTGATCCCGATCTCCACCACAACCAAAAATAGTAATGAGTCTTTCGTTTTTTGTTCTTATTTCGTTGATAGAATCAAGAATATTCTCCAAGGCATCCGGGGTATGTGCGTAATCAATCACGAAGAAGATTCCGCCGTCAGATTTTAAGGTTTCAAACCTGCCTTTTACTCTTTCTAAATTTGATATCGCCGTCAGAATTTCGTCTTCCTTAAAATCACACTCTAAAGTCACTGCATAGGCAAGGAGCAGATTATAGACATTGAACTTTCCTGTTAAAGTAGTCCAAAATTCTTTTCCATTGAAATTGAGAAGCATCCCGTTAAAGTCGGCTTCCAAAATTTTTCCATGAAAATCTGCCATGGTTTTTAAGGCGAAAGTTTTCTTTTTTGCGCCGGTATTTTGAAGCATTACATTACCATTCTTATCATCTACATTCGTAATTGCAACTGCAGTAGAATCTAACTGGTCAAAGAATTTCTTTTTGGTATTGAGATACTCTAAAAATGTTTTATGATAATCTAAATGATCGTGCGTAATATTGGTGAACCCAGCAATGCTGAATTGAAGTCCCTCGATGCGATGCTGGTCGATTCCATGAGAGGACACCTCCATGAAGGCATATTCACAACCAGCTTCAACTGCTTTTGCAAGCAGTTTATTAATAGTAATGATGTCCGGTGTTGTATGGGTTGAGGGGAAAACCTCCTCACCAATTTTATACTCCACGGTAGAAATTAAGGCGGTACTATATCCTAAATTTTCAAAAATTTGATGCAGTAGCGTTGTCACCGAGGTTTTACCATTGGTACCGGTGATTCCGATCAATTTGAGATGCTCGGAAGGATTTCCATAAAAGTTAGAAGCAATTTGTCCTAAAGCCTGAATAGAATTTTTCACTTCTACGAAAGTTACTTCAGGATGAAGTTGCGACGGAAGTTTTTCACAAACTACTGTCTTTGCACCATTTGCAATAGCGGCATCAATAAAGGAATGTCCATCAATCTGAAGTCCTTTCACTGCGATGTACGCAGATTCGGCTTCAATCTTACGGCTGTCGAATGCCACAGAAGATACTTCCCGGGCTTGATCTCCGATAATTTCAGTGTAATGAACTTTATGTAATAATTGCTTTAATTGCATTTTATGTATTCAGGAAATCCTGTTTTTTGTTTTAATTCTGTAAACTCAGATAAATTCTCTGATTTTTTTTGATCACTGTACCTTCGAGGGGGAATTGTTCTTGTATGCGTCCCACACCCTTATAATCCACCCTATAACCTTGGTTTTCTAATTGCGGGATCACATTTTTACCAATCAATCCTACTACTTTTGGCATCTGTTTGTTTCGAACTGCAACCTTGACTGGTGAAGTAAGCATTTTGCTTAAATCCACTTTTTTATCCACCAACATTTCTTTTTCCACATTCTGAGGGGTCTTTAAAAATGTTTTTCCTGCGATTTCCTTAAAAACCGGTGCAGCCACGGTAGAACCATAATAACTCTTCGAATTATCAGGTTGGTTTATCATGACAATGCAGGTATATTTTGGATTATCTGCAGGATAAAAACCTGCAAAACTTGCCTGATATTTTGCGGGACCCGGCTTCCAATATTCAAATCTTGCGGTTCCTGTTTTTCCGGCCATTTTAAGATTTGGAGTAAAAATACTTTTTGCGGTTCCTTTTTCAACAGCCTGTGTCAAGGCATTAGTCATCATCATAATTGCTTTTTCAGATGCCATTTTCTTCACCATTACTTCAGGTTGCGCAGTATAGAGTTCTTGCCCATCTTTCATAATACGATCGATGAATAAAGGCTTCAGCATTTTACCTTTATTTGCAATTCCATTATAAAAAGTGGTGAGTTGCAGCAGATTAAACCTTGATGCATACCCAAACGAAAGTGAGGCTAAAGCACCCTTACTCCAACGTGGACTTTCAGGAGTCTGAATATAAGGTTTTGTAATACCCGGAAGCTCAATATCCATCTTATCGAACATCTTCCATCTGCGTAAATGATCCAGAAAAACTTGTGGTTTGTCTTCGTAATACTGAGTGATCAGCTTGGCCGAGCCGACGTTACTGGATTTCGCTAGAACATCAGAAATATCATACTCGCCGCCCCCATGTCCGTCAGAAATCCTTTGTTTTGCATAAACCCAAACGCCGTTACCTACATTCACCGTAGTGTTTTCATCGATAAAACCGTCATCCATTGCGGCTAAAAGTGAGACCGTTTTAAAAGTGGAGCCCGGCTCGGTGGCATCTTTTAGTGCATAATTGTAAGAGTCTACATAAATCCCCGGCTCAGTACGTTTAAGGTTGACCATCGCCTTAACCTTCCCGGTGGCAACTTCCATTACCAGGACGCAACCATGATCAGCATCGAAACTGATGAGTTGCTTTTCTAATGCGGAATGTGCAATATCCTGGATTCTTAAATCGATGGTGGTATATACATCCTGTCCGTCAACAGGTTCTTTAACTTTCCAGTAATCAATTGGTTTCCATTGGCTGGAGTTAACTCGCTGCTCAAGACGCTTACCATCCGTGCCAGTGAGGTATTTTGAGAATGCTCCTTCAAGACCAGATTTATACTGTCCGTTATCCATCCCTATTGTTCCGGCGCCAATTTGCGTAGTAGCGAGTTCTCGTTTGAAATTACGGTCAACGATAAATCCACCTCGATTTTTCCCTTTTTTAAATATTGGAAACTTTCGGAGACGGTCATAATCATCGAAATCCAATCCTTTAACTAAAGAATAGTACTGATTTTCTGCTTTTTTCTGCTGATCCAATCTATCACGAAAATAACTTCTCGGCTTACCAAACATTTTTGAAAGCGAATCGGTAAGTGCCGCTATATTATTGTTGTAAACGGTATCACGTATTACTTTGAAATCTATATAGACATCATATCGCATTACCGTTGTCGCAAGGATGCTGCCGTCGGCAGCATAAAGATTTCCGCGTGCAGCTTTTAAAGTAGCTTCACGATAATTTTTGCTGATATAATCTTCTTTTATTTCCTCAACATTGGTGTTTTGCAATACCAGAATTCTGCCTAAAAACACCACAAAAAGGATGAAAGCTCCCCCCGCAAAGAGGTAGCCCCATCTCAAAGTTTTTGAGCGTTTTTTTTCAAATTCATTCTGTACGGCCATCGGTACTGTCGAGTTTTATTAATAGTTTATGCGGATGATTCTCTAGGGAAAGGAGAGAATCTTTTCTCATTTCTTTTCCGAGCTCAGACTCTAGTTTCACTTTAATTAAGCGGCTTTGGGCATAAGCATTTCGGGATTTATATTCTTCGGTTTGTTCTTTAAGTTCGTTAACCAATTCGATTTTCTGACTTACCAAATGATTACTGTAAATCATTATCATCAACAACACAAATATCAACAGGAAGTACCGGTAATGAATTTTAACTTCATCACGGTTCAGAAAGTTTCCTTTTACAATATCAATAAAGGTGAGTTTCCGCTGTGGACGATATTGCTTTTTTTTAGCCATTAAATTTGTAGCCTTCTATAATTTAATTCCGACACGCATTTTTGCACTTCGTGCCCGCGAGTTTTCTTCAATCTCCTTGCTATCTGGGATAATTGCTTTGCTTTGTAACAGATCGAATGTTTTATTAAAATTCCCATAAATATCACGAGCAGGCTCCCCTTCAAACATCCCGTTTTTCAAGAAACGTTTTACCAGACGGTCTTCTAATGAATGGTAAGAAATCACCACAAGCCTACCGTTGGTTTTCAGCATGCGATGAGACTGTACTAACATTTCTTTTAATACCTCAAGCTCTTGATTTACTTCAATACGTATAGCCTGAAATACCTGAGCAAAAAACTTATTCTGTTTAAACTGCGGGATATAGCTGAATAAGCTTTTCAGATCTTCCGTAGTTTCAATCGTTTTTACTTTTCGGGCATGAACAATTTCTCGAGCTAGCTTCCGCGCTTCACGAAGTTCTCCGTAATAGTAAAATAAGTCCGCGAGCTGTTCTTCTTCATAATCGTTAATGACCTTTTTCGCATCCAGCGTCTGCATTACATTCATCCTCATATCGAGTGGCGCATCGCTTCTGGTAGAGAAACCACGCTCGGCAGCGTCAAACTGATGCGAAGAAACGCCAAGATCAGCTAAAATACCATCAACTTGCTGTACACCATACATTTGGAGCGAATTCTCTAAGAATCGGAAATTCTGATTAATCAGCGTAAACCGTGCGTCATCGATGGTGTTATTTAAAGCATCCAAATCCTGATCGAAACTATACAACCTTCCTTTACCTGAAAGACTTTTTAAAATCTCCCGGGAATGACCGCCACCACCGAAGGTTACATCCACATAAATACCGTCTGGATTTGTCAGCAAATCCTCCACACTTTTTTTCAGCAAAACCGGGTTATGATACATGTTACGTTATTATGGGATTTCTATATTTCTTCGCCAAAACTCATGTCGCCCATCACTTCTTCCGCAAGCTTTGCGAAATCTTCTTCAGGCGTCGCGATAACCTGTTCGTAGGCCTCTTTATCCCAGATTTCAAACAGCTCTCCTGCGCTGGTAATGACAATTTCCTTCTTTAGTAAAGCGAAATTCATAAGGTCTTTTGAGATCTGTAATCTTCCGGCATTATCGGGCTCTACCGTTTTTAAGCCTGCGGTGAACCTTCTGATGAAGTCCGTATTTTTCTTCTGAAAACGATTGAGTTTATTAATTTTTTCCATCAGTTTTTCCCAGGCACTCATTGGATAAACCTCCAAACAAGTCTGGAAAACCGAACGCTTCACCACAAAGGAATCGCCTCCAAAGTCCTCCATCTGCTTAACCAGAGAAGAAGGCAACTTTAGGCGTCCCTTGTCGTCAATTTTACATTCGTATGTACCGATGAAATTCTTCATTTGGGACAAAATTATATAAATTTTTCTAATCATTCCCACTTTTTCCCACTTTTTGACTTAATGTTAATAAGTTTTGCCAATAAGAATATTTTACTGAAAATTAGACACTTATGAAGCTATCCATTTTAAAATTATTGAACCCCAAATTTTTATATGCCAGAGCTAATTTATTTGAAGGTTATTTAGATACACATCCCTTGTAGTTGGTCTTTAATTTGTATTTTTGCAAGGCTATTTGAGCACTTTTATGAGATTTACTACTAAAAAAGAAAAAAAATACTCTTTTATCGAAGCCGGAGAAGGCCATCCGTTGATATTACTTCATGGATTAATGGGTGGACTTAGTAATTTTGACAAGACTGTAAAATTCTTTTCGGAAAGAGGTTTTAAGGTATTTGTTCCTGTGCTTCCAATTTATGACTTGCCGGTATTACACACCAATTTGACAACTATTGCTAAATATGTAGCAAAGTTTATTGAAGAAAAGTGTTCGGAACCTGTTACCATTGTAGGAAATTCTATGGGAGGTCACATCGGTCTTATCCTTACGTTAGCTAAACCACAATTGGTGAAAAATTTAGTACTGACAGGTAGTTCCGGTCTGTATGAAAGAACATTCGGTGATAGTTTTCCTAGGAAATCGGATAAAGATTATATCCGAAAAAAGACCGAAGAAGTTTTTTACGACCCAGCAGTGGCCACGGATGAACTTGTCGATGAAGTATTTGGTGTGGTAAATGACAGAATGAAAGGTATCAAAACCGTGATGTTAGCTAGAAGTGCAATTAAACACAATATGTTAAACGATTTACCTAAGATAAAAACTCCGGTTTGTTTAATTTGGGGTAAACAAGATAATGTAACGCCACCCGAAGTAGCTGAAGATATGCATAAGTTTCTACCCAACTCGGATTTATTTTGGATAGATGAATGCGGACATGCTGCGATGATGGAAAAACCTGATGAATTTAACGAAGTCCTCTACAACTGGCTTCAGAAATAATATCAAAAGTGGAAGTTGAAAAACTTCCCTTTTTTATTTACACCTATATATAAAGAGAATGGTTATTAAAACTGCAGAATTTATCAAGAGTAGTGGGAAATGGCAGGATTGTCCGGAACCAACCATGCCTGAATATGCTTTTATCGGTCGGTCTAATGTCGGGAAGTCTTCCCTCATCAACGCGATGATGAAGCGGAAAGATTTAGCTAAAACCTCTCAAACTCCCGGGAAAACACAGCTCATTAATCATTTTTTAGTGAATGAAAATTGGTACCTGACTGATTTACCTGGATACGGTTACGCTCGGGTTTCAAAAAGCTTGCGCCGCGATTTCGAGAAACTAATTACCAATTATATTCTCAATCGTAAAAATCTTGTCAATCTTTTCGTTTTAATTGACGTTCGCCATCAACCTCAGAAAATTGACATCGAATTTATCGAGTGGTGTGGCGAGAACAGCGTTCCTTTTTCTATAGTGTTTACCAAAGCTGATAAGCTGAAACCCAATGCCGCTTTATCCAATGTAGAGCATTATAAGACCGAACTGCTGAAAACATGGGAAGGATTACCCGAAATATATCTAACTTCCGCAGAAAAACATACAGGAACAGATGAAGTCCTCGATTTCATTCATAGCACGAATCTATTTCTGACTGAAAATAAAGTTAACTTTGGCTAATGACTTCAGTAATTTGGAAAATTCAACCATTTGATCAATTATCTGCCCAGCAACTTTACAAAATTTTAAAAATTCGTCAAGAAGTTTTCGTGGTAGAGCAGACATGTCCTTATCTTGACACAGACGGCTTTGATGAAAAAGCTTTACATCTTTGGGGAGAAATTAATGGGGAGATAATTGCTTATTGCCGCATTTTTGCTCCACACGTGAAATATCTTGAAGCCTCATTAGGCAGAGTACTTACTCATCCTAACTTTCGGTCTTCCTCTTTCGGAAAGAATTTAGTAAAAATCGCCATTGAAATTATTGAAACACGTTTTCCACACCACAGCATCAAAATTTCAGCGCAAGATTACTTACTTCGATTTTATCAAAGTTTTGGCTTTATAGAAACTGGGCTCAAATACCTTGAAGACGACATTCCACACTCAGAAATGTTGAGAAAATAAATCAAAAGTAATTTAGATAAATTCATTAAATATTTAAATGAGTTAAATTTAAGTCAATATTATTTGTTCATAATTATCAAATTCTATAATTTTACTTAAAATAACTAAATTTAAAATATTATGAAAAAAATTCTACTCACTGGCTTTGCGCTGGTTTCTATGATTTCTCAAGCACAAAGCTGGGTAAATCAAGCAACAAAATTCCCATTATATTTCGGGGTTGATGAAATCGACATTGTTGACGCCAACACAGTTTGGACATTTGCTTATGATGGATCTGGGGCAGGCACCTATCCTAAATTAGTTTCTAAAACTACTAACGGCGGAGCTACATGGACTGCAAGCCCTATTACAGGACCAGGGTCTAACACCTTAATTTCAGACCTTACTGCCATCGACGGAAATACTGCATGGGTTGTAACTGCTGGTGTCGGAGCGGGATCTAACGGAAACAGAATTTGGAAAACCGCAGATGGTGGAGCAACTTGGACACAACAGACCTCTGGTTATTCAGTCTCTTCTTTCGGAAACCAGATTCATTTTTGGGATGCAAACGAAGGCTGGACTGCTGGTGACCCTGTAGGAGGCTTGTATGAAATGTACCGAACAACAAACGGCGGAGCAACTTGGACTTTGGTACCTGGAAGACCCGCACCTGTCGGAGCCGAATACTCGTATGTTGGACTTAAAGAAGTTGTAGGAAATACCGTTTGGATGGGAACTGATATCGGCAGAATTTTAAGATCCAGTGACAGAGGTGCTACTTGGTCAGGCTTTTACAGCCCTGTTCTTGACTTTGGTGGAGTAACAACATCAGGATCCTCTGGTACTTTTACATTTAAAGATACTAACAACGGACTATTAATCGCTGTGGACGGAGCAGATACAGTAGGCACTACCACCGCTACATTATACTCAACCTCTGACGGTGGAGCCAACTGGGAGCCTGTTAATACTGTTGGTGTGTGGTATTTTGGCGACATTACTTATGTTCCCGGAACAACTAACACTTATGTATCCAC
This sequence comes from Kaistella sp., assembly GCA_041913105.1. Classification (GTDB taxonomy): domain Bacteria; phylum Bacteroidota; class Bacteroidia; order Flavobacteriales; family Weeksellaceae; genus Kaistella. The sequence goes on along the minus strand of JAYSFV010000002.1, from coordinate 398,858 downwards.
TGGCATCAATTCCGGCGATGAAGGTTGGATGGGATCTGCTTACTCTGTTGATGGAGGCATAACCTGGACCAGCATTGACGCGGGAGAGCAACGTGGAAAAGTGAGTTTCTTAAATGCGACAACCGGTTGGGCTGGACAGTTTAGTGATGGCGAAACGGGAGCAGAAGGTATCTTAAAATTCAACGGCAATCTTGCATTAGGAGTATCTGATAACGCTGTAAAATCCACTTTAAAAGTTTATCCAAATCCTGCTACTGATATTGTTAATGTCACATCAAATAAAAAAATTGAAAACATTAATATTATTGATCTTTCTGGGAAAAGAGTTAAAAACTTCAAAGGGGATGGAGCAATCAACGTATCTTCTTTAGCGAAAGGAACTTACATCCTACAAGCGGTATACGGTGGTGGTGCCGTAGAGAACACCAAACTTATCAAAAAATAATATCAAATTTCATTTGACTAGAAATGGGTGGAGTTCGCTTCACCCATTTTTTATTGAAATAAACAGAATTGCGATGATTTTTAGTAATTTAGCCTAATAAATAATTTTATCAATGAAAAGAACACTTTTATTGCTCACCTTTTTGATGAGCTTTTTACAGTTGAAAGCCGATGAAGGGATGTGGCTGATGACCATGATTAAAAGACTGAATGGTGTAGACCTTCAAAAGCAAGGTCTTAAACTAACTCCAGAGGAAATTTATTCTGTAAACAACTCCAGCCTAAAAGATGCAATTGTACAATTCGGAGGAGGATGTACAGCAGAAATAGTTTCGAAAGAAGGACTTTTATTTACGAATCACCACTGTGGTTATGGACAAATCGCTGAACTTTCAACTCCAGAAAAAGATCATTTAACAAACGGATTCTGGGCAATGAAGAAAAGCGAAGAATTACCTGCAAAAGGTCTTTCTGTGCGTTTCTTAGTTAGAATGGACGATGTAAGTAAGCGTATCAATGCAAAGCTTAACAATAATATGTCTGCTGATGAACGTAAAGCAATTATCGATGCAGAATACAAGGCTATCCAAACTGAAAACTCTGAAAACGGAAAATATTCCGTAGTTGTAAGAGATTTCTTTAACGGGAACGAGTTCTACTATTTTGTTTATCAAGATTTTAAAGATGTTCGTTTGGTAGGTACACCTCCAAATGCTTTAGGTAAATTTGGTGGCGATACCGATAACTGGGAATGGCCAAGACACACTGCAGATTTCTCAGTATTCCGTGTATATGCAGATGCAAACGGTAACCCGGCAGAGTACTCTCCGAACAACGTTCCGATGAAGCCAAAACATGCATTACCCATTTCACTTAAAGGTTATGAGCCTGGAGATTTCACGATGATTGTTGGGTTCCCTGGTAGAACAAACCGTTACTTGACGTCTTTCGGAATCGAGCAAATGGTAACCAAAGATTATCCAGCATGGGTTGAAGCATCTAAATTAGCAATGGATGTAATGAAAAAGCATATGGATAAAGACCAAGCGACTAAACTTGATTATGCTTCTCAATATGCATCAGTAGCGAACTACTGGAAAAACAGACAGGGAACAATTGATGCTGTTAATAAAAACGGTACAATAACAGACAAGCAAAAACTTGAAGAAAAGTTCTTGGTTTGGGCCTTAATGCCGGAAAACGAAGCAGCTTACGGAAGTGTTTTAAATGACATCAAAGCAAATTATGCTCAGTTTTCCAACAGAAATGTAGAAAGAAATTATTCTTCTCAGTTGCAAAGAAATGCGAAGTACATCATGGTTGCCTACCAGTTAGGATCTATGTTTAAAACTTACGCTGACCAGGATGCAGCAGGACAGGCAGCAATGAAACCCAAAGTGGCGGAAGCAATCGATAGAATGTATGATGGTTTCAATACCGCTCTGGAAGGCGAAATGCTAAACTCAATGGTAGGTTTATACCAGCAAAGAGTTGCAAAATCTGATGCAAGTCCGACGCTTTTAGCTGCTGATGCAAAAAATCTTTCAACTGTAGCCTATGCATCATTATTTGCTAACAAAGAGGCTGCGATGAAATTCTTAAACAGCCCAGATCGTTTGAAGATTGATGCTGATCCTCTTTTCAAGTTGGCTAACGGGTTTGTTAATGACCAAAAACTTGCTTCAGAAAAATATGCAAAAGTAGATGAAGCATTTGCTAAAAACAGCCGCCTTTTCTTAGATGGCTTAAGAAAATCTCAGCCAGAAACAGTTTTCTACCCAGATGCAAACTCTACTATGAGATTAACAACGGGCTCTGTGACGACTTTACCAATTAGAGCTGATAGAAATTATGCGGGTATCAATCAGAAAAATAATTACTACACCGAAATCAACGGAATGGTCGCTAAATACAAAAAGGGCGATGAAGAGTTCGATTTACCACAAGATTTCCTTGATTTGGTAAAACGTAAAGACTTCGGTCAATACAAGGATAAGAAAGGATTTATGCCTGTAAACTTCCTTTCGAACAATGATATCACCGGAGGTAACTCTGGCTCACCAATCCTAGATGGTCACGGAAGACTTTTAGGTTTAGCATTTGATGGAAACAGCGAAGCTTTGAGTGGAGATATTATCTTTGATCCACAACTTCAGAAAACCATCAATGTTGACATTAGAATGGTACTTTGGATTATTGAAAAATACGGAAAAGCAGGTCACCTAATCAGTGAAATGACTTTGGTAAAATAACCAAACAATGGACAAAAGAAATCCCGCTGAAATTCAGCGGGATTTTTATTTCGAACTCAGTAAGAATTTGAATCTATAACTCAGTAGTCTCTGCCAACATTCCAAGTTCAGCGTAGTGTTTTTTAAATTTTGCAATCTTCGGTCCGACTACAGCACTGCAGTAAGGTTGAGTTGGATTCTCATTATAATAGCCTTGATGGTACTGCTCGGCAGGCCAAAATTTTTCAAAAGCCGCCAGCTCTGTTACATATTCGCCATTCCATCTACCCATTGCTTTTGAATCTTCGATAGCTTTCTCTGCTTTCGCTTTCTCTTCAGCATCTTTATAAAAAATAACAGAGCGATATTGTGTACCGATATCATTTCCCTGCCTATTCAATTGGGTCGGATCATGCAAGAAGAAGAAGACATCCATCAACTGCTCGTAAGAAATAATGTCGGGATCATATCCGAGTTGTACCACTTCTGCATGTCCAGTTTCCCCGGTACAAACTTCTTCATAAGTGGGATTTGCTTTATGACCACCGGAATATCCGGAAACGGCAACATCTACCCCTTTTAGCATATTGAAACAACTTTCAACACACCAAAAGCATCCACCTCCAAAGGTAATATATTCTAAATTCGCTTTATCCATCTTTTGGTTTTTAATAATAGGTTTCTTGGTTTCCTGTCCTTTACAGGAATACAGTATTAGAGTAATCAAAAATAGTAAAATCCTTATCATTTCCTTATAACGAATATCTATTTGAAAAATTACAAATCTATATCATGCGTGCGATCGGAAGTTTTTATAAATGAAAAAAGGACATCTAAAATGTCCATCCTAAATTATATATAATCGTTTCTTCTACTTTTCCCAAACCAGTGCACTTGCCCCTAAAATGGCCGCGTCCGCTTCATCGAGTTCGCTGAAAACGAGTTTTACTTTATTCCTAAAAATCGGAAGTAAATTACGTTCCATATGAAGTTTTGTAGGTTTTAAAATGAAATCTCCAGCTTTTATAACGCCGCCGAAAAGCAAAATCGCTTCCGGTGAAGAAAACATTACAAAATTAGCCAATGCTTCACCCAACTTTTGGCCGGTATAGCGAAATACTTCGATTGCGGTAGCATCGCCTTTTTTTGCACATTCATGCACAACTTTCGAATTTATGGCTTCTTCTGGATAGCCATTTAACAGAGAATCCGGAAATTCTGCTCGCATTTTTTTCGCTGTAATTGCGATTCCGGTTGCAGAAGCATAAGCTTCGAGAGAACCTTCGGAACCGGTACTCCAGTGTTTTCGTCCGCCAGGCTTAACGATGGTATGACCTAACTCACCGGCAAAACCATCATGTCCGTATATTAATTGTCCACCACTGATAATCCCACTACCAACTCCTGTCCCTAGGGTAATCATGATAAAATCTTTCATTCCGCGTGCGGCTCCAAACATCATTTCCCCTAAAGCTGCAGCGTTTGCATCATTCGTCATCTTACAAGGCACGCCGAATTTTTCAGTCATTAAATCTGCAAAGGGCACAATACCCTTCCAGCGTAGATTTGGTGCCTGCTCTATGGTCCCACGGAAATAATTGGCATTAGGCGCTCCAACTCCTATCCCGTCGAAACGACGTTGAGAACTGTGTTTATTCAGCAAAGGATTAATACGTTCATATAGGGCATCTATGAAATCTTCTACTTTCTCATAGCTATCGGTGCGGATACTTCCTTTCTCTAGAATCTCACCACGATGGTTTACCAACCCATATTTAGTGTTAGTACCGCCGATATCTACTCCTAATGCAACCTGCTTTGACAAATCTACTAATGACATTTTGATTAATTAAGACTTTAAAAATACGAAATTACAAATGGAATAAAAAAACTTCTTCACCTTGGTGAAGAAGTTTATGATATTAACCTTTCTTTTCTTATGAAGGAATCTCTCCTTTATAAAGGAATGATACTATTTCTCTGTTTACTTTCTCAACCATTTCGCTGAAAAGGTAGAAAGATTCTTGTTTATAGATTACCAAAGGATCTTTCTGTTCGTAGACTGCACCTTGTGAAGATCTTCGTAAGTCGTCCATTTCACGTAGGTGAAGTTTCCAGTTTTCGTCGATAATCGCTAGTGAGATATTTTTCTCGAAATCGTTGATTAAAGACTCACATTTCGTTTCATACGCCTCCTTCAAATCGGTTACGATTGTCATTGTTTTAGCCCCATCAGTAAAAGGAACCTGAATCATTTTGAACATTGAACCTTGATTTTGGTAAACATTCTCAATGATCGGGAACGATTTTTCTTTCAGAAGTTCAAGCTTCATTCGGTAATCCTCTGTGGCTGCTTTGAACAGTATATTGGTAAGTTCTGCAGGTTGTTTCGTTTTGAAATCATTTTCAGAAACCGGACTTTCCATCGTGAAATGCTTGATAATTTCGTATTCAAACTCTTTGAAATCGTTCTCCATCTTTGTTTGCGTAACAATTGACTGAGAAACATCAAAGATCATGTTAGAAATATCATATTTTAGGTGATCCCCGAAAAGCGCATTCTTTCTTCTTTTGTAGATAACGTCACGCTGCTTATTCATCACATCATCGTACTCCAATAGACGCTTTCTGATACCGAAGTTGTTCTGTTCTACTTTTTTCTGGGCTCTTTCAATAGACTTTGAAATCATGGAATGTTGGATAACTTCCCCTTCTTTATGGCCCATTCTGTCCATCATTTTCGCGATTCTTTCTGAACCGAAAAGACGCATCAAATTATCTTCTAAAGAAACATAGAACTGAGAACTTCCGGGATCTCCCTGACGACCGGCTCTACCACGAAGCTGACGGTCAACACGACGAGAATCGTGACGCTCGGTACCAATAATCGCAAGACCTCCGTTTTTCTTAACATCGCCTTGTAATTTGATGTCGGTACCTCTACCAGCCATGTTTGTTGCAATCGTAACAACACCCGGTCCACCAGCCATCGCTACAATCTCAGCTTCTTTGGCGTGTAACTTCGCATTAAGAACGTTATGCTGAATTTTTCTTAGTTGCAATGCTCTAGACAAAAGTTGAGAGATTTCAACGGAAGTAGTACCTACAAGTACTGGTCTTCCAGCAGCTGTAAGTCTTTCAATCTCTTCAATAACAGCATTATATTTCTCGCGGTTTGTCTTGAATACTAAATCTTGTTTATCTTCACGGAGAATTGGTCTATTGGTAGGAATTACCACTACATCGAGTTTATAAATCTGCCAAAGTTCGCTTGCCTCTGTTTCTGCAGTACCTGTCATCCCAGCCAACTTGTTGTACATACGGAAATAGTTCTGAAGGGTAATTGTTGCAAAAGTTTGAGTAGCCGCTTCGATTTTTACATTTTCTTTTGCTTCAATCGCTTGGTGAAGACCGTCTGAGTAACGGCGACCTTCCATAATACGGCCGGTTTGCTCGTCCACAATTTTTACTTCACCGTCGATTACCACATACTCGTCATCTTTTTCAAATAAGGTATATGCTTTTAAAAGTTGGCTTAACGTGTGGATTCTTTCAGATTTTACTGCAAACTCACTGAATAACTTTTCTTTCGCCTCAAATTCTTCTTCTTTACTTAAATTTTTAGACTCAAGTTCTGCGATCTCCGTTCCGATATCATTCAATACAAAGAAATCTTTGTCTTCGTTACCGGCAGACATGTATTCAACCCCTTTATCCGTAAGTTCTATCTGATTGTTTTTTTCATCAATTACGAAATAAAGGTCCTTATCAACTTTAGGCATTTCACGGTTGTTGTCGGCCATGTACTGTCCTTCTGTTTTTTGGAGAAGTGCTTTATTCCCGCTTTCTGACAAGAATTTAATCAGTGGGCGAGATTTCGGCAAACCACGATACGCTTGAAGTAATTTGAAACCTCCTTCTTTTGTATTTCCATTGGCGATTAATTTTTTTGCTTCATTGAAAATGGCAGAAACGGTCTTCTTCTGCATCTCAACGATACGGTCTACGGATGGTTTTAAGACATCATATTCTTGACGATCACCCTGCGGAACCGGACCAGAAATAATTAGTGGAGTTCTTGCGTCATCGACCAATACGGAATCTACCTCATCGACAATGGCAAAATTAAGTTCACCCTGAACGAGTTCTGAAGGTGAGGTTACCATGTTATCTCTCAAATAATCGAAACCAAACTCATTATTCGTTCCGTAGGTAATACTTGCCTGATAAGCTTTACGACGGGAATCGGAATTTGGCTGATGTAAATCAATACAATCAATGGTAAGGCCATGGAACTGATACAACGGTCCCATCCAAGCAGAGTCACGCTTTGCAAGATAATCGTTAACCGTTACGACGTGTACACCACGTCCTGGAAGCGCGTTAAGATAAATAGGAAGTGTACCAACTAAAGTTTTACCTTCACCGGTCGCCATTTCAGCAATTTTACCACTATGGAGCACGACCCCACCGATAAACTGCACGTCGTAATGTACCATATCCCAAACTACAGGGGTCCCAGCGGCGTCCCAACGGTTCTTCCAAACAGCAATATCACCGTCTAACTCAACGAAATCTTTCGTTAAAGCAAGTTGACGATCTAGATCTGTAGCGGTAACGCGAATCTCTCCGTTCTGTGCTAATCTTCTGGAAGTTTCTTTAAGTAAGGCAAATGCTTCCGGAAGAATTTCATTAAGCACTTTTTCTTCAATTTGATAAGAATCTTTTTTCAGCTGCTCTATTTTTGTGAAAAGCGCTTCTTTCTCGTCAATATTGGTGGAATTTTTTATTTGTTCCTGGGTCTGCTCAATTTGCGTTGTAATGTTTGCCGTAGCATTTTTCAGTTTATCTTTGAACTCAGCGGTCTTATCTCTTAAACCATCATCCGTAAGTTGTTGGATTTGTGGTTCAACTGCTTTTATTTTAAGAACTACTTTTTTTACTTCTTTAAGGTCGGTTGCATTTTTATCGCCGAGGAAACCTTTTAGAACTTTGTCTATAAATCCCATAAATTTTTAGCTTTTTACCTGGCAGGCCTGCACAGGACTATGTTGCCCCCAAAAGGGCTATGTTAATAAAAGAGGGCTTAAGCAATTGCCGTAGCCCTAAGTGTTTTAGTATTCGTCTTCGTTCCAGAGGAAGTCATCATCAGTAGGGTAATCACTCCAAACCTCTTCAATAGATTCGTAGATTTCTCCTTCGTCTTCAATGGCCTGAAGATTTTCCACCACCTCCATAGGTGCGCCGGTACGGATCGCATAATCAATAAGTTCTGCTTTCGTCATCGGCCATGGCGCGTCGCTTAAATATGAAGCCAGTTCTAATGTCCAATACATATTAAATAATTTTTTGCAAAAGTAAAAAAATAGGCGACATATTACGTGTTTTTGTCGCTGATTTTCAACAAACTTTGTATGTTTTTATGAATGTTTTCAGCTCTCCATTTCTCAAAAAGTATTCCAGAGGCTTTTTTATGCCATTAATAGGATTTTGTGGCAGATTATTGATGGTATTTTTAATTACGAAATATTAATAAACGAGAAGTTCTTTTTAAAAATTCCATTTCATTTTAAGCGCTTTACCATTATTTTGGTGTAGAACTCTTAAACCAATCCGATTCATGACAGAATGTCTGTATTAGTTATCAACCATTTGAACAAGAGTTGAAAGCAAATCACTAATTTTACAAAAAAAAGACATGAAATTTACCGGACAGATTTTGAAGATGACCACACAAAATGGAACACCAATTCAGTATTTTCTTAATCTGTCACATGATCTAATTAACGTTAATCAATTAATTGGTAAAACTCTCAAAATTAACCACATCGGTTACGAATGTGTAAATTGCGGAAGCGATCAAAAGATTTACCGAATGGGTTTTTGTAAGAAATGTTTCTTTGAAAGTCCTTATGCCAGCGACACCATTATAAGACCGGAATTATCTACCGCACACCTGGGCATTGGTGAACGAGATTTAGAAGTTGAGCAAAGCATTCAATTAGTTCCACATATTGTTTATCTCGCTTATACTGGGGAAGTTAAGGTAGGTGTTACACGTGAAACACAAATCCCAACCCGATGGATTGACCAAGGTGCAACCTTTGCTTTGCCCATTGCAAAAACAACCAATCGTTACGAGGCAGGCATGATCGAAGTCGCCTTAAAAGAGCATATCGCTGATAAGACCAATTGGAAGAAAATGCTTGAAGATGATTTCGAAGATGATCTAGATCTGGCTGATTTCCGTGAAAGAATTAAGGAACACTTTCCGGAAAATTTCCAGAATTTCTACACGATGGAGCATGAAATGATGAGGTTAGATTACCCTTACGAGGCGCCTGAAAAAATCACCTCTTTTACCTTGGATAAAACTCCTGAATTTGAAGGTACTTTAATCGGAATCAAGGGACAATATCTCGCCTTTGAAGGCGGAAAATTCATCAACATTCGTGGCCACGAAGGTTATGTAATTGAACTTGATATTCAGCGTAACAAACCTCTTGAAAGTTAAGTTCTGTATTTAACGGGAATTGGCATCAAATTTTAATCTCCTGAGAAATGAAAAAAAAATACGTTAGATCGATTTCATTTTTTTTGGGAATTCTAGTTTTAGTGATGCTTACTGTTAACTTTGGGGTAAACTATTATCTACGAAGCAAATTACCAAAAGTCCTCAAAAAAAACACTGCCTACAACTTAACATATGACCAACTTAATGTTGATCTTTTTACAGGTAATATCGTTGCCACTCAAATAAAAGTTGAAAATAAAAATCCGGACAACATTGATGTTATTGGATTGAAAGGTTCAATCGACACCCTTTCCATAAGTAGATTGGGAATTTATCAAGCAGTTTTTAATAAGAGAATCAGTTCTAGTGATATATTCTTGGCAAAACCTAATTTGATAATAACCTTGGCAAAACCCATTAGTAACAAAACGGGTAAAAAGAGAAATCCTGTTCTCTTCGATAATATTAAAATCAGCAACGGAAACATTACCATTTTCAAGCACACCAAACAGAAGTTCTTAGCAGTAACCGAACTTAATCTTTTTGTAGAGAATATTCAGATGACTGAAGAAAGTGTTAAGGACAAATTACCAATCGTTTTTGACGGATATGATATCAATGGAAAGAACTTTTACTTCAGACCCGACAACATTTATGCAATTTTTTCTCAGCAGATCACGACTGAAGATGGCAAAATGAGCATTAAGAACTTTCGATTAAAACCGCTTTTGTCCCAGAAAAATTTCATGCGTTTTTATCCCGATAAAAAAATCCTTTTAGATCTTACGATACCTGAACTCAACTTTAAAGATATTTTACTTGACGACAACATCATAACCTTAGCCAATGCGGAAGTCATTAATCCCCAAATTGCCATTAAAAACTCGGCTTCGAGCAAAAAAGCATCTTCAAAAGAATTTCCGTTTATCGTTAATATGGAGAATGTGTTTTTTAAAAATACAAAGTTCGACATCTATAATCCCCAAGGTGTAGCGACGTTATCCACCGAGGGTTTGACCATGAATGTTAAAAAATTCATGATGGATGCAAAAACAATGAAATCTTCATTACCCTTCGAATACAGTGATTTTAGGGTAAGTGGCACAGACATTAAATTCAGTAATTTAAATCAGAATTTCAAAATTGGGCAGCTTGAATTCAATCCGAAAACCTTAGACATTAAGAATATTCAGGCAAAACCTAAATCTGCTCAGGGTAATAGTTTAGATCTCACCTTAAGTCAATTTAATGCCCAAATCAATACGTTAGAAATCGTTGATAAAAAACTTAAATTAAATATTGAAAAAGCATCAGTCAACAATTTAAATGGCAGCATTTTATCTCAAAAAAAGTCGAAAGCTAATAAAAACAGTGATTTATCCGGAATCCATTTTCCTCTACTTATCAAAAGCTTTGAAATTAAAAATAGTAACCTCACCTACAACAAAGATAATTCTCCTTTAACGTTGAAAAATCTTGCTGTGAAGATGAATAATTTGGAAATGAATGAAAGCACAGCCAAAAACAACTTCCCCTTTAAAATCGAAAATTATACGGTGAAGGCAGATGCACTTAGCTATAGAACGAAATTCTACCTGATGAGTTCCTCAGCAATCAGCTTCACGAACAATCGCTTACAAATTACCAATGGAAAAGTAAAACCTACCGTTACGCGCACCCAATTTATTCGGTTGATTCCCACAGAAAGAGATCTATATGATGTAAGCGTAGCTAAAATTAATATGTCAGGACAATGGAATCTTTTTAGTGATAAAAAATCGCTTGAAGCATCTAATCTAACTCTAGATCAAGTTAGAGCGAATATTTTCAGAAGTAAAATTCCTACTGATGACCCGAAGGAAAAGCTGCTCTATTCCAGTCTTTTAAAGACTATTGACTTCCCCTTATTTATCAAGAACTTAAAATTAAACAACTCTTATTTGGAGTATGAAGAAGACACTGAAAAAAGCGCCGGCCCCGGAAAACTTATTTTCGATCAGTTTACTCTTCATGCTCAAAATTTAAATTCAGGTAAAACTCCCGGAAAACCGACCAATATCCCCATCAATATTAATACTCGTTTTATGAGTGCATCGCCAATGAAAGTCAACTGGAGTTTCGACACCTCAAAACCCAATGATGATTTTACGATCGCAGGGAATGTTTCCGATCTTCCAGCCAGCCGGATAAATCCCTTTATTGAACCTTATCTAAAAATCAGAGCCACTGGCACTATCTCAAACCTTCTATTTAACTTCAAGGGTAATAGAAACGGACTTAATGGAACTCTGAACATGAAGCATCAGGATTTGAAAGTTTCTGTATTAAAAAAAGACGGAAATAAAAACAAGTTGCTTTCAGCAGTCGCCAACCTATTTGTAAAAACCGATTCAAAAACTTATCCTGAATCCGTTATTGTAGATAATATCCCGCGTGATAAGACCAAATCTTTCTTTAATCTATTCTGGAAAGGCGTCGAAGAAGGATTGAAGAAAACTTTAATCGGAGAAAATGTTGAAAACACAGAGAAAGCCGTGAAGAACACAGTACAAAACACGAAAGAAACCGTTGAAAAAGTAACGAAGAAAAATCCAGAAAAAGAAGGCTCTCAAGAAAAGAAAGGCCTTCGCAATTTGTTCAAGAAAAAATCCGAATAAAATTATTCGGATTTTTATTTATTCGTTATCGAAATTATATTGTTCATCTTCTTCTACCGGAATGTCACGGATAAAATCGTCGAACTCCGGTCCATAATTACTTTCTGCACCGTAAGCATCAATAATCATCCCTGTATTTCCGTCCTTTGCGTGTGCTACATAAAGCACTGCATTATCTTCAGGGCTGCTGTCTGCTTCAAAACGATAACTTCTTAAAATTTTGAGATCAGATGGTTGGTAAGCATCTCCTTTGTCCGTAAATTTCATTTCGCCATTTTCATTCATCCTGAATTCTTGGGTGACGTTTTTTGCGGCAAGTTTAGCCATAACTTGGCTTAGTGTGAGCATAGGTTTCGGTTGCATAATGTTATTTTTAGTACGAAAAAGCAAATACTGTGCAATCTCATCTTAATGCTTTAATATATTCTGTACTAGAAATACAAAAAATCCTAGGAAGAACTGACCTATAAAATTCTATATTTGCAGTCCTTTCGGGTGAATCGTGTGAAACTCACGAACTGTCGCGCAACCGTAATCTACATTGTAGGAAGTCGGATCCCCCAAAACTTTCGCGATTTGAAGTAAAATCTGTCAAAGATTTTTATTCATCTCAATGTTTAATGATTAAAAATTTAAGATGGATTACGAAGAAAAAATTAAATCCTCAGAAACGCATGTCTTTAAAGTGGTTTTTCCGAATACCACCAACCACCATAACACCATGTTTGGCGGGAAAGTGATGGAGATGATGGACGAAGTAGCTTTTATGACAGCCACTCGCTTCGCCCGGAAGTCATTTGTTACTGTTAGCTGCGACCGTATTGATTTTAAAAAGCCTATTCCGGCAGATACCCTTGTAGAACTTATCGGTAAGGTTAAATACGTGGGCAATACAAGTCTGAAAGTCACTATTGATGTCTTTGTAGAAGACATGTACGAAGATATTAGAGAGAAGGCGGTGTCCGGAGATTTTACATTAGTAGCTATTGACAAGGATAAAAAAGCGACCCGAATTTTCGGAAAATAAGAGAAAATTGCTGAAGACAGATATTTCATCCTACTGTTAAAAAACAAAAACGCTGATAATCTAAGACTATCAGCGTTTTATGTACCCCAGACGGGACTTGAACCCGTACGTCCTTGCGGACACAGGATTTTAAGTCCTGCGTGTCTACCAGTTCCACCACCAGGGCAAAATGGAGAGCGAAAAACGGGATTCGAACCCGCGACCCCAACCTTGGCAAGGTTGTGCTCTACCAGCTGAGCTATTTTCGCATTTCTATTTCGTGTGCGGATGAAGGGACTCGAACCCCCACGCCTCACGGCACCAGATCCTAAGTCTGGCGTGGCTACCAATTACACCACATCCGCAATAAACTTCTTCTCTTTTTTGATGAGTGCAAATATAAAGACTTTTTCCTTTTTAAACCAAACAAAATTTCAAAAAATTATTTATTTATTTTTTTTCAAACCCCGCTTTCTTTTTCCCTCTAATATTTACTACTTTTACATTCTTTAATATTAGATTATGGAATTACAAGGAACGATTAAAAAAATAACTGACATTCAGACGTTTGCAAGCGGTTTTCAAAAAAGAGAAATGATTTTGCTTACCGAAGAGCAGTACCCTCAGCCAATCAGCATTGAATTTCTTCAGGATAAAGCTGATTTGTTAAATAACTTCCGCGAAGGCGAAAAAGTGAAAGTTAGCATTAATATTCGTGGTCGCGAGTGGACTTCTCCCCAAAATGAAGTAAAATATTTTAACTCAATCGTTGGCTGGAGAATTGAGAAACTTGAAAGTAGTAGCTTTGATGAGCCTACGGTAGCTTCTCCATCTCAAAACGCACCATCCAACTCGTCATCAAATCAAAGTGATGTTTTCGCTGATGATGACGATGATTTACCATTCTAAGAAATTCTTATTATAATTTGAAATCCTGCTTAGCCGAGCGGGATTTTAATTTTTCCCCGATGATCTATCTCGATAAAAACGAAATTTCCTTTCCCGATCCCTCTTTATTAGAATCGGAGACGGGCTTAATGGCAGTTGGTGGTGATCTTACTCCGGAAAGATTACATTTTGCTTATCAACTCGGGCTTTTCCCATGGTTTAATGAAGGAGAAGAAATATTGTGGTGGTGTCCTGACCCAAGATTTGTATTATTTCCGAAGGATTTAAAAATTTCCAAATCAATGCGGAAAGTTTTACAAAGACAAGAGTTTTATTTTACGGAAAACCAATGCTTTCAAGAGGTAATGGAAGAGTGTATGCAAACACCCCGCAAAGATCAGGATGGTACCTGGATTTCTCGAGAGTTAATTGAATCTTTCACAGCGCTACATCGATATGGTTTTGCCAAAAGCTACGAAGCTTGGAAAGGCGGAAGTTTAGTCGGAGGTTTTTACGGAATACAGATCGGTAATGTTTTTTGTGGTGAAAGCATGTTTTCAAAAGTAAGTAACGCTTCAAAGGTGTGTTTTATCAATTTTGTCATAACAAATCCTGAACTTGAATTAATTGATTGTCAAATTCACTCCGAACATTTAGAAAGCTTGGGCGCTACAATGATCAGCAAGAACCAATATTTAGAAATTTTAAACCGAAACAATGAATCCTGAAAAAGAAAAATGGGTTTTACTGGTACTTTTATCCATCATTTGGGGTTCGTCCTTCATATTGATAAAGAAATCACTACTTCATTTTAACCCATATGAAGTTGGTGCCTTACGAGTATTAATCGCAGGCATTTTACTACTGCCATTAGCCATAAAGAACATCAAAAAATTTCCTAAGAAAAATATCAAGTGGTTAATCCTCGCTGCAATAACAGGAAATTTTATCCCAATGTTTCTTTTCCCCATTGCGGAAACTGAGGTCAGCAGCAGCATTGCGGGAATTGTAAACTCGATGATGCCTATTTTTGTAATTATTGTTGGAGCATTATTTTGGAAGTTTGATACTACAAAAAGACAAATCATCGGAGTGCTTATCAGTTTTACCGGCGCATGCATCCTCGCGTTTTCCGGGGGAGGAAGTGGTGAACTAAAACTCTTCCCAATTCTGCTACTTTTATTAGCCACTATCTGTTATGCGATTAGTGTCACAACTGTAAAATCCAAACTAAACAACGTGCCGGCGAAAATCCTTTCTGTTTTTGTATTTTCTGTTGTACTCCTTATTCCTTCAGCGATTTCCTTGGTTCTTGCCGGGTTCGCAGATAATTTTAATAACACCACAGATCTTTGGATTGGTTTAGGTTACGTAAGTCTTCTTTCCATTTTTGGGACCGGATTGGCCATGATGCTTAACTATCGCTTATTGGGAATTTCTACCCCTCTTTTTGCTTCAACAGTAACCTTACTCATGCCAGTAGTTGCAATAATTTGGGGAATTTTAGATGGTGAATCTCTAACTTTAGTACAAACTGTAGGAGCTGCAATTATTCTTGCCGGACTAATATTTCTGAGAGCTAAAAAGCCCGCATAAAATAAAAAACTGCAAAGCCCTGAGGCATCGCAGTTTGAAATAAATCTAATAAAAAGTAAAAATGAAAGGCGACAAAGATATACTTTTACTCCTATATTTTGCAAGAAAAATTTTAAAAACTTTTTAAGGCACGCTCGTTGTAACTTTTTTTAATAATTTCCTAACTTAGCCTAATGTTAATCAAAGATTATATCTCTAAAGATTATCCGGCCTTCAACGCAAATGACTCTATCGAGGAAGCGAATGAGATGGCCCGGGAGTTTGGTTACTCTCATATATTTATAAAGAAAAAAGGCATTTACCAAGGTGCTTTAAGCCAATCTTTTTTAGAAGAAAGCCCGGAAGGACCACTTTCCTCGCTGGAAATTCATTACGAAAAGTTTGCAATTTTAGATGACAACACTTTATTAGATTCCATTAAATTGTTCCACACCTTTAATGCAAACGTCATCCCCGTCATTGATAAGGAAGAACATTATCAAGGTTATCTATCATGCGACGATATTTTTAATGAATTTTCCAAATATGCCTTATTCTCGGAGATTGGCGCAGTAATGATTGTGCAAACCAGCGGCAGACACTATTCTTTAACGGAGATTTGTAAGATTATAGAATCCAATAACGGAAAAATTTATGGGTGTTTTATCAGTTTGGTTACTGATGACTATATCCAGATTACGATAAAATTCAATGCAGAAAATGCGAGTTCCATCGACGAAACTTTTGAGCGGTACGGTTATAGTGTGGTTCATAAATATTATGACGACCAGAAAGAAGACCTGCTGAAAGATCGCTTTGGTTTTTTCCAGAAATATCTGCAGTTTTAGATGAGAAAAGCAGCAATTTATTCCCAAAAAAGCGACCTCGATACCTTTTTGTATCTGAGTAAATTTGTGTCGGAACTCGAGAAGAGAGGGATTCAGGCAATACTTTTTGAAGAAATGGCCACCGCGATGCAGTTTTCAAAAATATTTGAAACATTCACCTGCAAGCAAGATCTTCAAGAGAAAAATCCAGAGTGGTTTTTTACATTTGGAGGCGACGGTACCATTGTTAACTCCTTATTATTCGTTCAGGATCTTGAAATTCCGGTGGTTGGAGTAAACACGGGTCGACTG
Organism: Kaistella sp.; assembly: GCA_041913105.1. Classification (GTDB taxonomy): domain Bacteria; phylum Bacteroidota; class Bacteroidia; order Flavobacteriales; family Weeksellaceae; genus Kaistella. Next base: position 382,404 of record JAYSFV010000002.1, on the reverse strand, counting down.
GGTTTTCTATCGAGTTTCAGCAAGGAAGAAGTTTTCCATAATCTAGATCATATTATAAAAGGGGAAGTTCATGTTAGCCGAAGATCGGTCATCGAGATCATTTCGCCCGAAGACAATGAGTTTTTTCCGTATGCTTTAAATGATATTACCATTTCTCGGAAAGAAACCACTGCAATGATTACGGTGGACTCTTATATCAATGATGAATTTCTAAATGTATTTTGGGGAGACGGAGTGATTATTTCGACTCCGACAGGATCTACAGCCTATTCTTTAAGTTGTGGAGGGCCAATCATTACCCCGAACAACAATACGTTTGTAATTACGCCTATCGCACCTCACAACCTGAATGTTAGACCTCTAATTGTGAATGATGATGTTGAAATTCGTTTAAAAGTTGAAAGCCGGGTTCCTAGGTATTCACTTTCATTAGATTCGCGGCTAGTACATATGAATACAGATGTAGAAATTATTTTGCGAAAAGCTAAATTTCAGATTTTACTGATACACCCTAAAAACCTAAGTTTTTACGAAACCATACGCCAAAAACTCCTTTGGGGAAAAGACAAAAGAAACTAGATGTTATACATAAAATTACTAACTTTACACGCCCTAAATTAACATAAATCCTCTAAAAAATAAATTATGAGCAGACGTTTTCCGGCAGGTGTTGCCACAGGACAATTGGTTACCGAAATTTTTAATTATGCTAAGGAGAATAACTTCGCATTACCCGCGGTAAATGTTATTGGATCGAGCAACGTAAATGCAGTAATGGAAACCGCTGTAAAACTGAATGCCCCGGTGATTATTCAGTTTTCAAATGGTGGCGCTGCTTATAACGCAGGAAAAGGATTAAGCAACGACGGACAAAAAGCTGCTATTGCAGGGGCTGTAGCTGGCGCAAAACATATTCATACCTTGGCAGAGGCTTACGGCGCAACCGTAATTCTTCATACCGACCACTGTGCAAAGAAACTTTTGCCTTGGATCGACGGTTTGATGGATGCTAACGAAGAATTTTACCAACAAACAGGTAAGTCTCTATATTCGTCGCACATGCTTGATTTATCGGAAGAACCAATTGAAGAAAACCTTGACATTTCTTGTAAATATTTCGAGAGAATGGCAAAAATGGGTATGACATTGGAAATTGAACTTGGAGTTACTGGAGGGGAAGAAGATGGTGTTGATAATTCGGGGGTAGATTCGTCTAAACTATACACGCAGCCAGATGAAGTTGCTTATGCTTATGAAAGATTAAATGCTATTTCTCCAAACTTTACGATTGCAGCCGCTTTTGGTAACGTACATGGTGTTTATAAGCCAGGAAATGTAAAACTTACTCCAAAAATCCTTGATAATTCTCAGAAATATGTTCAGGAGAAATTCGGTACAGCTGCAAAACCAGTGAACTTCGTCTTCCACGGTGGATCAGGTTCTACTGTTGAAGAAATTAGAGAAGCTATTGGTTACGGTGCAATTAAAATGAATATTGATACCGATCTTCAGTTTGCGTACACCGAAGGTATCCGTGATTATATGCTTGATAACGTGGAATATCTCAAAACGCAAATCGGCAACCCGGATGGAGACGACAAACCAAATAAGAAGTTTTATGACCCACGCGTTTGGGTAAGAAAGGGTGAAGAAACGTTCTCTAAAAGACTTGTTCAGGCTTTTGAAGATTTGAACAACGTAAATACATTATAATTCTGCAGCATATTGATTATCAACAGACAAACTAAAACTGCAACACTAATATTGATACGATGGCATTTGAATGGTTTAAAAGAAAAACTAAAAATATAACCACCTCAACGGAGGATAAAAAAGATCTTCCCAAAGGTCTTTGGCATCAAACACCGACTGGAAAAATTATCGAGCACGAAGAACTAAAAGCAAATAACTACGTTTCTCCTGAAGATGGTTTCCATGTTAGAATTGGCAGCCGCGAATATTTTTCTATTCTTTTTGATGATAATAAGTTTACCGAACTCGACGCGAATGTAGAAAGTGTCGACATGCTGCATTTTAAAGACACTAAATCTTATACAGATCGTCTCAAAGAAGTGAAAGCTAAAACCAAACTTACCGATTCCATCAGAAATGCAACAGGAAAGGTGAATGGCGTTGAAATGGTAATTTCTTGTATGGATTTTGCCTTCATCGGAGGATCTTTAGGGTCGGTAATGGGTGAAAAAATCCGTCGCGCAGTGGATCACTGTATCGCAAATCGTCTCCCTTACATGATTATCTGTCAGTCCGGAGGTGCTAGGATGCAGGAAGCTACTTACTCTTTAATGCAGTTAGCTAAAGTTCAGGCAAAATTGGCTCAACTTTCTGAAGAAGGCCTTTTATATATTGCATATTTAACGGACCCAACTTTTGGAGGGATTACCGCTTCTTTTGCAATGACAGCCGACATCATCGTGGCCGAACCGGGAGCTTTAATTGGTTTTGCGGGGCCAAGAGTTATCCGTGAAACCATTGGTAAAGACCTACCAGAAGGATTCCAAACTTCTGAATTCTTGCAGGAGAAAGGTTTCGTTGATTTTATTGTGAAAAGAACAGAAATCAAAGAGAAAATATCAAAAACGGTGAAACTTTTAGTTCACTAAAATATTTACATACTAACAATCTCTCTCATCACTTGGGAGAGATTTCTTTATGGTACGAGCGCTAAAAATAATTTTTAATACCCTGAAAACCCTGAGTATCGGTAAGATAATCCAGATACTGAAATTGTGCATACCACACCCTCTGCTCACTCTTTTAGCCCTTTATGCCACTGTTAGAAGTTTTGTTTTGGCGCAGAAATTCTTTCCTGAAACGAGTTCCAAAAGTGGAATTGGTAACGCATTTCGTCACGCCTTATGGAATTGTCTGATTATGATGTATTGCTGCAAAATAACGTCGCCTCAAAAAGCTTTGAGCTTCTGTAAACGCATGACTGATCTTCATGAAGAACTTTTCCCTAATGAAAAAGAAGATAAAATGATGGATCTTCACAATAATAAAGTCGGGATGTATTTATTTATGGAAATGCTGAATGGAATCCACCGCCAGTTTTTCGAAACAAGTTTTTTTATTGAGAAACTTTTTGAGAAAATAAAAACCGCCAGAACTATGAAAGATCCTGACGGTGATTATGGTAATGATTTGGTTTATATTCCAGAGTAAATTTTATTTCTTCGCGATCCTATAAAGCTTTCCACTATCAGAAACCGCATATAGATTCCCGTTTTTGGAACTCAGGACATCACGAATTCTATCGTTTTGATCGGTCATTAACCACTCTTCTCCTACAACTTTATTATTTTCGATAACAAGTCTAATGATTTTCTTTCCGCTTAGACAGCCTAACATCAGGTTATTTTTCCATTCTTCGATATTTCCCTTGTAGAAATCCATACCACTCATCGAGATTGAAGGATCCCAATAATATACTGGCTGTTCGGTACCTGCTTTTTGCGTGGTTCCGTTGTTGATTTTCTTTCCGCTATACTCCACGCCATAAGTTACATCTCCCCAGCCATAGTTTTTACCAGGTTGAATCAAATTTAATTCGTCTCCCCCTTTTGGCCCCATTTCGCCATCCCAAAGTTGTCCTTTTTCATCCATCGCAATACCTTGCGGGTTTCGAATACCTGTAGCAAAAATTTCTGGTTTCCAACCTGAGATCGTAGGATTTCCTGGCGCTGGTTTCCCATCAGTTGTAATTTTAAGAATTTTCCCTAAATAAGAATCTTGACGTTGTGCAAAAGGTCTCATTTCGATATCAGAACGTTCCCCTGTACTTACAAAAAGATGTCCATCTTTGTCAAAAAGTAAACGACTGCCAAAGTGTTTGTCACCATCATAAGTTGGCGTTGCCCGGAATATTACGACTGGATTTTCTATTTTAGATTCATCTGCTGAAAGTTTTCCTTTGGCTACAGCAGTATGATTTCCTCCTGACACTGGCTCAGAATAAGTCCAATAAATCATTTTGTTTGAAGCAAAATTAGGATCTAAAGCTACGTCCAACAATCCTCCTTGTCCTTTGTCATCAACTTCAGGGAGTCCTTCCACTTTTTTTACGGTTTTACCGTCCGCAGAAACCAGACTAAAGTATCCCTCTTTTGAGGTCACCAAAAAACGACCATCCGGCATATCAATAATGGCCCATGGCTTGCTTAAATCACTATTAAGAATGTCCACTGTATAATCAGTAGATGTTTTTACGCCCTTAACCCGCGTTTGTCCGGCAAATGCTGGTTGATATTCTGGGGAGTTAGGATTAGCTGTTTCGGGATTGGCCAAAGTTTCATTCGCAATGGGAGGATTTTCTGGCTGAACGGTAGTTGAAGTATTACTTCCGCTACATGAAGTTAAAAAAATTGCTCCGCAAATTGGCAGAACCTGAACCAGTAATGATTTCATAATTAACAGTTTTAAGGATTTTATTAACACTTCCGCATCAAATATTGCGCCGACTATTTTCGTAATTTTGCACTATGCAGTTTAAACTTCAGTCTGAATATAAGCCCACTGGTGATCAGCCTCAAGCAATTGAGAAGCTTTCTGCCGGAATTGAACTCGGCGAAAAATACCAAACCTTGCTCGGAGTGACAGGGTCCGGTAAGACTTTTACCATCGCGAATGTCATTCAAAAAGTACAAAAACCAACGTTGGTGCTCGCACATAACAAGACTCTCGCTGCACAGCTTTTTATGGAGTTTAAGGAGTTTTTTCCTGAGAACGCTGTGGAATACTTTGTGAGTTATTACGATTATTACCAGCCTGAGGCATTTATAGCTTCAACCAATACTTACATTGAAAAAGATCTTTCCATTAATGAAGAAGTTGAAAAGTTAAGGCTTTCAGCGTCCGCAAGTTTACTTTCCGGGAGACGTGATGTCTTAATTGTAGCTTCTGTTTCATGTATCTATGGGATTGGTAACCCGACAGAGTTTAACAAGTCATTAATCGAAGTTAAAAAGAACTCCAAACTAACAAGAACTGCATTTCTTCATAAGCTTGTAGATGCACTATACTCACGAACTTTAAATGAATTTACCCGCGGAACTTTTCGGGTGAAAGGTGACGTTATCGATGTCTATCCTGCCTATGCGGATAACGGAATCAGGATTCAGTTTTTTGGAGATGATATTGACAGAATCCAAAGTTTCGATCCCCAATCAGGCTCGGTGATGGCAGAGTTTGATGAAATCAACATTTATCCGGCAAACCTCTTCGTCACTTCTAAGGAAACTCAGCAGAATGCCATCCGTCAAATCCAAGATGATTTGGTGAAACAAATCGATTTCTTTAACGAAATTGAAAAACCCTTTGAAGCCAAAAGACTTCAGGAACGTACAGAGCTTGATCTTGAAATGATGAAAGAACTGGGCTACTGTAGCGGTATTGAAAACTATTCGAGATATTTTGACCGTCGTTTACCCGGGTCACGACCGTTCTGTCTTTTGGACTATTTTCCGAAGGATTATTTAATGGTGATTGACGAAAGCCACGTAACAGTCCCACAAGTACACGCGATGTATGGTGGCGACCGAAGCCGGAAAGAGGTTTTGGTGGAACACGGTTTTCGATTACCGGCCGCAATGGACAATCGTCCCTTAAAATTTGAGGAATTTGAGTTGATGCAGAATCAGGTCATTTATGTTTCTGCAACCCCGGCAGATTACGAACTTGAAAAAACTGGAGGTGAATATGTGGAACAGATCATTCGACCAACCGGACTTTTAGATCCTGTAATTGACATTCGCCCAACAATGAATCAAATCGATGATTTGATAGAGGAAATCCAGAAGCGAGCCGAAATTGATGAGCGAGTTTTGGTGACGACGCTAACTAAAAAAATGGCGGAAGAACTCACTAAATACTTTACAAGATTTGGAATTAGAACGCGGTATATCCATTCCGATGTAGAGACTTTGGAAAGAATCCAAATCATGCAGGATTTGAGAGTCGGTTTATTTGATGTTCTTGTAGGGGTAAACTTGCTCCGTGAAGGATTAGATTTACCTGAAGTTTCTTTGGTTGCCATTTTGGATGCTGACAAAGAAGGTATGCTCCGCTCACGTCGTTCCTTGGTTCAAACCATAGGACGGGCCGCTAGAAATGTGAATGGTAGAGCTATTTTGTATGCAGATAAGATAACCGGCTCTATGCAAAGAGCCATTGACGAGACCAATTATCGACGACAAAAACAAATGGAGTACAATGAGAAACATGGTCTGATACCTATGTCTCTTAATAAAAAGATTTCTGAAGTTTTGGTAGGCCGAACCAAAGATTTCCCGGATCCAAAATATACTCAAAAGGAAATTTTGAAGCAGGTGGCTGAAGATAAAAGTAACTACGGAAAAGACTTTACACAACTTATTGCGGAAAAGCAAAAAGCAATGGAAGCTGCAGCTAAAAATCTTGATTTTATTAAAGCAGCAAAACTTCGGGATGAGATCGCAGCTCTGAAAGGTTAGATTATCAAACCTGTTTTTTAATATTTCTTAATAGCTCTTCTAATCCGTTAAGCTTAATTTCATAAACGGTTGAAAGCATCATCCCTAACTTTCCGGGAGGCATACCTTGTCTTTGAAACCACTCCAGATAGCTAATGGGTAAATCGGCTATAATGCTGTTTTTATATTTACCAAAAGGCATGCGCTGCACACAGATGTCGCGTAATATTTCGCTGTTGATTTGCTCCATTTTTAAATTGAAAGGTCTATTTTTTCCTCGATTTCCTTAGGTTCAGGCATTATTAATTCATTCTCATCATCGGAGAATTCATCGCGGTAAACTTGAATTAGCAATATTGTAATCGAAACGAGAATTGGTCCAAAAATTAACCCCATAAAACCGAAGATATTCATCCCGGCAATAATCCCGAATACGGTATTTAAAGGGTGGATATTTTCAAGTCTTTTCAGTAAAGTAAACCGCAGTCCGTTATCCGTTAATCCTACTACAATTAAGCAATATGCAGCCAGCCCAAGTCCTGCGCCTGTATTACCTTCCGCGATCATAAAAATACATACGGGAACGTATACCAACGCAGATCCCACAATCGGAATCATTGAAGCTACAGCTGTTAAAGCAAAAAGAAGTATTGGGCTAGGAGCGGCGAAAATTAAATATCCTATCAAAGCGACTATCCCCTGCCCCAATGCGACAACCGGAATACCAATGGCATTGGCAATAACCATCTTTCTGATTTTATCTCCCAGCAAATGAACATTCGATTTTTTTAAGGGCGCAGAGCTCTTCACCAACCGCTCAAAAAACCTCGGATTTTCTAACATGAAATAAAGGATAAAATACATGGAAAGCACAATCGTCAAGGTATTAAAAGTACCGCTGAGCGCTGATGTGGTGTATTTACCGACATTGCTTTTTAAGGTGTCGAGATTTTCTTTACTTAGAATGTCAAGTTTGGTCTTCTCATAAACGAAATCATGGATTTTGTCAACGAAAGCGTTGAATTTGTCCATGTAAGCTGAGGCATTTCCTAACTTTTCGATGAGCAAATCTGCAATGAAATATACGGGTAGAATTAAGAGTATTAGGGTCGCGAAAATAATGACTGTGGAAGCTACCCAAGGCTTCCACTCCTTTTCTTCCTGTAAATAAAGATTATACTTCCGGGTAATGATGTAAAGCGTGATAGCTCCCAATACAGATGGGATAAACAGCGATAGGTTAAAGACAATGAGACCTCCAAGAAGAATTATTACCGCAAGTAGAAAAACCTGCTTAATCTTAACCTCACTAATTTGATGTTTTTTATTGGGCATGATCTTAGTTTTTAACAAAAAAACAACAGTGATAGGACTGTTGTTTTTATTTATTGATGAGCGTTAGCGCTGTATATTCACTTGGCGTGGTCGTCCGCAAAATGCGCAGTACGCGGAGTACATGACGACGAGATAAAATGGGATCGTAGCGAAGATACCAATTCCGCACAGTAAAATCCCTGCCAAACTTACCAAAAGTGCTAAAATTGAAGTAAAAAGAAATACTACATAATGATCTCCAGCAATTTTAAACGATTTTTTGAATGCATCAACGAAACTTGCATTCTCAAAAAGTAAAATGGGATATCCTAAAAACAATAACGGCGCAATTAAAAAGTAAGGCAGCACACACATGATGATAGCAATACTCATTATCACCGAAGCTAGTAAAGAATAAATTAAAATATTGACAAAATTCTGGCGGTATCCAATAAATAAATCTGATGCTTGTAGAGGCTGCTGATTATCATACTTGCTAGCGATATAAATCACTCCGATAAATAAAGGAGCTAACAACAAACTTACAATCCCGGAAACCCCATAATACAAGCGAAAACCAGGAATTTCCCAAAAATCAACCCACTCTCCATCTGCATTTTTAATTTCTTCTGAAATCAAATTAGAATCGAAACCTGTAATTGGCTGTATTAAAAAACTGACTGCCGTGTATATGATAATAGCAAGAAGACCATAAAGAAAAACTCCCTTGTAAACTTCAAAAGCGTGGGCAATGATTTCACTGGTCGATTTTCCGGGTGTTCCAGGCTGATTTGTCTGATAGGTTTCCATAGTTTAGTTTTTAAATTCTCTTTCAAATTTAAATTATTAATCAGAAAAACCTATAGTACAATCTATTTTTCTTCGACTTCTTTATAAAAATAGCGGTAAAGGGTATAGATCATTGCATTCAAAAACGGGAATGTTAGGACAAAACCTATTCCGCAAAGGATAAAACCACTTAATGCAAATAGTAAAGCTACAGCGCAACAAATAAAGACCGTGCTGAAATTATTTTTGAGAATTTGCCATGTCAAGCCTATTCCCCGGAACGTCGTTACGTTCATAAAATACATCAATGGAACGCAAAATAAGGTAATGAAAATCCAAACGACACCGAGAAATAGAAATGCATTGGCATAAGTGAAAATAATCATCCAAAACAGATAAAAGCCAACAAATTTAAAGAAGTCTAGCCCTTGATATCCAGCAAACAAATCACTAAATACAATCTTTTCATTTAAGTCGATCTTACGATAAATTCGATATAAGCCTACATTTAAAGGATTTAGCAGAGCGATCAAAAGAAAAAATGCTAAACTGAAATTAGCAGCTTCCGGTCGACGGGCAATTTCTTCCATTTGTTTATTGAAGGCTGACATATCCGTTTGTACCAGATCCCGAATTTTCACAAACTCGTCCCACAAACCAAAATACTGGAAGAGATAAAAGTAACCCGCAAAAAATAGAACAAGATAAATAATACTAAAAAGCAAATTGTAAAGAAGCGCCTTATTCCAATAAAAAAAAGACTGCTTAAACAAATATGAAAGGCCTCCTGAAGGCGACTGAAAATTTTGCATGTGCAAAAATAATGCTTTCGCATTAATAGGCGCTAAATTAAGCATTGGGATTTCTTACTTTTGCCGAATGACCGCCGATGTACAAGCTCAGTTTGATAAAATGGATGAACTTTCATTGAAAGGGAAATCATTTTTTTTCATCATTGATTTTCTGGTTCAAAACGTTGAAATCTATGAGCAAACTCAATTAATAAATTCCCGATTACTCATTGATTTTCCATCATTTACGAACGTCGTAAAAGGTTACAAGACAGATAAGAATTTAATTTTTAAGGCCAGTCCGGAATCGTCAGAAAATTATAAAAGAGGATTTGATGTGGTCCTGGAAAATTTGCGGCGGGGAAATTCTTATTTAACCAACTACACGTCCCGTTCATCTATTGAAACTAATTATACCCTAGAAGAGCTTTTCTATGCGAGTAGTGCAAAATACAAAGTGTATTATCCACAGCAATTTGTCTTTTTTTCACCTGAAACATTCGTCGAAATAAAAGAAAATCAGATTTCCACCCATCCTATGAAAGGGACGATTGATGCAACGATTGATAATGCAGCGGAAATCTTAAAAAATGATGTCAAAGAAAAAGCAGAGCATTACACAGTGGTTGACCTGCTGCGGAATGATTTGAGCATTGTCGCGAATGATGTTAAGGTGGATTACTTCCAGCGGATCGATTATATCGAGACCATGCAGAAAAATCTCTACGCAATGAGTTCTGAGATTACCGGAAATTTAAAACCCGAATACAGAGGTAAAATTGGTAAAATAATGAGCGAATTGTTACCGGCTGGCTCCATTCTAGGTGCTCCTAAAAAGAAAACGTTGGAAATTATACTCGAAGCAGAAAATTACGATCGGAAATTCTATACCGGTGTTTGTGGGTGGTTTGATGGAGAAAACCTAGACTCCTGTGTGATGATTCGGTTTATCGAAGAAGAGAATCAACAATTATACTTTAAAAGTGGTGGTGGGATAACTCATTTAAGTACATTTGAAAACGAATACGAAGAAATGAAAAATAAAATTTATGTCCCGGTTTATAGAAAGCATTAAAGTTGAAGATCTGCAACCCTATCTTCTTAACTATCATCAAGAAAGGGTAAATCAGACTTTTGCGCAGTTTTGTTCTGGTCATCCAATTAATTTAACAGAGATTTTTAAAAGTTTAAATCTGGACGATGATGGTCTATTTAAATTTAAAATTACCTATGATTTAGACGGAAACTATCGCACGCAATTAATCCCCTACGCTATTTCGGAAATATCACACTTTCAGCTTGTTGAAAACAATAGTTTCGACTATCAATTTAAGTTTGAAGACCGGAAGATTTTAGAGCAAATGTCACAAAAAGCTAATGGCGGAGAAATAATTATTGTTAAAAATAATTGCATTACTGACACTTCATACTCCAATTTATTGTTTAAAAAAGGGCGGGAATGGTTTACACCAACCACCTATCTTTTAAATGGTGTGCAAAGGCAACATCTTTTAAAATCTAAAAAAATAAAGGAAGCAGAAATTACTTTGCAAAACCTCAGCGAGTACTCTCACTTCCAAATTATTAACGCGATGAATGATTTTGACGATATGTTTATCTATCCTCTGGACAGAATCAGAAATTTGCCTTCCAATAAAACATTCGACTTAGACTAAGTCTGTTATTTTGCCTTTACAGAATCTTTGGTTTGTTCCGACAGTGCTCTTAATGAATCTTGATATCGTCGTGCTGAAAGTCTCATCTGTAATTCCATCGACTTAGAAGTAGCTCCAGGTGAAAAAGAATCAATAGCCGTCGTATCGTAACTTGGCTTTTCGAAAATATCTGTTGATTCTGTAGTGACTTGCTTGCTCTCTTTGGTGCAGGCGGTAAAAATAATTAAAAGCAAAACAGAAAGATTCTTCATGGTGCAGAAAATTTAAATGAAGCTTTAACTGGATAATGATCAGAAAGTTTTTGAGATCGGTCCACCTGATATGTTGTAGCTTCCAATTCTTTGGAAGAAAAAATATAATCGATCCTAATGGGAAATTTATAATCGTGGAAGCTCGTACCCAACCCATTTCCGGCTTCTATAAAAGCGTCTTCAATAACCTCTGCAATTTGGTAATATTCATATGAATTAGGGACTGCATTAAAATCGCCTCCCACAATTACGGGGTATGGAGATTCTTCAATTGCTCTGCGAATCGCCAAAATTTCCGATTGATGGATTTTAAATGTGGGGATTAAAGTGGAAGCTATGTAGCGAAGTTTTTGTTTGTTGGTATCGTAATCATCCGTAGGCTTTACCTTACTTTTTTTAAACATAAAAGGATTGAGATAAACACTAATGAACCTTATCGTTTGTCCCTTAATTTCGATGTCAGCGAAAATAGCCTCCCCGTTGGCACCAGTGGGTATTTTTTGTTGCTGAATGATTTTATGTTTAGATCCAATCGCTACCACATCATAACCTGTGACAAAATGAGGATATTGGGTATCCTTTAAATCCCAAATATACTCCTGAACTAAAAATACATCGGCACCGCTGTTTTTAATATGTTGTAAACACTCCTCCTTACCAAAGTTACCGCGTTTCATATTCATGGTAAGAACGGTAATGTCAGTTACCGCTTCTTCTTTTGGAGAATAGTTCACCCAGCCAATAATAGGTTGATACAATAGAAAAGTTGATAACAAAAAAAGTACAGCTCTTTTTCTCCAGAAGAGAATCCACATAAAACACAAAAGTAGGTGTAAAATCAAGAGAAAAGGAAAGCTTAAAGAAAGCATATTCACCCACGGAAAAACCTGTGGAGTAATAAACTGATTAAGCATTGTACCCGCCAATAAAAGTACAATACTGATGTGTATTAAAGTAAATATTCCCCGGAAGAACTTCACAAATATTTAATTAAATCGATAAAGATGTTTTCGCCAGTTTCTAGCCAGTAAATAACCCACAATAGCACCGCCAATATGTGCAAAATGCGCCACGCCATCCATTGAACCACTAAAGCCTAAATAAAGAGAAATTACAATAATCCCCGGAAATAAATATTTAGCTTTTATGGGGAATGGAATGAACATAAAGAAAAGTTTCGCGTTCGGAAATAAAGTAGAGAATGCCGCAACAACCCCAAAGATCGCTCCCGACGCACCAAGCATCGGCGTTCTTAAAGCAATAAACAACTGCTGAGACAAGACAGCGCCTTCACCGGTCTTGGCCGAGATACTCAGATCACCACTATATCCTATAACGGCTTTGTGATATATTTCGGCGGGGTTAATTCCTAGGGAATGCAGCCTAGTAACGATTTGGTTAACTTCATAAAAATTCCAAAGGTTGAATAGGATGAATGCTCCTAGCCCACTCGCAAAATAAAGAATGGTATATCGCTTACTGTCAAGCGTCTGTTCTAAAGCAGGGCCAAAACTCCAGAGCGTCAGCATATTAAATAAAATATGAGTTAACCCCACGCCATCACCAATGCCGGCATGCATAAACATATGGGTGACAATTTGCCAGGATTTAAAATTGGGCGAAAATGGGTAATACGCAGACATCAGATAATACATCTGCGGAAAGAAAAAATTGGCAAGAACATACGTTACCGCACAAAGAATGACAATATTTTTAGTTATCGGAGTAAGCTTTGGAAACATATTTAAAATTTATTTTTAAGATCTTCCAGCGGAAGTTCAATATAACATCGCTTTCCGGAGGGTAAATATTCCGGGAAACCTAACGCTGTAAAATCTTTAATCACGAGTTCAGCATCTGTTTTATAGATAAAATCAAATCTGGATTTGCTTTGGATTTTATTCCACTGATTTTCATAGAAATGAATAAACTCTTCTTCTGTTCGGTATTCCAGAATTTCAAAGAGCTGTTCCATGAATTTCATCACTTGGGTTTCTTTCAAGCCTTCGGGTACCGCATCAATCCGTAGGACATTATCATTCGCCAGAACCATTTCAAAACCTAGATCCGGCAGGTATTTTTTTATCGACCGGAACTTCATTTTTTCGGTCTCATTCATATGATATTCAAGAGAGAATAGAAGCGTATGCCTTTCACGGCTGGACTTTTTTCCGGCATTTCTTTCCGAAACAATCAATCGGTGCATTCGTCCCAAATCAAGCATTAACGTTTTACCGCCCTTATTAAAGAGCCAATATCCATTTGGAAGTCGCATTAAATCTTCATCGAAATCTTCTTCCTCAAACAAATTGATTTTCGAGGGTGCTGCCGCAGTGGTTTGCTGATAAATTTCGGTCATCGCCAAACGTTCGCCACTCGATGACTTTTCTTCTAGGAACGGATTGTAATCCCGGTCTACGGTGATTTCAGGAGCACGGAAAACCGCTGAAGAATTTTTATGAACCACAAATGCATCAATACTGGAATCTTTCTCAAAATCCAGACTCGGGGCTACGTTATAGATCCCTAAAGATTTTTTGATTGTGGAACGAATAAGGGCAAAAATGAGATTTTCATCTTCAAATTTAACCTCGGTTTTCTGTGGGTGAATATTCACATCCACCTTCTCAGGATCAAGTTCTAAAAATAGGAAGAAAGTGGGAATATATCCTGGCAGCAAGAGTCCATCAAACGCTTCCTGAACTGCTTTGTTAAAATAAGCACTTCGGAAATATCTGCCATTAACAAAGAAAAACTGCTCGCCTCGCACTTTCTTGGCGCCTTCTGGCTTCGCCACAAAACCATTCAGTTTTACCCAACCCAAATCCTCCTTTATTGGTATGAGAAGTGAATGCAGTTTACGCCCGAAAATCTCAACGATTCTTTGCAATAATCCGGCCTTTCGAAGTCGAAAAACAACCTCATCATTATGGAAAAGTTCGAAGTCTAAATCTTCATGAGCCAACGCCACCCGTTGAAACTCATCAATAATATGACGAAATTCTACATTATTATTTTTGAGGAATTTCCGGCGCGCCGGTACATTATAGAAAAGGTTTTTAACCAGAAAATTAGAGCCCTCAGCCGTTTGTATGGGCTCTTGAAACTGAAATCCACCGCCTTCAATATAAATATTAGTCCCTGTATGTGCACCTTGCTTCTTTGTACGAAGTTCCACCTGTGCTACGGCCGCGATAGAAGCTAAGGCTTCCCCGCGAAATCCTTTGGTAGAAATCCTGAAAATATCTTCTGTAGTTTGTATTTTAGAAGTTGCGTGTCGCTCAAACGCAAGTCGTGCATCGGTTTCGCTCATCCCGATCCCATTATCGACCACCTGAATAAGATTTTTTCCGGCATCACGAATGATGAGTTCAACTTTTGTAGCCTTTGCATCTATTGCATTCTCCATAAGTTCTTTTACAATTGATGCAGGCCGCTGCACCACTTCGCCAGCGGCGATTTGGTTGGCGACATGGTCGGGTAAAAGTTTTATAATATCTGACATCTATATTTTTATCCTCGCACAAAAATAACGATTAGAAATGGTTTTAACTATTTTAGATAACAAGACCATGTCACAAAGCAATTTACTTTCCGAAACTTAAAAAGGCGAAATATTTTTTAGTAAAAAAAGCTCCCGAATGATCGGAAGCTTTTGTTAATTATTTTTTTAAAGAGCGAAGCCCCATTTCATAAAGCGCAAAACTTAGTAAATCGGCATTTTCTCCGATAACCTGCTCGGTGCTTCTGCCTGCGCCGTGGCCTGCATTAACTTCAATTCTTACCAAAACAGGATTTGCACAAGATTGTTTTTCCTGAAGTTCTGCTCCAAATTTAAAGGAATGCGCTGGTACAACACGGTCATCATGATCACTCGTAATAATCATAGTGGATGGATAACAAACTCCCTCTTTTACATTATGAACAGGAGAATATGATTTTAAATAATCAAACATTTCTTTGCTGTCCTCGGCCGTTCCGTAGTCATAACTCCAACCGGCTCCAGCTGTAAATTTGTTGTAACGTAGCATATCTAAAACTCCCACTCCAGGAAATGCAACTTTCGCCAAATCAGGACGCATCGTCATTGTTGCACCTACGAGTAGACCGCCATTTGATCGCCCAGAAAGTGCCATGTATTCTTTTGAGGTGTAACCTTTACTTTGCAAATATTCGCCGGCAGCGATGAAATCATCAAATACATTTTTCTTTTGCATTTTGGTACCTGCATCGTGCCACTTCTTTCCATATTCGCCTCCGCCACGGATGTTTGGAACAGCGTAAATCCCTCCATTTTCCATCCAAATTGCATTAACAACAGAGAAAGATGGCTGCAAACTGATGTTAAATCCGCCGTAAGAATAAAGGATTGTTGGATTTTTACCGTCAAGCTTAGTTCCCTTTTTATAATTAATCATCATAGGAACTTTGGTACCATCTTTTGATGTATAGAAAACCTGTTCCGAAACGTAATCCTCTGGATTGAATTTCACATTCGGTTTTTGATAGACCTGAGATTTCCCGGTTTCTACATTATACTTATAAATCGTTCCTGGCGTAATGTAATTGGTGTAAGAATAATAAACTTCCTTATCGGTGTCTTTTCCTCCAAAACCTCCTGCGGTACCGGCTCCAGGAAGCTCAATGGTTCTGATTAACTTCCCGTTGTAATCATATTGACGTACCGAAGTAATTGCATCCTTCATATATCTTGCGAAAATATAGCCTCCACCTGTGGAAACGCTAAGCACATTTTCCGTTTGGGGAATAACATCGGTCCACACGGTTGGATTTTTAATGTCGAATTTCACCAAACGCATATTAGGTGCATCTTTGTCGGTTAAAGCATAAATTATATCACCTTTAGAATCGATGAAATCGGTATTGACATCATAACCTTTTTGGATGGGTATAAAATCAGTTTTGTTTTTTAAATCTTTAATATAAAGTTCATTACCGTTGGTCGCCACCGAAGCACTCAATACTTCATATCGCTCATCATCAGATACCCCAATATTCATGTATCTGCGTTTAAAATCGGGACCACCAATGACTAATCGATCTTCAGACTGTTTGGTTCCTAACTTATGGAAATATACTTTATGGGTGTCGGTCTTGGCAGAAAGTTCGCTTCCATCCGGCTTATCATAACTTGAATAGTAAAATCCTTCATCTCCTAACCAAGATGCTCCTGAGAATTTTACATCTACAATAGTTTCATCGATGATTTCTTTGGTGAGAGCATTCATTATGATAATTTTATTCCAGTCGCTTCCTCCTTCAGAAATTGAATAAGCTACAAGATTCCCTTTTTTATTAAATCTTACCCCAGAAAGAGATGTTGTTCCTTTTTCCGAGAATTTGTTGGGATCCAAAAAAACTTCGGTTTTACCATTTTTATCAGTTCGGTATAATACCGATTGAGCTTGTAGACCATCATTTTTATAAAAATAAGTGTAATCACCTTCTTTAAAGGGTGCGCCAATTTTTTCGTAGTTCCAAATATCTTTCAGTTGAGATCTTATTTCTTCCCGAAACGGAATTTCCTTCAGATAATCATTGGTGTATGCAACTTGGCGCTGTACCCAATCTTTAGTATCGGAGGCACGATCATCTTCCAACCATCGGTAAGGATCATTAACTTTAGTTCCGAAATACTCATCGGCGTGATCAACTTTTTTGGTTTCGGGATAAGTTCTGTTTTGCGACATCTGTTGTGGAGAACAGGCGGCTAGAAAAAGTGCGCCCGTTAAAGCAATGGAAAAGGTTTTCATTGATAAACTGTTTTTCCCAAAATTAGAAATTTATGCTAAGACGAGCAATTTTAGAGTCGCATTAACAAACTTTAAAACTAAAATTTTGGAAAAGGTATGTAATTTGTATAAATTTAAAACACGAAATAATTTAATATATGAAAAGAGAAACCGGAATTTTACTTGCAGGAGGTCTGGGAGTAATTGTGGGATTAGGAATATTTGGCTTCAAAAGATTTGTTGGCAGCAAACACCGCAAATATTCTGAATATTACGATGACTTTCATCGACATTTCGACCGCAGATATCGCGATGAAAACCACCACGGGGTTGAGTTTTTAGCAATGCTGTAATAATTCCAATAATAAAATAGTACAAATAAACCTGCTTCGTTTAGAGAGCAGGATTTTTTTTGTCGTTTCTGCACTTTAACCACTAAATTTACGTTTACTTTTTATGGATCATAACTCGAAAAAAGGGCAAGGCGCACAGCGAAACGAGGTAAACCGTTTCGACCGCTATACTTTTGAACCTGAAGAAGAAGAGTTTGAAAACCTTAAAACTTCCTTCATTGAGGTTTTTCCTAAAAGCATTGTAAATGAAGTAAAAAGTCCGGATTTAAGGATGGAATATTCGCTGAACCCTTATCAAGGTTGTGAGCATGGATGTTCTTATTGTTTTGCACGACCAACGCATGAGTTTTGGGGTTTTTCTGCTGGTATCGATTTTGAGCGTAAAATTATGGTCAAAAAAAACGCACCGGAACTCCTCGAAAAATATTTTCAAAAAAGAAATTACGTCGCGAGACCTATCATGTTCTCCGGCAACACCGATTGCTATCAGCCTGCTGAACGACAATTTGAAATTACCCGACAACTTTTAAAACTTTGTTTAGACTATCGGCATCCCGTTTCCATCTTAACCAAAAATGCTTTAGTGTTGAGGGATCTTGACATCCTTAAACCTTTGGCAGAGCAAAATCTAGTTTCTGTTTCTTTTAGCATTCCTACACTTAATGAAGAAATTCGTCGAAAAATGGAGCCACGCACTTCCACTGCGAAAAATAAACTGAAAGCGATTGAAGTATTAACCGAAAATGGAATTCCGGTGGGGGTGATGGTGGCTCCCGTTATTCCCGGGCTTACCAGTGATGAAAGTTTGAATATCGTGAAAACCGTTGCAGACACGGGAGCGATAAATTTCAGCTATGTTTTAGTTCGATTAAATGATACCGTGGAACCTGTTTTTGTAAACTGGATTGAATCTCAGTTTCCAGACCGCGCTCAAAAAGTCCTGAACCTCATCCGCTCTATTCGCGGCGGAAATCTCGGCGAAAAAAGATACTTTCAGCGGTATAAAGGCGAGGGAAATATCGCAGAACTCATTCATAACACCTTTGCCTTGGCAAAACGTAAGTATTTTGCAGACAAGGAAATGCCTATCCTCTCAACAGAAAACTTTACAGGCTCGCGAGACCAGCAACTCAAACTTTTTTAGGAATATCTAAGAAGTATTTTATTTATTTTCTCTCGCAACGAGGTATAACGCAAGTTTTATTTACTTTTAACGAAATTTTCATCGATGGTTTTAAGCAGAATCTGGAGTGCATTTATTATCGTAGCCATTTTAGTTGCTAGTATTAAATACTTATTTAGTGACAATTACAAGGCGATCTACAATGATATGGTAGTGGGTAAAGGCGGGGATACCGTACAGATTGCTACTAAAAGCGCTCAATCTCTCTCCTATGAAATTCAACAAAATTTACCTCAAAAGGGTGAGTATGTACAAAACCGAATACATTATAAAAGAGATTCAGTAACTTCTGCAGTCAACGTTTATCGGGTGCAAGAAACCGACGGCGTTATCGGAACTTCTGAAACGGCAGTAAAAATATGTATTGGACTTATCGGGATCATGACGCTCTTTATGGGTTTCATGAGTATTGCTGAAAAAGCTGGCGGGATCAATTTGTTATCACGATTTATTCAGCCTTTTTTCTCCCGGTTATTTCCGGAAATTCCGAAAAACCACTCTTCTTTCGGGCATATGTTACTGAATTTTTCTGCCAACCTTCTTGGCTTGGATAATGCGGCAACACCGTTTGGTCTAAAGGCGATGGAAAGTCTTCAAACGTTAAATCCTGATAAAGACCGGGCGAGCAATTCGCAGATTATGTTTCTTTGTCTTCATGCCGGTGGTCTTACGCTGATCCCTGTTTCTATTATTGCGATTCGCGCTTCAATGGGTTCGCAAACTCCTACAGATATCTTTATTCCTTGTATGATCGCAACTTTTGCCGCAACAATGGCTGCGATGATTATTGTATCCATTTATCAGAAAATCAACCTTTTGCAACCTATTGTGATAGCGTATGTTGGAGGGATTTCAGCGCTTGTAGGATTATTGGTCGTTTATCTCGTAAGTCTTACCAAAGATGGTTTAGATCAGTTCAGTATGTTGCTGAGTAACGGTATTATTCTTTTGATTTTTCTGGCAATTATTTTAGGTGGCGTTTACAAAAAAATAAATGTATTTGATGCCTTTATTGATGGTGCGAAAGAAGGTTTCTGGACCTGTGTGAAAATTATTCCTTATCTCGTTGGAATGTTAATCGCAATCTCGATGTTACGTACTTCTGGCGTTTTTGATATCATCATTGACGGAATGAAATGGGTGGCTGCCGTTGCAGGCTTCGATACCCGTTTTGTAGATGGGTTGCCTACAGCCCTTATCAAACCTCTTTCTGGTTCGGGAGCACGTGGGATGATGGTTGACACCATGCAGGTTTTTGGTGCTGACAGCTTCCAGGGACGTCTTGCAGCTGTACTCCAGGGAAGTTCGGACACTACATTTTATGTTATTGCGGTTTATTTCGGTGCGGTAGGCATTCGCAACACCCGTTATACTGTAACTGCAATGTTGCTGGCTGATTTAGTGGGAATTATTACCTCTGTAATTCTGGCTTATCTTTTCTTTGCCTAAAAATAAGCTGAAGCTTTCAGTTTTCTAAAACTTATCTAACGATACCAAATCACATTGTAACAAAGTGGTGATCTCGTCGTCTTATCTTCAAAAAATAACCATGAAGAAGTCCGCAGTTTTTTTCTTTGCCATTCTCTACGCATCTTTGTTTTCTCAAAAGAAATGGAGCTTGCAAGACTGTGTTAACTATGCCTTGGAAAATAATCTCACGATCCTTCAGAATGATTTAAATACAAAAACCCAAAACAACAGTCTGGAAATTGCCAAGCGTGACTATCTTCCTTCTGTGGGAGGAAGTATTAGCAATAGTGCATCTTTCGGACAAGGCCGAGATGTTTTTGGGACAACTAATCGCAACGACAACTTCATCAACAATGCCAGTGTTGGGGCAGACATTCTTGTATTTAATAATGGCCGAATCGAAAAAAATATTAGAAGAACCGAATATGAAGTTGCTGCGAGTGAATTTGATTTGGAAAGAACTAAAAATGATATTTCCCTCCAAATCGCTCAACAATATTTGAATGTATTGCTGAATCGCGAAATTTATAAAATAGCAGAGAGCGCATTATCTAATGCGGAAAGAATGTTTGAGCGTGCAAAAATAACTACCGAAGTTGGCACCACAGCACAAACGGTTTTAGCTGAGGCAGAAGCGGGATTTGCACGCGAAAAACAGAATGTTGCGACCGCAAAAATCAATACGAACCGAAGTTTGTTTGCTTTGGCGATGTTGCTGCAGCTTGAGGATTATAAAAACTTTGATGTTCAGGAAGTTCCTCTGAGCGATATTCTTGATGCGCCACTTTATACAGCCGAAAATATCATTGATAAAGCATATCAAAATCAACCACAGATTTTAGCCGCTGAAAATCGAATAAAATCTGCAGAAGTCCAAACAGAAATTACAAAAACAACTTTTTGGCCGACGGTGACGGCAAGTGCTGGGATAGGTTCTTCTTATTTCAACTCATTAGTAACCAATTATGCTGGGATCGACATTAATGGAAATCCGATTCGCGAAAGTGGCTTTTTTAAACAATACAAAGATAACTTCGGTCAACAGTTAGGTTTATCGGCCAACATTCCGATTTTTAATAAAGGAATTACCAAATTGCAGGTTCAACAGTCGAAAATCAACGAAGATATAGCGAGAGTTTCTCTCCTTCAGCAAAAGCAGCAAGTTTTACAGAATGTACAGCAAGCTCAGTTTGACGCAGAAAGTAATTACGCCGCTTACCAAGCAGCCATAGAAGCCGAGCGTAGTACAAAATTAGCATTAGATTTTGCAGAAAAAAGCTTTGATGCGGGCCGCTCGACAGTCTATGATCTTAACATCGCCAGAAATAATTACGTGAATGCCCAAGGATCGGTGGCTCAGTCCAAGTATAATTATTTATTCAGTTTAAAACTGTTGAATTTCTATGCGGGAATTCCGATTACGCTGTAATGGCTATCTGATGATATGTCTATTAAGAATTTAGAGAAATTTCTGCCCGAGAATACACTGCCCCATCTTAAAAATTGGTTTGGTGAGGAACACATTCATATAAAAGTGACCAAAGGCCGAAATACCAAATTAGGAGATTACCGGAAAATGCCCGATGGATCTCATAAAATTACGATCAATTCTACCCTGCCGCCTTTTTTATTTTTTTTCGTCCTCACCCACGAGTTAGCGCATCTGAAAGCGTTTGTAGAATTCGGACATCGCATCTTACCTCATGGTTCGGAATGGAAGAACACCTTCAGGCTAATGTTAGAGGAGAGTTTCGAAATTTATCCGCAAGATTTACAAAGTATCATACAGGATTTCTCAAAATCTCCAAAGGCAAACTTTATGTCAAGTCCTAAACTCGTAAAATACTTCCAAATTGACGACTATCAGGACGAACTTTCTTATATTGAAGATCTTGTACCTGGCGACCGCTTTACTTATCGGGGTGAGGCTTATCAGCTTGAGGAAAAGATGAAAAAAAACTATCTTTGCATCCACATGAGTAATGCAAAAAAATATGCATTTAGGCCGTTGGCCCGTGTGGAAAAATTAAGGTAAATATGTCGCAATCAAACAATTACTGCGTTATTATGGCAGGAGGCATTGGCAGCAGATTCTGGCCATTGAGCACTCAGAAATATCCCAAACAATTTCAGGACATTTTAGGCACGGGCCGTACAATGATTCAGCAAACCTATGACCGAATAAGTAAGATTGTGCCTTCAGAAAATATTTATGTCATTACAAATCAGGAGTATGTATCGCTTACAGAACAGCAACTTCCGGAATTAAATCCTGAAAATATCGTTGGAGAACCAATGATGAAAAATACGGCGGCGTGTAATATTTACATGGCTAAAAAAATTGCCACGAAGGATCCTGAGGCAAATATGATCGTCTTACCTGCGGATCATTTAATTCTCAACGAAAATACATTTTTGGCGAAAGTTAATTTAGCTTTCCAACTTGCTTCAGAAAATGATTATTTAATCACCTTAGGAATTACACCTACACGTCCTGACACAGGTTATGGATACATTCAATTTATTGAAAATCAGGAATCTGAATATTTTCAGGTAAAAGCCTTTACCGAAAAACCAAATTTAGAAATTGCGCAGAGTTTTATTGAAAGTGGCGACTTTCTGTGGAACGCCGGTATCTTTATTTGGAGTACAAAATCTATTTTAAAAGCTTTTGACCTTCACTTGGAAGAAATGTCCCAACAGTTTGTAAGCTGCGAATATAATACTGAAGGAGAAGCTACATGTATTGAAACTATATATCCCAAAGTAGCGAAAGTTTCAATTGATAATGGCATTATGGAGAAGGCTGATAACGTCTATGTAATTCCGGCAGATTTGGGTTGGAGTGATTTAGGAACTTGGACTTCTGTGTATGAAAATTCAGCAAAAGATGATAGAGAAAATGCCATCCATGCGAAGAATATTCTAGCTTACGATACGAAAGGTAATATTATTCATATCAAGAATAAAAATAAAGCAGCAATTATCGATGGGTTAGAGGATTATATCATCGTAGATTCTGATAAGGCGCTGTTGATTTGTCCCCGAAAAAACGACCAATTAATTAAGGAGTATATCCAGGATCTTAAAACTCTAAAAAAGGGAGATAAATTTCTTTAGAAATCTTATTTAAAGATTAAGTGTTTTTGAGATTACTTGCTGAATATCAATCTCTTGCAAACATGCCCAGTCTCCACGATAGCATTGCTTATCTCCAAAAACTGAACAAGGTCTGCAACTCAAATCTTTTACCTGAACAATATCATCGGTCGACTGTCCGTAGCCCAAAAATCCTGCGTAGTGGTGCGTTTGTCCCCATACGGATATACAGCGAGTGCCTACTAAACTGGCTAAATGCATATTCGCAGAATCCATTGAAATCATAGTTTTCAAGGATGAGATTTTCGAAAGTTCTTCTTTCAAAGAAAGCTTACCTGCCAAATTTTCAGTATTTGGCACTTGTGTCTGCCAAGTATTAAGGATTTCAACCTCTGATTTGCCACCACCAAAAAAGTAGACTTTGTGATTTTTAGCTAAGATTCTTACGATTTCTAAAGATTTTTCCAGAGGCATCATTTTACCTTCGTGTTGGGCAAAAGGGGCGAAACCTATACCTTCCTTGGCAATATTTGAGGTGCGGTATTGATGAGAAAGGGAGATATGAAAACCAAGCGAACGAAAAACATCGGCATAGCGTTCAGTGGTGTGCTTTAGAGGCTTTTTTTCGATATTCCAGACGTTGGTGAGGTGTTCTTTTTCCGACTTGCCTTTATCTATTACTTCCACCTTAAAGCCTTTTCGCCGAAAAATTTTGGTCAGGATTTTTGTCCTTATTACATTGTGTAAATCTGCAATACAATCGGGATTAAACTCCGCCACAAGTTCTTTCTGAAGTCGTCTGAGGCCGAAAAAACCTTTGTACTGTTCAATATCGACACCTTTAAAGGTAAGATTTGGGAGATCCTGGAAGAGGTCGGCAAAATTTTCTCGAGAGAGAAAAATAATGTTAAGTCCGGGGTTTTGCTCTAATATCTCTCTGATTACAGGAACAGTCATTGCAACATCCCCAAAAGCGGAAAATCTATACGCTAAAACCGTCATTACTTTTTCAGCTGAAACGCAACTGCGTAAAATTTAATCTGTTTCGTCATAGCCATTAGACCGTTGGCTCTCGAGGGCGAAAGAAACTCCTGTAAACCGATTTCTGAAATGAAATTAAAATCAGAATTGAGAATCTCATCGGTTGAATGTCCGCTGTAAATGGACACCAAAAGAGAAACAATTCCTTTTGGGAGAATCCCGTCCGAATCTGCTTGAAAAAAAAGTTTACCATCCCGAAACTCAGCATCAATCCAAACTTGAGATTGACATCCTTTAATAAGATTTTCGGGAGTCTTTTTTTCTTCTGGCAAGCCTTTTAATTCTTTCCCAAGATCGATAATGTATTCATACTTCTGTTCCCAATCTTCAAGGTAGGCAAATTCTTCTACAATTTCCTGCTGTTTTTCTTTTATCGTCATGTTCAGAATTTCTGTTCAGCAAAGATAAGCATTTCGCATTTTAGTAATTTTTACTTTTAACCCTTTCAAACAAGTTTAAGATTTTCTGCTCTTCATTTTCCCAGCACAGATCGGCTGCAGCAACCTCTAACTGCTCTCGGAAAGTTTCACGCCCTTTATTCAACACCTGCTTAATCTTCGTGGCAAGTTCACTATAATCTACAATCGTTTCCCCAACACCATAATTCTTAATAATGCTTCGCATTTCAGGAAAGTCTGAGACCACAATCGGTACTCTAGCTTGGATATAATCGGATATCTTATTCGGCATCGAGTAATAATAACTTAATCCTCTACTTTCCTCAATACTAACTCCCACATCGACACGCCGTGTTATTTCTCTAAGTTCCACAGGTGTTTTTTGTCCCAGAAATATTACTTTTTCTCCCACTAGGTGGTGTTCTGCCAATTTAATTAATGTCTGCTCATGAGGGCCACGCCCCGCAATCCACAAAACTGCATCTGGAATATCTTTTATGGCTGGAATTAAATAGTCCAACCCACGAAATGGATTCAAAGCTCCTTGATACATGATAATTTTTGGATTATTATCTCGATGGTCGAAATTTCCGACTGCTTTTAGGGGAAAATTCTGTATCGTGACCGGCTTTTTAATCTGATATGTTTTCTCATACCAAGTAGAATAACTCTTACTGGCTGTCATCATGTATTGCACTTTCGGAATTAATTGAGATTCCAACAACCTCCAAACTTTCTGAGTCCATCTTCCGGTAAGCGAAGGCATTTCAGTAAAAATTTCATGACTGTCATACACCAGCGGAATCATCAATTTCTTAGAAACCAGATAATTAGGTAACAAAGTATCTAAATCGTTGGCTAGTAATATGGTGTTTTTATCAGATTTTTTTAGCAGTTCTCGGTAAAGTTTCCACTGAAATTCGATATAAGCATACCGCAGGATTTTTGATTTTAGTTGAATACGGTAATAACTATAATCTCGCGACATTTTAGGAGCACCGCCCCAATTGTTACCAATCAGTTCGATTTCATAATTATTCTGCTTTAAAGTCTGGCAAACTTTTTCAACACGTTGATCCGTGTAAAGATTGTTGAAAACACTTACCAGTACTTTCATCACTGAGTTTTAATCTCTTTTAACGAGATGATAAAGTTGAATAAAGCAAAGGATGGCATTCGGTATTATAATTGGCCATAGATAATCACTGAAAATACCGTAAATCACAAAAAGGATACAGCCAATTAAGTTTACAATTCTAATTTTTTTGATGTCTTTCAACACAAAACTTAAAACTACAAAAAAAGATGCGCCATAACCGATGAAGTTGGTAATTTCTGGACTCATAGAAAAAATTATGGAGACAAACCTAATCATTTTCAATGAGATGTAAAAACATTAACTGCCATAAAGTCATTATTTGCTTTTGGTAAAGTATTTGTAACTTTGATTGTCACCGAGAAATCCTTGATTTTCCGGTTTAACAAATAGAGAACAAAAATATGGACCATAAATTTTCAAACGGTTTAGATCAGGTCTTTCAGCAAAGTAAAAATGAAGCTCGACGCTTGCAAAGCGAGTTTTTGAATACTGAGCATTTCCTGTTAGGAATGATAAAAACCGAAAATTCTGCGAAAGATATTTTGCAGAGTCTGGGTGCGGATTTAACCCAGATACGAAGAAAAATAGAGACCATGTCCACAAGCGGAATTAACCCTTTTTCGCCGGACAGTGGTAAAATCACCTTTACTAAAATGGCAGACCAGGCAGTCAAAAGATCTGAGCTGGAATGCCGCCAATATCAAAGTTCTGAAATCAATACCGTTCACCTGCTTCTAGGGATGTTATATAAAGCTGATGATCCTACAACAAGTATTTTATGCTCTTACGATATTGATTATGAAAGAGTTACCAAAGAGTATCGCACGATGCTTAAGAATTCAGGGCAAAGTCCGAAGATGAGCGCATACGACGATGATGACGACCGTGAAGAACTTGGGCAAATGCGCAAGCCTACCGGAAACATCGGTACTGGTAAAAGTAAAACGCCGACCTTAGATAATTTTGGGCGTGATCTTACTGCCTTAGCAAAAGACGGCAAGTTGGATCCTGTTATTGGACGTGAAAAAGAAATTGAGAGAGTTTCTCAAATCCTATCTCGTAGAAAGAAAAACAATCCGTTATTGATTGGTGAACCTGGCGTTGGTAAATCTGCTATCGCGGAAGGACTTGCTTTACGTATCCAACAGAAAAAAGTATCCCGAGTGCTGTATGGTAAAAGAGTTATTACTCTGGATCTTGCGAGTTTAGTCGCCGGAACAAAGTACAGAGGGCAATTCGAAGAGAGAATGAAAGCGATCATGACTGAACTGGAGAAAAACCGTGACGTCATCCTTTTTATTGATGAATTGCATACCATCGTTGGCGCAGGAAGCTCTACTGGAAGTTTAGATGCATCCAATATGTTTAAACCAGCGCTTGCTCGTGGTGAGATTCAATGCATCGGAGCAACTACATTGGATGAATACCGCCAGTATATTGAGAAAGATGGCGCGTTGGAGAGACGTTTCCAAAAGGTGATGGTTGAGCCAACATCGGTAGAAGAAACGCTTCAAATCCTAAATCAGATTAAAGATAAATATGAAGAGCATCACAATGTTACTTATACTCCCGAAGCCTTGGCTGCGTGTGTGAATTTAACTTCACGCTACATTACTGAGCGGTTTTTACCGGATAAAGCAATTGACGCAATGGACGAGGCTGGATCGCGTGTTTATATCAAAAACATGAAAGTTCCAACGGAAATCATTGAGTACGAAAAGCAGATCGAGGAGATTAAAGACCAAAAACAGCAAGCTGTAAAACGTCAGGATTACCTTGAGGCAAGAAAACTTAAAGATGAAGAAGAGCGTTTGCAGATTGAACTGAATCTTGCGCAAGAAGCCTGGGATAAAGATGTAAAAGAGAAGAAGGAAACCGTCACAGAAGAAAATGTAGCGGAAGTTGTTTCGATGATGAGTGGTATCCCGGTAACCAAAGTCGGCAAAAACGAGCTCGACAAACTTTCCGGAATGGATCAGATGATGAACGGAAAAGTAATTGGTCAGGAAGATGCGGTTAAAAAGGTTGTTAAAGCCATCCAGAGAAACCGCGCAGGGTTGAAAGATCCAAACCGACCGATCGGAACGTTTATTTTCTTAGGTACAACTGGTGTCGGTAAGACGGAACTCGCTAAGGTAATGGCTCGTGAACTTTTCGATTCTGATGAAGCATTGATCCGAATTGACATGAGTGAGTACATGGAGAAATTTGCTGTTTCTCGCTTAGTTGGTGCGCCTCCGGGATATGTCGGATACGAAGAAGGTGGGCAATTAACCGAAGCGGTTAGAAGAAAACCGTATGCAGTAGTGCTCCTCGATGAAATTGAAAAAGCACATCCGGATGTATTCAATATTTTACTTCAGATTTTGGATGAAGGTTTCGTAACCGATTCACTTGGTAGAAAAATTGACTTTAGAAATACAATTATCATCCTTACCTCCAATATTGGTACAAGAGATCTTAAGGATTTTGGTGATGGTGTTGGATTTGGAACTTCAGCTAAAAAATCCACTTCGGATGCACGAGCTCGAAGCACGATTGAGAATGCCCTTAAAAAAGCATTTGCGCCTGAGTTCTTAAACAGAATTGATGATATCGTCATCTTCAACAGTCTTGAAAAAGATCATATCACTAAAATTATTGATCTTGAGTTGCAGAAATTATACAACCGTCTGGAAAAACTCAACTACAAAGTTGAACTTACCGACGAAGCGAAAGATTTTATTGCAGAAAAAGGTTGGGATAAAGATTTTGGTGCCAGACCACTGAAGCGTGCCATTCAAAAATACATTGAAGATTTATTGGCTGAAATGCTGGTGAATAAACAACTTGGCGAAGGCGAAACAGTTTTATTGAAACTTAATGAAAGTAAAGATGGTCTAATTGGAGAACCTGTGAAAAAGAAACAGAGTGCTAAACAATAGATTACCTAAATTATTAATAAAAAAGCGGAGAATAATCTCCGCTTTTTCTTTTAAAACTTATTAATTTAATTCTTTTTAGCTTTCGAACGATCTGCCTCTTCCTTGATGAACGGATACTTCTGTTTCATATCATCTAAAAGCTGTGGATCACGTTGCAAAGCTTCATTTAGTGCATTTCTGCCCTTTTCGAGATCTTTTATATGGAAATAACAATTGCTCAGTTGATAATAGATTTCTGCACGGTCATGCAGCGTAATAGCCTTATTAAGTATGGTTATTGCTTCCTCATATTCGCCGATCAACATCAAAACTTCGGAGTAAGCATACCAATTGTAAAATCGCGACGGCTCAAACTCCACAAGTTTCTTCAAACAGCCTAAGCTTTCTTCAAACCGCCCAGAATCGATAAAAAGGTATGCAAGTCTCTTTTGATAATCTAGATTATTATCATTCATGGAAACCGCTTCTTTAGCGAAATGTAAAGCTTCTTTCATTGCACCCATTTCTTCATAAATGTAGGATTGCTCCATCATAGACAGATAAAACTGAGGATCATCCCGAAGTGATTTCTGAAATGCATTTAATGCTAATACGGGTTGCTTGTTTTCCTTATAACACAAACCAATTTTATAGTAAGTAAACGATTTGGTATACTCTAAGTCGAGCATTTCGCTATACACTTCAATCGCTTTATTCCACTCCTCCAAAGCTTCGTAACAAGCGGCCTTATTCGCGTAAACTCCTACAGATTGAGGATTAATGGCCAACAGATAATCAAATCCGCGGATGGCTTCCTCGTAATTCTTTTTATTGAAGTAGAACTGTCCGTACTCATACCACCCTGTTTCAGAAAAAGCAAACTGATCCAAATATCCATTTAGAAACTCAATCGCCTCATCACTCCTTTTAAGCTGATTGTAGCAGAACATCACATTCTCCAGAGAATATTCATCTAGCTGGTCAAATGTTAACGCTTGTTTATAGTGTTTAAGCGCATTAAAAGGGTCTTCCAAATTCACATATTCATCTGCGATAAAATTGTGAAGGAAGTTTTCCTCTTCCTCAAGTTCTAAGGCTTTAAGACAAAACTCGATGGAGCGTCTTGGATTGCCCAGATTAGAGTAATACTTAGCGCAGCAAACTAAAAAGTCGGTGCTGACCATAGAAGATTCTTTTAATTCTTCCATCAACACTTTCGCCTGTGCATAGTTTTCGAGTTCAAGGTAGACCTCAAACTTTTTTATTTTCAACTCCTGAGATTGTGGGTGGAGCTTTAAAGCGTAGTTAGTCGCCATTTCTGCATAAGAAATGTCGCCCATCTCTAGGTAGTGTACAATGATATCTTCGTACTCCTCTGTTTCGAAGTAGAGTTCGTCATTGTTTTCTACCATATCTTCGAACCTTTTTACCAGTTCGTTTTCAAAAAATTCTTCCAATATATCGTCTCGCGTTATTTTCTAGAAGTCGAATCATCGTTGCGACCTCCGAAAAAACAAATTTAATTACTTGAAAGTCCTCTTAAATGAGTCCTTTTATTTTTTCAATCATTTGATCTCCGAGTTCATCAGCTTCCTGCTGAGAATACGCTTCGGTATAAATCCGGATGATTGGCTCCGTATTCGACTTTCTAAGGTGGACCCAGTTATCTGCAAAATCAATTTTTACGCCGTCCACCGTGGAAACCTCATCATTTGGATACGCATTTTGCATTTTAGTTAAAAGCGCATCAACGTCAATGTCTGGCGTCAACTCAATCTTCTTCTTACCCATAAAATAACTGGGATAAGTTGCGCGCAATTCGGACACTGTTTTATTTTCTTTCGCCAAATGACTCAAAAATAGTGCAACTCCAACAAGAGAGTCCCTGCCGTAATGGAGATCAGGGTAGATAATACCTCCATTGCCTTCGCCACCAATTACTGCATTTTTCTCTTTCATTAAGGTAACTACATTAACTTCTCCCACCGCACTTGCGAAATATTCGGACTCATGAGATTTAGCTACATCTCTAAGTGCTCGGCTTGAAGATAAGTTAGAGATTGCAACTCCTTTTTTATTTTTCAAGAGATAATCAGCAACCGCCACAAGGGTATATTCTTCACCGAACAGTTCCCCGTTTTCGTCAACTAATGCTAAGCGATCTACATCGGGATCTACAACAATCCCTAAATCGGCCTTTTCCGACTTAACCAATTCGCAGATATCACCCAGATGTTCTTTTAAAGGCTCCGGATTATGTGGGAAATGACCGTTTGGCTCACAATAAAGTTTTACCACCTCACAACCTAACCTCTCCAGTAGTTGTGGGATCGCGATACCTCCCGTAGAGTTTACAGCATCGACAACAATTTTGTATTTTTTCTGTTGAACCGCAGCTGCATCAACCATAGGCAGCGCTAAGATTTTCTTGATGTGAATGTCAAAAGCATCTTCTTGAGTAGAATAATTTCCTAAAGCATCCACCTCAGCGTAGTTGAAGTCTTCATTCTCTGCCAAAGCCAATACCTCAGCACCATTCTGCCCATTGATAAACTCACCTTTTTCATTCAAAAGTTTAAGAGCGTTCCACTGTTTAGGGTTGTGAGAAGCCGTTAAGATTATTCCACCATCTGCATTCAATTCCGGAACCATCACTTCAACGGTCGGAGTGGTTGAAAGACCTAAATCGATTACGTGAATTCCTAATCCCTGTAAAGTTGCAGTTACCAAGGAGTTAACCATGGAACCGGAGATTCGCGCATCGCGGCCAATTATTAAGGTTAAGTCTTTTTTGTTTTTATTATTTTGAAGCCAAGTTCCGAAAGCGGAAGTAAATTTTACTACGTCTAGTGGAGTGAGATTTTCATCTACTTTTCCACCAATGGTTCCGCGGATCCCGGAAATACTTTTAATTAATGCCATCTGAAAAAAGGTATTTATCGTGCAAATTTACGCAAAATGCGTGGATCATGCTTTAGGAGCAGCAATCGCTACCGCATCCCGGTTTTGAGTCTTTAAATTTCTGTCCTGAGAAGTTTGTGCGAATCACTTTAAAAACCCAAATAACTGCGCCTAAAACCAGAAAGACAACTATAATATACTGAATGATTAAGGATAAATCCATGATCTTATTATTTAAAAATTTGATAGGCGAACAATGCTGAAATATACGCTAAGCCTGTCATTGCCACCAACTGAATAAGCGTCCATTTCCAACTTCTTGTTTCTCTGAAAACTACTGCAATCGTAGAAATACACTGCATTGCAAAAGCGTAATAGACCAAGATCGAAATCCCTGTAGCAAAAGTGAAGACTTTTTCTCCGTTCGGTTTAACATCATTTCGCATTTTATCAATAATTCCGTCTTCTTCTACTCCCTCATCCAAACTGTAAAGAGTAGCCATAGTTCCGACAAAAACTTCACGAGCAGCAAAACTTGTTATAACAGATACACCCATCTTCCAATCGTAACCTAAAGGAGCCACAACAGGCTCAATAGCGCGACCTACATCTGCCAAATAACTGTCATTCAGATGAACATCTGTTGCAAAAGTTTTTCCTTCAACTTTGGAAGGCCCAACATAACTTAGAGCCCAAAGTAAAATACTGACTGCGAAAATCACTTTTCCGGCTCCAGAAATAAAGTCCCAAACTTTCTCCAACGCTAGCTTGAAATCATAACCGAAAAGGGGCATCTTATAGGGAGGCAAATCCATCACCAGGAAACTTGTAGTATTCTTCTTAATTACTTTTTTAAGAATGAAAGAAGAAATTAAAGCCGCCAAGAAGCCTAATAAATACATGATTAATAAAGCAATTGCCCGATAATCGAAACTTAAAAATGACCCTTCCGGGATTACTAATGCGATGATAACACTGTACACAGGCAACCTCGCCGCGCAAGTCATAAAAGGCGTCACCAAAATGGTAATAAGCCTTTCTTTGACGTTTTCGATATTACGGGTAGACATAATGGCCGGAATCGCGCACGCAACACCCGAAATTAATGGAACTATACTTTTCCCATTTAGTCCAAATGGTTTTAAGAATCGGTCCATTAAGAAAACCACTCTGGACATATATCCGGAATCTTCTAAAAGGTAAAGCAAGTAAAGTAAAATCCCAATTTGTGGTGCAAAAATAATTATCCCTCCAAGTCCTGGAACGATACCGTCTGAAATCAAACTATTCAGCGGTCCTTCAGGTAGAAGTGAACTGGTAAATT
This sequence comes from Kaistella sp., assembly GCA_041913105.1. Classification (GTDB taxonomy): domain Bacteria; phylum Bacteroidota; class Bacteroidia; order Flavobacteriales; family Weeksellaceae; genus Kaistella. The sequence goes on along the minus strand of JAYSFV010000002.1, from coordinate 349,592 downwards.
CTGATCCCCAAACGAAGAAACTGTCAATAAGATTCATCGGATATTCTGCCATGAAGAATACCATTTCGAATATCATCAACAGTACAAAAGCAAAGATTAAATAACCCCAAACTTTGTGTACAAGGATTTTGTCAATTTTTTCAGTTAAAAGTTCCTTAAACTGAGGCGATTTTGAGACAACCTTGTTGACGATTTTGTCAATATCCTGATAACGACGGATTGTTTCCTGCGTTTGAAGACGTTTAGGGACGATACATTTGGTCTCGCTTTCATTTAGTTTATCATTCAGAGTCTCCAGCTTTCCGATATACGTGTCAGAGGACAGAAGAGTCCAAACCTTGTAAACATTATTCTCATTGGTTTGAGAGGCGATTTTTTTTACAATTTCCCGCTGTTCTAAAGGAATTTCAAATGAAACATTTTCAGATTTTTGAAATTCACCATTATGTATAGCCTGTCTTAATTCTTCAAGCCCAATTTTCTTCTTAGCGTTGGATTTGATAATTTTTACCCCCAACTCATCACTGAGTTTGTCAAAATCAATCACAGTACCGCGTCTTTCGGCTTCATCTAATTGATTGGCTACCAGAATCACTGGAATCCCTAAATCTTGAATTTGTCGGAAAAGTAATAGTCCGCGCTTTAAATTCATCGAATCGAGAACATAAATTACACCTTCATAATTGTTCTGTTCTTCGAAAAGGAATTTTGAAAAGATTGCTTCGTCCTCAGAGGTAGGATAGATAGAATAAGAGCCGGGAAGATCGACAATCTCCACCTGCTCATTGTTAAAAATATAAGTTCCAGAATGGCTAGCTACCGTGACTCCGGCATAATTTCCGGTTTTTTGATTACGGTTACAAAGGGCATTAAAAAGGGTTGATTTTCCTACGTTAGGATTTCCTACGAGTAGAATTTGTTTCTGTTTGAAATTTTCCTGCATTATACTTCAGCTTGGTTCTTGGGAAATTTATCCTGCGGGTTCTACGATAATGAATTTTGCTTCTTCCTGACGGAGTGCGATACGGCTCTTCTCTACGCCATATTCAATATAAAGTGGACCTTTAAATGGTGCCTGATACAGAATTTTAAAATCTGTTTCCGGAAGTAATCCCATCTCAATTATTTTATTCGGCATTTTAAGCTCCTCATTCTCATACCCTACAATTTTCCCTGCTTTGGCTATAGGAAAACAGCACAATGTGTTGGATTTTAATGTTTTCAATACTCAAATTTTACAGGCACAAAGATAGTTATTTAAATTTAATCTAAATAAGTAACATCACAAAAAGTCCCAAGCACACGGAGGTGTTTGGGACTTGGCATAATATAAATTTAGTGTAAGAAATGCTATTTTTTACTTTTTGCCGGCACTGCAGATGGCAACTCAATAGGGTTGTTGTTAGAATTATAGAAATCATTCAGCATTTTTTCCTGCTGTTTTACCATTTCTCCGATTGTTACATCACTTCCCGGCATTTTTTGTGACATCACTTCCGGGCGAAGCATTGGTCGTGCGGAAGCAAACGGATCTTTCTTGAAATCATTGAAGGTTTTTTCAAACTTTTCACGGCTGATTTCTGAAACTTTTCCACCATTTCCACCTGGCGAAATGCTTTCCATATAAGTGAGTTCGTTGTAGTTTTCTACTTTTTTGTTTCCTTTAAGCTCCCAAGAATAGTTTTGTCCGTCGTCCTCAATTTTTACAATCAAACCTGGAAGTCCGTGGAATTTATACGGTCCGTCTTGTAAAGGAATGTCACTTGAAAACCAAGCTGTCCATTTTCTCCCTCCAAATTCTGTTGTTGCTTTTTGAGCGTTATAACTTCCGATTTTTGCTTTCTCATTCGAAATTTGCCACTTGAATTTGTGATCGTCATTGTAACCAATATTCAGCGGGGTAAATCCACTGGAAATTCTTTCCACATATTGAACCTTCATTTCAGGGTAAAATTTATAAACTTTATCTGAAAACTTCGGCATTGTCACCATTTTGGACATGTCTTTAAATACGCCCGATTTCTGCATGGCTTCAAACTGAATTTTAAGAGTTGAGTCCTGAGCAATTAATGTATAGTCTTGATAAATAGATTTTTCCTTGGTAATATCGAGTACCATCATCACTTTTTCAGTTCTGGCAGAATCTTTTTTCGGCTTGTAAACAAGTTCATAAAAAAATCTGTTCGCAGTTTCTTGCGCGTTAAGGACAAAAAATGTGGTTAAAAGAAAAACACTGAATATCTTTTTCATAATTAGAATTTATTAATTAGTGACCTTAAATACCTATTTGTTACAAGGAAATTTTCTTTTTTAATAAAATGATATCGATTTGTTTTTCAAGTATGTAACTTTACAAAAAGCAAATTATGGAAACACTACCAAATCTTAGAAAAGAGTTACAAGAGGAATATGAAACGACCAAGAAGTTTCTTAGCGTGTATCCTGATAACCTCAACGATTATACACCTCATGAAAAGAGTATGAAAATGATGGCCCTCGCTACGCATGTTGCGGAAATAGCAGGTTGGCCGGATTTCATGATCCATTCAGAAAAATTAGATTTCGCTGCAGGAGATTATCAACCCACTATTCTTCAGACAAAGGAAGAATTATTAGATTTTCTAGAGCGTGAATATAGGAAGAGCGTTTCTGCGCTGGATAAAATTGACGAAGAAACCCTAAACGAACGTTGGAAGATGACGATGGGCGAACAGATTTTGGCAGACTTTAGTAAGTACGAAGCCATTCGGCATGCTTTGAATCAAATCACCCATCATCGCGCACAGTTAGGCGTATATTATCGTCTAAATAATATCCCTCTGCCACCGAGTTACGGACCAAGCGCTGATACTGAAAGTTTCTAGATAAAAAACCGCTCGTTTGAGCGGTTTTCTTTTTAATAGAGTTCGATATGGTTATTGTTCTGAGCCATTTGTTGTTTCAAGTTTTCCTCCATGACCCGAAGGATTTCCTTGGAATCGGATATTTCCTTGCCGCCAATATTAATTTTGACGGTTGAGTTAGGTCTCGAGAGCATTTCTCGCATCCCTTGTACCGGATCATTACGATATTGTTTTAATCTTTTTTGATATTGATCGCGTGTAATCTCCAAAGGTTTCTTTCGCAACATCGGAATGTCTTTTCCCTGCAGATTGAGATCTTCTTCGGTCTTCGCAGTTAATTTCTTAATGCCCTTCAATTCCATTTTATGACTTCCGGTAGCATCTTCAACTGCAACAATAAGCCCTGGAAGACCCGAAAATTTGTACGGCCCATCCTGAACCGGAACTTCTGTTGTAAACCAAGCAGTCCATGTTCTTCCGGCGAATTTTGTGGTTGCTTTCTGGGCTTCAAACTCGCCTATTTTTTTCTTTTCAGTTCCGATTTGCCATTGTAGTTTACGCTCATCTTTAACTTTAAACCAATCATGATCGATGGAGGTGGTTAAAAATGTTTCAAAAGAAGGATAAACTTTTTCAATCTCGTAAGAAACTTCACCACCGGAGCGTTGTCGGGAAAGCTGAACATTTCTTGAGCCGCTCGCCATTTGTTTTTTAATGCTTTCTCTAACGATCGAATCGCTTTCGAACGCATTTTTGCTGTAATATTTGGATCCTTTTTCAGAAATATCAAGATACATCCATTCGGTTTTGAGACTATCCATTTTTGTGGAATCCGGGCGGAAATGATACTCGTAAATCATTCTGTTGTTCTGAGCCGATAGCATTACTGAAAATAACAGCAATAAGAAGTTTACATTTTTCATTATTTGAAATTAAATTTAACAGTAAACATTACCTGACTTGGACGAATTGCTATAGAACTTACCGATGTCAACAAAAATTGTGGATCGTAAGAAATTCTTTCGAAAACCTCTTTTCCGGCAATGTTAAGCCACTTAATTTCAAAATCGATTTTCTTTTTTGCCCAGGTGTATTGGTATGACAGATCATAGAAAGCATTGTTGAAACTTTGCGCACCCACTTTACTGTTCATTTCGTCCCAGAAGAATCCAATCGTATGATTTTCCATAGGATAGATATAAGCAGCTAAATTATGCGACCATCCTGAAGATTTGTTGCTTAGATTAAGCGTTTGGTTTTTTTGATTTGCCCAATTGAAACTTGCATTATAGTCGACACTTAACCATGAAAACAAAGTGTTATTAAACTTTAGTCCAAGATTTTGACGGCTCGTTTTAGTCTCCTGTAATTGGTTAAAGAATGAAAATCCTTTGGAATCTGTATTACTAAAACTTACAGAAATATTACTCTTAAATTTAGGGAAATACTTTCCGATTTCTGCACTTTCAGTTTGAGAGTCTACCGTATTTTCCAGTGCAATTAATGTCAACGAAGAGCTGAAACCATCGCCTGTAAATCGTTCGATGAGATTTCTTCGGTTGGCGTTGTAACCGTAGCGAACATTAAAGAACAAATTATTCAAAGGGTTTCTGTACTCTAATCTTGCGCCAAGATTTTGATTGCGATACTCCGGCATCATCATCGAATTACGTTGGGTTAAACCAAGTGGTGAAGTTAAGATTCGGCCACCATATAAAAACCCGAAGCTACCGAAATCATACGATTGTGAAGCAAATGCCCAAACTTTAAAGAACGAGGCAAAGTCTAAACTTGCAAACAGGTTCGGCTCGAAAACTGTTTTGTTGGTTTCTAGGTAAGAGTTTCGAAGATTATCACGATAAGTAATATCATAGAAGTTCAACGGAATATTCAAACCTAAATTAATGTTGTTCGATTTGTAATTAACCCCTAATTGGGTGTACGGTCTTACCTCATTCCATTCAACATCGTTCAGATAATCTGCTCCTAATCCGGTATAATCATTCCCAATTCTTCCTCCTAATTCCGACTCTAAGCTATTGAAGTTTAAATCTAAACCAATTTCCGGAGTGAAAGTCCATTTTTTATAGCTGAACCCTACAGACGCCGTGTGCGCTGCTTCAAAAGTTTGCGAAGAAGCATTCTGTCTTAAACTTTCATAAGCATTTGCTGCAGGGAAAGCTCCGTTAGAGTTGACGTAGCTTGCCGGAAGAATATCCAATGTTTGGCGATCTTTTTGGAAACTTACATAACTCATAACGTTGAAGAGTTTCTCTTTCCAAGGCAAAATGGTACTTAATGAGTTTTTAAATACTCCTGAGGGCGAATTCAAAAATTGATTTCCAAAGTTGGTAACAGGTTGCGTAGTGCCTGGGTTTGGCGGAAGCACGTTGTCGATGGTGGCATTAGCGTCATTCCAGTAACCATTCCAAGTTGTGGTATTTTTAAAGAAGCCTTTCTTGGCATTTTTGGTGAATACTAACTCTCCTTTTGTAGCGTTGGTGTAGAAGTTATTATCGGTTTCTGATACATAAGTACCTCCTTCAGGCACAATCGAAGACCCTTGCTCATAAATTCTCGTACGACTGTCTCTCCTTTCAATAGCGTTGTTGGTGTAGTTTGCATTTGCTTTAAGCTCCCATTCTTTACTTTTAAAAGGGGTAGAAAGTAAATTAGCGGAAAAGAAATGCACATTGTTCATCAAATATCTTTTCTCCGGAACGTCCGGAACGGAAGCCGTTTCTACCGACAACCAATTTTTCTGACTTGCCTGGCTGCGTCGACCCTCCCAACGGTTACCGAATCCGAGTATATTCCCCTCTCTTTCAACACTTTCCCCATTGTTATTAGCCTTATAATTCACAACCCACTGGTTTTTCTGTCCGAAAAACATTGGTGTTAACTTCACATTCCATAAAAGTGGATCCATTCCTACTCCTACTTCGCCCCGGCCGGTCATTGTTACTGTTTTCTTAAGAACAACGTTAAGACCTGCATTTTCTGAAGGGACTTTATCTTGTAGAATTTTCACCGGTTGGTGATTCTCCATTACTTCTACTTTCTGAACGGCGTCTTTCGGCAGTGAGTTGTTGACTGTGCCGTAGCCGCCCTCCATTAAATCTTTTCCGTTGACATAGAATTTATTAATTGGCTCGCCTTGATAAAGCACTGAACCGTCGGTATTAACTTCAATACCCGGAATCTTTTTTAGAACATCGGCTAACGTTCGGTCGGCCTTACTTTCAAAAGCTTTAAGATCGTAAGAGATCGTATCTCCTTTCTTAGTGATCAGCCTAGTTTTCAGTTTAACCTCTTTAATTTCGGTTGCATCCGACTCCATGCTGAAGTTGATATTCTGTGTTTGGTTTTTAATGCTTCTGAAAACAGGTTTTTGGTTAAATGCTTTTATTTTCAAGTCCACATTTCCTTCAGCAGAAGTAAAAGTCACTTTATATTCTCCCTTAGCATTGGAAATAGAATATGCCATTATCGCGTCCTTGCCCGGTTCCTCTATCGTAACGCTCGCACTTGGCACTGGTTGCCCATCAGCATCGGTGATTTTACCAGAAACGGTGGTTTGGGCATACACTCCAACAGAAATAAATAATGAAAAAAGTAAATTCTTCATGAATTGATTAATTTTTACAATGAGTAACTGCGGCCGAATAATTGTTACAAGGCTAATACAAAGGATTTGAAGAGAATAGAGAAAAACAATTGTCTTTTTAGATCTCAGATTACATTTTTTTTAATTTTGCCACAATAAATCCTAACCAAAATATGGGACTTCACCTTACCCCGATTGATGTCGTTGACGAAATTTCACAGGAAGAATTCCGCGAAAAATATTTGAAAAAGCGTAGACCGCTGGTCATTCGTAATATGGCTAAAAACTGGCCTGCGTACCAGAAATGGACCATGGACTATGTGAAAGAAGTCGTTGGCGATGTAGAAGTGCCGTTATACGATTCATCCAAAGCAGACCCTGCTGCGCCCATTAATGCTGCGACGAAAAGGATGAAGTTCGGAGATTATATCGATTTGATACAGCGAGAGCCAACGGATCTTCGTATTTTTTTATTCGACCCTATTAAATCTGCGCCTAAACTTTTGGAGGATTACGTCTCTCCTAAAGAATTGATGGGAGGCTTTCTTGATAAATTCCCAAACATGTTTTTTGGTGGCAAAGGCTCGGAAACTTTTCTGCATTACGATATCGACATGGCGCATATTTTCCACACGCATTTTAATGGGAGAAAACATATTTTGCTCTTTGACTATAAGTGGAAAAACCGTTTGTATAAAATACCTTTTGCAACCTATGCGCTAGAAGATTACAACATTTCTCAACCTGACTTTGAAAAATTTCCGGCATTGGAAGGTATTGAAGGTGTAGAAGCCTTTTTGGAGCACGGAGATACCCTGTTTATGCCAACCGGTTGGTGGCACTGGATGAAATATCTCGACGGAAGTTTCTCCATTTCCTTGCGCGCATGGGATAAATCTTGGGGAGTAAAAGCACGCTCTCTTTGGAATCTCACCGTTCAGCGTAATTTTGATAACTTTATGAAGGCTCGGTTTCGTGAGAAATACATGAGCTGGAAAGAAAAAAAAGCGATTGAACGTGCCAATTATGCATTAAAAAAAGGCTTACCCAAATAAAAAAACCTTTCAGAAATCTGAAAGGTTTTTCTTTCTAAGGTATTCTATAGATTGGATAACTTCGGACAGTTCCTTCGTAATAATCTGAGTTTTTATAAATCCAGTTGAGTTGAGCATCGCCATTCTCAGACATCTTTGGATTGGCAAGTTTTTCCATTTCAAAAGCAGTCTTTAGTGCTTTATTCTTTCTGAGCAACTCAGCGGCAGTGTCTTCAAAAACATAGTCTGAATAGTATTCTTTCTGGCCTAAAATAGCGTCGAAGAAATTCCAGTTAAAGAAAGAATCCGTTGCCTCCGGCTCTAAGGTTTCCAGAAGATATTTAATTCCGTCCTGATTTGTTGGGACTATAAAATCTCCTTTTTTTGCTAAAATATTCTTAAGTTCCGGTCTTACTTGGGTGTCATAATGAAGATAGTGACCTTCGTAAGGGTTGTTAACCGTTTTAAAATCAACAATACTATAAACTTGAGCGGTTATTGCAGAATCCCGAGAAATAGCTTTCAACTGAATTTTATTTCTTGTTAAATGCTCTAAAACCTTTTTTTCTGATTTTGGAACTATATAATAACGCGGAATTATGATTTCTTTAGTGGGTTTATAAGTATCGAAGAACTTGACTTTCTTTGTAAAAGGTTTATTTCTGTCATAAAAAAGTCTAGGTTTTCCTGAAACTTCACTCGGTTTATAACCCGCTTCATATCCTTTAAAATCCATCAGTTGATATTGGGTGCTATCGAGTTTCCACTGGATGGTATATTTCTTCCCAGCTTCAAAATTATTCCGGTTTTCCTTCATCTTACGCTTAATTTCATCTGCATGTTGAGACAAATAATCAATGGAGGAAAGCATATATTCATAAGTTGCTTTTACCCTTTGGTTATAAGGCTTAAGCATATGGGTTTCTGCTACCGTTCCTAAAGTATTAAACAACGTGGTGTAACCAGTTGCATAACGTGGTGTATCCATAAAAGCCGGAAAACCACCATCCGGAACATCGCCGTGAATATTTACGTAAGGAATCGTGAGGATATTCTGTTGTTCTAATTTCTGGAGAAGTTTTGGTTGCATTTCAGCATTAAAATACATGCCGAGTGGCTCGCCTAGTCTTTCTTTGTTGGTAGTGATATGCGTAAAGGTGTATTGATAATCCGCACCGTTACTCACATGATTATCAATAAAATAAATTGGTTTGTAATGGTGAAAAATCTGTTGAAAAGCTTTGGCATTTTCTGTATCGTTCTTTATAAAATCTCTATTAAGATCGTAATTTCGAGCGTTTCCTCGGAAGCCATATTCCTCCGGACCGTTTTGGTTGGCTCGACTGAATTTTCCGCGACGCATCATGCCGGAGATATTATAGGCCTGAATTGCTGCAAGTTTTACATTTCCTGCTTTAACTTTACCTAACACCAAATCACGCATCAACATCATGGTGGCATCAATTCCATCGGGTTCTCCCGGATGAATTCCATTATTAATCAGCAACGTGGGTTGATTTTCTTTTCCACCGTTATAAACTACTACTCGAATAGGTTCTCCATTATCGTCAGTTCCGAATATTTCGACGGTTATCGTTTTAAAATCCTTATCCAACTTTTCATAATATTTAACCATTTCTTCATAGGTCACGGTTTGATTACCGTTGCCTCTTTCGTAAGGAGTTAAATGAGCATTCTGAGCCGACATAGTTTGCATGGAACCATATTGAAAAAGCAACAAGATTAAAATTCTCTTAAAAAACATAATAGAAATGTTGAATATTGTTAATAATTTGTTAATTTTCCTGCTCAAATTTAAACCAACTTTATGAAAAAAATCGCTTTATTAGCGTCAGGACTTAGTCTTGCGTCTTGTGCCACCATAATTAGTGGTACCAATGAAAAAATCGCTTTTACATCTGAGCCTTCTGGAGCAAAAGTTCTTTACAAAGGTCAGGAAAAATGTACAACTCCTTGTGTCGCCACATTTAATAAATCACTTTCTGCAGTAAATGTTGAATATAGACACCCAGACTACTCTCCCAAAAATGTGGACCTAAACCGTAGTTTCAATGGTGTTACAATTCTAAATGTACTTTTAGGTGGTATCATAGGCATCGGAATAGACGTTGCTACGGGTTCTGTAATGAATTATACTGATAATTCCTATTTTGTAAACTTTAACAATGATTCAATAGCGGCTAAAAAAGTAAAAAAAGATGAGGTAAATGCGACAGGAGCATCCACACCAGCGCCCGTGACTGTCGCTACTAAACTCTAATGCCCCTATATAAAAAAGTAAACCTCGGGATATATATCGCGAGGTTTTTTTTATTTTCTAATCATTCAGTTTCAACACCGCCATAAATGCGGATTGCGGTACTTCTACCCTACCGATTTGCTTCATCTTTTTCTTTCCTTCCTTTTGTTTCTCCAAAAGTTTACGCTTACGGGAGATGTCTCCACCATAACATTTTGCGGTAACGTCTTTACGAAGTGCCTTAATGGTTTCTCTGGCAATAACTTTTGTACCTAAAGCTGCCTGAACTGCGATATCAAACTGTTGTCTTGGGATAAGTTCGCGCAACTTTTCACACATTCTCTTTCCGATGTAATAGGCATTACTTTCATGGATTAGCGATGAAAGTGCGTCTACCATATCTCCGTTGATGAGAATATCCATCTTCACCAACTTAGATGAACGGAAGCCGATTGGGTGATAATCGAATGAAGCATAGCCTTTTGAAATTGATTTCAGACGATCATAAAAATCAAAAACAACTTCTGCAAGTGGCATGTTAAACACCAACTCTACCCTTTCTGAAGTTAGATAACTTTGGTTAACAATTTCGCCTCTTTTTTCAATACAAAGTGTCATTACGGCTCCAACAAAATCAGATTTCGTTATAATAGAAGCTTTAATATAAGGCTCCTCTACTCTATCCATTGTAACCGGATCCATCATTTCAGAAGGATTGTTAATAAGGATTGGAGTTTCCGGATCTTTCTTGGAATATCCGTGGTATGAAACGTTAGGAACGGTCGTAATTACATCCATATTAAACTCACGATCCAGACGTTCCTGAACAATTTCCATGTGCAGCATTCCTAGGAAACCACAACGGAAACCAAAGCCGAGTGCGGCAGAACTTTCCGGCTCGAAAACTAGGGAAGCATCATTAAGTCTAAGTTTTTCCAGTGAAAATCTTAATTCTTCAAAATCTTCAGACTCAATAGGATAAATTCCCGCAAAAACCATCGGTTTCACTTCTTCAAAACCTTCGATAGGCGAAGTTGCAGAATTTTCGAAAGTCGTGATCGTATCTCCCACTTTAACCTCTCGAGCATCTTTAATTCCGGAAATAATATATCCTACGTCTCCAGTAGTAATTTCTTTTTTCGGCGCTTGTTTTAATTTTAATGTACCGACCTCATCAGCTTCGTACATTTTATTGGTCGCCATAAACTTGATTCGTTCCCCCTTCTTAATGCTGCCGTTGACTACTTTGAAATAAGCTTCAATACCGCGGAATGGGTTGTAAACAGAATCGAACACCAAAGCCTGTAATGGTGCGTTTGGGTCTCCAACTGGTGCCGGAATTCTTTTTACGATCTGCTCCAACAAATCGTGTACGCCCTCTCCTGTTTTTCCTGAAACTCTTAAAACATCCTCATAATCACAACCAATCAAATTCATAATTTCATCGGTAACCTCTTCCGGGTTGGCAGATGGTAAATCGATTTTGTTAAGAATCGGGATAATCGTCAAATCATTTTCCAGCGCCAAATAAAGATTGCTTATCGTCTGTGCCTGAATACTTTGCGCAGCATCTACGATAAGAAGCGCTCCTTCACAGGCGGCGATAGAACGTGAAACCTCGTAGGAGAAATCAACGTGTCCAGGAGTATCAATGAGGTTTAAAATATATTTCTCACCATTTAGCTCATAATCCATTTGGATTGCATGAGATTTAATGGTAATTCCGCGCTCTTTTTCCAAATCCATATCGTCCAATGTCTGCGACTGTAATTCTCTTTGAGTTACCGTGTTGGTATACTCGAGAAGTCGGTCTGCCAACGTTGATTTACCGTGATCGATATGAGCAATGATGCAAAAGTTTCGTATGTTTTTCATTAATTCTTAATCGTGCGCAAATTTAGTATTTTTTTACGGGATATTTTTTTGAATAAAACAAGTTAATGCCACAAAAAAAGGAGACTGAAAATCTCCTTAACTTACTTTTTATAGATATATCCTCCCGAGAGTGGATCGATATAAATATTATACTTTTCCGCTTGCTGAAGTTTTTTGTTTTTCGCATTCGTTGCGATAGCACCAATGCCGGCACCCACCAAACCAAACATTCCGTAGGTAGAATCCATCTGTACCGGTGCGAGCGTACCTCTATTTGAAATGACATAGAAACCACCAGTATCCTTTTTCATTTCCATAAAACCTCCCGCTGTGTTTTTGTAAGCTACACCATTTTCTACGTAGGCGTATATTTTATGACCCGCAATATTTTCTTGCCCATTACTAGCTTTAGTGACATTGTTATTATTATTTCGCACCAAGTGATATCCTACCTCCGGTTGTTGACTAAAAAATGAACTGTAGTCCTTATACACACCATCTTTTAAGGTATTTCCTTGAAATACAGGTAAATCTGCACTAAGGATTGCAGCATAATCTTTTAATTGAGTTGCTGTAATAGGTTTAACAGATGGGGACATCAAATAGGAAGCTCTCATGAGGGAAGCAAACTCCAGTGGCACAGCTACCGAAATTCCTAGAGGACTATTAGGTAACTCCCCCGGTGTAACAGTAGTATTGATGCGTCGAATAAAATAATACTGCCCGTCTTTCTCAACAAATGTACTTGCACGAACATCTGCCTTCAAAAAGTTTTTATCATCTTCTACTTCGTTAAGAAATTCAATATCTTCAATTAGAAGTACTATGTTTTGGTCGCCTTTAGGGTTCTTATTATTTTTTTTGAACCAATCTTCAAAAAACTGCTTAAGAGATACTTCTTTGGTCACAAATTGTAAAGTTTGATTCTTATACTGAATCGTCCCTAAATTAGGGTTTGATCTTTCATCAAGAACTACCAGATTTTTTGTCTTTCCGGAAGGATCTTTCAGAGAACCTGTCGTGGGAAGGTCTACTTCTTTTTGAGAAAATACCATTAACGGAAAGAGTAGAAATAAATATTTTGTCATTTTATTTTTTTTGAAAAGATATTGCTTTTTTCGATTTGGTAATAAAATAATTTCACGAAATCGTATAAAAAGAACGACCTCTACAAAAAAATGCAGAGGTCGCTCAAACATTAAAAAAATAAACTATTATGGTCGCCTGCTCTGCGGGCCTGGTTTAGGTTGCCCGTCTTTCTTATCTATAATTTTACTTCGCATCTTACCTTCAGTGCGAAACATCTGTAGGACTTGTTGTGGTTTAATAACCTTCATGAATTTTTCTGCATAAACTTTGCGATTATCAAGAAGCTGTTGCCCCACTTCGAAACTTTCCATTACTTGTTTCTTAGCTTCTTCGTCGGACATCTTTTCATAATCCTGATTAGATTTGAATCGACTTTTAATTGCATTTTGCTTTGCCTGATATTCGTTATAGAGCGCTTTAAATTCTGGCTGATCGCTTTGCGGAACTTCTAACTCTGTAACCATCATATTTTCGCGAAACTGCTTTAACAATTGCATACGCTGCTCGGGGTTCATTTTTTTTATCACCTCTTTGCGTTGCTCGGGACTCATGGCTTTCCAGTCGTACTTTTGTTCTTGTGCAAAGCTGTAAGTAGCGGTTAAAACGGCCATCAGCAAAAATAAAATCTTTTTCATCCTTCTTTTTGTTTAGTAATACAAATCCAAATAAACATCCTGTTCCACATTTCTACCTAAATCTGCTAATTCAGCAGAAGAGATAGTTCCTAAAATCTGGTCCACCTGAACTTCAGGATTCTGTTTAACTGAAATTGGTTCTTCAACTTTAGCAGAAACAGCATTTACTTCTGGTTTTGTTTCATCTTTTGGATTGGTATTAGATACTAAAGTTAAATCCTGCGCTAAAGTTTGATAAGCCATTCTGGCTTCTACTTTTTCAGGGGTAACGGTAGCCGAACTTGTTCTATATTGATTATCAGTCTCTTGTCCTTGTGCAAAGTTTTGGGACACTGTTTCATCCTGATTCATATAAAAAGTTACTCCAAAAATGGTTGCCACTGCCGCTGCCGCTGCATAAGCCCAATTAAAATTAATTACTTTGGCTTTCTTTTGTGGTCTTATTTCTTGCATGACATTTTGTTGCATATCAGAGAAAAAATTTTCCGGTATGCTGTAAATGTTTTTGCGCTCTAAATTTTCGATATTAAAATCTTTCATCTTCTCTTCTGTATTCCAATGGGTATTCATTTTCATACTATTATTCTTTGTAATTCTGTTTGATGTAATCTTCTACCTTCTGTTTTGCATAATGGTAATTGGTCTTACAGGTGCCCACCGACATCTCTAATATTTCTGATATTTCGTCGTAAGGTAAGTCTTCATAATACCTCATGTTGAACACCAGTTTCTGTTTTTCCGGCAAAGACTGTATGGCTTTTTGTAGAAGTATTTGTATGTCTTCAGCTTCTGTCCCTGCATTATCTGCTACCAAATTCTGAAGATAATATTCTGCATCTTCGTCTGTTTTCTGCATTCTCTTCAGTTTATTCAACTGCTGCAACGATTCATTGGTGGCAATGCGATACAACCATGTATAAAGTTGACTGTCCCTCTTAAACTGATGAAAATTTTGATAGGCTTTAATGAAGGTATCCTGCAACACATCCTGCGCAAGGCTGTGGTCTACAATAATTCTTCTGATATGCCAATAAAGTCTGCTCTGATATGCATCCATCATCAGCCGAACACCTTTTTCGCGAGTTTGTTCAGCGGACATCAACCCGATAATTTCTTCTTCCTTAATCTTCATGGAGATGCATTCAGTGTTTTGATGATAAATTAAATGGAAAGTTAAAGATAGTATTTCAATTTTTAGTCCAAATCAAAATAATTATATTTGTTGATATTACATTATAATGAAGACTGTAATCCTGGGCTCAGGAAATGTTGCTTACCATTTAGCCAAAGCGTTTTACCTCAATAACATCGAAGTTTCCCAAATTTATGGTAGAAACGAAAAGGCGTTGGCTGAAATTTCCGAAAATTTCAACATTCCTTATTCAATCAGTGATCTACAAGATGCTGAACTTTATATAATCTGTGTGAATGATGATGCCGTAAAGGAAATTTCCACCCTAATTACCAAGAAGGATTGCCTTGTCGCTCATACTTCAGGCTCGCTACCTAAAGAAATACTCACAGGCGATTATCGTAAAGCAAGTTTCTACCCACTCCAAACATTTTCAAAAACTAAAGATTTAGTTTATAAGGAAATTCCCTTTTTTATTGAAGCAGAAAACAATGAAGAGATAATCGCTTTGAAAAGTTTGGCGCTAAAGATTTCCGATAAAGTGATTTCTTCCACGTATGAAAAAAGAAAGTATGTGCATCTCACTGCCGTATTTGCATGCAATTTTGTAAATCATCTTTATGCGCGCGCCAAAGAAATTTCTGATGCACAAGAAATACCTTTCGACTATTTTTGGCCTTTAATTGAAGAAACAACCTCTAAAATTCGAGAAATCGAACCAAAATTGGCACAAACCGGACCAGCAGTCCGCAATGATTTAAGAATTTTGGAATTACACCAGGAACTTTTGAAAGAAATGCCTCTGGAAATTTATAAAACGATGAACAAATCCATAAAAGAAATGTATGAGTTATAAACAGAAGTTACAGAATATAAAAGCCTTCGTATTTGATGTAGACGGAGTTTTCACCGATGGAAGTGTTTACTTAATGCCAGATATGAGCATGTGTCGTGTGATGAACACTCTTGACGGATATGCCGTTGTAAAAGCTGTTAAAAACGATTACAAAATCTGTGTGATTACTGGTGGTGACGATGCTTCTGTAAGAAACCGCATCAACTACTTAGGCGTAACAGATTACTATGCTAAAATTTCCAACAAGTTTGAAAAATTGGAAGAATTTCGCAATAAATATAATTTACAGCACAATGAAATCCTCACAATGGGAGACGATATTCCTGATCTGAGTATTCTTCGGGTTGCTGGTATTTCCACGTGTCCCATAAATGCCGTTCCAGAAGTGAAGGAAGTTTCAGAATATATTTCACCCATACATGGCGGTAAAGGCGCAGTTCGTGATGTAATTGAGCAAGTTATGAAAGTGCAGGGTAAGTGGCATGAAGATCACACGAAAAGCGTTTAATATCTATGAAAATTTTACTCGCTTCCAATTCGCCGCGAAGAAAAGAACTTCTACAAAATTTGGGATATGATTTTGAAGTAGTTGGTATTGATTGTGACGAAATTTATCCTTCCTCATTATTACCCTCTGAAATTGCGGGTTATCTCTCTGACCTTAAGTCAAAAGCCTATCTACAACTTCAACATGATGAAGTTCTAATAACGGCAGACACTGTGGTCGCTGTACATCATCGAGTTTTAGGAAAACCTCAAAATAGCGAAGAGGCTGTGGATATGTTGAGACAACTTGCGGGGACGACCCACGAAGTTTACACCGGAATTACCGTTAGAAATTCCTCAAAAACCATTACCAAAACTGATGTTGCAAGGGTAGAGGTGGAGCACATGACGGAGGACGAAATCAATTTTTACATCAATTACTATAAACCGTTTGATAAAGCTGGAGGGTACGGCATACAAGAATGGCTCGGTATGGCTAAAATATCAAAAATAACAGGCAGTTTTTACACAATTATGGGACTTCCAACACATCTGCTTTACCAAATCTTAAAAGATTTCGAATCAGAAAACTAATTCAAAAATTTCCTACATTTATCCAATTACCGCGCAATCATAATATTTCGGCACTTTACAAGTTATACTTCCATGAAAAGAACCCTGCTATTTCTTCTTTCTATTACGGTTCTGCAATCGTGTTCTTCCCGAAAAAAATCGGGTGATTCGGCGTTTATGAAAGGTTTTTTCACCTATTACAACACCCTTTTTAACAGTAAGGACGCATTGGAAACAGAATTTCGTAATCGTGACCAAATGCATGTTGATAATTTCTATGCCCCGTATATTCAATTGCTTACCTATGACGAACAGCCTTTAGGAACCAACGTAGAGAGAGGATTGTTGGGAGAAGATCCTGTAGCAAATGGATTAATGGGTCCCGGTATGCCCGGAGATCCAAATAGTGCCAATTTGCAGCAACGTCCGAAAACTGGTGCTACGATTTTAGAGATTTCCGAAGCCAAAGCTTTAAAAGCAATCTCAAAATATTCTTTGCTAAAAGGTGGTGAAGAAAAAAACAAAAGAATTTTTGATGCCCATATTCTCTTGGCTCAGTCGCGCATTTATCAAAACAAACCTTTACAAGCCTTAGACGGTTTAAACTACGTTTTTGCAAATATGCGGAATGATAAAAGACTTCCGCTTGCTAAAATTTATCAAGGCTTAGCGCTGTCGAAAATGGGCGATTTTTATCGCTCCGAAGAAATCTTCCTTAGCCTAAAAGATGACAGGCGTCTTAAAAAAGAATACCGCAAACTTTTAAGTGTTTATCATTCAGAAATGCTCTTACAAGCCGGAAAAAAAGAGGAAGCAGTAGAGGAGTTAGAAGAAGCTTTTGCATTAAATAAAAATAGAGAACTCCGAAGCAGGATTGCCTTTCTTCGCGGGCAAATTTTAGCAAATCTGGACCGGAATGGAGAAGCTCGAGAAAGTTTCGTTTCGGCTTATAAAAATTCTAATGACTTTGAGTTTGAAGTGAAGTCGCAGATCGAGATTGCAAAGACTTTTAATGGTGCAGAAGATGACTATGAAGGTGCAAAATCCTACTTGGAACAAATCAGTAAGAAAGGAACTTACGCTTCCCGCAAAAACGAGTTTTACTATGCACTCGGATTAATGGCTAACAAGGCTGGAAAAAAAGAGGAAGCCAAAGCTTTTTTTGCGCAATCGTTAAAAGAGAAAATGTCTGATCCACAGATTCGAGGGCTTAATTATTATGAGATTGGAAAAGGATATTTTGAAGAAAGCGATTACCTGTCAGCAGGCGTGTTTTATGATTCGGCATTGGCGGTGATGACATACCAGCCGACTAAAATTTTACTTCAGGAAAGTGCTGAAAATATTAAATCAGTATCTGCTAACTACTATCTCATCCGTAAAAACGACAGTATTTTGGCTCTAACAAAAATGCCTGAACAGGAAAAAATCGCCTACTTCAACCACTACATCGAGAAAATTAAAGCAAAAGAAGCGGCTGAAGAAATAGCTCGAAAAAAAGAGGAGAGAAGTAGAGGATTTGACACCGGAGATTACTCAGCAAATTCAATTTTTGCCGGTAATACAGGAGGTTTTGAAGATTTCGGCAGTACTAAAGGCGGTTTTTATTTTGCCAATCAAAGTACTGTCGCGAAAGGAGAATCCACTTTCCGACAAGTGTGGGGAAACCGTTCGCTCAACGATAACTGGAGGACTTCGGCGCGAGGAACTTCTTTGGAAGATTTGAAGAACGAAGCAATGGGCATCGCCACGGCACCTAATCCTCGACGTTTGGAGCCGGCGTATTACATAGAACAGATTCCTACTGATCATCGAATTATAAATGAATTAAAAATAGCTCGCGACACCGCAAGCCTGGGACTTGGAAGAATGTATGAAAGTTACTTTTCTGATACACCTTTGGCTACGAAAACACTTTATGAGTTGGTAGATCATCAACCCGACGAAGAGACGAAGCTTCAGGCCTTGTACAGTATTTTCGCTTTCAATTACGAAAAAAATCCGAGTGCTGCAGAGAGAGCTAAACAGATGATTCTGAGTGATTTTCCGTATACTTCTTATGCCGAATTCGTTAAGAATCCGCGTAATAATGATTTTGGAAAGTCATCTGTAGAGGTGGAAAAAATGTATACTGATGCGTTCTCCCTTTATTCAGACGAGAAATATGAGGAAAGTCGCACGCTCGTTGATGAAGCTTTGGAAAAGTATCCCAAGGATGCTCTAGTGCCTAAATTTGCGCTCTTAAATGCTTTTAATGCTGGCAAAACTGCCGGAAAAGAGATTATGATTCTTCAACTTGAACAAATCGCATTAAATTACCCTCAGACTACAGAAGGCAGGAGAGCTATAGAAATGCTAAAATACTTGAAAAGCGATCTTAATATCGAATTAACGGATGAAAACGGAAATGTAACTAACCAAACCGTAGCACCAGCTACTCGTCAGGAAATTTCAACACCAGATCCACTGCCAACACCTTCTGCTCCCAATCAAAACAGGCAGAATCAGCTTCAAAATAAGAGATTACAAAAAGGAAATAATCGAGTGGAGCCTCTCAATCAAACCATCGAAATAAAATAAAAACCGAAGTTAATCTTCGGTTTTCTTTTTCTTAACTCCTTGAAAATCTTTCAAGTAATTAGGCTCAAAATAAGCAGTATCCTCGAAGTCTTTATTGTTGAATTTTTCAATGGACTTTTTTATAAGGTATTTTGCCGATGGATAAATTTCGGGTTTGTAATCTGCGTGAGATAAATTTAAAATTGTTTGTGCTTTTGCTGCTCCATCACCTATAAAAATAATTTTATCCTCTTTAAATTCAGAAAAAGAGATCTCATCTAATATCATAGGTTCTATAGGCCTGATCATCTCTCCCGATTTACCATCATAAACGGCCGTATAAACCTCCATTCGTCGTGCATCGATTAAAGGAACGATATACCTGTAGTTTTGTCCTAATAATGGCTCTATCATCGTTTGCATAGAACTCACTGCGATAAGCGGAATTTTCAAACCGTAACAGAAACCCTTTGCAGCTGATGAACCAATCCTTAATCCGGTATAAGATCCCGGCCCGGAACCTACTGAAACCGCATCCAATTCATTAAGATTAATTCCTGCTCCCTCCAAAGCCCATTGAACAAAGGTGTGAAGACTTTCGGATTGTTTATAATTTTCTGAAACTTCTTCACAAACACACAATATTTCCTCACCATCTGATATGGCTACTGAACAATTTTTGGAAGAGGTTTCAAGATGTAGAATTTTCATGCAGCAAAGTTATCAAATAGCCGGGAAGTACTAAATATTTTTATAAACGGTTCGAGGCTCGCTTTGCGCGCTAGGATAAATTGTTAGGTCTGAAATCGTGACATGCTTCGGAGCGTTTATACAATAGGCAATAGCATCTGCAATATCATTAGGCTCTAAAGCTTTATAACCTTGGTAAACTGTTTTCGCCCGTTCTTCATCACCTTTAAAACGTACTTTAGAAAAGTTTGTTGCTACCAAACCTGGTTGTATATTGGTTACTTTGATTCCGGATTCTGTAAGTTCAAGACGCATTCCTTCAGAAATGACGTCCACTGCCTTTTTAGAAGCACAATAAACGACGCCATTGGCATAGGTTTGTCGAGCCGCCACCGAAGAAATATTAACAATATGTCCATATTTTCGGTTAATCATCCCCGGGATTATCTGTTTAGAAACGTACAACAGGCCTTTCACATTTCCGTCGAGCATGTTGTCCCAATCCTCAATATTGCTTTCAACAAGGGACTCTAAGCCATGTGCGTTCCCTGCATTATTGATCAAAACATCAATCTGCTTCCAGTCTTCGGGTAAACTTTCCATTGCATTTTTAACTTCTTCCAAATCTCGTTGGTCAAATTTCAGGCATATAATTTCTGTCTGGGCTGAAAGTTCTTTATGTAGAGTTTGCAAAGCATCAGCATTTCGTCCACAGGCAATGATTCGATAATTTTTTGCAAGCAAACGTGCGGTGGCTTCGCCAATCCCGGAAGTGGCTCCGGTAATTAAGACTGTTTTCATACTATTTTTTAATTGGACTCGAAACTTTCGAAAGCATCTTCTAAATGGGTAATTTGTAAATTTCCTTGATGATCGGGTAGCACCGTGATAATATCGAACCGAACTTCCTTATCCGTTGGATTTTGCTTTAAAAAAGCATCAGCAGCTTTCACAATTGACTTTATTTTTAGTTGATTAACTGCTTCTTCAGGTGGTATGATGGTGTTATAGCTTCGTGCTTTAACCTCTACAATGATAATCAACTCTTTGTTTTCTGCAATGATGTCTATTTCAGCATGATTGTATCGATAGTTTCTGGCAATGATTTCAAATCCTTTCGTAGTTAGAAACTCTGTCGCTAATTTTTCTGCAAGCTGACCAAAATCGTTATGTTCTGCCATTACAAAAGGTATTTCAAAGTAGGCCGATCCTCTACTATGAGTTCTACATTGGCACCAATTATGAGCGGTAAATTTTCATAAATATGACCATTTGGAAAAGCAAATAGAGTAGGGAAATTGTACTGTGCTATACGTTCCGAGATAAGTTGAAAAGCAAACTCATCAAAGGCATGTTCGTAAGCAGGATTTTCTCTTTCATCATCCATTAGAGTCATACCGCCGATGATTAAACCTTTTATCTTTTTGAAAACTCCAGCATGCTCTAAAGCCATCAGCATACGATCAAGTGCATAAAACTTCTCTCCAATTTCCTCTATGAATAGAATTTTATCTTCAAAATTGAAAGAATAGGGCGTGCCCAATAAGGCATAAACTAAGGCTAAGTTTCCTCCCACAAGTTGGCCATTGGCAGTTCCAAATTTATTAAGAGGATGATTTTCAAGACTGAAATCTTCAATCTTACCGCTTAAAAGATCAAAAGTAAGACTGTAACCATCATCACTAACACCAAAATTAGATGTTTTGATTGTCTGTGCATGAATCGACGCGAAGCCTTGTTGTAGAAGATAGCTTTGTACTGCGGTATTATCTGAATAACCAATATACCACTTGGGTTCATTTTTAAAATCTTGCAAATCAAGATAATCTAATAAATGCTGGCATCCATAACCGCCACGGGAAGTCCAGATTGCGGAAATTTCAGGATCATTTAATGCCCAGTTTATATCCTCAATCCGCTGCTTTTCAGTGCCTGCATACGGATAGCCATGTTGATATTCGGTATACAAATGTTTGCCCAATATCGGTTCGTAGCCCATCGATTGAATTCGTTCTAAACCTTTCTCTAACTGGATGGGAGTAACTTTTCCGGCAGGGGAGATAATTGCTATTTTATCTCCTGTTGAAAGGGACTTCGGAAACTGAACGGCACTCATGGTTGTGAAATTTCTTGTTCTAATCGTCCGGCTTCCTCCAATCTTTTATCGAATTGGTTGAAGGACTTGAAACTTTGTAAAAAAATAAATACACTGAAAACCGCTAGAATATAGCCTACGACTTTCCTTATTTGACCAGCAATTTTCTCGGTGAGCTTTTCATGAAATTGCTTCGCCAAGTAAATTTTTAAAAAGTCGATTATTAAGTAGGTACCCATCACAATGGCAATATAAAGTATAAAATCCTGTAGGTTTGGATAGGCATTTCGGACTGAAATTACCGTCACTAACCAGAATAGCACTACGCCTATATTCACAATATTAAAGAAAAATCCGTTAAAGAAAGTCTTCAGGTAATTCTGACTGATCAATTTCTCTTCTCCCGTGAGGTGCATTTTTGTCTTCGAAACAATCATATATACAGAGTAAACCAAGATAATTAATGCAGTAATTCGGTAAAAACTGGGATGTTTGTCAATAAGTTGTACCAAATCTCCACTCGCTAGGTAGGCAGCAGTAATGCAAAGGATATCGGCTGTAATGACGCCAAAATCCAAAGCAATTGCATGCTTGGGACCTCGACAGAAACTGGTTTCTATTAAAAGGAAAAATATGGGACCAATAAACACCAGACTTAACATCACGCCCAGTCCAATGGCAGACAAAATGAGTTCAATCATACAGAACTTATTCTTCGTTACTTACTACTCGTTGATGATTTTAAAATCTAACTGTTTTTGGATTAGGTTGGCTTTTGTTACTTTAATCCTGACTTCATCTCCGAGTTGATATTGATTTCCGGTTCGTGATCCTACTACCGCGTGAATTTTAGGATCATATGTATAAGAATCATCCATTAAATCACGCAGTTTGATAAGACCTTCAGCTCCATTTTCTGGAATCTGCACCCAGAAACCAAAGTCTGCAACACCGGAAATAACGCCTGTAAATTCTTCTCCCAGGTGTTTCTCCATGAACTTCACCTGCATGAATTTTATAGAATCTCTTTCAGCATCTGCTGCTAATCTTTCCATCGCACTGCAGTGCTTGCTTTTTTCTTCGAATTCATCTTTATTCGGAGATTTTCCGCCATCCAGGTAATGTTGCAATAAACGATGTGCGATTAAGTCGGGATAACGCCGAATAGGAGAAGTAAAGTGTGTGTAATACTCAAATCCAAGTCCGTAATGACCAATAGGATTGGTAGAGTAGACTGCTTTACTCATAGAACGCATAGCGAGCGTTTCGATCATATTTTCTTCCCCTTTGCCTTTAACATCAGTAAGTAATCGATTAAGAGATTCAGCTACTTTTTTAGTATTCGCTAAATCCATTTTATAACCGAAAGTTGATACAAAATCTCTTAATGCCTCAAGTTTGGTAGGATCCGGATCGTCGTGAATACGATAAATAAAAGTATTTCCGTTTGGCTCTCCTTTTCGGTTCAGTGAAACAAATTCAGAGACCTTGCGGTTTGCTAAAAGCATGAATTCTTCGATTAAATGATTAGAATCTTTGCTGATTTTAAAGTAAACTCCAATAGGCTCATTATTTTCATCTAAATTGAAACGAACTTCGCTTCTATCGAAGGTAATAGCACCATTGTTAATTCTTTCTTTACGAAGGATTTTAGCCAGATGATCGAGTTCGAGGATTTCTTCTGCCAGATCTCCTTCCTTAGTTTCAATTCTTTCCTGAGCTTCTTCGTAGGTAAATCGACGGTCTGAGTGAATAACAGTTCTACCAAACCATTCTTTTACTACTTCAGCTTTTTCATTCATTTCGAATACTGCTGAAAAAGTATATTTATCCTCATTCGGGCGTAAAGAACATACATCATTACTTAAAACCTCGGGAAGCATCGGCACCACGCGATCCACTAAATAAACGGAAGTTGCACGGTCGTATGCTTCTTCATCGAGTAAAGTTCCGGGTGTTACATAATGAGAAACATCTGCGATATGAACTCCTATTTCCCAGTTGCCATTATCTAATTTTTGAATGGATAATGCATCATCAAAGTCTTTTGCGTCCTTAGGGTCGATGGTGAACGTACAAATTTTACGCATGTCGCGGCGTTTTGCCACTTCGCTGTCATGGATTTGTCGATCAATTTCATCAGCTTCTTTTTCTACTTCTTCAGGGAAGGAGTAGGGCAGGCCATATTCAGCAAGGATAGAATGTATTTCAGTTTCATGCTCTCCCGGCGAGCCTAAAACCTTAATGATTTCTCCTTCCGGATTTTTTTCTCCGGGCTTCCAATCGACCATTTTAACGAGAACCTTTTCACCATCTTTTGCACCACCAATCTTACCTTTTGGAACGAAAATATCAGTATTAATGGTCTTTTTATCGCACACTACAAAGCCAAAATCCTTATGATTGATGAGTTGGAATGTTCCTACAAATTCTTCACGGTTTCTTTTTAAAACCTCAAGAACGGAGCCTTCTAACTTTTTACCTTTAAAATGATAAGTAACGACAAGAACGGTATCTCCTTGTAACGCATCTTTAACATTTTTGGAGTGGATAAAGATATCTTCATCAAGTCCATCGACCGAAACGTAGGCATTACCCGCTTGATTAAAGTCTATTATACCCGTTACGGTGTCTTCAATCTTAAGATTGAGAATATATTTGCCTTTCTCTACTTCTTTGATACGCTGTGCGGCGAGAAGTTTGTGAAGTGCTTGTATAACCAATTCTCTTTGCCTAGGATTCCGATAATCGATTCCGTCGGAAATTTGTTTATAGTTATATATTTTGGATGATTTCTCATTCATGAACTTCAAAATAAGCTTCCCAATTTCTTGAAGTTTATGGTTATTTTTATGAGAAATAAATTTTTTGCGTTTAGCCATAAATTTTTGTTTTAGTGATCATCTTAGCATGAGATTTTATCTACTCTTGCCTGATGTCGTCCACCTTCAAATGCTGTGGTTAAGAATTTTTCCACGATATCAATGGCTACTTCTACTGCGATGAAGCGTGCAGGCATTGAGATCATATTAGCATTGTTGTGTTTCCTTGCCAACTCAGCAATTTCAGGCATCCAACATAAAGCGCATCTAATGCCTTGATGTTTGTTAGCAGTCATTTGTACCCCGTTTCCACTGCCACAGATGAGGATTCCAAGCTCATTTTCTCCTTTTTCGACTGAAGTGGCGCTTGGATGTACAAAGTCCGGATAATCTACCGACTCCGCAGAAAATGTTCCAAAATCTTGAATTTCGAATCTTTCAGCGAAATGTTTTTTGATTATTTCCTTGTATACAAACCCTGCATGGTCACTCGCAATGCTTATTTTTTTCATAAAACAATAGATTAAGCCGTGTGGCTTCACAAATTTAAGATTATTAAAATAAAGATTTAAATATCTATAATTAATAATACATCTATTAAGGTATATATTTTGTTGAGTTTATGAAAATGAACAATTTCAACAGAATTCCTGTGGATTAGTTGGCCATTTGATGTGGATAAGTATTGTGAAAAAATGTTTTAATAATTCAGGAAGAAACTGTATTGCATTTTTAATTTGAAAACCCGGATAATTATTTCAAGAAAGTTCAAAAGATGATTAAAGTAAGTTTTCAATAAGAACATTGTCCGAAAAAATGTTTCTTAACTTTTATTAACAATTGTTATTAAAAATGTTAAATTATTGATCTTGAGTTAGGTGCATTGTGGATTAATTGCGGGTTTAATTTCGTTTTCGTGCGGTTAATTTTTGATGATTTATTTATCCCCAAAACCCCGAACACTCAACAACACTATTCAATTCTTTTTTTTTAAAATTAAATTTGATGTTGAATAAATGAGCCTTGGTGGATTGTGGAATTTTAAAAGCTTTTAAATTTCAGAAGCCCCGAATTAATCTTAAATTTGTAATACTAAAAACAGCATAATTTATGAAAACAGTGAACGATTTCGATTTTAACGGAAAAAAAGCTCTAGTAAGGGTAGACTTTAATGTTCCGCAAAGTGCAGACTTAAAAGTTACAGATACCACTCGAATTGAAGCGGTAAAGCCAACCTTAGACAAAATTCTTAACGATGGTGGCTCTGTCATATTGATGACCCACTTGGGAAGACCAAAGGGACAGTTTTCAGAAGAGTTTTCATTGAAGAATATCGTTCCTGCTGTTGAAGAAATTTTAGGAAAGACCGTTAGATTTTGTCCGGATTGTTTAGGTGATGATGCTACACAAATGACAGGAGACCTGAAAGCTGGAGAAATTCTACTTTTAGAAAATTTAAGGTTCTATAATGAAGAAGAGTCGGGAGATAAAGTATTTGCTGAGAAATTAGCAAAATATGCTGATGCTTACGTAAATGATGCTTTCGGAACTGCCCATCGTGAGCATGCTTCTACAGCGGTAATTGCACAATTCTTTCCACAAACTAGATTTTTCGGTTTACTGATGGCTAAGGAGTTAGAGGCGATCGAGAAAGTTTTAGGTAGTGGAGACAAGCCAGTAACTGCTATTCTTGGTGGATCGAAAGTTTCCAGTAAAATTACTATTATAGAAAACATGTTGCCAGCAGTTGATAACCTTATTATTGGTGGTGGTATGGCTTTTACTTTTATTAAAGCTCTCGGAGGAAATATTGGTAATTCATTATTAGAAGAAGATAAGATGAATCTTGCTCTAGAGATTTTAGAGAAAGCCAAACAACAAAACGTTCAAGTATATTTACCTGTTGATACCATCATTGCTGATGAGTTTAACAATGATGCTCAGCGTGGCGAAACAGATATCTATGATATTCCTGATGGTTGGATGGGTATGGATGTCGGAAATAAGACCAGAATGTTGTTTAATGACGTGATTATGGATTCTAAAACAATATTGTGGAATGGTCCGATAGGAGTTTTCGAAATGCCTAATTTTTCAGCAGGAACGGAGGCGTTGGGTGATAGTATTGCCGAAGCAACTAAATTGGGTGCATTTTCTCTAGTTGGGGGAGGTGATAGTGTCGCTTTCGTAAAACAATTTGGTTACGATGATAAAGTGAGTTATGTTTCTACAGGAGGAGGCGCGATGTTAGAAAGTTTGGAAGGAAAGGAATTACCAGGAGTTAAAGCTATAAATGAATAAAAAACAAAAACCTGCTCGAAGCAGGTTTTTTTATTAAATTCTTTCCAAAAAATCAATCTCAGAAACAGCTCAAAAATTGAAAAACTATTTTTTTTGAATCACATATATCACACTGGAAAATTCGCCGCTTTTTGACGCTTTAAAATTCGAAATTGCTCCAAAGATGAAGCCTTTTAGCCAAAATAATGGTGATTTTTTATATTTTTCGCTCAACATTGAAATGTAAAACGCGTCGAATAGGAGAGGACGTGTATATTTAATAATCCACTTATTATTGTTCATCATTTTCTCCATTCCGGATTTCGAAAAGTGAAAAATATGCCTCGGTACATCATAAGCTGCCCAAAACTGCTTATATTTCTGCGCATCATAAGAAGAATGGTTTGGGACTGCTATAATTAGTAAACCGTTGTGTTTCAGTTTATTATAGAATGATTCTAGCTTAACATCTTGATCTTCAATATGTTCGAATACGTGCCAAAGTGTTATCGCATCTAGATAATTATCTTCGATTTCATTCAGGTCAGAAATAAGCTTTGTTCTAGACAATTTTTTTTCTGCATAATTTCTTGCTATGACACTAGGTTCGTAACCAAAGGTGGTAAAATCATCTTCAATAAATTTAAGAAATTCGCCCGCACCGCATCCATAATCTAAAACATTTGCTCTTTTTGGCAATTCTTTAGCTAAGAGGTTTCTTTTAAAATTTAGATTGAGCTTCTGAAATTGTTTATACAATTTTTCTTTCAAACCGCCTTGATCTTGATTGTGCGAAATGTAATCCGGACTCTCATAGTACTTATCTAAATCTTCAGGAATAGGCGAAGTCTTTAAGACTCCAGGGATTTCTGTTTCCTTTAACTCAAAGATCTGCTTTGATAAGAAGTAATCTTTTACTTTCATTCTTTATGTTTCACGTGAAACTATCTACCTAAATATATCAATAACACATTGATATCGGCCGGAGAAACTCCACTAATTCGGCTTGCTTGTGCAATTGTTTTTGGTTGAATTTTATTTAGCTTTTGTTTAGCTTCAGAAGACAAAGAGGAGATTTTTGAAAAATCAAATTCTTCAGGAATTCTAATAGTTTCCAAACGATTTAGTTTTGCAACATTTTCCTTTTCCTTTTCGATATAACCTTTGTATTTTATATTGATTTCGGCTTGTTCCTTAACTTCATCCGAGTAGCTGTTCAGCTGTTCACCAATGGGATTTATTACACTTAATTTTTCTAAAGTCATATTAGGACGGGTTAAAATTTGTGCAGCACGATAGGCTTGGTCCACAGGAGAGGATTCAATTTCTGCTAAAACAGGATTTATAATACCAGGTTTTAAAGAAGTTTCTTTTAAGAATTCTTCCAACTTTTGGCTTTCCTCAATTTTATTATGAACATTTTTTAACCTTTGTTCGTCTGCTAACCCTAAGTTATAAGCTTTTTCGGTAAGTCGAATATCGGCATTATCTTGTCTTAGTAATAAGCGATATTCCGCTCTTGAGGTAAACATTCGATAAGGTTCCTCCGTGCCTTTAGTGATTAAATCGTCAATTAAAACCCCTATATAAGCCTCATCTCTGTTTAATATGAAATTCTCTTTACCATGAACTTTATTATGTGCATTGATGCCGGCCATCAGCCCTTGTCCTGCAGCCTCTTCATAACCTGTTGTACCATTAATTTGTCCTGCAAAATAAAGATTAGAAATTAATTTAGTCTCAAGCGTGTGGTTTAACTGGGTAGGAGGGAAGTAATCATATTCTATTGCATAGCCAGGACGGAAAACTTTTACGTTCTCAAAGCCAGGAATGTGTTTCATCGCCTTGATCTGGACATCTTCTGGAAGCGATGAACTAAATCCGTTGACATAAATTTCAATGGTTTTCCAGCCTTCTGGTTCTACGAAAAGTTGATGTCTGTTTCGCTCTGCAAAACGGTTTACTTTATCTTCAATACTTGGGCAATAACGAGGACCTATACTTTGAATAGTTCCGTTGAACATAGGACTACGATCGAAACCTTCACG
Organism: Kaistella sp.; assembly: GCA_041913105.1. Classification (GTDB taxonomy): domain Bacteria; phylum Bacteroidota; class Bacteroidia; order Flavobacteriales; family Weeksellaceae; genus Kaistella. Next base: position 320,708 of record JAYSFV010000002.1, on the reverse strand, counting down.
TAAAATATCATGAACGGTTTCATTCGTATAAACGATATGACAACTGCGCTGATGAATGAGCTTTGGCGTATCGGTATAGGAGAATTTTTGCGGATTTTGATCGCCCTTCTGTTCCTCCATTTTGGAATAATCTAGACTACGACCATCCACACGAGGCGGGGTCCCAGTTTTCATTCGACCTGCTTCAAAGCCGAGAGAAACAAGCTGTTCAGTAATTCCAAAAGCACGCGGTTCACCCATTCTTCCACCTCCCAGCTGTTTGTTGCCCACGTGAATTAAACCATTCAAGAAAGTGCCGTTTGTTAAAACGACCGATTTACCGGAAATAGTAATCCCTAGTGATGTTACTACGCCTGTTACGGTATTATTTTCGATAATAAGGTTTTTTACCATGTCTTGGAAGAAGTCAAGATTTGGTGTGTTTTCAAGTGCTAACCTCCATTCTTCCGCAAATAGCATCCTATCATTTTGGGTTCTGGGCGACCACATTGCCGGTCCTTTAGAGAGATTCAGCATTTTAAACTGAATGGCTGATTTGTCTGCAATGATTCCGGAGTATCCTCCCATTGCATCAATTTCTCTAACAATCTGGCCTTTTGCGATCCCACCCATCGCAGGATTACAGGACATTTGTCCTATAGTTTGCATATTCATGGTGATCAAAAGTGTTTTTGATCCCATGTTTGCAGCAGCTGCTGCTGCTTCACAACCTGCGTGACCAGCACCAACTACAATTACATCATATTTTTCTGATATCATTCTCTAATTTTCTAATGTTCCACGTGAAACATTTCCGTAATAATCTATATAAAAATCTTCTTTTAATCTCATTTCAGTAGCTTGCTCATCTGATTTATCTTTATAACCACACAAGTGTAAAACACCATGAACGAGAACCCTAAGTAATTCAGATTCAAAATCTTTTTGGTGAAGAACTGCATTTTCTGAAATGCGCGGCAAAGATACGAAAATATCACCGGAGATATTTTTTCCCTTCACATAGTCGAAAGTGATGATATCCGTATAGTAATCATGATTTAGAAAATCTTGATTCACTTTTAACAAATGTTCGTCATCACAAATGATATAATTGATATCTCCGAGTTTTTTACCTTCGAGAGAAATGACTTGTTCAAGCCAAATTTTAGTATGCTCTGGAATTTCTATAGGGTCTATATCTTCAAAAAATAAATGTATCATCTTAAAACCAGTGTCCTAGAATTACACTGAAACTATTTAATTGTCTATTGATTGAATGACTGTAATTGATCTTAATTTGGCCAAAAGCGGACTTATATCCAGCGGTTACACCAAAAGAACTCTCCGAAATATTAACGATATCATCTACCGCAATGTCTGAAAACATATTGGCAAAATTAACGGAAGCATCCAGAAAATAACTTTTGTAGATATTATACTGGAATTTGTTTGAAGCATAAAAAATATTCTCAGAAGATATCGAGCCGAATTCGTAGCCCCCGAAGTTCACAAAGTTTCCGAGGTTTTGTACGAATATGCCACCAATTCGGTAATCGTAATATTTATTTTCGGTTTCACCTAAAGTAATACCACCAAAAAGATTTAGCTGGTAAGTTAATTTTGGACTAATAGGAAAATTTAAATTACTTACGACTTTACCCTGAATCGTTCTACCTTCCTGATCATCATTTAGGAGATCCAGCACTTTACCTTCAATGTGGAGTAAAATCCCTTTAGTAGGGAAATTTTTATCGTTCTGTGTATCATTTTTTATGAAGGCAAAAGCATTGATAAAATTATTATGGTCGTGATAAGCGTTTTGGGATATATTTTTGGACTCAAAATAATCATGACTTAATCCTGCTCCAATCGCATATTTATCTCGCCAGATCGACTGGATAAAAGCCTCGTTCCTTAACCAGTTCCATTCTTCATGAAGATTACCATCAAGGTCTCTTAAATCCAACGACATTCCAGATGCATACATTCCAAATCCTGGTATATAACCATTGTCTATAAAGTAATTTAAATAATATCTGGGTTGATCGCCTACTACGACATCTAAGGAAATAATCGAATTTCGAAACAGTAATCTTTTTCCGGTAACATTTAATAATAGTCCGGTCTTGAAAATCTCATCATAATGTAAACCGAATTTCACAAAGAAACGAGTATTATCTTCAGTAACATTAAGTTTTAAAATATTCTGATTATCCTGCTGGATGATATCGTAATTGATCAAAGTATAGTTATTAGTAGCATAAAGTCGATCAATCATTTGGTTAATGCCTCCATAGGTCTGCAATGAGGGTAGGCGTAAATTCATCTTACCTTGTACATAACTTTGTGAAAAAATACGGTTGTTATCCACAATAAGACTGTCTATTTTGTAGACGTTGGAATATACACTGCTCATAGGAGCTCTCAGTGCTGTATCTTCACGTTTGGGCAATAAATTTAAAGGTTGGATGTATTCATGTGCTTTTACATAGCCTGAGTCTAATATGGCTCTTTTATCACCATAACTTGTGGCTGAATAACCATCTAGATCGGGCTTGATATTAATGTCAGTGTACTTGTACTGATTTTTGGTCTCTTGCTGAATTCCAAAATCAATGACTTGATTAAGAATATCAACTGCAGAACCTAACTTATCTCTGGTAGCTAATCCTTGACTTAAATCGACCCCAATGACGATATCAATTCCTTTGTCTTTCAATGGTTTTGAAGGATAGTTGATCGTCATGGCACCATCAATATATAACGAATCATTAATTTTCACAGGATCCATCAACGATGGAAATGCTGAACTTGCCATAATAGCACTGACCAAATCTCCCTTTTCAAAGATTTCAGTCTTTCCGCTTTCAAGATTGGTTGCCACGCACATAAATGGGATTGGCAACTTTGAGAAGTCATCAATAGTCGAAACATTCTTGAAAAGTTCTTTTAATAGATAAATGTTCTTCTGACCAGTGGATATAGCTTTGGGTAAGACATTTATTTTACCGTCTTTAACCGGTAGACTTATGATGTATTTATCTACGGTCTTACTAAAAAATGTAGATTCCTGTCGACTCTTTTCATTAGCAATGATGTTATAGAAATCGGTTTCCATAACGATTTTTTCGATTTCTTTGCCGCTGTACCCAGAGGCATACAGCCCTCCAACGATAGCTCCCATACTTGTGCCGGAGATGTAATCGACTTTTACTCCTAAAGAATCCAAAACTTTCAGCACTCCTATATGAGAAAATCCTTTCGCACCGCCACCTGAAAGTGCTAGTCCTATTTTAGGACGTGGCTTATCCGCTTTTTTCTGAATACCTTGGGCAGATATGAAAAAACTTGAAAGAATAAGTAGGAAAGCAAGAATGTTTTTCATTAGTCTTTGATGTAAACACGTTTCACACGACGCGAAATAGAAGTTAGAACTTCATAAGGTATTGTTTGGCAATAAGTTGCAAATTCTTCCAAAGATGGTTTCGCATTAAATATAATAACCTCGTCACCCTCATTTACCCGTGCATCACCGATATCCACCATTAGCATATCCATGCAAACATTTCCTACAATAGGATAATAATGTCCTTTGATTCCTACTCGCCCGATTTTGTTGCCGATTAATCGCGGGATACCATCAGCATAACCAACGGGAAGAGTTGCAATTCTAGTATTTTTCTCTGCCCGAAATTTTCTGTTATATCCAATCGTTTCACCCGCTTTAACCTCAGATATTTGTGAGATAACTGTTTTAAAGGTGACCGCACTTCTAAGCTGTTTCTTCACTTCAATATTTGTAGTCAGACCAACCATTCCGATCCCTATTCTAACCATATCATACTGATATTCGGAATAATTTACGATTCCGGCCGTATTTAAAATATGGCGGATCGGCTGATAACCAAGCTTTTGGGAAAGAACTTTAACACCATTTGAAAAGACTTCTATCTGTTCTCTCGTATACTCATCTTCAGAAGTATCATCAGCTGAAGAAAGGTGACTGAATACTGATGCTACTTTTACACCCATTTTATGCAGCATTTCACCTAGATCATCAAGTTCATCAGGTTTAAAACCTAAACGATGCATCCCAGTTTCCAGTTTAATGTGGATAGGATAATCTTTCTCTAAACCTTTACTAGCTAATTGTTCATAAAACAGCTGCAACACCCGAAAACTGTATATTTCAGGCTCCAGACGATAATCGATGATGCTTTCATAACTGTGTTGCTCTGGATTCATGACCATAACAGGAATTGTAATCCCATTTTTTCTTAAAGAAACACCCTCATCCGCATAGGCAACACCTAGATAATCAATATGATGATGCTGGAGAAATTCTGCAATTTCATATCCGCCAAGACCGTAGGAATAAGCTTTCACCATTGCCATCATTTTAATTGAAGGTTTAAGCAATGATTTGTGGACATTTATATTATTTAGAATACTATTTAAGTTGACTTCCAGAACAGTATCATGCTTTTGAAGTTCGAGATAAGCTTTCAGTCGATCAATACCAAATTTCCTGGCACCTTTCAACAAAATGATTTCGTTTTGAATATTGTTAAGTAAATGACTATCAATAAGCTCTTCAACGGAATTGAATAGTAAAACCTCTGATTTAAAAAGATTTTGATAGCGAATAATTTCTTCGCCAATAAGAAATACTTTGTTGAACTTTTGCTGATTGGTAAGCTCTGCCACCTGATGATACAATAAATCCTGATCTTTTCCCTCAACAAAATCGGTTAGAACCAAACTTTTAGAAGGTTTGTTATATTCATTAATAAATTGGTAGGAAATCTTCAAGGAATCAAGATCGAGATTATAAGAATCATTGATAATCAGATTATCTCTGAGACCGATAACACTTTCCAACCGCATTTCCACCGCCCGCAAAGCATTGATCTTAGCAATGACGGCATCGTTGCTAAATCCTAACTGCTTCAGGACGGAAATTACGCACAGGACATTGTATAGCGTCGCATCATCTCTTTGCTGAGCATGGAGTTTTATTTCTTCATCATAATAATTAACTTCCAAATTTCCGTCGGTTGCCAGATAGTTTCGGATATATACTTTATTATGAGTTTTAAAACCGTATGAAATTAAAGTTTTATTGGAGTATAGCTGACTTAATTCACTAAAAATAAATTCGTTATCTCCATTAAAAATGATGATTTCCGAATCTTTAAAGAGCTGGATTTTCTCTTGAATAAGTTGCTTTTGATCTTTAAAGTAAGTCTCGTGTGCAGACCCAATATGAGTTAGAATGCCGATTTGTGGATGAAAAACCTCTGCAAGTTTCTCCATTTCACCGGGATGGGAAATTCCTACCTCGAAAATTCCTAATTCATGACTTTCATTGGTCTGTAGTATAGAGAGTGGTAAACCAATCTGAGAATTAAAACTCTTGGGACTTTTCACGGTGGAAAAATGTCCGAAAAGGCTTTGGTATAACCATTCTTTGACTATGGTTTTACCATTACTGCCCGTTATTCCAATAGTTTTAAGGTTAAATTTTTGAAGATGAAGTTTAGCAAATTTCTGAAGGAATGATATACAGTCTTCAACAATTAGCCAAGTTATACCTTCGGTTTCCACAGATTTAGATTCTGCTATAATTACTTCGATACCTTTCTCTATGGCATTTGCAATGTATTTCTCCCCCGAATTCTTCTTGGTATTAATAGCGATAAATACTGTATTTGCGGAGGTGAACAGAGCGCGACTATCAAACGCAATGGATTTTAAAACCAAATCACCATTACCGATAAGTTCAGCACCGGTTAGTTCCGCAATTTCTCGGGTGGTATAATTCATCGGTTGAGGAATTCTTCGTTAAAGACTTTGCGGCTTACGGCTTCGTAACTTTCGGTTTCACCCAATTGCACGAGGTCATTTCCTGCAGCCGTTCTCATAGAATAATTGGCTAGGTTACCGGTTCTTTTACAGATGGCATGTACTTTAGTCACATATTCAGCGGTGGCCATTAGGTTGGGCATCGAACCGAATGGACGGCCTTTAAAATCCATATCCAAACCTGCGATCACGACACGGATTCCACTGTTAGCAAGTTGATTGGCAACTTCCACAATACTTTCATCAAAAAACTGTGCCTCATCAATACCGATAACATCGCAAGTGGAGCCTAAAAGCAAAATTTCATTAGGACTTTCCACAGGGGTACTACGGATTTTGTTATGGTTATGAGATACAACCTCCTCTTCCGCATACCTGGTATCAAGTTTCGGTTTGAAAATTTCAACATTTTGACCTGCCATTTCAGCACGTCTTAACCTCCTGATTAATTCCTCCGTTTTCCCCGAAAACATCGAGCCGCAGATAACTTCCATCCAGCCGCTTTGTTTTGCGTGATTTATTGTGTTTTCTAAAAACATTTGTTAATTTAGCCGTGATATTCAGTCACCAAAATTACGTTTTTTTAATAGATTTAAACATGCAGAATCTCCTCGATCTACAGCAGAAAATTTTTTTTGAAACCCAAACTATTTTGGGTACGCTTTCAAAAATAAATTCCATAGAGGAGTTACTCGCGAAGCAAAATATGGTGGCAGAACTGGCAGATCGCATCTCTTTTCTGAAGGTTCTTGATAAAAATTTGGATGATTTAAAATCGTCAAATAATTTTAGCCATGATAGTCAAGGTCTTGAAAGTTATAAAATAGACGCTGAAGAGCAAATTGCTAATGATCTTCCACAGATTGAAGAGGAAGTACTTTTTACTACGGAGATTAATAATGTTGAGGAGGAAGAAACTACTGCTGATACGATAGGGTTAGCACAAGAGGAAGCAGAAAAATTCAATGAAATTATCGAAGATGTAGAACAAGAGGTGGCTTACGAAGAACTTGTTGCAGAAAAGCAAGAAATTGAAACGGAAGAGCAAATAAAAACGGAGTCTCACCGTAGAGAGATTATCGAAATCGATAAGAAACCGGAAGTTATTCCTCATAATACAGAATCGCAAACCCATGTGGAGAAAAAATTCAAACTTGCCCACATCAAAGGTTTAAAAGGAATGAAGAATCTTTTTGATGAAGATCCTTTGGAAGATCTTCAGCATCCTCCATTAAATCCGCCTGCGGGAAGTGTGGTGAAAAGCAACGTTCCTACCGATTTTATGGAGGCAGAAAAGCGAAAACCAGAATTCAAATTAGACCTTAATGATAAAGTAGCATTTACTAAAATGCTTTTCCGAGGAAATGAATCTGAACTTAAAATGACAATTGATAAACTTAATTCATTCAATAACTTAGATGATGCAAAAGCCTATCTAAGTGACGTCTATTACAAACGCAAATGGGATAAGGTTGACGAATATGCGCAACGCCTTTGGGGTTTGGTCGAAAACAAGTTTCTATAAATTATGCAGAAGATTAATAACATTGGAGATTTTAATCAAGTTTTTTTCATTGGGATCGCCGGTGTAGGAATGAGTGCGGTTGCTCAATACCTTAATGGAGTCGGGAAAAAAGTAAGCGGAAGCGACCGTTATTTTAAACCGAACGAAGAAAATCAAATTAAAATTCAATTAGAACAACTCGGTATCGAATGTTTCTTACAGGATGGAAGTGGTATCAATCAAGAAACAGATCTTGTTGTAGTTTCCACGGCGATTGAGGATAGTGTTTTCGAAGTCCAAAAAGCCATAGAATTGGGGATTCCTATCATTAAGCGAAGTGAATTGTTAGCGCTGGTCGCAGAAAGCAAGAAAACTGTTGCTGTCGCAGGTACATCAGGTAAATCTTCAACTTCCGCCATGCTTTATCAAATTTTAAAAGATGCAGAACTAGAGCCGAGTATCATTTCCGGCGCGGGTCTAACATCTTTAATCAAAGAAGGTAAAATTGGGAATGCGGCAGTTGGAACTGGCGAATGGCTCATTATTGAAGCAGATGAAAGTGATGGATCTGTTGTTCAGTACAAACCAGAAATCGGATTGCTGCTTAACATCGATAAAGATCATCAGGAAATCGATGAACTCATCGATTTATTCCAAATTTTCAAATCGAATACGAAACGTCAATTTATTGTCAATCAATCGAATAAATTAGCCATAACTTTATCGAGTGATCCACAATACGATTTTGGATTTCAAGAACCTTCAGCAGGATATTCTGCAGAAAATTTTATTCAGAAAGGATTGAAGCTTTCCTTTACGGTTCGAGATCAAAATTTTGAAATGACCGCTCTTGGGCAGCACAGCGTAGAAAATGCCGTGGCTGCAATAGCAGTAGCCCATCAGATTGGCGTTGGCCTAGCAACCTGTGCTAAAAGTCTATCAACATACGAAGGAATTTACCGAAGACATCAAGTCTTAGGTCAAAAGAACAGTGTTTGGGTAATTGATGATTATGCACATAATCCGGCTAAATGTGCTGCTTCAATCCGTGCCTGTCAACCATTGGCAGAAAAAGTGTTTGCTTGGTTTCAACCACATGGTTACGGACCCACCCGCTTTTTAAGAAAAGATTTTGTGAAAGAAATTTCGGAGGCATTGCGTCCTCAGGATCAAATCTGGATGAGTGAAATATTTTATGCTGGCGGTACAGCTCTTAAGGATATTTCTGCAAATGATTTGATTATTGATATTCAGAAGAAGGGTAAATCTGCCCATTTTGTAGAAGATCGCAACCAACTTTTAAATGCCTTAAGACCTGAACTTCAGCCAGGAACTGTACTTTTGCTCATGGGAGCGCGAGACCCAAGTCTTGAAAACTTCTGCAAGAATTTATTTGAACAACTTTAGATGCCTGGAACACTTTATTTTGTGCCAACACCTGTCGGCAATCTCGAGGATATGACTTTCAGAGCGGTAAAAGTACTGAAGGAAGTAGATTATATCCTTTGCGAGGATACCCGGACTTCCGGTATTTTGCTCAAACATTTTGAAATATCAAAGCCGCTAAAATCGTATCATCTGCATAACGAGCATCAGGCGACTGATAAAATCATGCAAGATTTAGCTTCCGGACTTAATATAGCGCTAATTACAGATGCGGGTACTCCAGGAATTTCGGATCCAGGTTATCTGCTTGCTAAAGCTGGTGCCGAAAATCAAATTGAGATGATTTGCCTTCCCGGTGCTACAGCTTTCGTTCCGGCCCTTGTAGTGTCCGGTCTTTCTAATAACGAATTTCTTTTTGCAGGATTTCTTCCGCAGAAAAAGGGAAGACAGACGAAACTGAAAGAACTGGCCAATGAGAACAGAACGATTGTTCTTTATGAAAGCCCACACAAAATCAATACTACCTTAGAACAGATCAAGGGATTCTTCGGCGAAGAGACTCAGGTTAGTTTAAGTAGAGAAATTTCGAAAAAGTTTGAGGAAACCAAACGCGGTTCTATCAATGAGTTAATTGAGTTCTCTAAAAGTAAAACTTTAAAAGGAGAAATCGTTTTGGTTATTAGCAAAATGACTCCGAAGAATACAGAAGAGCCTATAAAGGCTTCTAAAAATAAGTACAAACAAACAGACAATTAAAGAAATTATATGGGATTATTAGAAGGAAAAGTAGCACTCATCACCGGTGCAACCCGAGGAATAGGGAAGGGTATTGCTGAAGTTTTTGCACGTGAAGGTGCAAAGATCGCATTCACCTATGCAGGTTCGGTAGATCGTGCCCAAGCATTAGAAAAAGAACTTAGCGAAGTTTCGCAAGTAAAAGGATACCAATCGGATGCAGCAGATTACGATGCAGCACAGAAGTTAGTTGAAGACGTAATAGCCGAATTTGGGCAAATTGATATCCTTATCAACAATGCCGGTATTACTCGCGATAATCTAATGCTCAGAATGTCTAAAGACGACTGGGATACGATTATTAAAGTGAACTTAGATTCGGTTTTCAATCTTACTAAAGCGGTGATCAAGCCGATGATGAAAGCGAAATCGGGTTCAATCATCAATATGACTTCCGTAGTAGGGGTGAAAGGAAATGCCGGACAGGCAAATTACGCTGCTTCAAAAGCCGGAGTTATTGGTTTCTCAAAGTCTATTGCGCTGGAACTTGGTTCCCGAAACATTCGTTGTAATGCCGTAGCACCAGGTTTTATTGAGACCGAAATGACTGCAGCACTCGATGAGAAAACTGTACAGGGCTGGAGAGAAGGGATACCATTAAAGCGTGGTGGCCAGCCGGAAGATGTCGCAAATGCCTGCGTTTTCCTTGCATCGGATATGTCTTCTTACGTAACTGGTCAGGTGCTTAACGTAGACGGTGGAATGCTAACTTAGGAGCATTTCTTTAAGAATTAATCTTCAATGGATCTTCCCACTGTCCGCCAAAACTTTTGCTTATGAAAGCAAAAGGATATCGCTGCCATCGGGGCTAGAAACAAATTTGAGGAGCCTCAATAAAAAACCGCATCTCAAGATGCGGTTTTTTGTTTTGTTTAGCTTCCAAATACCTCATTATGCTGTTCGGCAACCCTAATAAACGTTGTTCTTTTAGACAATTCTTTAAGTTGAGAAGCTCCAACATACGTACAGGTAGAACGTACGCCACCCAAAATGTCTTTTACTGTATCATTGACCGAACCTTTGTAAGGAACTTTTACTGTTTTACCTTCAGAAGCGCGATATTCTGCTACGCCACCAGCATGTTTTTCCATAGCGGTTTGAGAACTCATGCCGTAAAATAACCTGAATTTCTTTCCATGTTCTTCCACAATATCGCCACCACTTTCATCGTGGCCGGCAAACATCCCGCCAAGCATTACAAAGTCGGCACCACCGCCAAAAGCTTTTGCCACATCACCGGGAATTTTGCATCCTCCATCTGAAATAATATGTCCGCCCAAACCGTGTGCTGCATCAGCACATTCGATAATTGCAGATAATTGCGGATAACCAACACCTGTTTTTATCCTTGTCGTGCAGACCGATCCGGGACCAATGCCTACTTTAATAATATCTGCTCCCGCAAGGATAAGTTCCTCCACCATCTCTCCGGTTACTACGTTTCCGGCGATGATGGTAATTTCAGGGTAATTTTGACGGGCACGTTTTACAAATTCTACGAAATGTTCGGAATATCCATTGGCCACGTCAATGCACAAATACTCAAGTTGTGGATGCAGTTTTAAAATTTCAGCGATTTTTTTTTCATCTGCTTCACCTGTTCCCGTACTCAAGGCGATATAGGGGTAAATCTCCGGATGGTCGACAAGAAACGAACTCCATTCTTCAACTGAATAATGCTTATGGACTGCAGTCATAATTTGATGTTCAGCCAAAGCTTTTGCCATTTCAAAAGTTCCGACCGTATCCATATTAGCAGCTATTAAAGGCACACCTTTCCAGGTCTTTCCAGAATTACGGAAGGTAAATTCTCTTTCCAAACTTACTTGGGCCCGAGATTTTAGTGTGGATCTTTTTGGACGAATCATGACGTCTTTAAAACCAAGTTTTATTTCATATTCTATTCGCATTGCGGTAATTTTTTGTTTTGAGATTTTTTAATGCGTTATCCACTTTTTCTTTGGCAACGCTATACAAATCAGGAATCCCCTGATCCATTCGCTTCAAATTCTTTTGACACTCGTGTAAAAAGACTTTTGCAAATGAGGGATCGTGAATGACGATTTCGTCGGTATTGTCAATAATATCTGCATATTTTACGGTTTGAGCATTAGGATGAATGGTTGCCATTCTGTCGTTCTCCTTCTCTTTTCTAGTGCGTCTGTTAAGTTGGGGAAAAGCTTCTTTTGTATAGACATCAGTGAGATCCACAATTAATTGTAGGGCACGTTCAGTTTGTTCTTCACTCAGTAAACCTTTCAGAAAAATCCTAATTTCTTGTTCAGAAACTGGGGTATCTTCTAAAACATCATGAAGAAGTGCAGCAGCAAGAATCGAAATATCATCGGTATAATTCTGGCAATTTTTCATTACCCTGATAGGATGTACCATATAACGATCCGGACTATATTTCCGGCGCTGTTCGCCGTGGGCACGATCTCCGAAATCTGCAATTTGGTTGAGTATATCTTCCATAAAAAGTCAATTTTTAAGGAAGACTTCAAAACCTATTCCGATTAAAACTTCATCACCTCCGACAGTTCCGCTAAGTATTCATGTGCGGTTAAATCAAATTTTACTGGAACAACTGAGATATAACCTTCGGTAAGGGCGGTTTCATCGGCGTCTTTACTCAAATCCATATTATTGAAATATCCCGAAAGCCAGAAATATTTCTTGCCGTGCGGGTTGATTCGCTCATCAAAACTTTCTTCCCATTTAGCATCCGCTTGTTTGCAGACCCGAATCCCTTTTATTTCTTCTTTTTTAAGTTTAGGAATATTCACATTAAGAACAATTCCTTTAGGCATAGGCTTTTCCAAAACTCTTTTTACAATATTTTGGATATATTCTTTGGCTTGGGTAAAGTCGGCATCCCACGAGAAATCGAGTAATGAAAATCCGATTGCCTGTAACCCTTCAACACCTGCTTCTACGGCGGCAGACATCGTACCTGAATAAATTACGTTGATGGAAGAGTTGGCGCCATGGTTGATTCCGGAAACGACAATATCCGGACGGCGCGGTAATATTTTATCGAGGGCGAATTTTACACAGTCTACAGGGGTTCCGCTCAAGGAGTAATCTTTCTGTGGCCCTTCAAGATTAATTTCTTCGAAAGTAAGGGTAGAATTGATGGTGATGGCATGCCCTTTCCCGCTTTGCGGTGAATTAGGTGCTACCACGGTAACATCTCCGATTTCATTCATAAATTCCACCAGGTTTCGGATGCCTGGCGCGGTTATTCCGTCGTCATTGGTAACTAAGATCAGAGGTCTCTGCATAAGGTTTGTTTTGCTCAAAAATACTTAAAATAATAGTGTACAAATATAAATAAGGTATTAATTTTGATACTTTGTAAAATCCTGTAACAAAAGGTAAGAAACCTTAACAAATTTGAAAACGATAAAACATTTATGTTCAAAAAATTAAAATTCAATACTTTACTACTTTTTATTCCGCTAACCAGTTTGGTTTTCTGCTTCAACGCTCCACAAAACGATGATGAGAAGATGTCAACTATTATGGTAAGCGTTAAAAATACGCTTAGTTACCTGCATTATTCTCCTAAACCTATTAACGATGCTTATTCCCAACAGGTTTACGATCAATATTTTGAGATGATTGATGCCTCGAAGCGTTATTTTCTTCAATCTGATATGAATGAGTTTGCAAAGCACCGTACTCAGTTGGATGATTATCTAAATCAAGGAAATCTTACTTTTTATAAATTGACCATTGACAGACTGTATCAAAGAGTTGATGAAATTGATAAAATTACTCAAGATATTTTGAGTAAGCCCATTAACTTAGACGAAGACGAAACGTTAATTCTAGAGCCTAAACTCAAGAAGAACCCAACGAACGCAGCTGAACTCTCTGCGGAATGGAAAAAGTACATCAAATATAATATTCTTCAAGAGATGGAATCTCTTACTGCAAAGGAAGAAATGCAGAAAGAAAAGAAAGACTCTGTACAGCGTCATCAACTTAAAGATACCATTAAGCTTGTTATTTTAACCCCGGAAGAGAAGAGAATTAAAGCGACTGAAGAAGTAAAAGATCTCGTAACCGATACGTTCAGAAGGTTTAAGAAAAGAAATAAGATGGATTGGTTTACGGTTCATATGAACGCTTATACCGAAGTTTTCGATCCTCATACTAATTATTATTCTCCAAAAAATAAAGAAGATTTTGATACACAGTTTACCGGGAAAGTAATCGGTATTGGTGCTATTATTCAGGAGAAAAAAGGATATCTGCATTTGGGTGCCTTAACAATCGGTGCCCCTGCCTGGAAATCCAAACAGTTGGATGAAGGAGATAAGATTTTAAAAGTTCGTTCGTTACCTAACCAAGACCCTGTGAATGTTGTGGGGATGCTTTCCGATGAGGCTGTACGGCTGATTCGGGGCGAAAAAGGTACGAAAGTGACTCTAACTGTGGAGAAAAAAGACAAGACCATCCGCGAAGTCACAATGGTGCGTGAGGAAGTGGCAATTGAAGATACTTTCGCAAGAAGTATTACCATCAATACTCCGGACGGAAAGAAATACGGCTTCATTAACCTGCCAAGTTTTAATGCAGATTTTGAGGACGCTAAAGGGCGAAACGCTTCCGATGATATTAAGAATGAACTAATTAAGCTTAAGGCACAAAATGTTCAGGGGATTATTTTAGACCTTCGAAATAACGGAGGTGGAAGTTTGACGGAAGTTGGAGATATTTTAGGGCTATTTATGAATACCGGACCTTATGTTCAAGTAAAGGATGGAAACGGTAAAATTCAGACTTTGAAGAATAAAAACAGCACTCCGATCTGGACAGGTCCGCTTCTTATTATGCAGAACGAGCTTTCAGCCTCCGCCTCAGAAATTTTAGCGGGTGCAGTACAAGATTATGGTCGCGGAATTGTAATCGGGTCACCACAGTCTTTTGGAAAAGGAACCGTTCAAACTTTTGTGGATTTAAATAGATTTTTGAACACCAATGACGATTTCGGTTCACTAAAATTAACCATTCAGAAGTTTTATCGTGTAACCGGGGAGTCCACGCAAAGAAGAGGTATCGAATCGGACATTAAAATGAAAGATTTCTTCACTTATGCAGAAATCGGTGAGCGTTACAATGATTATGCGTTAGCCTGGGATAAAATTCCGGCGGTATCGTATCAGCCCGTAAACAATTTATCATTGGATGCTCTTCAAAAAGCCATGGAAACCCGTTTAGCAAATAATAAGAATTATCAATTAATGCAAGAATCTGCGAAATGGAAGGAAAATTTGGATAAAGAAGAATCAATTCCTTTAAATCAGGCGAAATTTCAAGCGTTAATGAAAGAAAGAAAGGCTCAAATTGAGAAATTTAAAGTTTTAGAAAAATATAACAATGGCCTGAAGTTTACACTTAATGCTGAAGAGGTAAATCGCGAGAAAACAGATGAAGCCTTTGCAAAGAAAACCCAAAACTGGACGAAAAATTTGCAACGGGATCTGTATCTTCAAGAAGCGGTAAACATCGTTTCTGCTATGAAATAAGATTTAGATTAACTCTATTAAGCCACCAATATTGGTGGCTTTTTTATTTTCCGACGGCTCAGTAATCATTTTTTACCACTCAGTCGAAAAAAATTCGCGACAGAGATTTCTCCATCTATCTTTGAGTCATCAAAATAAAACAAATACCATGAAAACCAAATTTCTACTTTTCGCGCTTTTAGTTTCTTCTTTCAGTTTCGCGCAGTTCGATGATAAATTTTATCAGCCCAACAAAAAGTTTACTCCGATTACTGAAGTTAATTATAACGAGTTTAAAATACCAGTTGAAAGGGATACCATCGCCGGATTATTTTTAAAACCGGAAGGGCAATCAAAAGCGACCGTCTTGTTTTTTCAGGGAGCCGGCGGAAATCCAACTTCTTATTTGGAATTAACCGAACCTTTAGTAAAAGCCGGATACCAGGTCTTCATGATCGGTTTTAGAGGCTACGGAAAATCAACAGGAACGCCAACGCATAAGAATATCCAGCAGGACGCGCAAAAGTTTCTGGATTATGTGTTGATCCAACCTGAGCTAAGAAAGCAGAAAATCATCGTTTACGGAGTTTCTATGGGATCTCAAGCTGCGACGAACCTAACAAAAAATAATCAAGGAAAAATTGATGCATTGGTTTTGGATGGGACTATCTCTTCGTTTACAGACTTGGCGGTTCATTTCGCGCCAGCTCAGGAAAGTCTCATCAGGCAAGTTCCGTTTCCGTATTCTGCAGAGGAAGATATCAAAAGCATCAGCATTCCGACGCTTTTTATTCATTCCAAAGAAGATAAAATGGTGCCTTACACCCAAGCCGAGGAAGTATTTGCAAATGCAAAGGAGCCTAAAGAGTTTCTGACCTACACTGGCGATCATCTTAGTGCGATGAAAACAGTTTCGAAGGAAATTATAGCCAAAATGGATGCATTCATTAAATAATCCGCAAAGGTTATTTATCTTTAAAATAAAATAAAATCAGTGGGATTCTTCAATAAAAAAGCATTAAAGACTATTGCCTGGATTAGTTTTTCCATTGCAGCAGCGAATTTTATATTCTTCAGTCCAAACAAAACCTTCATGAGCTTTTTGGTGAATTTGTTGACCGCTGGGATCTACACCTTCACGTTTTCTGTGGGCAATGGTTTAATCAACGATTTCTTAACTAGAAAATATTCGTGGGTTGAGGAAACAACAAAACGCGCCATACTTGGGATTTTAGCTACGGTTATAGTTAATACAATATTGGTTTTAGCGTGTAACTATCTGATTTATGTGGTGCTTCCGGGAAGTAATAGTGCTGATTTCTTCAAAGGAAAAATGGGATTCATCCACTGGTTCACCTTAAATATTGCGCTGCTGATTTCAGCAATCCTTCACGCCAAAAGTTTTATTGAAGAATGGAAAAAATCGACCCGTAAAGAAGTTGTTGAACAGAAATTAATTGCCAAATCGGCCAATGCGCAGTTCGAAACGTTGAAGAATCAATTAGATCCTCATTTTCTGTTCAATTCGCTAAATGTATTGAGTGCTTTAATTGATGAAAACCCAAATCAGGCGCAGGATTTTACAGTTTCGATGTCTAAAATTTACCGTTATGTTTTAGAGCAAAAAGATAAAGAACTGGTAACCGTTGAAGAGGAAATCGACTTTGCAAAAACATATTGCGAACTGCTGGAAACCCGGTTTGAAGACAGTGTGAAATTTGAATTTAATATTGCTGAGGAAGATTTAAAAAACTATGTGGTGCCGCTTTCTTTACAGCTTTTATTAGAGAATTGCATTAAGCATAACTTCGCAACTTCCCAAAAACCATTGGTCGTAAAAATTTATTCTGAAAAAGGCTTTTTGCTGATAGAGAATAACTTACAAGCCCGTGCACAGGTGAAGGAAAGTGCAGGAATTGGCCTTTCTAATATTGTACAGCGCTATTCGCTGCTAACCAAACAGAACGTATTTATAGAAAAATCAACAGAATTTTTTCGGGTGAAAATTCCGGTATTAACACAAAAAATTAAAGCGATGAATAAACCTAGCATTTCAGAAGAAACAATGGCCTACGAAAGAGCCGTGAAAAGAGTAAAAGAACTTAAAGGATTTTATGGAAATCTTATTTCCTATTGCCTCGTAATCCCATTTTTAATTTTTGTTAATCTTTACACCGTACCGCAGTACCATTGGTTTTGGTGGCCGGTATTAGGATGGGGAATTGGTTTGGCTTCACATGCTTTCCAAGTTTTCGGAATTGGTAGAAACTGGGAAGAAAAACAGATCAAGAAAATAATGGAGAAAGAAAATTATTAAAACTGATAATGATGGAAATTTCAGAAAAAGAGCATATCAGACTGCTTGAAGCTAAACGAAGGGTAAAGGAAATTAAAGGTTTTTATATCCACTTTTCAATTTATCTCCTCATTAATCTTATTGTCTTTTTGCAATACCTACTGAAAATTGGCGACAATGCTGATTTGGAATATGGAGTCAATTTTTACACGGCTGTCCTTTGGGGAATCGTCATTTTGATTCATGCAGGATCTATTTTTATTCCGATTTTAACCAAATGGGAATCCAGAAAAACACGAGAATTTATGAACGCTGAAAAAAAGAATTATGGAAGATCAAGAATATAATGAACGATACGAAGCTGCAAAAAAACGTGTCAAAATCCTTAAAGGTTTTTACGTTCACGCCATTGTTTATGTGCTTTTCAACCTCTTGATTGTTGCACAAAATGTCCGCTCCGGAATGTCACCAACAGATCTGGATAATTACTGGACGGCCATATTCTGGGGAATCGGATTATTAGCGCATGCTGCGGGTGTTTTCATTCCCTCGTTTTTTCTTGGAAAGAATTGGGAGGAGCGTAAAACCCGCGAATTGTTGGATAAATACAAATAAAAATGAGCGAAAGAATAATAAAAACCCTCATCATCGAAGATGAAAAACCAGCTGCCAGAAAACTTCAGAGATTATTGAGTTTATTTGCTGAATTGCAAGTTGTTGCGGTAATTCATTCAGTGGAAGAAGGAATCGAATGGTTCTCTAAAAATGAGCATCCCGACTTAATTTTTTCAGATATTGTTTTGGGTGACGGTTTATCATTTGAAATTTTTGAAACGATTCCGGTAAAAAGTTTTATGATTTATACGACAGCGTTTGATCAGTATACTTTGAAAGCTTTCAAACTGAATTCTATCGACTATCTTCTGAAGCCAATTACCGAAGAAGATTTACGAAATGCTATCGAAAAATATAAAAGTTTCCTGCCTGTTGAGAAGTCTCATAACATGCAGGAAATTAAATCTTTAATTAAAGAAGAAAAGCAGAAACTTTCGAGAATTCTGGTGAAAATCGGGTACAACTTAAAGATTGTGTACGCCCATGAAGCCTCCTGCTTTTTCAGCGAAAATAAAATCGTTTATCTCCAAACCCGGGAACGTACATTTCCCACCGATTTCACTTTGGATGAACTCGAAGAGGTGTTAGATGAAAATAAATTTTTCCGTGTAAACCGACAGTTTATTATTAATTCAGACTGTATCAAGAATATTCATACCTCGCCTTATTATAAGGTGGAACTGGAATTTCAGCCGAAAAACGAAATTACCGTCAGCCGCGAGCGCGTAAAAGAATTTAAAGATTGGTTAACGAAATAACTTAAGAAATTACGCCAC
Source organism: Kaistella sp. (assembly GCA_041913105.1). GTDB lineage: Bacteria > Bacteroidota > Bacteroidia > Flavobacteriales > Weeksellaceae > Kaistella. The sequence goes on along the minus strand of JAYSFV010000002.1, from coordinate 301,976 downwards.
TTCCTAGCAATTCTCCATCCAAATACCAAGCTGCAAATTGTCCTTCTGCGATGGCAGATTGTGGCTCTTGAAATTCGATATACAAAGCGTCCTCAAACTGATACAAGGTTGCAGACGACAGCGGTTGTCGGTAACGAATTCTTGCTTGAACCTGCATGGTTTCTCCGTTCTTAAGACGTAAATCTTCTCTCACCCAGTGAATATCTGACGTCGAAATTTTTAAGACTTTACGAAATAATCCTGGGAAGTTCTTTCCTTCTCCAACAAATAGGGTATTGGTTTTCATATCGCGCGAAATAATAAAACACGATTCCTTATGTCCGCCAATCCCAAGACCTTTACTCTGTCCGATCGTAAAATAATGAGCGCCTTGGTGTTTGCCGATCACTTTACCATCATTTTTATTATAAGAGATTTTTTTGCTAAGATATTGCAGTTCATCCTGTTTTGAAGCAAATTTTGGCATTTCTTCATGAAAACCTTTAAAATCTTCAAATATTTCGACGATTTCACCTTCTTTTGGTTCAAGTTGCTGTTGTAGGAAAGTGGGTAAACTTACTTTACCGATGAAACATAATCCTTGGGAATCTTTTTTATCTGCAGTAACCAGTCCGATTTCTTTTGCAATTTCACGAACCTCAGGTTTGGTTAATTCTCCGATAGGGAAAAGTGATTTAGAAAGTTGCTCCTGATTCAACTGACAAAGAAAGTAACTCTGATCTTTATTAGAATCTTTTCCTTCCATTAGATGAAAAATTTCATTCCCATTTTCATCTATAGTGGAATTCACACGTGCATAATGTCCCGTTGCAACTTTCTCAGCACCAAGCGATAAAGCTGTTTTCATAAATACATCGAACTTTACTTCGCGGTTGCAAAGTACATCAGGATTTGGTGTTCTACCGTTTTCATATTCGGCGAACATATAATCTACAATTTTTTCTTTATAAAGCTCGCTCATGTCGATCACCTGAAACGGGATGCCGAGTTTCTGTGCAACCATCAGCGCATCGTTACTGTCTTCTATCCAAGGACATTCATCTTCTAAAGTCACGGAAGCATCATTCCAGTTACGCATAAAAAGTGCTACCACATCATGCCCTTGTTTTTGGAGCAAGTATGCAGCAACACTGGAATCTACACCGCCGGACAAGCCAACAACTACCTTCATTTAAATCTCAAATTTTGCGCAAATTTACGACTTAATTTACAGATAATGAAGGTGGTGATGTTTTACGGTTTATGCTTTAAGAAATATTCAGCTTGGGGTTTGCCCCAATAAGGATGAAGAGGGGATGGACTTTTATACTCTGCGTATTGATCTAATGCTTTTTGAAAAAGTTCTAATCCTTTCGCTTTGTTGCCCCCAAATTGTTCCGGCGTGAAATAGGTATCTTCTGCCTGCATTAATGTCAGCCGTGGATTTAAAGGATCTAATATCTTAGCCTTTTGTAATGCTTTTTCAGCGAGCGGACCTTCGGTCATGTATCGATCTTGCGGGTTTACCATCATTCTTAATCCATGAATCATTTTTTGTAAAATGAAATTTTCTGCTTGTTCTGCCTGTAAATTTATTGCAAGATCGAGATGTTTTTGGGCTTCATTAGCTACAGCATCAAGTTCAGACATTTTACCTTGTCGCATCATTAACCTACCTTTTTGTATGGTCGAAAATGCAGCATAGTAATATGGCAGCCATTGTGTTTTCTCTTTATCTGCAATTCTCCGGAAATCGTTAGCCAAAGAAGTCAAACTTTCTGTAGACTGTTCTTTTTCAACCAACATTATTTTAGTGGTCATGGCATTTTCATAAGGTGTCTGCGCCGAGATCATCATTGTAAAAACTAAGGTGAGTGTTGTTAAGAAATTTTTCATGGGTTTTTGATTTTGAATTAAATATTTGAATTTTATAAATTACTATTAATGGCATCTTGGGTACGATCTATTCCGAAACTAATGAAAGCGCCAATGAAGACGAAGGTATCGGCCGAAGGTAAAATTGGTTTGCTGCGCAAGCCGTCACTGGAAAAATTATAACCATAGATGTTCTTGGTACCCAGTATATTATTGATGGATAATACCAATACCGCAAACGATTTCGCATCTTTTTTACCTAGGTTGGGCAAGTAGTTTACGCTAAAACTAAGCGTATTAAGATCTTTTAATTTTCCTTGATTGACTAATTGATATAAGCCTTCTGCGTTTGATTGAAAATGGTAATAAGGTCGTCCTGAGGCATAGTTGTATGACATGTTGAAACCGGTTTTCCATGAAGTCACAAATTTTTTGGCCACCAATGATAGCGTGTGTTTAGCGGCAAAACTTGGGAAAAGGCTTCGGTCGTAATTTTGAAAGTCTCTTTCAGAATCGAGGTAAGAATATGAGATCCAATAATCAATATTTTTAATCGATTTTTTATCTCTCCAAAAAAGTTCTAGTCCCTGCGCAAACCCATTTCCTGTATTACTAAAAGCAACAGGACGATAATTTTCTAGTTTGGTTTTAATAAGATCATCATATTTCTTGTAAAATGCTTCCAATCGAAAACTTCTACCTTCGGCATTTTTTTGAACTTGTAAAATGTAATGTTCTGCTTTTTGATAGTTGAGATTATAATCTCCATAAAATTTGTTTTCTGGATTTTGGTAGAAGATTCCGTAAGCCAAGGAGGTTGTCCAATTTTTGGAGAGACGGTAGGCAATTGCTAGTCTCGGCGCGATGTTCCAATCGTTTAAAGTTTTAGAGTGCTCTGCTCTTAATCCAATCTTTGCTGAAAAGTTATTGGTGAAGCCTAAGTCGGTTTCTGTGAATATTGCAGTGAGATTTTCATTAAACCGATAATCAACTGATGGTTGAGAGACCTCTGTTAATTCGCGAGTTTGGTTATATTCTATACCGCCACGAATCGCAGATATCCGGTTGATTTTTCTCTCAAGCGTTCCACGTACATTGAAATACTTTCCGGTAACATTTAAACTGCTTTGGTTGTATTCAGTTTGGTCCAAAACGTCGTTAAAGTTCAGGAAGTTTTGATTATAAGTATAGGAACTACCTAGGTTCAGCAGATATTTCCCCATTTTCTGACGGAACGATAAACTGTGGAACGTGTTTTTACCTTTTAGAGAGGTCGTTTCCTTATCGGTTTCTGGTTCAAGACTTTCTTCAGAGATACCCACCATATTGGTGTCGAAGCTTCCGTAATATTTAAGTATTCCACCTTTTTTGTACTTTAATCTGAAATTGAAATTAGTCCCAAAACCTTCAGGAGATTTCGTAAATTCATTATTGAATTTGATAATTTTTTCAATTAATCCCAGATTACTGTAAGAACCTGAAACTCCGTATGAAAATGTTTTTTCGGTATTAACATTCTGCAAACCGCCACTTATGAAGATGGGAGAAATACCCATATCAAATGAATTTTGTTCGGGGAAATCAATGCTTTCAAGTACTAAAACTGAAGATAATGCTTGTCCGTAAAGCGCCGAGTATCCTCCGCTTGAGAATACATTTCCTTTAAAAAGAGAGGTGTTGAGTCGATCCATCGCCTTTATTCCGGGTATTGTGTTTCCGAAAAAATTGTTGACTAAATTTCCATCCATGTAGAAACGTGTTTCGGCGCCGGTACCGCCACGCACAAATAAACCTTCTGTTTCCCCAATTTTCTGTACTCCCGGAAGCGTTTCGAGAGCTGAAGTTATTTGTCCGTTCGCGCCCGCAGTAGTGTAAATGTCAATTGGAGAGAGCAATGTGGTAGCTCTTTTCTGGTCACTTGCCTCAATTGAACCTGCAGAAATAACTACCGCATCAATTTCTGAAAATTGTTCTTTTAGTTCTGCTGCTACTAAAACTGGCTGCCCCTCTAGAAGAATGCTTTTTTCAACCTCGATAAACCTGGGATGTGCAAATACTAAGATATGAGAGCCGGTCTCATTCGTTTCAAAATTGAAATTCCCGTCGGAATCTGTGGTCGCACCATCATAAGTGTCTTTTAAGGTAATAGAAACTTCTTTAACACCTTTGTTTTTATAAGTTACTTTTCCAGATACTTTTACTTGAGAATTTGTAGTAATGGATAGAAGGAAAATAATAATCGCAATAATTTTACTGAGGATGAAAGTTTGCATGGCGGTTAATTTTCATCAAAAGTATAGCGGAACATTATTTGATGAAAAAAATCTATACTCAACGGTAATAATTTGATGCTGAACCGTATTCTTTTAGAATTATTACCTTTAGATGACAGAAAAACCTTAAAAAAATATACGATGAACATTGCTAAATTATCTATGGTTGGATGGATTGCTCTTCTTGCGGCATCCTGCTCTACAACAAAAAATCTCACTGTATTGCCTAAGAGCGGAACTGATACTCAGGGAACTGCAAAATTTACTCAGTCTGGTGGCGAAGTAGAACTTGATCTAAACGTTTACAAATTAACTCCCGGTATTCATGCGGTACATATTCATGAAAAAGGTGATTGTTCAGCAGCAGATGCAAGTTCGGCTGGTGGACACTGGAATCCTACCACAGAAAACCATGGAAAATGGGGACACGATGAGCACCACATGGGCGATATCGGAAATCTTAATGCAGACAAAAATGGAACTGCAAGATTGGTATTCAGTACTGATAAATGGTGTCTAGGTTGTACAGATGAGACCAAAAATATTGTAGGTAAATCCTTAGTAATTCACGCTGCAGCAGACGATTTTAAAACCCAACCAACCGGAAATGCTGGTGGTAGAGTAGGCTGTATTGAGATTAAATAATGGATGCAACTAAATAATAAAAAAGCCTCCGATTAAGAGGCTTTTTTTATTGGTAATAGAGATTAAGGAAAGTAAAAAATTCTGACATCCTAAAAATATTATTCGTTGCCAAATACACGAAGCATAGACCGACCGTAAAATATAGTCCGGTGAGTATTTTTGGTGAATCTCGGTAGGCATAAAAAAGCCATCCTATAAGTAACGGCACAACGAAAATGTAATGTCCGCCATAAATGTAGGAGGTATGCAACCCAAATTTCAGCACACAATGTATGATGACGTCCACTAGAAAAGACAGCATAATAATCTGTACCAGTTTGTTTCTAAAATTTACAATGTAACTCCAAAATATTAAAATGGCGATTATCGCTACGAAAATATAAGCAGACCAAACATCATAAACTTCCATGAAAAGAGCCTTATACTCGAAGCCTTTTTTATTATGATAATCCCGAAGTTCGAATCCGGAGAAAAGCATATTTCCACCCCAAAACCAGGAAACGATCATGTCCCAAACAGGGATCACTTTAGGTTTAGAAAATTTTTCAAGTTGCTCACCGCTTTTGTTTAAAAAACTGAGCAGTTTAAAGTCGACCCGATAAAGGAACAGCAACAGGAAAACCCCCACAGAGAGTATAACACGGAAGAGTCCATTGGCAAACTTCTTCCAATTTCTGAATAGTCCTTTTTCGAAAAGAACTGGTAAATAAACCTTTAAAATATTGGTAATCGTAAGACCACCAACAGCTAAGCCTGCAAAAACCAACGAGGGTGCAGAAATTTTCTTTTCTTTTTGTAATTGCAGTGCAGCATAATAATTAAAAAGAACTAAAAATAATAGCGTATAAGTGTAGGTTTCTGGAGTGAAAGACAGCAAAATATTAGTCGAAAAAAAAGCGAAAAACCCTAAAATGAGCAAAGATATTTTCTGAGGAAGCTTAATGATGTTCTTCAGATATTTATAAAGTTGTATCAAACATAAACTGATTGCGAGATTACTGCACCAGGCTAATACCAAGCGAAAAGTATCATTTTTTTTACCATCTGAAAACAGATAAGCAAATTCTCTTAACCACTCGAAATAATAATTCGCTAACGGATGTCTCTCGTAACCACCGCCTGTCATTACAATGGCTCTATTGTCATAACTAAAGTAAGCATCCCACGGAATACGGTCATCAAAAATAATCCGATAGTTGAGGGCAATAGTACTTCCTAAAATCCCATAACCTATCAAGAAAATGGCTAAAAGGACAAACTCAAATTTGGTTGAAGGAAAAATAGTCCGAAGGACATCGGTTAATTTATTTCTGAGCGCCAAAGTGTTTATTTTCGGCAAAAGTAAGCATTTTTAGGAACTGCATGACAAGGTCGAGCAGCCGGGTTGTTCGTTATATTTCGCTGGGCGTTTTCTGGAAAATTCTGGGTATATTTCTTCATATGGATTTTGAAGCGCGATCCAAATTTTATCTAAAAGTTCCGTTTTTCCTTCGTTAAGTTCATTGATGCATTCGAAAAGAATGTAGTTTCTTAGAATAAATCGAGGATTCGTTTGCTGCATTAAACGTTGTGAATCCTCTCGCGAAATGTTGTTTTGACCTAATCTTTTCAGATACTTTTGAATGAAGATTGAAAATTCTTCTGTTTTCTGCACAGAAAGTTCACGGTAAAAAACTTCTTCAAAGTGATGAAGGATATTGGTTTCTTCGCCCACTTTCTGAAGTTTTACAAAAAATAAAGAATAGTCAATTTCTAGTTTTTCCATTAGTGTTTGGAATTCAGTGAAGAATTGGCTGTCATTTTTTTCTTCCTTTTCAAATCCAAATTTAGATCGTAGCATATTGTCATGTTTCTCCCAGAAATCAGTCGAGAAATCCTCGAGTGCATCTTCCAGAACTTTCGCATCATTAATCAGTGGGTAGAGCGCGGAAGCAAGTTGCCAAAGATTCCATTGAGCTACTTTTGCCTGATTTCCGAAGGCATATCGTCTTCCCGGTAAATCCGTTGTATTTGGGGTGAAACTTAAACTGTATTCATCGAGATAAGAGAAAGGGCCATAATCGATGGTTAATCCCAGTATGGACATATTATCAGTATTCATAACGCCATGAACGAAACCTACACGATACCATTCCACCATCAGGCTTGCTGTCCGTGCAGTGACCGCTTTAAAGAATTGTAGGTATCGATCTGGAGATACGGAATCAATATCAGGATAATAATTTTGGATTGTAAAATCAACGAGTTTTCGAAGTGTAGTAATATCGTCTTGCGCTGCCAATAACTGAAAGTGACCGAAACGCAGAAAACTTGGCGCAGTTCTCACCATAACAGCACCTTTTTCGTAGGCGGTATTTCCGTTGTACATGATATCACGCAAAACTTCTTCACCGGAAAGTGATATGGACAGTGCACGCGTTGTGGGAATGCCAAGATGATACATGGCTTCGCTCATCAAATATTCTCGGACGGTTGATCGTAACACCGCACGACCGTCAGCGTGCCTAGAATAAGGTGTTGCACCAGCGCCTTTCCACTGTAATTCAGTTGTTTTATTATCCGGGTTTTCAATCTCGCCTGCAAAAATAGCTCTGCCGTCGCCTAATTGACCAGCCCAATTACCAAACTGATGTCCGGCATAGGCTGTGGCATATGTCTTCATTTTATCTGGAAGTACAGATGCATTTAGAAAATCGTAATCGTCCTGATGTTCTAGATTTCCTAAACCAATTTCTTCGGCCAATTTTTTATTAAAATGGAGTAGATGTGCATTGGGATAACCTGAAATTTCGGTGGTTGCAAATAGAACTCCAGGTGTTTGCCGTTGCATTTTATTGCCTGAGAAATCTCCCGGAAAAAGTTCTAAGTATTGCTGTGTTATTTTATTTAATTCCATGATATTGAAAAAACAACATCCAGCCAAATTTAGGCCGGATGTATTATATTATTATTGATTTGTTCAATTACTTATTAAAGTCTATCTCCTCTTCAGAATTGAGATTCTCATTAAGATTTTCATCGCTCTGATTTGATTTTTTCGGAGTATTGGTAGGTTGCTCAATCGTTGGATTTCTTAATTCTTCAATAGTTTGCAATCCTCCATCATCTCCGTAACCACCGAGTCCTTGCAGATCAGAACAACTGCCTGTCCAATTAGATGGTTTGATGAATTTATCCTGTTTGGAAACTCCGAGCGAGGATTCTGCCCAAACTTTCTTCATGAAAATTGCCCAAATTGGGAGAGCCATTTTTGCTCCTTGCCCTTCGCCTGTTCCTCGGAAGTGTGTGGCGCGGTCTTCCCATCCTACCCAAACACCGGTCGCAAGGTTTGGCGTAATCCCCATAAACCAACCATCCGAGTTATTCTGTGTAGTACCCGTTTTGGCGGCAATTTCAATTCCTTTTTCTATGCCACGTCTACCGAGTTCGCCGGCTGCAGTACCGTATTCGGCTACGCCTTTCATGAGGTCAATCATGGTGTAAGCATACAGCTCATTCATAACTTCTTTCATGACCGGTTTAACCTCTTTAATCACCCGTCCGTTGGCGTCTTCAATCCTCCAAATCATTTCGGGTTTAATATAATTTCCATAATTGGCGAATGTACTGTACGCACCAAGCATTTCGAAAATTGTAATATCGGATGAACCTAAAGCTACTGCGTATTCGTTTGGAATTTCTTCGGTTACTCCCAAATCACGGGCTGTTTGGATTACACTTTTCGGAGTTGTCATTTCGATTAGTCGAACCGCTACCGGGTTTTTAGAATGGGCCAAAGCGTCTCGCAATGTTAAATTTCCGCCTGAACCCTCAACAGTCCAAGTCCCTTTTCTATAAGTTGCGTTTGAGACTGTAGAACATGGCGTCATACCTAATTTCATAATCGCAGTTGCGTAAACAAACGGTTTGAAAGTAGATCCTACCTGACGTTTACCTTGTTTAATATGATCGTACTGGAAGTGTTGCCAATTGATACCACCAACCCAAGCTCGGATTTCTCCAGTGCCCGGAACCATGGACATTAAACCTGCCTGTGCAATTTGTTTATGATATCTGATTGAATCCCACGGCGACATCTCAACTTCTTCTTCACCTTTCCATGTAAATCTTGACATTTTTACCGGTTTCTTAAATTCCATCATGATAGAATCTTCTGAAACACCCGCGTTCTTAAGTTGCTTGTAACGTCCGGTTCTCTTCATTGCCTGAACCATGATGGACTGGATTTGTTTGTCATCGATGAGATAAAATGGTCTCTGCTTACGACCACGCTGTTCCGCATCAAATCTCTGCTGAAGATCCGTTAAATGTTCTTTAATGGATTCTTCTGCAAAACGCTGCATTTTTGAATCTAAGGTGACATAAATTTTTAGGCCGTCCTTAAAGAGGTTTAAGGTTTTGCCGGTTTTTTTCTCGTAATCTTTTAAATAGGCATCAATTTCCTTACGAAGATAAAATTTATAGTAAGCCGAATACCCCTCATCGATAGTTTTGATGGGATGGAAATCGGTTTCAATAGGCTTCGAAATAGCAGTCTGATAAGTTTCTTGATCTAGATATCCGGTTTTTACCATCTGTTCAAGCACTACATCGCGTCTTCTTTTAGCTCTTTCAGGATTTCTAAGGGGATTGTTGGCTACAGGTGCTTCTAACATTGCTACGAAAGTAGCTGCTTCAGGCAGAGTTAACTCCGGCGTCGTTTTATTGAAATAAATCCTCGAAGCCATTTCAATTCCGTTTGCATTATTTACAAAGTCGAACTTATTGAAATATAGAGTGATAATTTCTTCTTTCGTATATCGCTTTTCTAAACTTACCGCTACAACCCATTCTTTCAATTTTTGAAAAACACGCTGAATTTTGTTCTGAGAAACATTTTCAGTAAACAATAATTTTGCGAGCTGCTGAGTAATAGTAGAACCACCACCGCGGTTACCACCATAAACAACTGCTCTCGCCACCGACTGTAAATCAATACCTGAATGCTCTTTGAAACGCTCGTCTTCTTTCGCCTGAAGTGCGTAGATAAGGTGTGGAGGTAAATCTTTGTAAGTAACCGGCTGTGTTTTTTCTTTTTCGAATTTTCCTAAAAGGACACCGTCGGAAGAATAAATCTCAGAAGCAACATAGATGTCAGGATTTTCTAGCTCCTTAACATCGGGCATATCGCCAAGAAAGCCTTGCGAAACGGCAAAGAAAAGTGCTGCAATCCCAAGAACAACTGCAAGAAGAGCCATCCAAACGATTTTTACCCATTTTCTCCAGCCCTGATTTTTAACTTTTTTAGGAGGAAGCGGAAATTTCTGTTGCGATCTGCTTCCCGGAGTTTTTTTGTTTTCCATAAATTACGTTACGGTTTCAGCGTTTCTACTTTTACGCCTATATCTTCAATTCCTTTTAAAGTATCGGTACGCATTCCATGGGTTACCCCGATTTGGTAGCGTCCGGGTTTTGGGAATTTATAATTGATTTTATACTGAAACAAAATTTCTTTTGTGTCTCCAAAACCTTTTCCCAGCCAATTTCCATTAGGCTCTGCTAAAATGTAGTTTAAAGTATCTACGTTCTTAGTAGGCAAATTTTCTTCGTTCAAGTGCGCAAACAAACGAATATTGCTGTATGGATAATCATTATTATTCCTTACAACAAATATAATATTTTTAGGATGTTGCGCATCTTCAATCTCAAGGGTGAATTTTTGCTCGGCTTTTTTAGGCCATTTTCCCTGCAAATTTTTCATCTCTACAGAACCTCCGGTATTGCTACAACTGGAAACCAGGAGTATAACGGCAAATAATGATAGGATCTTATGCACGGTCATCACGTTTGGGCTGAAATTTCTTTTTGAACTTCTTTTTTGGCTGTTGCTCACCTTCTATTGCAGGTTTGTCTTGGTTTTTTGGACGCTCGTCTGTTTTTTTTACCGGTCTGTTCTGCGATTTGTTGTTAGGCTGCGGTTTCGGACCGTTGTTTTTTCTTCGGTTTTGATCCTTATTGTTGTTATTTCTACCTTTTCTTTCAAAACGGTCAACGTTATTTTCTTGAATAAGATCTACCGATTTAACATGGATATCCTGCTTAATGAAATCTTCTAAAGGTTGTGTTTTTTCACCCCGTTTATTTTGAGATATCATTTTCTTAACATCCGATACCTCCAAATCGTACCATGCCATAGATTTATCTGCATAAGCAAACCACATCTTCTTTTTGAAAACGTCGATTTTGATACAGAATGCTCTTCCTTTTTCGGTTTCGATCACCGTAGAAGAAGGCGGAAAATCGCTTAGGGCATCCAAATAACTATCTAATTCATAGTTGAGGCAACATTTAAGTTTGCCACATTGCCCCGCGAGTTTCTGGGGATTGATGCTTAGCTGCTGATAGCGAGCAGCATTGGTATTAACCGAACGGAAATCTGTAAGCCAAGTGGAACAGCACAATTCTCTTCCACAAGATCCTATGCCCCCAACTTTAGCAGCTTCTTGACGGAAACCAATCTGCTTCATGTCGATTTTGGTTCGGAAAGCTGCGGCATATTCTTTAATCAACTGTCGGAAATCCACTCGTGCATCCGCAGTATAATAGAAAGTTACTTTAGCACCATCTCCTTGGTATTCAACATCAGTAATTTTCATGCTGAGATTCAGGGCATAAGCTATTTTTCTAGCCTGTATTTTAACACTTTCTTCTTTGTTTCGGCTTTGTTGCCAGATTTCAATGTCTTTTTGATTCGCTAATCGGTATATTTTCAGTGGGTTATCTTCCGAGAAATGTTTCTTTTTCATCTGGATTTTCACCAGTTCTCCGGTAAGGCTTACCACTCCTATATCGTGACCCGGGCTAGATTCTACTGTGACCACGCTGCCGATATGCAACGGTAGTTGATGTATGTTTTTATAGAAACATTTACGATCGTTTTTAAATCTTACTTCAACAAAATCAGTTTGAGATTCTGAGGGATTGTTGATATTAGAAAGCCAATCGAAAACGCTTAATTTATAGCTGTTTCCACAGGTATTTACATTTTCACAGCCACTTGCGGATTTGGTACCGCAGGAGTGGGAAGAATCGCCGGATGTTTTACATCCACAACTCATATTTATATATATTATTCTTGCAAATTTAGTATAAAATTTTTTGTGCAGAACGTTAGCGTATATTCAGAACTTTAATATTTTAAAGTTTATACAAGTTAGAAATAATAATTATGAAATATTTATCAAATGTATGATTATTATGCTAATCATATAATATCTGTAAATTGAAAAACTAACGTTTTACAGAAATTATTTAATTTAAACGCGAGCAAATTCTATAAAGAATTTGTGAAAATAATTCTTTGTTATAAAGGATTTGATGAAATTCTGGTTTAATAGAAATTTAAACAATAACATCAATTGTGTAATTGTTTAAAATATTTATGATTTATTAACAGGTGTTTAAAAATTAATTTTATATTTGGACTATTAATAATCAACTTATGAAAAAAATCGTTGTAACCACAGCACTTTTAGCCGGAGCTCTTGTGTATGCAGGAGGCTTTAGAGTTTCTTTGCAAGGCGTGAAGCAGCTGGCTATGGCTCATACCAGTGCTCATACCGAGGATGCGAGTGTTGCATTCTTCAACCCAGCGGGTATTTCTTTTATCCCTAATAAGCTGAGTGTTGCTGCCGGAGCTTTCGGTATCAAATCAGAAATTACGTATCAGAATACTTCGACCATGGAGTCTTTCAGCACCGATAACCCACTTGGTACTCCTATCTATGCTGCAATTGCTTATAAAATTATGGATGAGGTTTCTGTAGGTTTCAGTTTCGCAACTCCTTATGGTTCTACTGTTAAGTGGCCTGGTGACTGGGCTGGAAAGGAAATTGTTCAGGAAATTAAACTGCAGGCATTTTACTTCCAACCAATGGTATCGTTTAAGTTAGCACCATGGGCATCTGTTGGAGGTAGTTATATTTATGCAAAAGGTTCTGTAGACTGGACTAAAGCTTTAACCCAATATGGCGGAACTCTTAATATTAAAGATGAAGAAGCGTCTGGACACGGTTTTGGTGTAGGTTTTTACTTGAAACCAACTGATAAACTTGATTTGAGTATTGCATACCGTTCTCCAATTGAAATGGATGCAGATAATGGCGTTGCTACTTTCAATGTGTCAAACAGCCTTTATCCTTTATTAGGAGTGAATGCCGCAGGACAAGACAGTTTTACCGCAATGCTTCCACTAGTAAGCGAATATACGATTGGTGCTACATATAAAGTGACACCAAGATGGTCTGTCTCTGGAGATTTCAACTACAGTGGTTGGGATAAATACAAAAGCTTAACGTTGGATTTCGGAAATGCTCCGGCAGGAAACCAAGCTGATCCAACAGTTTTAGTAAGTCCAAAGAATTTCAAGAGCACGCAAACGTGGAGAATTGGTACACAATATATGGTGACTGATAATTTCGCGGCCAGAATCGGATACTACTTTGACGAATCTCCGTACGAAGACGAAAACTTCATCCCAGAAACGCCTTCTTTCGATGCTAACGTTATTACAGCAGGTATCGGATATAAGTGGAAAGGTTTAGGAATTGATTTGTCAGGAGCATACAATTTCCAAACTCCTAGAGATGTAAACAATAGCTACTTGGCATTCTATGGACAAGCGAAAGCTAAGGCATACTACTTAGGTTTAGGCTTATCTTACAACGCATTTTAAGAATCTTACATTATGAAAAAAATATTAATTTCGACAATAGCAGTCTCCGCTTTACTTTTAAATGTTAGCTGTGAGAACGATTTTGACCAGGATGTGAATGACATTGTGGTAAGCAGTGGCCAGGCAGATTTCTCAAAATATGTAGCATTAGGTAATTCCCTTACTTCCGGATACCGTGATAACGCTCTTTATATTGAGGGACAGACTGAATCTTATCCAAATATGATTGCACAGCAGATGATGCGTGCAGGGGGAGGAGTTTTTGTACAGCCGATGGTTTCTGACGAAAACGGTGGTCTTGTTCTTAACGGAAATACCATTGCAGCAACAAAAATTCAGTTAACAGGTTTTGATTCTTTTGGATCACCAATTACCGGAAATGTTACTGCAGCTCCAACAACAGATATTACTAAGAAAGTAACAGGAGCAATCAACAACTTTGGGGTGCCAGGTGCTAAAACAGCACACCTCATTGCACCAGGTTACGGTAATATTGCGAATCTACCAAGTGCCGCTAATCCTTATTATGTAAGATTCTCAACTTCTGCTACCTCGACAGTTTTAGGTGATGCATTGGCTCAAAATCCAACTTTTGTATCCCTTTGGATCGGGAATAATGATGTGTTAGGTTATGCAACCTCCGGTGGTGATGGTAGTAACCCTATCACACCAAGTGCAGGAGCAGTAGGAGTTGGTTTCGATAATACGTACTCTTATATCATCAATACACTTTTTCCTGAAGGAAATGCAAGAAAAGGAGTTATCGCAAATATTCCTTACGTAACGTCAATCCCATTCTTTACCACAGTACCTTACAAACCAGTTCCTGGACCAAAAATAGCTGCGAACGTAGCGGCTCTTAACGGTCTTTATGGGCAGTTAAAAACTGCGTTGGCGGTATTAAACGTTAATGATAGAATTGTAGAAGATCTTACTGCAACAGGATCAAACAGAGTGCTTATCGTTGATGAGTCTTTACCTAACTTATCTGCACAGTTAACAACAGTGTTTACTGGAGCAGGAATGCCAGCTCTACAAGCAGCAGCATTCGGGCAAATCTTTGGACAAGCACGTCAGTCTAGACCAACAGATATGATTTTGTTAACAACAGGAAGCGTTATTGGAACGCCTGCTGCAGGAGCACCGGCTCAAGTTAACGTTTATGGATTGTCTTATCCATTACAAGATCGTCATGTGCTTATTCCATCTGAAGCAGCAGAGATTAAAACCGCAGTAGATGCGATGAATGCTAAAATTAAATCTTTGGCAGATGCTAAAGGATTGGCCTTCGTTGATGCTAACGCTAAAATGGTTGAACTTGGTAAAGCATCTGGGATTCAGTATGACAATGTAAAATACAATGCTAAATTTATTACCGGAGGTACATTCTCACTTGATGGGGTACACTTAACTGGTAGAGGATATGCATTAATAGCGAACGAATTCTTATCAGCAATTAACTCTAAGTATGGATCTACACTTCCAATGCTAAATGTTAATAGCTATTCGGGAGTGAAGTTCCCATAAGTAAATCAGCATGTTACAGATTATAAAACCATTGGATTCTTCCGGTGGTTTTATTTTTTTAAATTTGCACCAATAAAAAAAGTAAAAATGGCTGATCAGGCAAGTTATCTCTTTTCCACCAGAACAAGTAAAGTATTGGCGGAGAAAATAGCTCATCATTATGGGCAAGAACTTGGAAAAATTAATTTCCAGGAGTTTAGTGACGGTGAATTTGAGCCGGTTTTAGATCAATCGGTACGTGGTGGCCGGGTATTTTTAATTGGTTCTACCTTCCCTCCAGCAGACAATCTTCTTGAACTTCTTTTGATGATTGATGCAGCGAAAAGAGCTTCTGCTAAAAGTATTACGGTGGTTCTTCCTTATTATGGACTAGCAAGACAAGATCGTAAAGATCAGCCAAGAGCACCTATCGGAGCAAAATTGGTTGCGAATCTTTTAACTGCTGCAGGTGCAACCCGAGTTATGACAATGGATCTTCACGCTGATCAAATCCAAGGTTTCTTTGAAATTCCCGTAGATCATTTGTATGCTTCAACTTTATTCATCGATCATATTTTATCATTGAATTTAGAAAATCTTACCATCGCTTCACCGGACATGGGAGGCGCCAAAAGAGCCAAGAACTACGCAGGGCATCTTGGGGCTGAGGTGGTAATTGCTTATAAAGAGCGTAAAAAAGCAAATGTAGTGGAAGAGATGTTCCTGATTGGTGATGTAACCGACAGAAATGTTATCCTTATCGATGATATGATCGACACTGCGGGAACTCTTTGTAAAGCTGCGGATATTTTAATAGCAAACGGTGCTAAAAGCGTAAGAGCAATGGCAACCCATGGCGTACTTTCCGGAAAAGCTTATGAAAACATTGAAAAATCTCAACTGTCAGAGGTTATTGTAACAGACACTATTCCTATTAAGACAGAACTTTCTTCTAAAATTAAAGTATTAAGCTGTGCAAAGCTATTTGCCGACGTGATGAAGATGGTTCATGAGCATAAATCAATAAGTGATAAATTCATTATTTAATAAAATTTATCTATCTTTGCACCCTTAAATTTTTTTATATATTATCATGAAATCAATTACAATTCAAGGTACAAAAAGAGAAAGCGTGGGCAAAAAGTCTACAAAAGCTTTACGTGATGCTGAATTAGTTCCTTGTGTTGTTTACGGAGGCGCTGAACCTTTAAACTTTTCTGCTGAAGAGAAGTCTTTCAAAGGGTTGGTATATACTCCTGAAGCACACACGGTATCTATTGAGGTTGACGGACAAACCATTCCTGCCGTACTTCAGGACATCCAATTCCACCCAATCACCGACAAAATTCTTCACGCAGATTTCTACCAATTGGCAGACGATAAGCCAGTTGTAATGGAAGTTCCTGTAAGAATTACAGGTCGTGCGAAAGGTGTTGTTGCAGGTGGTGCAATGCGTCAATCTTTCAGAAAGTTGAAGCTTAAGGCTTTGCCAGCTAACTTACCAGACGAAATCGTAGTAGATGTTACTCCGCTTAAAATTGGTAACAAACTTTATGTTGGAGACATCAAATCCGATAACTTCACATTTATGCATCCTGACAATGCAGTAGTAGTTGCTGTTAAAATGTCTAGAAATGCTGCTAAAGGTGGTGCTGCCGCTGCTGATGACGATGATGAAGAAACAACTGAAGGAGAAGCTCCTGCAGCTGAAGCTACAAGCGCTGAATAAGATTACAATCTTAAACATAAAAAGTCCCGTTGGTTTACCAGCGGGATTTTATTTTAAATACAATCCATTATTTCCACTTATTCCATTTGCTGTCGATATCTTTTGGGGAGAGTACGGTCAACAGAGACTTTAATTCAGTCATTCGAACATTGGCGTTATTACCGTTGTTAAAAATGTCAAAGATTTCCTGCTTTTTAGTGTCAATAAAGATGTTCACAGGATAGTTCATCTGGAAGTTGTTTTCGTAATTTTTCAGCTGTAAAATAGCATCCGCCAATATTCTTTTCCCGGAAGATTGATCTTGTTTGCCTAAATTATCCAATCCTGCTCGATGGTAGGTATAATAGATGTTTCTAAGCGCATTTTGGTCTGGTTTTAAAATATTATCGATTAGTGCACCTCTCGTTCTTGGTCCTTCCATTACCGACCATCCCGCAAATTTTTGATTTTGAGCGTTGTTCGAAATTTTCTGAGCTTTCTCAAACCAAGGCTGTCCTCCACGAACCTGAAAACTGTCCCCATCATAACCCAAAATAGTATAAACATAAAAACTGATAACATCAATTAAGTTCTTCCCTGAAAATTGTCTTTCGTTGAAGATAAGATTCTCATTTTCGGTATAATCGAAGCTGAAATTGGTATCGTTGATGTTGAGCAAAGGCGTTTCGTAAGTGGTGTTAAAAACAGGACGTACGGCTTGTACGACAATACTTCCTCTAAAGCTACCGCTTCCAATACGTTCGGAAATGACAATGGCAAAATTGCTTTTAATCTTTTCAAAATTTTGCAGTTTCTTACCCGTCCAGCTGGTGTTATTAATAAAATCACGCAGGTTTTTTTCTAATGTCTGGTAAACTTGGGTGTTACTCCCGCCCAACTGCTGAGCGTTTACCTGTACAGTTGCCAGAAGCTCCTGACTGAAGCAAAATTGAGACGTGATAATAAATATTAATAGGGAGAAAAATTTCTTCATACTGGTATAATTCTTTGCAAAACGGAAAATTAGCGATATTATTTCAAAAACCTCTCTTCCAGATAGTTCAAAATATCGGCTGCAACTTCACTTTTACTTTTAAGTTCGAAATGCTTAACGTCGTTAGGGGTAAAAATACTTACTTTATTGGTTTTCTGTTGGAAACCAGCTCCTTCTTCCCGCAAGGAATTTAACACAATCATATCCAGATTTTTCTTCTGAAGTTTTTGTTTTGCGTTTTCTGCTTCGTTGTTGGTTTCTAATGCAAAGCCAACCAAGATTTGATTTTTCTTCTGCTCGCCCATGGTTTTTAGAATGTCAGGGTTTTTAACCAATTCAATAACCATTTCCGCATCATTCTTCTTGATTTTTTGCTGAGCAATTTCTTTCGGAGCATAATCTGCCACTGCCGCGCTGGCGATAGCGATGTCTGCCTTTTCGAAATGATTGAAAACTTCTTTAAACATCTGCTTCGCGGAAGTTACGGGGTAAACTTTAATATTTGGATGATGAGCTTTTTCTACAGAAGGTCCTGAAATTAAAATAACATTTGCTCCACGTTTTGCTGCATTGTCTGCCAATGCAAAACCCATTTTTCCGGAGGAATGATTACCGATGAATCTCACAGGATCAATGGCTTCGTAAGTTGGGCCGGCGGTAATTAATACGGTTTTACCTAAAAAATTAGTAGGCGCCTGCTCCTGAAAAAAATCGGATAAAGTGTGAAGAATAGTTTCGGGTTCTGCCATGCGTCCTTGGCCTTCAAGACCACTTGCCAGTTCACCACTTTCTGCCGGGATTACGATATGTCCGAAATCTGTGGCTAAGTCTAAATTCTGTTTGGTTGTCGGATGCTGGTACATGTCAAGATCCATCGCTGGAGCGATAAAAACGGGACATTTTGCGGAAAGATAGGTCGCAAGTACGAGATTATCACACTGCCCGTGCATCATCTTCGCTAAAGTATTTGCTGTGCAGGGAGCTATAACCATCGCATCTGCCCACAGTGCCAATTCGACATGATTATTCCAAGTGCCGTTTTCGCTGTAAAATTCGGAATAAACAGGATTTTTGGAGAGTGTTGACAAAGTCAATTTCGAAACAAAATCTTCCGCAGAAGGTGTCATGATTACCTGGACTTCTGCATCTTGTTTCACCAAGGCGCGAACAAGCAGATTGATTTTATAAGCTGCGATACCTCCCGTTATAGCGATGAGGATTTTCTTTCCCTGAAATGACATTAATGACGGTTTTATATTCCAGACGAATTTACTCAAATTTTCTGAGGTTCTAGCTGACTGAAAAAGAGAAAGCCACCCTGCGTCGGCAAAGTGGCTCAATATCATCAAAAGATTTTCTTAATTTCTTTCGTCAGTGTGTCTGAAGTAAACCTCACCATCTAACCATTCTTGGATTGCGATTGAGGTAGGCTTTGGAAGTTTTTCGTAATGCTTGGAGATTTCAATCTGTTCGCGGTTTTCGAAAACTTCTTCAAGGGTAGAATTATGCACTGCAAATTCGTCTAGTTTATTATGGAGTTCCGAGCGGATTTCTGCATTGATTTGCTCTGCTCTTTTACCCATAATTACGATGGCTTCGTAGATAGAACCAACTTTTTCTTCGATTTTATCTCTGTCGTAAGTTATTGTACTTAGTTCGGCTTTAGAATCTTTAGCGCTCATTTTCAGTTAATTGTTATATTTAGAGTTTGCAAATATACAGCTTATTTATTAATGTTGAAAGTCGCCGCTGGAGTCGGTGTTGCAATTGCTGCGCTATCTCGTCGTGCTTCGTTGGCTCTCTTTTCGGCCTCGCGTTGGTCTTTCTCGGCGTTTAGTCGCGCTTCTTCTTCACGTTGCTTTTCCTGAAGTTCTTTTTTTCTAGCTTCTACTTTTTTCTCTAACTCAGCAAACTCAGTTTTTTGTGTATTTAGTTTACCTTGAAGATCTGTTGCTAATTTAGCATTTTCAGTATCCGGCATTTCTTTTAGAACCTGTCTGGTAAATGCTAAAGCATTTTCTATTCGGTCTTTCTTTAAATCATAAACTGAATTTACAGCCAATTCATATCTTGATCTCAAGATGTATTCGTAGATTTTTGGACGGAGTTTCGTTCCTGGAAAATCTGATAGAACATTTTCGAACGCTACATTTGCCGCTTTATAATCCGCCATTTTATAATACTGACGCGCGTTTTCATAGGCTTTGAATTCAAGTTTATAACTTAATTCATCAATCAGTTCATTAATATTTTTAGACTTTTCAGAATTTGGATAATTATTCAAAAAGTTCTGTAGTTCATTAATTGCCAATTCAGTGCTCGATTGATCCAAATTATAATCCATCGATCCTTCATAATAACAAAGTGCTGACATATAAGCTGCGTCTTCAGCTCGTGGATCCTGCGGAAAAGTTACCGAGAAGTTTTTGAACTGGTGACCTGCAAGTTTATAGTTTTTGTCGTAGTAATTTGCGTAAGCCGAATTGTAAACCACATTGGGTGCATCATCGGTACCCGCTACAAGGTTAGAAAGTCTTTCGTAAAGAGCTAAAGCGTTGGTCCACTTTTTATTTTCGAAATTTTCGTTGGCGACTTTTAGGATGTAATCTTTGTCTGCACTTTTCATTGCTGCCTCCTGCTGTTTATTACAAGCAGAGATCGCAAAAAAAGCGAGCAGAACTAACAAATATTTTTTCATAAATCTTTTAATGCATCGGGTATAAAAAGTCCCTCTGCGTTCAGTCTGCAAAAATATAATTTTTTTAGCAATAGATTTTTTTTTATGAATATTTAACGTAGAAATTCAGCCATTTAGTTCGGATGATAACCCAAAAGAGCGAAAACCGTAACCAATAAATTCGCGAGGATTTTATTTTCTGCATCTTTTAGATAATTTTCTTCTTTACCTGAAACATACAATTCATAAAAATTCTTGTTTCGAATCACGAAAAGTGCGGAGCCAATTATCAATGTTAAAATATCCTCTGCTTTTGGAGCGTTAGTGAAAACGCCGGAAGCTAAGCCTTTTTTCACCACATCATCGAGCTTGGAAGTAAAAGTAGTGTAAAACTCCAGTAAATCATCTTTCAAATTTTCGGTATGACGAAGTTCCTGAGTAACAAAGCCGTGGAAGTAATTAAATTTAAAAAGTTGACTTACAACAAACTTAATGAGTTCCTTCATCTGCATTTCTGGTTTCCCACTTTTTACCGTTTCAGCAAATTCTGCAAAACTCTCCCGAGTGCGCTGTACGCGATAACGGTATAAATAAGACATCATTTTTTCCTTCGAACCGAAGTAATAGGAAATCATCGCAACATTGATCTCTGCTGCGGAAGATATGTCACGTATTGAAGTACCTTCAAAACCCTTTTTAGCGATGAGTTTTTCAGCAACATCCAAAATATGAATCTGTTTATCGGAAAATTTCTTCTTCATCGCAGTAATTTTAGTAAAGTTAACAAATTTTAGCATTTCAAACAAGTGTTTAAGCCGGAATTGCTGATATTCATTACCTTTACGTATGTTTTTGTTCGATTTTCATCATCACCATTCCGAAAAATCTGAAGGTATTTATAATTTGAATTATGAAGAACAGATGCCCAGTCATTATTTTTCAGTAGGCATACATCCCGATAGTGTATCCGAAAATCTTGACGAAAAGTTAGCCTGGGCTGAAAAATTAATTTCCCACCCAAAGTGTGTCGCGATCGGGGAATGCGGTCTTGACGCACGCTATCCCACAGAGGAATTGCAAATGGATGTTTTATATAAGCACATTGAATGGTCGAATCATTATCAGAAACCTTTAATTATCCACTGCGTAAAGCGCTTTTCGGAGATAATCCCTTTTGTTAGTAAAACTAATTTCGGGGTTGTTATTCATGGTTTTAACAAAAAGAAATCCATCGGAGATTCTTTGTTAGCGAATGGTTGTCGCCTAAGTTTTGGTAAATCGCTTTTGTATGACGTAAATTTGCAAACCTATTTTAAAACAATTCCTTCAGACTGTTTTTTTCTTGAAACCGATGCTTCAGACGTCAATCTTAAAGAACTTTATAAAAAAGCAGCGGATTTAAGAACGATGAAAATGGAAGAACTGGAAATGCAATTAGTAAATAATCTCAGATCCCTAAATATATCATTATGAACAGAAAATGGTTGGAACGTACCGAACTTCTCATAAAAGAAAGCGGAAGCAGTAGGCTGGAAAATGCTAATGTTTTGTTAGTAGGTCTAGGAGGAGTTGGCTCTTTCGCGGCGGAGTTTTTGGTTAGAGCGGGTCTAGGAAAATTAACAATTGTGGATGGCGATGTAGTAGATATTACCAATATCAATAGACAACTTCCGGCATTGCATTCTACCATTGGACAATCGAAAGCGGAATTGGTTGCAGCGCGGTTGAAGGATATCAATCCTGATCTTCAGTTGACTCAAATCAATGAGTTTTTAACTCCCGAGAGGATGGAGCAGGTAATAGATGAGCAGAGGTTTGATTATGTTATGGACTGTATTGATAGCGTCAGTCCGAAACTTTCCCTCATTATTGCCGCTAAAAGACGAAAGATTAAAATTGTGAGTTGCATGGGAGCCGGAGGTAAAATGGACCCTGCAAAAGTCACTGTGAAAGACCTGAGTAAAACCAACAACTGTTTCCTTGCCAAACAAGTTAGAAAAAGACTTAAAAAAGAAAAAATTAATAAAGGGGTACGATGCGTTTTCTCGACTGAGATTCAGAATCAGGACAGTTTAAAGATGACCGACGGAACCAATTATAAGCGCTCTTTTTACGGAACCATTAGTTTTATACCGGCACTTTTCGGACTTTATGCAACGGCAGAAGTTATCAACCATTTGCTGAAAGAGAAAAATAATCCAGAAGCATAATCATTAAAGTCGATACATTGAGTGAAAAATATCCGTCTAAGGAAAAATTAAAACAAAAGCGTCAAATCGACTTGCTGTTTGCCAAAGGAAAATGGCAGACATGCGGCAGCTTAAGAATTATCACCCTTGACCTGAAACTCAAACCCGAGGAAAACTTCAAGTTAGAGAATCAGAAAGTTGGGGTGTCTGTCTCGAAGCGAAATTTTAAAAGAGCAGTAGACCGTAATCGTATTAAACGTTTGCTTCGTGAAGTTTACAGAAAAAATAAATTACTGTTTTCGGAACGATTTGGCGAAGAATCTATTTCGATGTTATTCTGGGTTGCCAAGAATAAGCCTCAACATTACCACGATGTTGAGGATCAGTTTTTAGCACTTTGTAAAACCAAAAAATAAATAACTCTATATCTCTAATTTTGTACATTTGAGCATCACCTTAAAGATATTATTATGCTCTCCGATATTCCTTTCTTACCCTACGTGATCAGTGCATTTATCGGAATTGGACTTGCTGCAGCTACGGGCTTCCGAATTTTTATGCCCATGTTTGCTGTTAGCTTAGCCTCCTATTTAGGGTGGATTCCGGCTAACGAAAACTTTGAATGGCTTAGTGGTTTACCAACGCTTATTGCGACAGGTATTGCCATGATTGCAGAAATTTTAGCGTACTATATTCCTTTTGTTGATCATTTGTTGGATACCGCTTCCATACCCTTAGCCACGATCGCTGGATCTGTCATGTTTGCCAGTCAGTTTACTGATTTTGGAACCTTTCCGCAATGGGCTCTGGCTTTAATTGCGGGAGGCGGTACCGCAGCTGCAATAAGTTCTGGATTTGCAGGAACACGAGCGGCGTCAACAGCCACTACAGGTGGTTTAGGAAATTCTGCAGTAGCCACCACCGAAACTGCCGGAGCGGGACTGATGTCTTTTCTGGCTTTAGCATCACCCGTCATTGCATTTGTAATAGCGGTAATTCTGCTTGTAGTAGTTTTTATTTTCGGTAGAAAATTATGGAGAAAGATCTCGGGTTTCAGAAAAACGCCTCACGCTACAACAATTGATGTTGAAGCAGTAGAAAGAAAGAATATTGAGTAAAAGACAGAGTTATTTTTGGAAAAACATCTTTGCTGCGACAACCACTAACAACACTGCAAAAACTTTTCGTAACATTTCTTGAGAAAGATTAATTGCTGTTTTACTTCCGAGATAACTTCCGAGGACAAAACCAACGCAGAGCAGAAGTGTGGTTTTGAGATCTACATTTCCGGTCTTGTAATAATTCATAACACCTAAAATTCCGACGGGAAAGAGAAGAAGCGCGAGCGTGGTTCCTTGTGCTTTATGCTGGGTAAAGCCGAAAAGTAAAACCAATACCGGTACCATCACAATGCCACCGCCAATACCTACGAGACCGCTTAAATATCCGGCGAATACTCCTAAAATAATGAGTCCAATAATAATTGTAGCATCCATTTTCATGATGGTTTTAGATTAAATTATTTGTTGAGACGAAGATTCTTAATATCCTGAATCATCTTATCATACGTTTCCTTACGATCAGGATGTTTCTCGGTCAAGATGTGATATGCCTGAATCGCTTTGCTATAGAGTTTTTGCTCAACATAAAGCCGAGCCAAAGTTTCAGTCATAAGATGAGCGATGTTATCTCCGCGTTCTCTTACCACGAAATCAGACTCTTCCCGAAGCTTGGATATTTTCGGTTCCTTTACGATGAACTCTTCAATAATTTTATTTTTATCTTCGGTTTTGGTGCTCTGCTCCTCTGGCTTAGACTTATCAATTTTCAACCATTTTTGCCATGTGTTGATGAAAGTTGGGACGTTACTTTCTGCATTTTCAACCTGAGCTTCCACTTTAATTTTTTCCTCTTCAATAGCATCTTGTTCGTCCTTAACTTCCAACGATGCCACTTGTTGTGTGAAGAAAGAAAGATTCATTACAGGGCGTTCATCCTGTTGGTCCAAGTTAACTTTCTGTTCAGTTTTGATAGAGGTGTTGCTTTCTGGAACTTCTTCTTTAACCGATTTACCAATAAGCGCGTCAGGCTTTGCATTTTCGAAACTCATTGGCTTCCACTCTGTATTTAATTCTGTAATGTTTTCATCTTCAGTATTTAAAGTGGTTTTCTGTTCGGTTTTTTCCTCAGAATTTAACTCATCTGAGATTGGCGATTCCGAATCCTTGGGTTTAACTGCAAATTCCTGAACTTCAGAAAAATTAATGTCTTTACTGACAATTTCGGGTTCGGATTTTTGCTCTGTTTTATCTTTTTTAGAAGCTTTCATTTTGGCTTCTACTTCAGCAATTAGTCTTTGCATTTCCTCTTCATGGCGACTGAGCTTAACTTCTTTGGATGGAGTTGAAACTGATATGGAATTAGCAACGGGCATTTTTACCTCGGGCAAAAAATCTTCTGTTCCGTGGAAACTTACTTCGGCTGAATTTTCCGGTGCTATTTCTGTCTCAGAGTTAACTTTTTTATCACTTTCAATATTTGATATTTGAGGAATATTTTCAGCATCATAGCTTTCTTCGAAATCATCAACGGCACCTGTAGTTGGAGTGATTTCCTCATCTGACTTAGAGGGATTCACATTTTTTTGGACGACAAGAGTTCCACTTTCCAACGTAGATTCTATATCCAAACCTTGGTGTTCTTCTTCGAGAAAATTCTCTTCGCCCTCAAATAAAATCCTATTGAGTTCTCCATCAACATACACTGGTTTAGGAGCAGGTTTGTCTTCAGCTGCTAAGGTTAAGTAGTTTTCTTGTGATAAAACAGGAGTTGAGGAGTTGTCCGAGTTATCTTCCAATGCATCAATGTTATCCTCTCGGTACTTTTCTGTTTCAGAGTTTAAATTTTCTTTATAATTGATTGTGGCAGCTTCATTTTGCGCCTTTGCAGGTTGCGAAAGCTGGTTGATAAATTGGTAAAGTATTTTTTTGTCTGTGGTATACGCAGCGGTCTTGGAAAGATTTTCCTGATATTGGTCCTTGTCCAACTGCTGGGTTCCATACAGATAAAGTGCGCGTAGGCTTTGTACGTAAGGATGTTGCTTGATTAATGAATCTAATACGCCGAAATCTTCCTGACGGAAAGACCCTGGGTTTTTGATAAGTTCTGTAATTCGTGCGTTCATGTTACCAGTTGGCTACGATGTCGTTAAAAATTTTGTTGATAATACGCTCATTTACAACCCGTACTTGAGTTGCCTCGATTGCATTAATGTCTAAATCACTGCTGAAAACAGCCTCGTCCGAATACGTTCTGTCAAAGCTTTTTTCGGGTTCAATTTTGTTCTCGTAATGAACTTTAACAGTGATGGTTAACTTGTTTTGAGCTGCCTGAATATTCCCGCCGGGTGCATTTACTGCAGAGGAAATTGTAGTAGGTGTAATGGAATAGTCGGTGATTTCTCCTTCGATAAGAATATCCGGATCCGTGCTGGCTCCTTTAAGTGTCGTTCTCTGCAAAAATCGGTTTTGGATGTCCGTTGAAAACTGCTGAGACAAATTCGGATTCATCAAAGCGGCATTATTTGGAAACTCTCGGATTAAAATTGTTTGCGTTTCAGGACTTAAAGATGATCCCGTGAAGGAATAACATGACTGAAGCATAAGCAACATAAGGCAACTTACAATCCCCACTAGTTTATTAAATGGTTGAAACATCATACTAATCATCTAAATTATATTGCTTTATTTTCCTGTAGAGTGTTCTTTGCGAAATGCCAAGTTCATCTGCAGCTTTATTTCGTCGGCCGTTGTACTTCTCAAGCGCTTTAACAATGAGTTCGCGTTCGTTGTTTTGAAGTGACAAAGAGTCCTGCTTGGTTTCTTCAATTTCGATATCTTCTACATCACCGTAACTTTCGTTGTTGGAAGGAACCGAATTATTCGGATATCCAGTATTATTATTGTTTTCAAAATACAATAAAGAATTACTGTTCTGAACTTGATTATCGGGAGTGAAAACTCGGTTAATGAGATTCTTTTCCTGATTGCTAAAATCAGAATTGCCTCTGTTCTTGATAAGCTCCGAAGTGAGTGATTTTAAATCATTTAAGTCATTTCGCATATCGAAAAGAATCTTGTACATGATTTCTCTTTCCGAACCAAAATCACTATTTGAACCGCCCGGTACCGAGCGTTGCACTACCGCAGGCAAATGAGCGTTCATCGGGATGTATTCAGCTAACTTAGAAGAAGTAATATTTCGGTTCTGTTCAACCACAGTCATTTGCTCGACGAGGTTTCGTAACTGCCGAACATTTCCGGGGAAAGGATAGTTTTCTAAATAATTCACTGCATCATCCGCCAACTGAAGTTCCGGCATGCGGTATTTTTCTGCAAAGTCAATAGCAAACTTTCTGAATAACAAATGGATATCGCCCTTTCTGTCTCGTAAGGCAGGCATGTCAATCTGTACCGTATTCAAACGATAATAGAGATCCTCACGAAAGCGTCCATCTTCAATTGCCCGAAGCATATTTACATTGGTCGCTGCTACAATTCTGACATTGGTTTTTTGGATTTGAGAAGAACCTACTTTCATAAATTCGCCACTTTCCAATACTCTTAAAAGTCGTACTTGGGTCTGTAATGGTAATTCACCAACTTCATCCAGGAATATTGTTCCACCATCGGCTACTTCAAAATAACCTTTTCGGGTGGAAGTAGCACCTGTAAATGCACCTTTTTCGTGCCCGAAAAGTTCAGAATCAATTGTTCCTTCCGGAATTGCTCCGCAGTTAACTACAATGTAAGGCTGATGCTTACGTCTCGATTCACTGTGTATGATTTTGGGAATAAACTCTTTACCTACTCCAGACTCACCCATAACGAGTACGGATATATCGGTAGGTGCCACCTGAATGGATTTTTCCAAAGCACGGTTAAGCGCCGGAAAATTTCCTATGATGCCAAATCTTGTTTTAATGGATTGCAAATCTGTCATTTCAAAGCGTTTATGAAATAGTTATTGTGCTGCAACTGAAAGTTCTGAAACCGCGGTCCCAAGCAATGTTCCCTGAGTGTTTCCGTGAACGAGGACGGACACCGTATCTCCGATCTTCTGCCCTGGTTGCATATCGAATACGCAAACCGCGTTCTGCGAGTTACGACCTTTCCATTGTTTGTCGTTTTTCTTAGAGACTCCTTCAATTAAAATTTCGTGAACTCTACCAACATATCCAGCCATACGTTTGCGAGATAGCTCCCCTTGAAGAGCAATAACTTCTGCCAAACGCTGTTGTTTTACGGCTGCAGGTACGTCATCTGCCATCTTTTTGTGCGCAGGAGTTCCGGGTCTTTCAGAATAGGCGAACATATACCCATAATCGTATTCGACTTCTTTCATAAGAGAAAGCGTCTGTAGGTGATCTTCTTCGGTTTCACCACAGAAGCCTACAATCATATCCTGGGAAAATGCAATTTCCGGAACGATAGATTTAGCCGTTTTAATTAAATTCAGATATTCTTCGCGGGTATGCTGACGGTTCATTTTCTCCAGCATTCGATCGCTTCCACTTTGTACCGGAAGGTGAACATACTTACAAATGTTGTCGTATTTAGCCATCATTTCAAACACCTCGATAGTCATATCATGTGGATTTGATGTAGAGAAGCGGATTCGCATTTTAGGGACTGCCTGCGCCACCATTTCCAACAGCTGTGCAAACCGAACTGCCGTAAGCTTCTGCATATCCGTTGCGTTTTTAAAATCTTTTTTTGGTCCGCCTCCGTACCATAAATAGGAGTCGACGTTCTGCCCTAATAAGGTAATTTCTTTATAGCCATTTTCCCATAGGGTTTTACATTCTTCAATAATACTGTGAGGGTCGCGGCTGCGCTCTCTACCACGTGTGAACGGAACTACACAGAATGTACACATATTATCGCATCCACGGGTGATGGTTACAAAGGCCGTAACTCCATTTCCGCCGAGTCTTACTGGGTTGATGTCCGCATAGGTCTCTTCTTTTGAAAGGATGACATTAATTGCATCTCTTCCACCATCAGTCTCTTTTAGGAGGTTTGGTAAATCCCGGTAAGCATCGGGACCTACTACCAAGTCAACCAATTGTTCTTCCTCCAAAAACTTAGTTTTTAGACGCTCTGCCATGCACCCCAATACACCAACCGTGAGTCCCGGTTTTTCTTTTTTTAGGTTTTTAAACTGAGACAAACGCATTCTTACAGTTTGCTCGGCCTTTTCGCGGATTGAGCAAGTGTTTAATAAAATTAAATCTGCTTCTTCCTGTTTTAAAGTGGTGTTATAACCTTGTTCGCTGAGGATCGAGGCAACAATTTCTGAGTCCGAAAAGTTCATTTGGCAACCGTAACTTTCTAAAAATAGTTTTTTAGAATTCTGAGGTTTTTCCTGAATTGCAAATGCTTCTCCTTGCTTGGTTTCATCTATATATTTCTCTTGCACTTTGTAAAAATTATCTTAGACTACTGATTAGATTCAGCAGTATTGAAATGCAAAGATACATATTTCAGTGACAAAATGGCAGAGGGTTTTTGCTGTTAATCATGACTGCAGAGGATAAAGCTTATTCAAAACAAAAAACTTTGTCCTGAGACAAAGTTTGTATTTAAATATCAAAGATTTCTGTTATGAAATTTACTTTTTGCCGAACTCTGGAATCTACTGGAGTACCGTTGCATGTTGCTGGATTCCATTTGGTGTTAATTTGTCTTAGAGCCAATTCAACGTCACGTTGGAGTAAATTGCTGTTGGGAACTTCTGGTTTCAGTGAGAAATTTCTGATTTTACCTGTTTTATCGACTGTAAAATGAACTTCGAAAGTACCATTTACAGAATATAGAGCAGTATCAAGATAACCTCTGACGTTGGCAAGTAATTCATCTTTAAAACCATTTTCACCTTTAGGATATTGCGCGTAAGTAGGGTTTTCACACTTTAAACGATAAAACTCCATCGGGTTACTCAAGTCGTAAGCGATTGAAAGCCGGCCAAGTTCCCGGGCATTTTCAGAAATGTCGTTGTCATCAATTAGATATTGAGCATTAAGAAAACTTGCTGCAAAAATCAGTAGATAGAATAACTTTTTCATGATTTGAAAATTTACTTAAAGTTACAACTTAAAGTTTTCAGATTATAAAACCTCAATCTGATTTTTGAGAAGATCTTCAAATTCGTCTCTTTTACGAATCAGATGCGCTTTTCCATCTAAAAATAAAACTTCCGCAGGCTTTAATCTGGAATTGAAGTTAGAGCTCATCTCAAAACCGTATGCTCCTGCGTTTCGGAAAACCAATATGTCGCCTTCGCGGGTTTCGTTTAATTTACGGTCCCAAGCAAAAGTATCAGTTTCACAAATGTTTCCTACAACGGTATAGATTCTTTCTGCGCCTTTTGGGTTTGAAAGATTTTCGATCTTATGGTAAGAGTCATAAAACATTGGTCGAATCAAGTGGTTAAAACCAGAGTTAATTCCGGCAAAAACAGTGGCTGTCGTCTGCTTGATGACATTTGTTTTTACTATAAGATTTCCGCTTTTACTTACCAAATATTTACCTGGCTCAAACCAAAGTTCAAATTTTTTCCCGCTGGTTTTGGAGAATTCGGAAAGAGCTTTTTCAACTTTTTTACCTAAAGTCTGTACATCGGTCTCAATATCGTCATCTTGATAAGGCACTTTAAAGCCGCTGCCCATGTCAAGGTATTTCAGATTTGGGAAATGTTCTGCTAATTCAAACATGATCTCAAGACCTTGTAAAAACACATCAGGATCTTTAATTTCGCTTCCGGTATGCATGTGAAGACCTTCTACATTTAGATTAGTGGTTTTCATCACGCGCTCGATATGTCGAAGCTGGTGAATAGAAATCCCAAATTTGGAATCGATATGACCCGTAGAAATTTTATAGTTTCCGCCCGCAAAAATGTGCGGATTGATACGTATAAAGATAGGATAGGAGCCACCGTGTTTGTTGCCGAACTGCTCTAAAATCGAAATGTTATCGATGTTGATATGAACGCCATGTTGCATTGCTTCTTCAATTTCTGCAAGGTCAACACAATTTGGGGTAAAAAGGATATTTTTCGATTCGAAACCTGCGCGAAGACCTAATTTTACTTCATTGATAGAAACACAATCAAGGTTGCCTCCCAACTGTTTGACGTACTTTAAAATATTGATGTTAGAGAGTGCCTTGCATGCATAGAAAAAACGAGTGCTCTTATGAAAAGAAGACGTTAGTTTTTCGTATTGAGTTTTAATAGACTCAGCGTCATATACATACGTTGGCGTGCCGAATTGTTCCGCGATTTTAAGTAAGTCTTTGTTGGTCATTTTTTATAGGTTAAAAAAAAAGGTTTAAGGATGTAAAATCTAAGCTAAACCACTGTAAATTTTACATTTAAGAAGATGCAAATGTAGGTAATTTGTGAAATAAATTATTTAGGCAAGTCCTGAATTTTAAAATCTTCTTTCAGTAAGGCTAGCTGAAGATCATTTTTAAGATCATCTGAGAATTTTTCAACCGGAATTTTTAGTGCAGAAAGTTTCTTAGCAGTATTGATTTGCGTATGAAGTTCATAAAAACCGTATGCCGCCAACCTACCTTTTTCCATAATGAGAAACGATTTCTCCCCTAAAGTTCTACCTTCCGACAACCACATCTCATTACGTCCTGAAAGCGATATCAAAGACTGTAATTGATGGATATCTCTTAGATCTTCTTTGGATTTGATGTAATTAACGGCTTTCAAACCTTGGGTAAAGGATTTAAATCGAAGCAAAGGTTTGTGAATTTTCTCATTGCTGATTTTCTCCACATAAAACTTTTCATTTTTATAATAGAGACCGAAATTAAGACTTTGCCGTTTTCTTAAGCCTTTGGTAGCCATCATTAATTTAGCCAACAAGTCATTTCCGGTAAGTTCGTAATGGATTTGTTCAGTTTCCTGCTGAATGCTTTCCCACCGCTTCAATTTTGAATGGAAAATTTTCTTAGCAGATTTACTTAAATCATCTACAAAGTCAAAGAAAATAATCTTCCCTTTAGCATTTTGAAGGTAAAGAATCCCACGCTCTGAAGGCAAATCCTGGGTAAGATCACGAACTTTATTTAAAAAGCTTTTACCGTTGCTCTCTTCATGATGTTGCTGTATGATTTCGGAATTACGGTCCTTTATCATCAATAACTTGAATAAATCTAAAGTAGCCCGAGCGTCGCCGGCGGCACGATGATGATCAACCAGCGGGATACCCAACGACTTCACCAGTTTTCCTAAAGAATAACTTTCAGCTTCCGGAATAAGTTTTTGAGCAAGTGGGATCGTGTCTAATGTGTTAATTTTAAAGTCGTAACCAAGTCGTTTGAACTCTTGGCGAAGCATGCGGTAATCAAACTCTATATTATGGCCGACTAAAGTGGTGTTTTTGGTAATCTCAATAATTCGCCTTGCAATTTCTGGAAATTTTGGAGCGGTCTTCACCATTCTTGGAGAAATACTGGTGAGTTTTTGTACGAAAGGCGTGATCTCACTTTCTGGATTCACCAACGAAATAAATTGATCTACAATTTCGTGACCGTCATATTTATACACAGCAATCTCGATAATGCTTTCTTTCCTGAATCCTGCTCCGTTACTTTCTATATCTATTACTGCGTACATTTCCTAATTTCTAATCGTCCATCTATAAAAGAAGGCGAGTGCAATTTTACCTTTTTCTGCCCCCTAATCCAAACATTCCCAATACAAATTTAGCACCTTCACGAGCAATTGTGTTCGCAAACGTTCTTCCGGCGCGAGATTTCATCACTGTTTCGAATATTCCGGGTTCTTCCTTTACAGGTTTGGTTTTGGTCGTTGGTTCCGCGTGTGTCGCCGCATTCTCCATCCTGGTTACAAGCATTTCGTAAGCAGAATCTTTATTCAGCATATTTTCATATTTTGCTACGAGTGCTGATTTAGAAGTAAAATTTGTAATTTCTGTCGGCTCCAGGACATCCATACGAGATTCAGGGGAAATTAAATACGTATGAACCAACGGAGTCGGAATTCCTTTTTCGTTTAGCGCAGTAAAAAAAGCTTCCCCAATCCCTAAGTTTTGGATAAGGTCTTCGGCTTGATAAAACTCGGTCATTGGGTAATTTTCTACAGCCTTGGTAATCTCTTTTCGGTCTTTTGCCGTGAAGCCTCTCAAAGCATGCTGAATTTTTAAACCTAGTTGTGAAAGCACTTCTTCCGGAACATCGCCCGGAATTTGCGTGATGAAATAAATACCCACGCCTTTAGAGCGAATCAGTTTCACCATCGTTTCAATCTGACTAAGTAATGCTTTTGAGGCTTCTTTGAAAATTAAATGAGCTTCATCGATGAACAATACAAGTTTAGGTTTGCCAGAGTCTCCTTCTTCCGGGAATGTCATGTAGATTTCTGCAAATAGCGATAACATAAAAGTGGAGAATAATTGTGGCTTACTCTGGATATTCGCAACCCTTAAAATGTTAACCACGCCCTTGCCGTCTCTTTGCTGCAATAAATCCTCAACGTCGAAACTTGGTTCACCAAAAAACTCTGTTGCGCCTTGTTGCTCTAAAGCCACGATCGAACGTAGAATTGCTCCCAACGAAGAAGAGGTGATTGAGCCGTAGTTATCCGCTAAATCTGCTTTTCCTTTAGGATTGTCGGTTACATATTGAAGCACTTTCTTTAGATCATCAAGATCAATTAAAGGCAGACCTTTATCATCACAATATTTAAAGACGATAGACATAATACTTTGCTGCGTCTCATTTAAATCCAGAATTTTGGAGAGTAAAATGGGTCCGAATTCGGTTACCGTAGCACGGAGTTTCACACCATTTTCTCCAGAAATAGTCATCAGTTCCACCGGGAAGGCCTGTGGTTGATAAGGAAGTTTGGTTTTCGAATAGCGCTCGGTTAACATGTCCGTCAACTCGCCGGAAGCAGCAATTCCGCTGAAATCACCTTTAATATCCAATACCAAAGAGGGAATTCCCTTGTGAGACAGTTGTTCCGCAAAAACTTGTAGGGTTTTTGTTTTTCCCGTTCCTGTTGCACCTGCTATTAATCCGTGGCGGTTAATGGTTTTCAACGGAATCGTTACATCTACTTCCGGGATAACTTCTCCGTCAAACATTCCCTTACCAATAATGATATATTCTCCTTTTGGCTGATATTTCGAGGAGAGTTCTTCAATAAATTTAGTGCGATCCGCCATAATGTCTAATTTAAGTAAATATAAAGATTTCATAGAAATTAAGCTCCATTCGCTGTCATCTTCTTTTTTATTAGCTTTGTTGAGGTACATTAATTAAAATAGCATTTCGATACTGTAAATGGAACTACTTGGATATTTTTCTGCAATTGTTATTGGCTTAGTGATGGGACTTATTGGCGGTGGCGGAAGTATCCTGAGCGTTCCTATATTCGTGTATGTATTCGGATTTGACGCGATTACCGCAACAGCACTTTCTCTCTTTGTTGTGGGAATTACCAGTTTGGTAGGCTCTTCAGGATTTATCAGACAGAACCAAATTAATTTTTCGACAGCTCTAACATTCGGTATTCCCTCCGTATTGGGCGTAATTTTCTCGCGCCGTCTGGTTCTGCCATATCTTCCTCATTACATCATCAACCGATGGGGAATTACCCTTACCAAAGAAATGTTTTTGTTGTTGCTTTTTGCAATATTAATGTTGATTGCTTCGTACAAAATGATTCGGAAGAATGACAGACCTAGACTGAAAAATTTCGAAGAAACTAATTACACAATTCTGATTTCTCAAGGACTTCTAGTTGGTATTATTACGGGATTAATTGGGGCAGGGGGTGGTTTTCTTATCGTGCCTGCTTTGGTCATGCTATTGGGACTGAACATGAAAAAAGCTGTGGCAACGTCCTTGTTTATCATTGCCATAAATTCACTAATTGGTTTTCTAAGCACAATGCGAATGGTTGAGCACGATTGGGGCTTTCTGCTGACGTTTACAGCACTCTCTGTTATTGGGATCTTCATTGGAATCGGGATTGCAAAAAAAACAGACGGCAGAAAACTAAAACCGCTGTTTGGCTGGATTGTCCTCGGAATGGGAGTTTTCATTATTATCAAGGAAATATTTCTTCAACAAACTCTTTAACTTCTTTTCCAAATCAAAATCTAATTTGCGATTAGAAATACTATTCATCTCCGAATAATAGCCGATCATTCTATTCTTTTTTCTGAGAGAATTGCCGTAATTTTAACTGACTAAAACTTTAACATGAAAATTGAACAAATCTATACCGGTTGTCTGGCGCACGGCGCTTACTATATTGTTTCGGGCAAAGAAGCAGCGATCATTGATCCACTGCGTGAAACTAAACCTTATCTAGAACGTTTGGCGAAAGATGAGGTAACTTTAAAGTATATTTTTGAAACTCATTTTCATGCAGATTTCGTTTCTGGACATTTAGATTTGGCGGAAAAGACCGGTGCTGAAATCGTGTATGGTCCGACGGCTAAACCTAACTTTAAAGCAATCACCGCTGAAGACCAACAAATTTTTAAAATAGGTGATGTTCAAATAAAAGTTCTTCATACTCCAGGTCATACTTTAGAGAGTGCAACGTTTCTTTTGATTGATGAAAGTGGAAAGGAACATGCGATTTTCTCCGGCGATACCCTTTTCCTTGGTGATGTGGGTCGCCCAGATCTTGCTCAAAAAGCTGCAAATATGACTCAAGAAGAACTTGCGGGCTTGTTATACGACAGTCTTCAGAATAAAATTATGCCTTTAGCGGATGATATCATTGTCTATCCCGGACATGGCGCTGGTTCTGCCTGTGGCAAAAACATGCAGAAAGAAACAGTTGATTTGTTAGGCAATCAGAAAAAAACCAACTATGCATTAAATCACACGCGTCCGGCGGCAGAATTTCATAAAGGTTTTATTCCAAACAGTATTAATATTGGGCTTAAAGGAGACTTTGCCCCATGGGCCGGTGCGATGATTGTTGATGTAAAACAACCTATTTTACTTGTTACGGAACAAGATACCGAAGAAGAAGTGATAACCCGCTTATCTCGGGTAGGTTTCGATCATGTGTTAGGATATCTAGAAGGAGGATTTACTTCATGGAAACAAAGCGGAAAAGAAATTGATAGCGTACACCGCATTACTGCTACCGAACTGGCTGAGAAATTTACTCCTGAAACCAAAGTAGTTGATGTGAGAAAAGAAGGAGAATTTAATGCAGGACACATAGAGAATGCACTGCATTTGCCTTTAGCACAAATAGCAGATTGGGCTTCTACATTAAATAATGACGAATTCTTCGTACTCCATTGTGCAGGCGGCTACCGAAGTATGATCGCAGCGAGTATACTTAATGCTCGTGGCATCAGAAATTTCTCCGAAATTGAAGGCGGATTTAATAAGATTAAAGAAACAAATCTTCCTCAAACTAAAGGAATGTGCAGTTTAAACCCAGCTTAATATGAATATTCTAGAAAATGTAAAATTTGATACCGACAAGGCAAATGTAGCGGTGGTTACTATGAGTGAAGCTATTAAATCTTTTGCTGTCGCTTTAGGTCTTGGAGCAGTGCTAAAAAAGCATGCAACCCCTGTTCCGGCCACTTTGGTGGTTTTAAAAGGACAAATTAACTTCGTTTTTGCTGACCGAGAATTTGTATTGAAAGAATACGATACTTTTCATATCCCTGTGAATGAGGTCCATGAAGTCGTCGGAATATTGGATCAGAATTTGTTCCTTGTCACTCAAGAATTATAAATTAATTTGGCTTAAACTTAAATTATGTCGTCAAAATTTCAGGAACTTATTAATGAAGAGCGTCCCGTCCTTATTGACTTTTTTGCAACGTGGTGTGGTCCCTGCAAAGTACAGTCTTCAGTGCTGACAACTGTAAAAGAAAATGTGGGGGACGCAGCAAGAATTGTTAAAATCGATGTAGATCAATATCCAGCTATTGCTGCGGAATATGGAGTACGAGGGGTACCCACTTTAGCAGTTTTCAAAAAAGGCGAACTTCTCTATAAAGCAAGTGGCGTCCATGATGTTAATACGTTAACCGATCTTTTGAATAAATATTCGAAAAGTTAGCTTACAACAGTTCAAACTCATCCCGATCATCTAAAAATCTGAATTTTGTCCTAAATTCATCCAACTTCTGTTTGTTAAATACAGCCTCTATAATGGAATTTTCTTTCAAAGATACCACCTCGCCATCCGGAAAGTAACAATAAGAGCTTTCGGGATAATGTAAATTATTACCATCCGTTCCTGTACGGTTTAATCCGAAAACGTAGCACTGATTTTCTATGGCTCTTGCTTTTAATAGAGTCTTCCAAGCGTCAATTCGTCCCTCTGGCCAGTTGGCAACATACAAAATTGCATCATAATCAGCATTATTTCTTGCAAAAACGGGGAATCGAAGATCATAACAGACTTGCAATAAAATTCTCCATCCTTTAAATTCGACAATAACCCGTTCCTCTCCTGCAGAATACGTTTTGTCTTCTCCCGAATAGCTGAAGAGATGTCTTTTATTATATTGTTGATAATCACCGGTAGGATGAACAAAATAAAATCTATTGTAGTACTTACCATCTTCACACACAGAAGCACTGCCACCGATCGCTACCTTATTCGATTTTGCAAACTGCTGCATCCAATTAAGGGTTTCGTTATTTCGGTCCGCAATTTCTTCCGCGTTCATATAAAAGCCTGTAGAAAACATTTCCGGTAACAAAATTAAATCAGCATCGATATCTCGAGACAATCTATCAACTGCTTTAAAATTTTCACTTTTGTCTTTCCAGGTAACGTCAAGAGGGATTCCGGAAATTTTTAAATTGTTTGTATTCATGTTTTTAAATGCTTCAAGACCCGTTCCACGTGATTTCAAAAAAGAACAAAATTGAGGCTTGGTCTTATTTTTGATAATAAATTTTTGAATTAGTAAATATATACATGAAAAAATTAATGATTTTGGCCTGTTCAATGATGCTGTCACTTCCATTAGCAGCACAGGCATGGAACGGAAATGGAGACCAGAAAGTACAGATCGGTTTAAGTGGCTGGGGAAATGGTACCGGAATTACCGGCACATACGATTACGGTGTTAGCAATATGCTATCCCTTGGTGCCGGAGCAAACATTTACTTTGATGGTTACAAAGATGATGATGAGGATAACAATTTTTTCATATTCGGTAGATTAAACGTGCATTTACAGGAGGTTTTAGGTCTTCCAGAACAGTGGGACGTTTACCCAGGATTAGATGTTGGAGTTCTAGGAAATACTTTTGGTTTAGGAGCTCACATCGGAGCGAGATACTTTTTTAACGATAAAATTGGTGCATTTATCGAAGCGGGAAACAACGGAAGTATTGGTGTTTCTATCAATCTATAATACTCAAATAAAAAATATTAAAAATAAACATTATGAAAAAGTTAATTTCTGGTGCTGCATTAGCAGTCGCAATGATTTTAGGAACTGCTGATTCGTCCGCACAGACTTACAGAACAGGAGCTGGGGTGCTCGTAGATTTCGGTGATGGTTCTACGCTTGTTGGTCCACACGTTAAGCACTTTTTCCGTGCTAATCACGCTGGGGAATTCAGTATCTTATTCGGAGATGGTGCAACTTTAGCACAAGCTAATTATCAATATCAACAGCCTCTAGGAGGTGCTAGTGGTTTAGGTTGGTATGTAGGTGTTGGTCCTGGTATTTTATTCGGAGATGGGTTCACTCACTTCGCTCCGGCGGCTATGCTAGGTTTGGATTTCAAAATTCCTGGAGCACCGTTAGATCTTTCTATGGACTGGAGACCACGTTTCTTCATCGGGGATAACTCAGATGCAGAAGTAGGAAGATTTGCAGCTGGTTTCAGATTTACATTCTAAGAAACTTATCACATTGATATAACGAAAGGTTCTCATTTATGAGAGCCTTTTTTACTGTGATAATTTGTATCTTCGCAGTTCTGTAAAATTTAAATAAAATCATGACATTAATACAGCTTTTCCAGTTTATTCTGAGTATTTCCATTCTCGTAATTCTGCATGAACTGGGGCATTTTATACCTGCTAAATATTTTAAAACCAAAGTAGAGAAATTCTACCTCTTCTTCGATCCGTGGTTCTCTTTGGCTAAAGTGAAATTCCGTGGAACTGAATACGGTATCGGTTGGTTACCTTTCGGAGGTTACGTGAAAATCGCCGGAATGGTTGATGAAAGTATGGATACCGAGCAGCTTAAAAAACCGGCTGAGCCATGGGAATTCAGAAGCAAACCAGCTTGGCAGCGACTTATTATTATGATGGGCGGTGTAACGGTGAACTTTTTCCTTGCTTGGGCAATCTATTCCTCCTTAAGTTATTTTAAAGGCGAAACTTTCCACGATAATACCAAATTCGAATACGGTATTGCTGCGAGTGAAGCCGGCCAGAAAATGGGTTTGCAAACAGGTGACAAAATATTGAAAATCGATGGTAAGCTAGCTGAAAGAATGGAAACTTCTACAGTAAACATGTTGTTTGCTGATGAGGTTACTGTGAACCGTGGAGGAAAGGAAGTTACTTTCCCTGTGAATGAACAAGGGGTTGCCGAAGTTTTAAAAAGCAATGAGGCTAAAGCTTATTTCTCGCCAAGGTTTCCGGTTGTTGTCGATAGTATTCTAGCTAATGGCTCAGCTAAGGCAGCAGGAATCTTAAAAGGAGATAAAATTGTGGGAGTGAATAATCAGCCAATACAATTTTTTGATCAGTTAGGAACTGAACTTTCCAAATACAAAAATAAAACAGTGAACTTGACGGTGGAGCGTAACAATTCTACACAAGTGATTCCAGTTCAGGTTGACAAAGACGGAAAATTAGGATTTGCAACAGATTTAAATGTAGTACAAAAGGAACTCGATAAAGCGAGAGTTACAAAAGAATACACTTTTTTAGAAGCTATTCCGCGCGGCTTAACACGTACGATCGATGTTCTGACGATGCAAATCAAACAGTTCAAAATTGTATTTAATACCACAACTGAAGGATATAAAAAAGTTTCAGGTCCTATCGGAATTATCAAACAAATGCCGGAAACTATTAACTGGGAGTTTTTCTGGAGTTTTACAGCCATGTTTTCAGTATGGTTGGCTTTCCTTAACTTAATTCCGATCCCGGGATTAGATGGCGGCCACGTCATGTTTACGCTTTGGGAAATGATAACCGGGAAACCAGTTCCGCAAAAAGTATTGGAGAATGCACAGATGATTGGGGTAATTTTCTTGCTCGGATTGATGGTATTGATCTTCGGGAATGATATTGTGAAGTGGTTTACCGGAAAATTTTAAAAATTTCTTCAAAAAATTTTGGAGCAAAAAAAAAAGTTTTTATATTTGCACACGCTTAAAGCAAAGAGCAACACTCCTCTTTAGCTCAGTTGGTTAGAGCATCTGACTGTTAATCAGAGGGTCCTTGGTTCGAGCCCAAGAAGAGGAGCAAAACCATCACAGAAATGTGATGGTTTTTTTGTTGTTAATCAGATTCTTACACAGAATTCTGATTATGTATAAAAACAAAAGACCTCGATTGAGGTCTTTTTAAATTTTGATTTACAATTGTATTATCATTGCTTTTTAGATGCCTGTGCGATATTTACGATAACTTTCACCGCCTGTTCCATGCTTTCCAATGCTACATACTCATAAGGTCCATGGAAATTAATACCCCCAGCAAAAATATTAGGACAAGGTAACCCCATATAAGATAGTTGCGCGCCGTCGGTTCCCCCACGAATGGCTTTAATCTTAGGTTTAATGTCGGCGTCCTTCATTGCCTGTTCAGCAATATCAATGATGTGCATTTTGCCTTCAAATTGTTGCTTCATGTTACGATACTGCTCCTTAATCTCGATTTCAGCAGTTCCTTCTCCAAATTTTTTATTGAATTGTTCAACCTTATCGCTCATGAATTTTTTACGGTTTTCGAACTTTTGCTCATCGTGATCTCTAATGATGTACTGGATTTTTGCTTCAGAAACATCTGCCTTCAAATCCGTTAGGTGATAAAATCCGTTAAATCCTTTTGTGGTAGAAGGAGTTTCATTTTCAGGTAACATTTTGATGAATTCAGCAGCCAACAACGAAGCATTAATCATTTTTCCATAAGCATAACCCGGGTGAACACTTAAACCGTGAATTTTTACTACAGCACCGGCTGCGTTAAAGTTTTCATATTCTAATTCGCCAACTTCACCGCCATCCATGGTGTAAGCCCATTCTGCTCCAAATTTTTTAACATCAAATTTATGTGCTCCTCGTCCGATTTCTTCATCAGGCGTGAAACCTATTGCAATCTTACCGTGTTTAATTTCCGGATGAGCTAAAAGATATTCCGCTGCCGTTACAATTTCTGCCACACCCGCCTTGTCATCAGCTCCTAAAAGGGTAGTGCCGTCCGTAGTAATTAATGTTTTACCCACATAATCCTTTAAACTTTCAAATTTCGAAGGTGATAAGGTAAATCCGGTCTCTTTATTTAAGACGAGATCGCCACCGTCATAATTTTCCCAAATCTGTGGATTGACATTTTCTCCGTTATAATCCGGTGAAGTATCGTAATGTGCTATAAAACCTACAACAGGTTCGTCATCTTTATCCAAGTTTGAAGGCACATAAGCGTAGATATATCCGTTTTCATCCAGCGAAACATCAGTCAAGCCCAAATCTATCAGTTCGTTATAAATATACTTGGCAATATCCCATTGTCTTTCTGTACTTGGAGTTGTTTCGCTTTCCGGATCGCTTGTAGAGTATATTTTTGTGTAGGTGATAAAACGGTTCTGAAGTTTCATCTTCCATTCGTGGTCGAATTCTATCGTCTTCATTTATTTGTAAAATTTAGTTTAAACAAAGGTAAGGAAAACATAGAAGAACGTGTTTTCCGTGCTTCAGCACTTCAAAATTGAATGCTCTAAGAGGCATAACAAAAAAGTATTATCTTTGAGGAAAACCGATTTCTGAAAATGTTTTTAACTGAATGTCCGCGAGATGCCATGCAAGGTTGGGGAAAATTTATCCCGACAGAAAAAAAAATCGATTACCTAAATTCTTTGATGGATGTAGGTTTCGATGTGCTTGACTGTGGGAGTTTCGTATCGCCGAGATCAATCCCGCAGATGGCAGACTCTGGGGTGGTGATTGATTCAATTGACAAGAGCAGATCAAAAACAAAACTTTCGGTGATTGTTGCAAACTTCCGAGGAGCCCAGAAAGCTTTGGAACATGAAAAGGTGGACATTCTTGGTTTCCCCTTTTCAATTTCTGAGACATTCCAACACCGCAATACCAATAAGGACCAGGAAACGGCATTTTTAGATATCGTCAAAATTCTTGAATTACTTAAAAGTGATGGGCGAAATCTGAATGTCTATTTCTCGATGGCTTTCGGGAATCCTTACGGCGAAATGTGGAAATGGGAGGATGTGGATTATTGGGCAAATCGTTTTAATGAGATAGGAATCGAGAATATTTTACTTTCAGACACGACCGGAACAGGAACACCAGAACAAATTTCTCTGCTGTTCGAGAAAATTCCGGTAAAATATCCCGAAATAACCTTTGGAGCTCACTTTCATAACCGTTATGAAGATTCTTACGTGAAGTTAAAAGCTGCCTATGACCAGGGTTGCCGTCGTTTTGATTCGGCTATTAAAGGGATTGGGGGCTGCCCCATGGCCAAGGACGAATTGATGGGTAATATGCCCACCGAGCAAGTGATTAATTTTATGGCTTCTGAAAAAATAGAACATTCGCTGAATTTGCTCAATTTCGAGAGTGCTTATAATAAAGCCAAAGGCGTTTTCGGTTTTTAGATCCAGGTATTTTTTCTCGACTTTACATCTTTGCTGAAATTTCGGCATCGTTTTTTTATTCCGTAATTTTACGCGCTTCAAATCACTTCATTCACTGTAAATATCAGCTATGTTATCCAGAATTTTTATCCAGAATTTTGCCCTTATCGACACGTTGGAAATTACTTTAGGCGATGGCCTGCAGGTAATTACTGGTGAGACCGGTGCTGGAAAATCAATCATTCTGGGAGCACTGCGTCTAATTTTGGGCGAAAGAGCAGACATAAAATCTTTGAATAATTGTGAAACTAAAAGTATCGTTGAAGCAGAATTCGCTATCGGAGATAACTTTCAACCATTTTTTGATGAGAATGATCTAGACTTTGACCATAACACAGTGATTCGTAGAGAAATTCTGCCGAATGGAAAATCACGCGCGTTCATCAATGATGTCCCAATTACTTTGGACACATTGAAGTTATTGTCGACAAAGTTAATTGATATCCACTCTCAATTTGAAACTTCGAATCTTTTTAATGAAGACTATCAATTTCGCATTGTCGATGGGCTTTCAGAAAATAAAAATCTGATTATCGACTATCAGACTCAATTTACCCTGTATCGTCAACTTATTTCTGAACTGAACTCTTTAAAAATACAGTTGTCAGAGAATAATAAAGAAAGTGATTACCGAAATTTTTTGTTGGAAGAACTTCTTGCGGCAGATTTGGATCAAATTAATTTTGAAGAATTGCAAAATCAGGTGAGAAGACAAGAAAATGCAGAAGCGATTACCGAAAATCTCTCTCAAATATTTGCAAAACTAGATGCAGAAGAAGTTGGAGTTTTAGACTCTTTGAATGAGATAAAGTTTAAATTATCAAAAGTAGCCGACCTTTCTCACGAATTCAGCGTTTTGAATCAGCGTTTTCAGGAGAATTTTCTTGATTTTAAGGATATTGTTTTTGAACTTCAGGACGAAGCTGAAAAAATGGATACGGATCCGGCGGCGTTATTCGAACTTACACAAACGCTCAATACGGTTAATGCATTAATGCTTAAGCATAATGTAGCAACTATCGAGGAGTTAAGATCTGTTCGAGACCAATTAGCTGCGGAGCAAAATAATGTTGGACAATTGGAAGACCGCATTCAAGACCTTCAAAAGCAAATAACAGCTGCTGAGGCCAAACTTTCTACTCTTTCTGAAGAGCTTTCTCAGAACAGAAAAAATTCCATTCCTGTTTTCATTTCTAAAACAGAAGCTTTATTGAAACAACTCGGTCTTGAAAAAGCGAAGATTGAGGTAGAACTTACTGCCAGTGAGAATTTCAATCAGTTTGGTAGAGAGAAAATTAAATTATTATTTCAAGCCAACAACGGTTTTCCATTAAAGTCAATTCAATCTGCCATTTCAGGTGGGGAGCGTTCTCGGGTAATGCTTTCTATCAAGAAAATTATGGCAGAGAACTCTGAACTTCCTACGTTAATTCTGGATGAAATAGATACCGGTGTTTCAGGTAAGGTTGCGGAAGAGATGGGCAATGTGATGAAGGAGATGGCCGCAGATATGCAGTTAATTGTTATTACGCACTTAGCACAAGTTGCAGCAAAAGGAAACCGCAATTATAAGGTGGTGAAGCAAGATGTGGAAGGTAAAACACAGTCAACAATCATTTCTCTCGATGCAGAGGAGAAGTTGCAGGAGATTGCGCAATTGCTTTCTGGCAGCCGTATCACAGACGCAGCAGTTCTTCAGGCGAGAGAACTGATGAAGTAAGCAAAACTCTCCTCAACTTGGATTTGTAACAAATACATGTTATTTTTAACCAATCTTTAAAATAACATTATGTATTTGAAACTGCTGAATCTTGAACTGAAAAGCTTTTTAAGAAATCCGCAATTTGGAGCAAATCTCGCCATAAAAATCTTGATGGCTTTTGCTTACATGGGGATGGGACTTACATTTTGTTTGATGGCGGTTGGGTTGTATTTCTATTCCACCGAGGAAATTAATCAGGATCCACTTAAGATTTTTTCAAAGTATTTTATCTATTATGCCGCCTTCGACATGGTAGTGAGGTATTTTATACAACAAATGCCAACCCAGAATATTAAACCTTTTCTTATCCAGAATATTACCAAGAAAAAACTTGTTAACTATACGATTATCAAGATTCTTTTTAACTTTTTCAATTGGGGGTATCTATTGTTTTTATTGCCGTTCTGTGGATTGATGATCTTTCATGGAGATTATAATGTCGCTGGAGTCCTGACCTTTATGATTGGGATTATGGCAGTTTTTTATTTTATCAACTTCCTCAATATACTCATCAATAAGAAAGATGCACTTTTATATAGTGTTGCCGCGATCATTATCGTTTTCGGAATTTTAGATTACTACGGCCATGTAGCGCTGACAGATTTTTCTGAAATAATTACTTATGCACTTTACAATCAGCCTTTGACTTTTT
Source organism: Kaistella sp. (assembly GCA_041913105.1). Taxonomy (GTDB): domain Bacteria; phylum Bacteroidota; class Bacteroidia; order Flavobacteriales; family Weeksellaceae; genus Kaistella. Next base: position 257,044 of record JAYSFV010000002.1, on the reverse strand, counting down.
TAGTGCCGGTTGCGTTAGCAATTTTCCTGGCTTATCTGGCCTACAAGAATATTTACCAGAATTTTTATCTCGATAAAGGGTTGGAATTGGAACAATCTGAAGGAAGGACGGAAAATATCGAATTTCTAAATCGTTTTGGTACTTTGGGCACTTTCCTGAATAATGACATCCGGATGCTTAAAAGAAGTAAAGGCGCAAAATCTGCCACGATGGGGGGCATTTTCTTTTTGTTTTATGGTTTACTGTATTTCGCAGGTTCGGCTTATAGTACGGATTTCATGCGGGTGTTTTTAGGAATATTTGTGACTGGTGGATTTTTGCTTATGTTCGGGCAGCGAGTTCCGGCTTGGGATAGTTCCTACTATCCATTAATGATGACACAAAAGGTTCCTTACAAAGAGTTTTTATTGGCGAAATGGTATTTAATGGTGATTGCAACAGCAGTTTCAATAATTTTAGCGTTGGGATATGCTCTAATCAGTTGGGATTTTTATTTGACGATTTTTGCAGCCGGACTATACAATTTAGGAGTGAATTCATATCTAACATTAATGGCAGGTGCGTATAACAAAACTCCAATTGATCTGAATGCTGCCGCCAAGTCCTTTGGAGGTGGAGGCAATAATTTTAACATGAAAGTTCTTCTTTTAATGATTCCTCAAATGTTAGTGCCGATGGGTGTTTTTGCCGGAATTAAATATGCTTTCGGAATAGAATTGGCCGTTGCAAGCCTCGGGATTCTGGGATTAATGGGCTTCCTGCTCCGGAATCGTATTCTTAACCAAATTGTTAAAACCTACAAAAACGAAAAGTATTCAACTTTAGCAGCATTCAAAAAATCAGCATAACTTCTTTCTTATGATTAAAATAAATAATTTAAGTAAAACGTACGGCGAGCGAACGGTTCTTCATATAGATTCGTTAGAGATTCCTAAAGGTGAAAGTTTTGGACTGGTCGGAAACAACGGTGCCGGTAAAACCACCCTTTTTTCTCTTTTACTCGATTTAATTGAGCCTTCTACAGGCTATGTTGAAATCGCAGGCGAAAAGGTGAACGAGAACGAAACATGGAAAAACCGAGTATCTGCCTTTATCGATGAGACCTTTCTAATTGGCTATCTCACACCGGAAGAATATTTCTACTTTTTAGGAGAGTTGAGAGGGCAGAATAAGGCAAGCGTGGACGAATTTTTACTTCAGTTCAATGATTTTTTCAACGGAGAAATTCTACAAGGAAAAAAGTATGTGCGGGATCTTTCAAAAGGAAACCAAAAGAAAGTTGGCATTGTAGGAGCACTTATTGGTAGTCCTGAAATTATTATTCTGGACGAGCCTTTTGCAAACTTGGATCCTTCTACACAGATTAAACTAAAAAGATTGATCAAAGGTTGGTCTCAAACGAGAGAAGTTACCTTTTTGATTTCGAGTCACGATTTGGCGCATACTACAGAAGTGAGCAACCGAATCGTTGTTTTAAACAGAGGAGAACTTATTAAAGATATCCAAACGAGTCCGGAGACTTTACGAGAGCTAGAAGCGTTCTTCGAGAGCACTGTTTCTGACCCAGACTAAAAAATCCCCGATTATTCGGGGATTTTCATTTATATGGAAAGGGATTTATTTAAGGCTACCAACCATATCTTCAGGTTTTACCCACTCGTCAAACTGATCTTCAGTAAGTAGACCAAGTTTTACAGCCTCTTCTTTCAGGGTTGTTCCGTTTTTATGAGCTGTTTTAGCAATTAAAGCTGCATTCTCGTATCCGATATGCGTGTTCAACGCTGTAACAAGCATCAAAGATTTATCAACCAATTCTTTAATTCGAGGTTCGTTGGCTTCAATTCCGACAGCACAATGGTCGTTGAATGAAATGCAAGCATCACCCAAAAGTTGCGCAGATTGCAAGAAGTTATAAGCCATCACTGGTTTAAATACGTTCAGTTCATAATGACCTTGCGTCCCAGCGAACGAAATGGTAGTATCGTTGCCTAAAACCTGGGCACAAACCATTGTCATCGCTTCATTTTGTGTAGGATTTACTTTACCTGGCATAATAGAAGATCCTGGTTCGTTCTCAGGAATAAAGATTTCACCAATTCCGCTTCGTGGTCCCGAAGCTAACAGACGAATATCTTGTGCAATTTTGTATAGGGCAACAGCCAACTGCTTTAAAGCACCGTGCGTTTCCACGATAGCGTCATGCGCTGCTAAAGCTTCAAATTTATTTGGGGCGGTAATAAAAGGAAGACCTGTAAATTCAGAAATATATTCTGCTACTTTTACATCGTATCCATTGGGAGTATTAAGTCCTGTCCCTACTGCTGTTCCACCTAACGCCAATTCCTGAAGGTGATCTAGCGTATTGCTGATGGCTTTCATTGCGTAATCCAATTGCGCTACATAACCGGAAAACTCCTGTCCTAACGTTAGCGGCGTAGCATCCATAAGGTGCGTACGACCGATTTTTACAATAGTTTTAAACTTCTCCGCTTTTTCATTAAGAGTGTTTCTTAAAAGTTCTACCGCGGGTAAGGTGTGCTGAACGACTTTTTTATAAGCGGCAATATGCATAGCCGTAGGATAAGTGTCGTTAGAACTTTGAGATTTATTAACATCATCATTAGGGTGAACGGTTGATTTCTCGCCTAGTGTTCCACCATTGTTAACGTGCGATTTGTTGGCAATAACTTCATTCACGTTCATATTAGATTGTGTCCCCGAACCAGTTTGCCAAATTACCAATGGAAATTGGTCGTTCAATTGACCGTCCAGAATTTCATCACAGACTTGGGCAATCATATCCCTTTTTTCCTCTGAAAGAACGCCTAGATCTGCATTGGCATAAGCAGCAGCTTTTTTAAGATAAGCAAAAGCTTCAATGATTTCGTGTGGCATAGATCCCTCCGGGCCAATCTTAAAATTATTTCTGGAACGTTCAGTCTGTGCAGCCCAAAATTTTTCTGCCGGCACCTGAACTTCCCCCATGGTGTCTTTTTCGATTCTGTAATTCATTATTCGCTTAATTTTATAAGATGTAAAGTTACGACTAATCCTTAAAATTGATAGATATAATGTGCTGATTTATGCCGAAAACCTTGCTGAAAATTCGCGGTAGTGATAATTAGCGAAACTTTAATGGTTCAAAAATTGCCTTTAAACCGTTGCGCAAAAACAAAATTTATTCTACTTTTGCCTAAAATCTATACGAAATGATCTTATCTTCATTTTTCCCATTCTATCAGTTCCTTTGGACCGTGTATTTCGTAATCATGTTCCTTATCGGATTTTGGTGTATTTTTATGTTCTTTGGGTATGTAATTCCAATTTGGTTAACCTCAGGTTTACGTGAATATTTTGGAAAAACTGAACCTTTCGATCCTGAAAAAATTCGTAGAAAAACGTTGTTAGAACAAGAGGGAGTTGAAGTTGTTTATAACAATCCAAAAGGGCGTGGGCCTTTTATCCACAGCCACGACAGTCACGGTCATCACTAGTTGATGTCATCGCTTTCCCACCTGAATTCCGGGAAAAGTGATCACAAAGCACCACTATATAAATTAAAATCAGATGCTATTTTATAGGATCTGATTTTTTATTTATACTCCAGTTCCATCTTTTGCTGCTGCTTAATATCCTCAATTGAAATCATTATCTTTGCACTCAAATTTCAGTATATGTCGAAATCTCTTATTCCTAAATTAGAAGCCATAAAGCAACGCTATAATGAAGTTGCTGACTTAATTATACAGCCCGATATTATCTCAGACCAAAAAAAATACTCATCACTCAATAAAGAGTATAGCGATTTGGGGAAAATAGTATCCGTATTCGATCAGTATACTCAAACCCTAAAAACCATTGAGGAGTCGGACGAAATAATTGCAGATGGCTCTGATCGTGATTTTGTGGAAATGGCAAAAGCTGAGAAGAACGAAGCTTTGGAAAAAATTCCGGCATTAGAAGAACAGTTGAAAGTTCTCTTGATTCCTAAAGATCCGGCTGACGATAAAAATATTATTCTCGAACTTCGTGCTGGTACCGGCGGTGATGAAGCGGCCATTTTTGTGGAAGATGTATACAGAGCTTACTCGATGTACTTTAAGACAAAAGGTTGGAGACATGAAATTACGGATGCGAACGAAGCTACAAAAGGATATAAAGAATTAATCCTGAAAGTTGAAGGTGAAGGTGTATATGGTATTATGAAATTCGAATCCGGCGTGCATCGTGTGCAAAGAGTACCGGAAACGGAATCTCAGGGACGGGTACACACTTCTGCAATTACTGTAGCAGTTCTTCCAGAAGCTGAAGAAGTAGATTTCGAATTAAATCCCGCGGATATTGAAATGCAAACTTCCCGTTCTGGGGGTGCTGGTGGGCAGAATGTTAACAAGGTAGAAACAAAAGTTCAATTAACGCACAAACCTTCCGGGCTTGTAGTGGTTTGTCAACAAGCGCGGTCACAGCTGGCTAACCGTGAACTGGCGATGGAAATGCTTCGAACTAAATTGTATGATATTGAATTACAGAAAGTTCAAGGTGATATTGCAGCCCAAAGAAAAACCATGGTGTCAACTGGAGACCGTTCTGCAAAGATCAAAACCTACAATTATCCACAAGGAAGAGTAACCGATCACCGCATTAATAAATCCATTTATAACCTCGATGCATACATGAATGGAGATATACAAGAAATGATAGATGCAGTGATTATGGCTGAGAATGCTGAAAAAATGAAGGGCGAAGAAGATAATTATTAAAAAATTTATTGATATTCAATAAAAATATATAAATTTGCTGCTCGATCTTTTAAACAAAAAAAATTAATTATTTATGAAAAAATCAATTTTCGTTGCATTCGCTGTTGTAGCTTTCGCTGTAACATCTTGTAAAAAATCTGAAACTACTGAGAACGTTGTAGATGCTGATTCTACTATGGTTGTTGAAGCAGACACTATGGCTGTTGCAACTGATTCTCTTGCTGCTCCTGCTGATAGCATCAACACTACTGTTGTACCTGAAGCTACAGGAACTGCAACTGATTCTGCTCAGTAATTTGCTGAAGAGAAAAGTTATAAACGGGCTTGCCCGTTTTTTTTTGTGCCTAATTTTTAGGCATGGTTTATGTACAAGAGAGCGTAAACATCAACATTAAAATATTTAAACTTATGAAAAAGTCAATTGTTATTTCAGCGTTTGCAGTCGCTTTTGCTCTTGTATCATGTAAAAAAACAGAAACCGTAACTACAGATGAAGATGTAGATACTACTGCAGCAGTAGTCGTTGTCGATGCAGATTCAGTTCCTGTATTTTCAGATTCTACTGCGGTAGGTGAAGCTCTTAACGATACGGGAGATGCTATCGAAACGGGAGCAGAGAAAGTTAAAGATGCTGCTAAAGACGCCACAGATGGAGACGGTGATATTGCTCACTAATTTGAATTTAAAATTTAAGTCTTTCATTTTGAGAGACTTTTTTTATGCCCGAATGCAAATGGGCAAGTTTTGAATTTTTGTAACTTTACTTCTTTAAGTAAAAGCGAATGCGCAAACAAATTCAAACTCTAAAACCTGACTTCTCTTTTCAATATTCGAGTTCCGAATCTTACTTTTTTGAGAAAGATGGTCTTCAACTGAAATCGAGATATACTTCAGGCGACACAGCTAATTTTCCGCAAAAAGACTCTGTAGCCGGGGTTGCTCCCTATTTACGTGGACCCTATTCTACCATGTACGTGCAGAAACCGTGGACCATTCGTCAGTATGCAGGCTTTTCGACGGCAGAAGAGTCTAATGCGTTTTATCGTAAAAATTTAGCTGCCGGCCAAAAAGGGCTTTCGGTCGCTTTTGATTTAGCAACTCATCGAGGATACGATTCGGATCATCCTCGTGTAGTTGGCGATGTTGGTAAAGCTGGTGTTGCCATCGATTCGATCGAAGACATGAAAATTCTATTTGATCAGATTCCGCTGGATCAAATTTCAGTGTCTATGACAATGAATGGTGCAGTGTTACCTATTCTTGCATTCTATATCGTGGCGGCAGAAGAGCAGGGCGTTTCTCAGGATAAACTTTCAGGAACTATACAGAACGATATTCTTAAAGAGTTTATGGTTCGTAATACCTATATCTATCCGCCAACACCTTCCATGAAGATTATTGCGGATATTTTTGAATATACTTCACAAAATATTCCCAAATTCAATTCTATTTCCATTTCAGGCTATCATATGCAGGAGGCAGGCGCTACACCGGTACTGGAAATGGCTTACACCTTGGCCGATGGGTTAGAATATGTCCGCACAGGAATTAAAGCGGGGATGAATATTGACGATTTTGCACCTCGATTATCCTTTTTCTGGGCAATTGGGATGAATCATTTCATGGAAATTGCTAAAATGCGTGCTGCCAGATATATTTGGGCAGATCTTTTAAAACAGTTCAATCCTCAAAATCCGAAGTCGCTTGCGCTCAGAACCCATTCTCAAACTTCAGGATGGTCATTGACAGAGCAAGAACCATTTAACAACATCACAAGAACTACCATTGAAGCACTCGCCTCTGCTCTAGGAGGTACTCAGTCTTTACATACCAACGCACTGGATGAGGCGATTGCTTTGCCAACCGATTATTCAGCGAAAATTGCACGGAATACCCAAATAATTCTTCAGCAGGAAACTGGGATTTGCGATGTTGTAGATCCAATGGGTGGTAGTCATTTAATTGAAAGCCTCACGCAACAGATGATTGTTGAAGCTATGCAGTTTATCGATGAGGTGGAGAAAGAAGGTGGTATGACCAAGGCCATAGAAGCGGGTATCCCCAAATTAAGAATTGAAGAAGCGGCCGCACGAAAACAAGCAAAGATAGACAGTGGCGAAGAATTTATTATCGGAGTGAATGCCTTTAAGTCTCAGAAAGAACAAATGGAATTAGAGATTCTTGACATTGACAATACCGAAGTTCGTCGGAAACAGATTGAACGGTTAGATAAAATAAAAGCTTCCAGAGACAGTGGAAAGGCCGAGGAAAGTTTAAACAGAATTAAGTCTGCTGCTAAATCGGGTCAAGAGAATTTACTTGCGCTTTGCATTGAAGCTGCGAGAAACCGTGTGACTTTAGGAGAAATGAGTGATGCGATGGAAGAAGCCTTCGGACGATACAAAGCCAATATAAGAACGATACAAGGGGTATATGCTATGAATGCAAATAAGAATGAATACTTCGAAAAAGCTTTAAACCTTTCACAGAAGTTTGAAGATCAGGAAGGGCGCAGACCTCGTATCATGGTCGTAAAGATGGGACAAGATGGACATGACCGTGGGGCGAAAGTAGTAGCTACTGCATTTGCTGATATGGGATTTGATGTTGACGTTGCGCCACTATTTCAGACGCCAGAAGAGGTGGCAAAACAAGCGGTTGAAAATGACATCCATATATTAGGCGTGTCATCTTTGGCAGCTGGTCATAAAACATTGGTTCCGCAGGTGGTAGAAGAACTTAAGAAATTAGGAGCGGATGATATAAAAATCGTTGTTGGTGGAGTAATTCCTCAACAGGATTATGAATATTTATATCAAAATGGCGCTAATTTCATCTTCGGTCCCGGCACTAATTTACCAAAATCTGCCTGTGAAATTTTGGAAAGCTATTTGAGTGTTTAGATACATAAATAAAAACAAATAAAAACGTGCCTTTGAGCACGTTTTTTTTATTTTAGAAAGTAATATCTACTTCTAGTTTTTCAGCGAGTAACTTCGATATTTTTTCTTTTAACGGAATGATATCAATGTTTTGCATAGCGTCGTTTGCGAAGGCATAAAGCAATAATGCCTGAGCTTCTTTCTTCGAAATTCCACGCGCGCGTAGGTAGAATAATGCATCATCATTTAATTGTCCTACGGTACAACCATGAGAACATTTTACATCATCTGCAAAAATTTCAAGTTGTGGCTTGGTGTCAATTTTAGCTCCGTCAGAAAGTAAAATATTGTTATTCTGTTGGTATGCATTGGTTTTCTGCGCGATTTTATCAACGAAAACTTTTCCGTTGAAAACTCCGTGTGCGTTGTCCTTGTAAATTCCTTTGTAATTTTGGTACGATTCGCAATTCGGCGTTCGGTGGTGTACGGCGGTGTGGTGATCAACCAATTGATCCTGACCAATAATGGTAATTCCATTCATGAAAGAGTTAATATTCTCTCCGTTATGGATGAAATCCAGGTTATTACGAACTAATTTACCACCGAATGAAAATGTATTAACAGTAGTTAAGCTGTCGCGCTCTTGTTTTGCAAAAGTATGATCAATCAAGTACGATTTTTCACTGTCATTCTGTACTTTGTGCCAGTCTGCTTTAGCATTTTCATAAGTGAAAATTTCTGTAACAGAATTAGTAAGAACAAAATGATCATCAAAATTATGATGAGATTCGATAATTTCTACTTTAGAACCAGCTTCCGCAATAAGCAAGTTTCTTGTATTGTAGAATGTGTTATCTTCTTGATTTTGAGAGATATAAAAAACATGAATAGGCTTTTCTATTATTACGTTCTTAGGCACTTTCAAAAAGAAACCATGCTTGCAATAAGCTGTATTAAGGTTTGTGAAAGCTAAATCCTTAGAAGCGATAGTGTCAAAATACTTGTCGAAAACCTCTTTGTAGTTTGCGTCATTCAAGGCATAGTTGAATGATAAAAATTCTACATTCTCAATCGAGATTTTAGAAAGTTCTTTATGCAATTGTCCGTTGATGAATACAATCCAGTCGAAGTTTTCTTCACCTAAATGTAATTCATCGATTTTTTCGCGAGAGATGGTATGCGCTTCCGTAGGAAAGAAATTATAGTTTTTCTCAGTAATTTCCTTGATATTGGTGTACTTGTATTCCTCATCTTTTTTCGAAGGAAAGCCTGTCAGCAAGAACCTGTTAAGCGCTTCAGTTCTTTGCCCGTCAAGAAAACGGTGGCGAAGATTTCCTAAAAAAGGGATGTGGTTATTGTGTATATTTTCTAATAATGCCATTTGATGTTAATTTTGAAATGCCGGGATTTAACAAATCCGGAGTTCAGTGGATTTGATGACGTCGCAATTAGTTAAGCAACCAGTCGTAACCTTTCTCTTCAAGCTCCAGAGCCAGATTTTTGTCGCCGGTACGTATAATTTTACCATCGGCCAATACATGTACAAAATCTGGTTGAATATAGTCTAGAAGTCTTTGGTAGTGAGTAATCACCAATACTGCATTTCCTTCATTTCTGAAAGAGTTTACGCCGTCTGCAACAATTTTTAAAGCATCAATATCAAGTCCGGAATCGGTTTCATCAAGAATTGCCAATTTCGGATTAAGCATCATCATCTGGAAAATTTCATTACGCTTTTTCTCCCCTCCGGAAAAACCTTCGTTAAGAGAACGAGAAAGGAAATCGCGCTTAATGCCTAATTTTTCAGAGTTTTCTCTAATTGAAGCTAACATTTCTTTAGCAGGCATATCTTCTAATCCGCGGGCTTTTCTGTTTTCATTGAGTGCAGCCTTAATAAAGTTGGTCACCGAAACACCCGGAATTTCTACTGGATATTGAAAAGAAAGGAAGATGCCTTTGTGTGCTCTCTCTTCCGGTGCATCTTCAATAATGTCTTCACCATCGAATAGGATTTGTCCCTCCGTTACTTCATAGTCTTCTTTTCCTGCAATAACAGAAGATAAAGTAGATTTTCCGGCTCCGTTAGGACCCATGATCGCATGTACTTCACCTGGGTTAATTTGTAAATTGATTCCTTTAAGTATTTCTACGCCGTCTTCAATTTTGGCGTGTAAATTATTGATTGTTAACATAGTCGTTTCTAATATTATTTAAAACAGAAATGGCTTATCCTACGGAGCCTTCAAGTGAAATTTCGAGCAATTTTTGAGCTTCAATAGCAAATTCCATTGGTAGTTTATTCAGTACTTCTTTACCGAAACCATTTACAATAAGGGCAATCGCTTTTTCAGTATCAATACCTCTTTGGTTGCAGTAGAAAATCTGGTCTTCACCGATTTTTGAAGTGGTTGCTTCGTGTTCTAATTGGGCAGAAGGATCTTTAATTTCAATGTAAGGGAAGGTATGTGCTCCACATTCGTTACCCATTAAAAGAGAGTCGCACTGAGAAAAGTTTCTGGCTCCTTTTGCAGAAGGCATTACTTTAACCAAACCACGGTAAGAATTGTTTGATTTTCCGGCAGAAATACCTTTAGATATAATGGTTGAACGCGTATTTTTACCAATATGAATCATCTTCGTACCGGTATCAGCATATTGATGATTATTGGTTACCGCAATTGAATAAAATTCGCCGATTGAATTGTCGCCTTTAAGGATACAACTCGGATATTTCCACGTAACAGAAGAACCTGTTTCTACCTGAGTCCAGGAAATCTTAGCATTTCTTTCGCAAAGTCCTCGTTTTGTTACAAAGTTGAAAACTCCACCTTTACCATCGGCGTCACCTGGGAACCAGTTTTGTACGGTAGAATACTTAATTTCAGCATTATCCAGTGCAATAAGCTCAACTACAGCAGCGTGCAATTGGTTTTCATCTCTTGCAGGAGCAGTACAACCTTCTAAATAACTCACATAGCTTCCTTCATCTGCAATTACGAGTGTTCTTTCAAACTGTCCAGTTCCTGATTGATTGATTCGGAAATAAGTTGACAGTTCCATCGGACATTTTACGCCTTTCGGAATGTAGCAGAAGCTACCATCAGAGAACACTGCGGAGTTTAGTGCCGCATAAAAATTATCACCTCTCGGTACAACTTTCCCTATGTATTGGCGTACAAGGTCTGGATACTTTTGGACGGCTTCTGAGATAGCACAAAATATAATACCTTTCTCTAGCAACGTGTCCTGGAAAGTGGTTTTCACAGAAACCGAATCCATTACGATGTCTACAGCAACTCCGGCAAGCCTTTTTTGTTCTTCGATATTAATTCCCAGCTTTTCAAAAGTCTTTAGCAACTCGGGATCAACTTCATCTAAACTAGAAAGTTCTGGTTTTTTCTTTGGTGCTGCGTAATACTTAATGGCTTGAAAATCCGGTTTTTCATACTGAACATTCGCCCAATCCGGTTCTTCCATTTCCTGCCAGATTCGGAAGGACTGAAGTCTCCATTCGGTCATCCATTCCGGCTCGTTTTTTTTCGCGGAAATCATTCTTACGATCTCTTCGTTGAGACCGGTAGGAAACTCTTCATATTCTATCTCGGTTTCCCAGCCGAATTCGTATTTCTGATTTTCAAGATCAACACGCAGGTCGTCTTCGGTATATTTTGACATAATTTTTATAAACTAAAAGATTCTCCACACCCGCAGGTTCTGCTGGCGTTAGGGTTGTTAAATACAAAGCCTTTTCCGTTGAGTCCGCCGGAATATTCCAATACGGTCCCGGCCAGGTAAAGGATCGATTTCTTTTCGATGATGATTTTAATGCCGTTATCTTCAAAAACCTGGTCGTTTTCATTCACGACATTGTCAAATTTTAGAACATACTCCAAACCTGAGCAGCCGCCGCTTTTCACGCCAACCCTTATATAGTCTTCGAAAGGTCTGAAGCCATCCTCTGTCATCAGCTGAATCGCCTTTTCTTTTGCTTCATTACTAACTTTTATCATTGTTTTTATTTAGACTGATTTTAGACTGCAAAATTACTAATAATATAATGAATCTCAAACTTGTGGCTGTACATTTGTCTATGCACGTTATAGACAGAAAAATTTAACTTTACTTGAAAATTTTCATCTCATCATTATAACACGTTACACAATGAAACAACTGCCATTATTAAGTCTGATTCTTATTTCACAACTTTTTTTAGCGCAAGCTAACCGTTTTGTGTATCAAGTAACAATGAAACCAGATTCAACTTCTAGAGAAGATGTTAAAATTGAAAATGCGTATCTCGATGTTGTTAATGGAAAATCAGTATTTTACAGTGAGAAAATGGTGCAACGTGATTCCTTATTTGCAAGAATGCGACAAACGGGAGGTGCAGGCTTCGATCGCAGTCAAATGGAAAATCTACGGTCCGCAATGGATTACACGGTAAATAAAGATCTGTCTAATGGAACTGTAGCCTTGAGTTCAAGAATTGGCAGAGACCAATATTCGTACGACGAGGATCGTAAAATAGAGTGGAAAATCATACCGGAGATGGCACAAATTGGTGAATATAAAGCTCAAAAAGCGGAAACCTCTTTTGGAGGGAGAAACTGGATAGCTTGGTTTACTACCGAAATTCCGTTTCAGGATGGGCCGTACAAATTTTCAGGACTTCCAGGTTTAATTATTAAAGTTGAAGATGCTGTGGGAGATTATTCTTTCGATTTGAAGGAGACTAAGAATATTATAGGATTTCCGGAAATTAATAATCGTGGAAATATCATCAAAGTAAAACGCAAAGATTTTGAAAAACAGCAAACTGCGTTTAGAAAAGATCCTGTTTCCTTTATGCAGGCTTCAATGGGAGGAGGCCGAGGCTTTGGTACTCGCGAAAATGGGGGTGGAGATAATGCTGATAGAAGAAGACAAATGCAGGAGCGTATGAAGGAAGAGGTCGAAAAAAATAATAATCCTATTGAAAAAATAATGAAATAGGGTATTCAATATAATTTTTTAATTTTGTCTTCTCATGCTGCAATTGATTAAAGTTTTGGTGCTCGTATTTGTTTTGGGAATTTTTACACTTCCGAAACAACTTGCTTTCGCACAAACTACAATCGAGCAATGTTGCAGTGAAGAAAATTCGAACAACTGTTGTGAACAATCCAAAAAAAATGAGTGTCACAGTGAAAATTCCGAAAAGTCTTCCGAGCATGAAGATTGTGGGCAGGATTGTACGAATTGTAATGTTTGTTCAGCAAGCATTGTTTTAATCAATGCTGTAGCCCCTGCTGATTTCCAAATAATGTCTAGGTTTTATTCCTTACAAAAAGAGTTTTTCTACAAATCACCCTATTTTTCAACTCAAATTCAGAATATCTGGCAACCGCCGAAGTTGGTTTAATAATCTTTAGAGCCATAGATATGTTTTTATGGTGTTTTTTATCGATAATTAAATCAATTTTTAATGAAATTCTTATATAGAAGCTTTTTAGCTATCACAATTCTATTCTCTTATTTCTCTTTTGCACAAAACCTAACGAAATCTTCATTCCAAGTTAAAGGCGAATGTGGCATGTGCAAAAGTCGCATCGAAAGTTCTGCAAAAAATTCAGGAGCATCATCTGCAATTTGGACTGCAGAAACCCAACAGCTTGTTATTGAATATGATCCTGTTAAAACTTCCGCAGAGAAAATTTTGCAGGATATTGCCAAAGTAGGTCACGATAACGAATTGTTTACTGCCCCAACTGAAGTTTATGAAGATCTTCCAGGGTGTTGTCTTTATCCTCGAGAGCCTTCCATTTTAAACAAGGATCATTCCGCGCATGAAGAGCCAAAAGGAGAGAAGCCCGCTAACCATTTTTTCGTAAAGGGTAACTGTGGAATGTGTAAAACCCGAATCGAAAAAGCTGCTAAAACTGCAGGAGCGAAAGCTGCTGAATGGAATGCAGAAACACAAACAATCGTACTAAATTTTGATCCTTCCAAAACTTCTGCTGATGCTATTTTGAAGAAAATAGCAGAGGTAGGTCACGACAATGAAAAATATAAGGCAACCGATGCGATCTATAAGGATTTGCCGGGATGTTGCTTATATGATCGTGAACTTCCCTTGGGCCTAAAAAGTGATTTAGTCCATGGTACAGCAGAGTCATCTACTCGTAAAGATTTTAGGCAACACGAGGATCACGTTGATAAAAGTATAGATGAGATTAAACTCATCAGGATGCAGGAAGCTACTGCATTAAACAAAAAAGAAACCGGTCTCACTTTTAACATAAGCTCCAAAGAATTATTGAAAGCTGCATGTTGTAACCTCTCAGAAAGTTTTGAAACTAATGCTACTGTAGATGTATCTTTTACGAATGCAGTTAGCGGAACAAAACAACTCAAAATGTTAGGTCTAGACCAAAAATATACTTCTTTAACAAAGGAATTGCTGCCCTCGATTCGGGGGCTAGCATCTCCTTACGGAATGAATTTGGTGCCGGGACGCTGGATTGGCGGCATCCAACTTACCAAAGGAGGAAGCACGGTGACAAATGGTTATGAGTCGATTACAGGACAAATTAATACGGAATTGTTAAAGTTCAATGAAAATCCCGAAACATCACTAAATGTTTTTGGTGATCTCAACGGAAGATTCGAAACCAATATTACGTCGGTCAATTCTATTTCCGACAAGTGGAACCAATCTGTTTTACTACATGGCAATGCTACGGTGGGTAAAATGGATTATAACGATGACGGCTTCTTAGATCAACCAACGGGAAATCAATTAAATGCAGCTTATTTGCTGAATTACAATGATTTGGAGAACAGTGGATGGGGTACGCATTTCGGAATCAGTTTAGTTAAAGACGAGAGATTTGGAGGTCAGAAAAACTTTGATCATAAAGTTGATTATCTGCAACAGAATGCATACGGTATCGGAATCGACCTTTCAAAATTCGATGTATGGAATAAAACAGGATATATTTTCGAAGGTAAGCCTTACCAAAGTATCGGTTTGATGAACCAGTTTACCTACCATCAGCAAGATAGCTTTTTTGGCAGAAGAAATTACAGAGGAGAACAAAGAACTTTTTTTTCCAATCTCGTGTTTGAAAGTATTCTAGGCAATACCAATCATAAATATAAAGCGGGTGCAAGTTTTCTATATGATGATTATTCAGAAGTATATTTAGCTGATGATTATAACCGAACAGAAACAGTTCCTGGGATATTTTTTGAGTATACTTTAACAGGCGAAAAATACACTTTAGTAGCAGGAGCAAGAACAGACTTCCACAATCTTGCAGGGACTCAGTTTACACCGCGACTCAACTTTAAATATGACATTGCGCCCTTAACAATACTTCGTTTATCGGCAGGAAGAGGTTTTAGGACCGCCAACATATTCGCAGAAAGTCAGCAGTTTTTTGCATCTAACCGTACCATCGAGATTATAGAGAATGATGGGGATATTTACGGATTGAGACCCGAAATTGCTTGGAACTACGGCGTAAGTTTACAGCAAGAATTTAAACTGTTTAATCGCAAAGCTACTTTAGTCGCAGATTTCTTCAGAACTGATTTTCAAGACCAAGTTTTAGCAGACTTAGATGTTTCTCCAAACAAAATTGTTTTCTATAATCTTGATGGGAAGTCTTATGCGAACAGCTTCCAGACACAACTGGATATTATCCCGGCGCGAAATCTTGATTTGAGACTTTCGTATAAATATTATGATGTAAAGGCAGATTTTTTAGGCGGCGAGCGAGACATTCCTTTTATGGCTAAACATCGCGGCTTTTTTAATGCGGCTTACACCACCAATAAAAGCAATAAAGGAGCGTTTTGGAATTTTGATGCGACACTTCAAATCGTTGGACCTCAAAAATTACCTGATTTAAACGACAATCCTACAGAATATAGATTAGCCGAATATTCAGATACGTTTGCTACTTTAAATGCGCAGGTTTCCAGAAATTTTAATGAAAATATTCGTGTATATTTGGGAGGAGAAAACTTAACAAGCTATACCCAAGAACGTCCAATTATCGATGCAGCCAATCCTTTCGGAAACTACTTTGATGGCGGAATGGTATACGCACCCATAATGCCAGCCAATATTTATGTCGGGATGGATGTAACTTTTTAAACTAATTATTATGAAAAAACTAACTTTCCTGCTTTTAACGTCTGCGACGATATTATATTCGTGTGAGTCAAAAAATAAAACATCATCTTCAGAAACTACTTCACAAGCGAGTGAAGTTAGCAATACGCCTGATGCACAAGCTGTTCCATCGACTCCTGCAGATAATGTGGTATCCGCAAACTCTAACGATATCAAACCAGCATTAAATCCTCCCCATGGAGAGCCTTATCACCGTTGTGATATTCAAGTAGGGGCACCATTGGATAGTCCTGCGCCGGTAAATGTTGCGCCAGTGGCACCTCAAAGCGCTCCTGCCAATACATTTAATACCAACCCAATTTCGCCTTCTTTACAAAATGGGGCAGGCGTGACTGCTGCACCTACGGGTCCTAAACCCGCGGTTAATCCACCCCATGGTGAACCTCATCACCGATGTGACCTCCAGGTTGGAGCGCCACTCACTTAAAATAAAAATGCGGGACTGGTTGTCCCGCATTTTTTTATTGTTCTGAATCTCCCACGAATTCCAGACTTACGGAATTCATACAGTAGCGCATTCCCGTAGGTGGAGGACCGTCGTTGAAGACGTGTCCTAAATGAGAGTCGCATCTTTTACAAAGTACTTCAATTCGTTCCATTCCATGGGAAGAATCGCGTTTGTACGCAACCCCTTCTTTATCCGCTTCAAAAAAACTAGGCCATCCGCAGGTTGAGGAGAATTTTGAATCTGAGCGGAAGAGATGGTTTCCGCAAACCACGCAGTAATATTCTCCAAGTTCATCAAACTCATTATATTTACCGGTGAAAGGGCGTTCAGTGTCGGCTTCGCGTGCAATGGCATACACTTCGGGAGAAAGGATTTTTTTCCATTCGGAATTTGGGACGTTCAACTTTGTGCGGTCTGTCCTGGAATAGTATGGATTGTTTTTTGTGGTAGTATCTTCCATTTTTTGAGTATTTATGGGTTGTTTTACCCGCGAACACATTTGCAGAGAAATAAGCGCCAACAGGATTAAAAAATATTTCATGATTAAAAAAATCGTGGATCAACAGAATCTGATAATTCAAATTTACCAAATTAAAAAAGAATGAACACCGCACAGAAAGAGCGACAACTTCGGAAATACAAATTTTTTGCCACGGGACTCTTCGTTTTAATGGCCGTTATTTTTGTCCTCACGACAGTACTTCAGAAAGATAGTGATGCCATATGGCTGGGTTTTGTTAGAGCGTTTGCAGAAGCTGCGATGGTGGGCGCTTTAGCAGATTGGTTCGCGGTGACGGCTTTATTTCATCATCCTTTAGGAATTAAAATTCCGCATACCAATCTTATTGAAAAATCTAAAGAAAGAATTGGTGATAATTTGGGAGAATTTGTGGTGTCAAACTTCCTGTCACCTGAAAACATTCGTCCCTATATTTTAAAATTGCAGATCTCTTCTTTTGTTGGTGAATGGCTTTCAAAGGAAAAAAATCAGGAAACGCTTCTCAATGAACTTTCAATGGTGGTGCGGGATATTATTTCGAAACTTAACGATGATGAGGTGGTTAATTTCATTGAAAATAAAGCCAGAGAAATGACATCCGAGCTGAGGATTAACACCATGGTAGGGAATGGTCTAAGTTATATTTTGGATCGCAATGATCATCAAAAAATGATTACTTCGTTGGCGAAGGAAATAAAGTTTTATGTTGCAGAAAACCGTCAAATTATACAAGAACGTGTTAAAAAAGACAGCTATTTTTTGATTCCGAAGTTCGTGGATAACACCATCGCAGAAAAAATTACTGACGGGTTGGTAAACTTTTTTGAAGAGGTTGAAAATGATTATCAGCACAGTTTGCGACAAGAAATTACCAATAAACTGTACACGTTTTCTAATGACATTATTTCCGATGAAGAATGGTATTATGAATTCAAATCTATCCAGCGAGATTTTATTGAGAGTGGTAAACTGCGAAGTTATTCGGAAGGTATTTGGGTTTCGATAAAAAAGACTCTTTTGTCAGAACTTGATGATCATTCAGCAATGAAAAATTACGTGAGAAAAAACTTGGAAAGTTTAGCTGAAAATTTGGTTTCCGACGCTGATTTAAAGAATAAAGTTGACCGATGGGTCAGGTTTACTGCCTATAAATATCTACTTAGAAATACCCATCAAGTCCATGGTTTAATAAGTTCAACCGTCGGGAAATGGGAAGGTCGCGAACTTAGTGAAAAACTTGAGTTTGAAGTAGGTAAGGATTTACAATTTATCCGCGTGAACGGCACTTTAGTAGGCGGTTTGGTAGGACTGATAATCTATACCATTGCGTTTTTGATTGGTTAACTAATTAGTTAGTTTGTTTCAGAATTTTTTGATTGATTTCTTTAATCAACTGAGGTCCTTCGTAAATGAAACCAGTATAAAGTTGCACTAAACTTGCGCCCGCCTCTAACTTCTCTAGCACATCTTCTGCGGAGTGAATACCTCCGACCCCGATAATAGGAAAGGCCTTACCACTATTTTCAGAAAGAAAACGAATAACTTCTGTGGAACGCTCTTTTAGCGGTTTTCCTGACATTCCGCCACCTTCTTTTTTATTCTCAGAAGTTAGACCCTCACGCGACAAAGTGGTGTTTGTCGCGATAACTCCGGCAATGCCTGATTCTTTTACGATATCTATGATATCCAATAATTGTTCGTTGGATAAATCGGGAGCTATTTTCAGAAGTATGGGCTTTGGTTTTACTTTTTGGTTATTGAGATCTTGCAAAGTGACTAGAATCTTCATTAACGGTTCTTTCTCTTGAAGCGCCCGGAGATTTGGGGTATTTGGAGAACTTACATTTACTACAAAATAGTCGACATAATCGAACAGTTTATTAAAACATATGGTATAGTCGTTAACCGCTTCCTCGTTGTCTGTCACTTTATTCTTCCCAATATTGCCGCCAATCAGTACTCCTTTATTATGTTTAAGCCGTTTTACCGCCTCATCAACACCACCATTATTGAAGCCCATTCGATTAATTATCGCTTGGTCTTCCGGGAGACGGAACAACCTTTTTTTAGGATTGCCGTCTTGTGCCTTCGGTGTTAGAGTTCCGATTTCTATAAATCCGAATCCTAAATCAGAAAGTTCATTGAAAAGTTTGGCATCTTTATCAAATCCAGCTGCTAATCCTACCGGATTCTTAAAAGTGAGACCAAACACTTCTCTGTGCAATCGTGGATCTTCGATAGGTTTTGGTAAGAACGTTTTAGCCAGAAAAGGAAAGTTTTTCAGAATATAGAACGTGAAATGATGAACTTTCTCTGGATCGAATTTGAAAAGTAATGGGCGGATGACGAATTTGTACATGGGAAAAGTTTTACAAATATACTAACATCACGATAATCTAGCAGTAAAGCACAAAAAAACTCCTCAAGAATTTGAGGAGTTTTGTGGGTCCTGAGGGATTCGAACCCCCGACCCTCTGGGTGTAAACCAGATGCTCTGAACCAACTGAGCTAAGAACCCTTGTTTTTGGTGTTGCAAATATACAACGTTTTTTTATTTCTGCAAATTTTTTTCGAGAAATTCGCCGACAATAAAGTTGCTGCCGCCGATAAAAATCATTTCGTTTTCTGTAATATTCTGTCTAGCATCGAGATACGCATCCTGTAAATGATCAAAAATTTTATAACTTTTTTTTGAGTTTTTCAGTTCATTCTCATAATAACTGGGATGAAGGCCTCTTTTTAGGTAGGGTTTAGTGAAATAGTAGGTGGAATTTTTAGGAAGAATTTTTAAAACTTCATCTATTTTTTTGTCTTCAACAAAACCGAGAATAATATGTTTATGCTTTTTTAGTGTACTGAGTTGCTTAAAAACCTCTTCTAAGCCCGCCTGATTGTGGCCGGTATCACAAATAATTAAGGGATCGGCAGAAAACTGATACCATCGCCCTATGAAATTGGTATTCTTTTCAATATTCATTAAACCGTCTTTAAGATGGTTTTTTGATATGTGGATGCCGAGTTTCTGCAATTCTTCAACCATGGAAACCACAACTTTAATGTTTTTTGCTTGATAATTTCCTCGTAAATCTGTGTTGTAAGAATGCTGTTTTTGCGTTGCATCAATAAATATTGTACCTACTTCCTGAGCTTTATTTCGAATAATATTTCTTACCGAATTATTTTCATCACCACTTACGATCGGTATATTACATTTAATAATTCCCGCTTTTTCTGTCGCTATTTCTTCAATAGTGTTTCCGAGTATATTCTGATGGTCGAGTGCAACATTGGTAATTGCTGTAAGAATCGGTTTGATGATATTGGTAGAATCTAATCTACCGCCCAGACCAACTTCAATAATGGCATAATCAACTTTTTGCTGATGAAAATATTCAAACGCCATTATGGTGGTGAATTCAAAAAAAGAAGGCCGAATATCTGCTGGAAGATGCTTTAAACGCTTGATAAAGTTAAAGACAAACTCTTTTTCAGCATTAACTCCGTTAATTTTGATACGTTCTGTAAAATCAATGAGATGAGGAGAGTTGTAAAGACCAATCTTGTATCCCGCTTCTTGCAAAACAGATGCAAGCATATTTGAAGTGGAGCCTTTTCCATTCGTTCCACCTATATGTATAGTTTTAATTTTTTCCTGAGGATTTCCAAAAAAATCACACAGTTTTTTTATGTTTTCAAGTCCGGGCTTATATGCTTTTTGACCCTCAATTTGGTAGTTAGGAGCCTGTACAAACAGCCAATCCACCGCCTCTTTATATTCTTGCGTTGTCATGATGAGTAATTATCCCGAGGGGAATTATAATTGAATTTAGAAAGTAATTCGGTAAGTTCCTGTAGATGAAGTGTTGGCGCGCTCGGCTTTCACATACTGTTTAACCCAAGAAACTGAGGTTGATGCAATACATGGATCAGAAACTCCACCGGATCTTCGTGCAGAAATAACATTGCCCGCTTTATCCACGGTGTACGCAATGCTGATACTTCCGCTGGCAGAACAATTGTGGGACGGTTGTGCGCCACCTCTTCCCATCGTTCCTGGAATGAATCCAATTAAGTTACGGTCGACACCGATTTTACTGTCTCCATTGCTGTTACCGCCAAGTGGGTCACCTTGTGTTCCGGTAGTTCCTTCCGTGCCTTGGGTAGTGTTTTTATTTCCTCTCCCCTTAATGAGATTTCCTACCGCTGCAACGCCACGACCATCTCCATTTCCTGTAGTGGAATTATTTGCGCTGGATTTTGGAGTTGTTTTTGGTTTTGCAGCAACCTTCTTAACCTCATTTTTGGGGGTTACAGAAGTATTGCTTTTCCCGGTAATTACTTTTTGCTGAACCACGGGTTTTTGCACCGCTACTTTTGGTTCTACCACCGTTTCCGTAGGAGTTGGTTGAACCGGTTCTGGTATTGCAATTTCTGGGTTGGAAGATAAACTTCCTTCTTGATTGATAGGTTCTTCGGTTGTTTCCCCGTTTTGCTGATCTCCAAAGTTAATCAGCATCGTGGTGATTTCTTCCGGTTTTTGAGTAACGGTTGTGAATTTGTAGAAAAAGATCGCCAAAAACACCAAGAGAGAGAGCAACGCTGTAATGATAGCGCTGTTTCTTTTATCACGAGTTTCTGCTTTTTTATGATCGATCGCGTAATTCATTAATCTTCATTAATGGTTGCAATGGCTAAATTAAATTTGTGAGTTTCTGCAATTCCCATCACAAATACCACATCCTTATGTTTAGTGTTTTCGTCTGCTCTTATGGTGAATGAAGGATTGGCTTCACCTTTCAGTGATTCAACTAAATTAGCTTCTAACTGTTCTTTTGCAATTTCTTTATCATTAAGATAAAATTTTCCGTCTTCCCTGATAGTTACAGTTGCAGGATCCTGAACGCTTGGGTTTGTAGCTTCAGCTTTGGGCAATTTAACATCGATTGCACTTTGGCTAATGGCAGAACTAGTAATCATAAAGAATATCAACAACAGAAAAATAATATCTGTCATTGAGGCCATACTGAATTCGGCATTAACTCTATTTCTACGTTTTAACTCCATTAAAGCGGTTTGTTTAAGGCGTCCAAAAATTCGTTAACATGGGTTTGAATTTTCAACACAAGACGATCAACGTTGGTAACCAAAATATTATAAAAGAAGTAGGCGGGGATTCCCACAAAAAGACCTACTGCGGTAGTTGCCATAGCGGTGTATATTCCGGAGGCTAATAATTTTGGACTAACAGCTCCGGTAACGTTGGAGATTTCAAAAAATGCCATGATCATCCCAATTACTGTTCCCAGGAAACCAAGCATTGGTGCTGCGCCTGAGGCTGAAGCCAAGATGTTCAGATTTTTCTCTAATCGGGAAACTTCTAACTGACCCTGGTTTTGCATCGCATTAGAAATATCAGAAATTGGTCGGCCAATCCGTGCAAGACCTTTTTCAATCATTCTTGCCTCGGGAGAATCAATTGATTGACAATAATCCATCGCAGTCTGGATTTTCCCTTCCTGAACGAAGTCTTTAATGTTTTCCAGAAAATTTGGGGTTTCTCTTGAAGCTCTTTTGATGAAAAAATATCTTTCGAAAAAAATATAAAGAGCCAAAATCCCTAAAAGAAAAATGAGGATCATTATGACGTTTCCTAAAACTCCACCGCTGAAAAGTATTTCCCAAAGTGAAAAAACGTGTTCTTCAGCCGTGTTTCCCGGCAAATTTGTAGCAATTTGTAAAAACATTGTAGATTTTAAATATTAAAATGGAACGGCAGATCTGCCGAAATATTGTAAAAGTCCTTTATTAAAGTGAGTTGACTATATCTCTAACTTAATCTTCTTCTTCAACCTGAATGGGATCCGGTTTGAAATGACACTTTAATTTAAACGGAATAGGCTCATCCGATCCTGTGTAAAAATCAGTAATCTCGCCCTGCCAGCACAATTGGAGATCTCCATCTGCATTTTGATCGTAGCTTAGGTCATTATTGAAAAGATAGGCGTCTTCATCATCAAACAAGTCCACTTCCGTATAAATTTCTTCGTCGGTATCATTGATTTTAAATGTTTTTCCGGCAATTTCCTCATCGTCAATTAAGTAGTCTGATACACAGAGTCTTAATTGTGGGAAGTGATACTGCAGGGAATCATCATCTACATGATCCAAAGAATCATCGGTAATAATTTCAACTTCCAAAAAGTGTTGCTTGTTGCTATAAACCGCTTTGCAATAAGTGCTTTCGAGGTTATATTTAAGGGTTTCTTCAGGGTGGTAGATTTTTAAAATCCCTTTCATTTTCTTAAGAAAAAATAGTGTTAATTATTTGATTCTAAATCCGCATCAACAAAGATAAAAAATTGATTGATTGCGCAAAATTATTTACTTTTAAAATGATTTCTCATCGAGTTTTCGACCTACTCGCTAAAAATGATATAATTTAGCTTCAAAATTTTCTTCATGAAGTTCATCTCACAAGTTTTCGTTTTAGTGGTCCTACTTTTTAGTGTACTCGCTTGTAAAAAAACTGATTATCCGCTAACGCAGGAAACACCGCCAGATATTGACACTATTGCTGCCAATTATTATGAGCAATATTTAAAACTCTATCCACTGGAAGCAACTTCTCAGGGCGATCTGCGGTATAATGATCAACTTCCGATCAATATTGATAAAGATTTTATTTCAGGTGAGATTTCTTTCTACAATTCTGTCCGTAATGAGCTTGAAAAAATTGATTATGAAGCACTACCAGACGAAAAGAAGGTTATTTATGATGTTTTAGATTATACCTTGCAGGATAAAATTGAGCGTTATGCTTATCATCCGGAATATATTCCATTTACACAGTTTGATGGATTGCCGTTGCAGTTTCCGATGTTGGGAAGTGGCAATAGCATTCAGCCTTTTAACACCGAAAAAGACTATAATGACTGGTTAAAAAGAGCCGAGAAATTTCCGTTGTGGATGGACACCGCAATGGAAAACTTCCGCAACGGTATTAAGCAACGGTATATGCTTCCGCAAAAGTTGGTTTTAAAAATGATTCCACAAATGGAAGCAGAAGAACTGATTTCGGAGGATTTTGAAAAGAATATTTTCTATGGACCAGTACGAAAGTTTCCAGCCAATTTTACCTCGGCTCAAAAGGAGAAATTCACAGAGCAGTTTAAGGAATTAGTAACAAAGAAGATTATCCCGGCGTACAAGAAGATGGGAGATTTTCTGGAGCGGGAATATCTACCAAAAGCGCGGGAAACTGATGGGATCAATGCTTTGCCAAACGGCAAAGACATCTACAGCTATTATGCGAAGAGTTGGACCACTACCAGCAGAACGCCTTCTGAAATTAATAAAATCGGCTTGGATGAGGTCGCAAGAATACGAGCTGAGATGGATAAAATTCGTCAGCAGGTTGGTTTTATAGGTAATCTAGATGAATTTATTGCTCATGTAAAAACAGATCCAAAAGTCTTTCCCTATAAAACTACGAAAGAAGTATTGGATGGATTTAACGGGATTCTGGATAAGATTACTCCGAAGTTAAAAACCATGTTTACCAAAACTCCGAAAACCCCGTTTGAAATACGACAGACTGAAAAATACAGAGAAGCCAGCGCAAGTGCGGAATATGTCATGGGCACGCCTGATGGAAAACGTCCCGGAATATTTTACATTCCGATTCCGGATCCTACAAAATTCAATGTAAGTTCCGGGATGGAGTCCTTATTTCTACATGAAGCAATCCCGGGTCACCATTATCAGATTTCCCTACAGCAGGAAAATACTTCTTTACCGAAATTCATGAGGTTTGGTTGGATTGGCTCTTTCGGAGAAGGGTATGCTTTGTACTGTGAATCACTCGGACCAGAATTTGGACTGTATACGGACCCATACCAAAAGATGGGAGCATTAAGCGACGAGATGCTCCGCGCTGTTAGATTGGTGATAGATACAGGTCTGCACACCGGTACGATGACCCGTGAAGAGGCGATCCGTTATTTTCTGAGCAATGTTTCTTATGATGAAGCTGCTGCAACCGCCGAGGTAGAGCGCTATATGGCCTTGCCAGGGCAGGCACTTAGTTACAAAATAGGAGCGCTTAAAATCCGCGAACTGCGCGATAAATATCAGGACGAGTTAAAAGCCAGATTTTCCTTGGCAAAATTTCATGATGAACTTCTTAATCAAGGTTGTCTTCCTTTGAATGTTTTGGAAAGAAAAATGGAACTTTGGGCTAAAAAACAATAATTAGGTTTGTCGATGCTCATAATTTAAATTACAAACTTTTTTGACAATTTAGTTGATATTTTGGTGTTTAAGATCTCTGTTATTCGTTGAATAAGCTGTGAGTATAAAAATCTATTTATTATCTTTATCAGCCTAAATTTTATCTATGGAAGGAAACGTGCCGATGATTTCACCGGTCCTGAATGAAAATGTTTATTCTCAAATGTTGCAGGATGCACCTTTCGGATATTCTTTGTTAACCAAGGATTTTAGGATCGAAAGTGTTAACAATACGTGGGTAACCATTACGGGTAAAACAAGGGAAGAAGTTACGCATCAATCGATCTTTGATGTTTTCAGTAATTCTTCCGATCAGTTAAAAAGTATTTTCAATCAGACAGGTTCAGAAGTAAGTTTTCCTCTGCACCGCCGACTGAGCTTTAGAAAAGTTGAAGATTCTACTGCAACCCATTTAAACGTTGCGCATCAAATTATCCGAGATGAACAGGGTGTAATTCTGTATCACAGTTTGGTAATGGTTGATATTACTCATCTTGTCACGATTAAAAACCAGGTAAAAGAAGAAGCAGAGCGACTTCGGCTGGCTACTGAAAGTTCACTCACTGCAACCTGGGACCTTAACCTGAAGACCCGAGATTTAATACATTCTGTTTATTTAGCCAATATTTTCGGTTACCGAGATGATGAAAAAGTTTCGTATGCGCAGTTTCGCACTCATTTAATAGAAGAGGATAGAGTTGATGTAGTTGAAAAAGCTTTTAATGAAGCTATGGAAACTGGCGTTTATAAATACGAGGCACGAATCATTGATTGTCAAGGCAGAACAAAGTGGATCTTCACCAACGGAAAAATTTTCTACGATGAAGCAGGTTTACCCGATCGAATGTTAGGAATCGTTCAGGATATTACCGAAAGGAAGGTCGCAGAAATTCGTAAAAAACAGAATCACCATCAACTTAATACCGCGATGGAAGCCACAAAACTCGGGCTTTTTGATATGAATCCTGAAACGCTGGAAAAATACAATTTCTCGCCACGCTTCATGGAAATTCTGGGTTACGATCCAAAGACTGAAACTATCGATAGCCGGATTCTCGAAAAACATATCCATTCGGATTTTATTCAAGTGAGAATGGATGCTTTAAAAAAAGCTAAAGAAACAGGTGATCTTTACTACCAGACCAGAGTTGTTTTACGGGACGGTTCCGAAAGATGGATCGAAATGTACGGGCGACTGCTTGCTGCTTCGAAGGATAGCCCTGCCTATATTTCCGGTACTATTAGAGACATCACTGATATTAAAAATTACCAAGATCAGCTGAGTGAGAGCGAAAATAAGTATCGTTTTTTAGCGAATGTAATGCCTCAAATGGTATGGATTGCAGAAGCTGATGGAGTACTTTCCTATGTTAATCAATCAACAATCTCTTATTCGAACAAATCTTACGAATATTTTACAGATGGTTTTGGGTGGGCCGAGATTATTCATCCAGATGACCGAAAGGAGTCGTTATTGAAATGGGAGAAAAGTATTAAAACCAAAAAGCCGTATTTGTGCGAACATCGGTTTTGTGATAAGGATGGGGTGTATCGATGGTTTATGAGTCGAGCCTATCCTGAAATCGACGAAAAAGGAAATGTAACCCAGTGGATTGGTACCAGTACTGATATTGACGAAATAAAACGACAGGAGAAGCAAAAGAATGATTTCATAAAAATGGCAAATCATGAGTTGAAAACTCCGCTTACCACAATTAAAGGGTATGTTCAGTTGCTTAAAAAAAAGCGTGGTGATTCGGAAGATCAATTTCTGGTGAATTCTTTATTGGCAATTGATAATCAGGTCAATAAACTCAATTTATTGATAGGCGATCTCTTAGATATTTCACGAATTGAAGCTGGAAATCTGCCACTTAATATGGAGAAAATCTCCCTTGTGAAGCTGGTTACTGAAACTATTGAAGACATTAAAACTGCTGAAGAAAGGCATCATATCTCTTTTGAGATGAAACATACAGATGACATCGAAGTTTTAGGTGATAAAGATCGTCTCACCCAGGTTTTAAATAACCTTTTAACCAATGCAATTAAATATTCCCCACAAGCTGATCAGGTGAATGTGGAGTTATTTGTGGAAAATAAGCAGGCTGTTGTTTCCGTGCAAGACTTTGGAATTGGCATGGATAAAGAAGAACTCCATAAGATCTTTAAAAGATTCTATCGTGTGTCGGGCGAGGACGAAAAAACTTTTCCGGGATTTGGGATCGGACTTTACATCGTGAAGGATATCTTAAAAAGACATGGTGGAAAAATTTGGGTAGAAAGTGAAAAGAATGTTGGAAGTAAATTTTATTTTTCGCTTCCATTGAGTAAAAATTAACAGTGGAGCAGAACGATGTATATATTGGTAGTTGATGATAATAAGGATATTTGTGTATTGATCGAAAACATTCTACTTTCAGAAGGTTACAACGTAAAATCCTGTAGCAACCCTCTGGAAGTTACTGCTATAATTTCTGAAGAGCGGCCCGAGTTAATTATAACGGATATGTTAATGTCGGGCTTTGACGGACGCACACTCACCAAACAAATGCGGGAAAATCCCAACACTGCGGATATCAAAATTATGCTCATGTCGGCTCATCCCGATGCAGCGAAAATCAGCGTAGAAATAGGGGTAGATGATTTTCTTCCCAAACCATTTGAAATGGATGATTTGCTGGAGAAAGTTGAACGTTTATTGAGTTAATTTATTTGGTGGTTGGGAAGAGCATTTCTGTGATAAAATCCTGACCTTTTTTTCCTCGAGCCGGAGAATATTCTCTTCCGTAGAAAATGATTTGTAAATGAAGTTTGTTCCAAGTTTCTCGCGGGAATATTTTCTTGGCGTCAAGTTCAGTTTGTACAACATTTTTTCCTGAAGTCAATTTCCATAAGGTCATCAGTCGATGAATGTGGGTATCCACCGGAAAAGCTGGTACACCGAAAGCCTGGCTCATAACCACGGATGCAGTCTTGTGACCCACACCGGGTAATGCTTCCAGTTCTTCGAAGGTTTGCGGCACAACGCCTTGATGCCTATCCAAAAGCATTTGCGCCATATTTTTGAGATTCTTGGCTTTGGTATTGGACAGTCCGATTTCCCGAATCAGATATTTAATGTCGTCTACTTCTAGAGCAGCCATTTTTTGTGGAGTATCAGCCACGGCGAATAAATCCGGAGTCACTTGATTTACTTTTTTGTCGGTGGTCTGGGCAGAAAGTGCAACCGCAACAAGCAATGTGAAAGGATCTGTATGATCCAATGGAATAGGAACTTCGGGGTAGAGTTTTTCAAGTTCTCCAATGATAATTGCTGCACGTTGTTTTTTAGTCATATTCGCCTTAAATTTGGCAAAAATAAAGGTTTATGCTGAAAGTAGGAGATAAATTGCCAAGTTTTGAACTTCCAAATCAAGATGGAAAAATGGTAAGTTCTGAAGAGTTTCTAGGAAACAAACTCGTCATTTTTTTCTATCCGAAAGCCAGTACTCCTACTTGTACAGTGGAAGCCTGCAACATCAGTGACAATATTTCATCCTTAAAAAAGGCTGGTTTTCAAGTTGTAGGCATTAGTGGAGATTCCGTAAAGCGCCAGAAAAATTTCTACACAAAAAACAGTCTCTCATATGATCTGCTTGCTGACGAAACTAAAGAAATTATTGAAAAATTTGGTGTTTGGCAGGAAAAGAAAACATTCGGAAAAACATATATGGGAATCATCCGCTCCACTTTTCTTTTTGATGAAAACGGAATTTGCACTCGTGTAATTTCTGATGTTAAATCTAAATCAGCGGCAGAACAAATATTAGAAACCGCTAATTAAGCGAGCATTCGCTGTGCTTTTCTGACACCGTCAACCAAAATATCAATTTCTTCAAACGAATTGTACACCGCGAAACTGGCTCGTACTGTTCCTGCGATATTAAAGAATGACATGATGGGTTGGGTGCAATGATGCCCGGTTCGTACCGCAATGCCCATTTTATCGAGAATCATACCAACATCGGATGAAATACCTACCCCTTCAAGGTTGAAGGATGCGACCCCTGTTCTCTGTGCATTTTTGCCATAAATCCTAAGTCCATCAATCTCCAGAAGTTTTTTCTGAGCATATTCTAACAAGGCATTTTCATGGTTTTGCAGATGCAGATGTCCAACGGATTCAATAAAGTCCACCGCTGCTCCCAAAGCAATATTTCCTCCTACGTTCGGTGTGCCGGCTTCAAATTTAAAAGGCAAATCGGCGTAAGTTGTTTTGTCAAATGAGCAGGTAGCAATCATTTCTCCGCCGCCATGAAAAGGTGACATTTTTCTAAGGATTTCCTCTTTCCCATAAAGAATACCCGTTCCCATCGGGGCGTACATTTTGTGTCCGGAAAACACAAAAAAGTCACAATCGAGTGACTGTACATCAATCTCAAAATGGGGTGCGGATTGCGCTCCATCGATAACAATAAGTGCATCAGAATTTTTTCTGGTAAGAGAAATGATTTCCTCAATCGGATTTACAATTCCTAAAGCATTCGAAACCTGATTTACAGAGACAATTTTTGTCCTTTCGTTCAGGTTCTGCTCGAGGAAATCGAGTTGTAGAATTCCGTTTTGATCAATTGGGATCACTTTCAATTTTGCGCCAGTACGTTCGCAAAGCATTTGCCAGGGTACAATATTCGAATGATGCTCTAGATGTGAAATAATGATTTCATCATCCTTTTGAATCGTTGAAGTAAGCGCATAGGCGATGAGGTTAATGCCTTCAGTCGTTCCTTTAGTGAAAATTACTTCAAAATCATGTTTAGCATTGATGAATTTTTGAATCTTTCTTCGTGAAAGTTCCATTTCATCGGTGGCAAGTTGACTTAAAGTGTGAATGCCACGATGCACATTCGCGTTGAGTTTATTATAATACTTATTCCAACTCTCAATGACAGAAAGTGGCTTTTGCGAGGTCGCTGCGTTATCGAGGTAGACTAGGGGTTTACCGTTAACTTGTTGATTTAATATCGGGAATTGACTTCTTATTTGTTGAAGGTCGAACATAGCGCTTGTTTAGAAAGCATCAAATTTACGGAAATTATAATAGTTGCTTCATTTTATGCTAAGTTGCACGTATTGAAACATTCAATCAAAAAAAATCCCGGATAAGCCGGGATTCTATTTAAGTAAGGAATTTAGATTTTTGCAAGAAGATTTCGGAAATTCGTCTTTTCGTCAATAATTCTTCTCAAGTCCGCTACCGGAACACGTTCTTGCTTCATGGTATCTCGGTCACGAAGGGTTACCGTGTGATCATTTAAAGTATCATGATCAATAGTGATACAATATGGAGTACCGATGGCATCCTGTCTTCTATAACGCTTGCCGATACTGTCTTTATCTTCATAAATCACATTAAAGTCGAATTTCAGTTCGTTGAAGATTTTTTCTCCATATTCGCCCAGGCCATCTTTTTTCATTAATGGTAAAATTGCTGCTTTTACTGGAGCTAACGCCGGAGGTAATGACAAAACTGTTCTTTCGGAGCCATCTTCTAGAACTTCATCTTTCAGTGAGTTAGAGAAAATTGCAAGGAATAAACGATCGAGCCCAACGGAAGTCTCCACTACGTAAGGTACATAGTTTTCGTTTCTTTCTGAATCGAAATACTGTAGTTTTCTGCCCGAGAATTTTTCATGCGCTGATAGGTCAAAATCGGTTCTGGAGTGAATACCTTCCAGTTCTTTAAACCCGAATGGAAACTTGAACTCAATATCCGCAGCTGCATTGGCATAGTGCGCCAATTTTTCGTGATCGTGGAATTTATAATTATCTTCCCCTAATCCTAAAGCAAGGTGCCAGTTAAGACGTTTTTGCTTCCACTCCTCGTAAAAACCAAGCTCAGTTCCTGGCGGTACGAAGAATTGCATTTCCATTTGTTCAAATTCACGCATTCTGAAGATGAACTGTCGTGCAACAATCTCATTTCTAAACGCTTTTCCAATCTGTGCGATACCAAAAGGAAGTTTATGGCGGGACGTTTTTTGTACGTTGAGGAAGTTTACAAAAATACCTTGAGCAGTTTCAGGTCTTAAATAAAGATCAGTGGCATTTTCCGAAGCAGCGCCTAATTTCGTACCGAACATCAGGTTAAACTGTCTTACGTCAGTCCAGTTTTTAGAGCCAGTATCTGGATCCGCAATTTCAAGTTCTTCAATTAACGCTTTTACATCATTAAGATCGTTGGCTTCTAGGGATTTTGCCATTCTCGAAAGAATGGTTTTCTGCTTTTCTCGGTATTCAATAACGCGACCGTTGGTAGTTTCAAACTCATTTTTATCAAATGCGTCACCAAACCTTTTAGCGGCCTTGTCGATTTCTTTCTGCGCTTTTTCTTCAAGTTTTGCACAATAATCTTCAAGCAAAACATCGGCACGGAATCGTTTTTTAGAATCTTTATTATCGATCAACGGGTCATTGAAGGCATCAACGTGGCCGGAAGCTTTCCAAATAGTAGGATGCATAAAAATAGCAGAATCGATCCCTACGATATTTTCGTTCATCTGCACCATTGCTTTCCACCAATATTGCTTGATGTTGTTTTTCAGCTCCGCACCATTTTGTCCGTAATCATAAATTGCTGAAAGTCCGTCGTAGATCTCACTTGAAGGAAATATGAAACCATATTCTTTCGCATGCGAAATCAGTTTCTTAAAAACATCTTCCTGTTTTGCCATCGTTAATAGTATTTGCGACAAAAATAAGGAATTTTAGGTTACCAATTAGTGCACTTCTTAGGAGCCGGGAACCTGCTCTCCGCTGTATCTTATCTGGTTATTGAGCGGATGCGAAATCACCAGATAAGGATGCCGCTACGATCAGGGCTACGATGTCGTCGTAATTGAAAAGGAAAATATTTCGAAGTCAAGTTATTTTAAACATACAATTTTAAGACAGAATGTAATATTTATTACGCTAAACATGAATATGATACCTCTTTTTCACTACATTTATCTAAACACAAATTATGTTAGTAAAAGTTTATGGAAGCGCCATATTCGGCGTATCCGCACAAACCATCATCATCGAAGTCAATGTAGATAATGGTGGGATTGGTTATCATTTGGTAGGACTTCCAGATAATGCCATCAAAGAAAGCAGCTACCGAATCTCGGCTGCGCTGAAAAATGTTGGTTATAAAATTCCAGGCAAGAAAATCACAATAAACATGGCACCAGCCGACCTTCGCAAAGAAGGTTCTGCCTACGATCTTAGTATTGCGGTGGGGATTTTAGCAGCTTCCGACCAAATAAAAGCAGATGAGATCGGACGTTACATCATCATGGGCGAACTTTCTTTAGACGGCAGCGTTTTACCCATCAAAGGAGTTCTTCCAATAGCAATTAAAGCGCGTGAAGAAGGCTTTCAAGGAATAATTTTGCCTAGACAAAATGTGCGTGAGGCAGCAATTGTTGATCAATTGGAAGTCTACGGAATTGAAAATATTAAGGAAGTCATCAGTTTTTTCGATCAGGGAATTCCATTACAACGAACTGTTATTGACACACGAAAAGAATTTCAGGATAAAATAAATTATTTTCCGACAGATTTCTCCGAAGTAAAGGGACAGGAAAGTGCTAAGCGTGCGATGGAAGTTTCAGCAGCCGGTGGACATAATATTATCTTAATCGGTCCACCGGGAAGTGGTAAAACGATGCTTGCCAAAAGGATCCCGACTATTTTGCCTCCGCTTACCTTAAAAGAAGCTTTGGAAACTACCAAGATTCATTCTGTAGCAGGCAAAATAGGTGCAGAAACTTCATTAATGACGGTTCGTCCGTTTCGTAGTCCGCATCATACGATTTCAGATGTCGCGTTGGTGGGAGGTGGCAGTTACCCGCAACCGGGAGAAATTTCTCTGGCACACAATGGCGTGTTGTTTCTTGATGAGATGCCTGAATTTAAAAGAACGGTGCTAGAAGTAATGAGACAACCGTTGGAAGACCGGGAAGTTACCATTTCCCGGGCGAAATTTACCGTAAATTATCCGGCAAGTTTTATGCTTGTTGCGAGTATGAACCCAAGTCCCAGTGGGTATTTTCCGGATGATCCTAATAATACGTCTTCGGCTTTTGAAATGCAGCGGTATATGAATAAACTTTCAGGGCCGTTGCTCGATCGTATTGATATTCATGTGGAAGTTCAAAAAGTCGAATTTGAGCATTTGGCGGATAAAAGAAAAGGTGAAGAAAGCCACGTTATTCGTAATCGGGTGTTAAAAGCAAGAGCGGTACAGACCGAACGATATAAAAATTCAGAGATTCATTATAATGCTCAGATGGGACCGAAAGAACTAGAGCAGTTCTGTGCACTCGATGTCCAGTCCCAAAATTTAATCCGTATAGCGATGGAAAAACTTAATCTTTCTGCCAGAGCTTATGATCGTATTTTGAAAGTCGCGCGAACCATCGCAGATTTAGAAGGTTGCGAATCCTTGAACTCCACCCATATTGCCGAGGCCATTCAGTATAGAAGTCTGGATCGTGAATTTTGGAATGTCTAATTCTAATTCACAAAAGGTTTGATGATTTTTTTGTTTCGCTCCTTATTTTCAGATCCTAGATTATAAGAAAAGCCAATACCAAGCGTTTGTTTCATTTGTAATTTCTGAATTTGATCGTGATCGTAAAGCAGATCTAGGGTAACAACCGTAGAAATAAATCGGTTGAAGCGGAAGTTTAAGGTCCCGGTGTACGCAATATCTACCCGTTCAGCATGATTAATGTAATTGCTGAAGAAGTTTACTTGATTAACGAGATTAATATCTTTATAAATATTAAGTCGATAGAGGATGTTTACCAAGGCACCAAGCTCCGAACGCACACTTTGCCCATCTCTTTCTAAACCGTAACGACCAGCTTTTTGTAAATAGGGATCGGTGACAAATGTGAATTTTCCATTCACTGGACGGAAAATTATTTGGAAGTTTTCATTGGGGTTATAAGAAATACCGAGACCAGCATTCAAATAACCGGGTGCCATAAATCTTGAAATTCTGTCAGAAAACTCAGGGTCGGGCGTTTCACTGTAGTTATAACCAGCTGAAAATTGTGATAAAAACTGAAAACCGGTTGACAAATAGTAGTTTTTCCCAATATCATAACCGTAATTAGTCATGTAATTAATGTAATCTTCTGTTTTTCTGGATGATTCGCCTTCAGAAGCAACAAATCCATACCCCAGTTGAATATGATTTTCTAAAAAGTGCCGATTGTTTTTATAGCTGATATTGTAATTTACTTTCCCGATCACCCCGATATTATTATTACCTCCGGAGTTCCAGTTGGAAAAAGAGGATTGGTTGAATACTAAATTATTTTGCCCGAAGAAAAACCAATGCTTGGGCTGTTTTAGCTTTAGAAAATTATAAGGTGTAACAGGTATTTCTGCCGTAATATTTTTCACAACCACCTCGTCGCGAATCACAATCGTATCCTTAAATTGGACATCCAAATTAATCAATTTGGGGTTAGCCAAACTATCCAGATCTAAAGCCATCGAATCCCAACGGCGTTGTGAGATAGAATCTATTTCTTTCTGAAGAGACTTTTGGTCTTGTGCCAAAAACAAAGAACTAATAACGACAAAAAGTAGAGTTACAAATGCTTTCATAGGATTGCAAAGTTATGTAAAGAATTATAACCAAAGGGTGCTTCTTGGCAAGGTTTTTCCCTAAAAATCATCTTTTTATTTATTTTCTCAGCCATTTTTGCATACATTTAAAATTGGCAATGGTTTTGCCGAAAGGTTGCAATGTTTAAAGATTCCCTGAACTATAGAGCGGTAATTTATGCGTCGTTGATGCTTTCAGCGATGTGGTTTGGATTTCTACTGCAATTTTTGGGTTTTATCGACGGTTGTTCGGGTGCCATTATGCCTCTTCATCCGGATGGTTTGAAGGGTATTTTCTTTTCACCTTTTTTGCATGGTAATGTAGAGCATATTTTTGGTAATTCGGTTCCGGTTTTCGTCCTAATCTTTTTATTGTTTCAGTTTTATCCTTCCATAGCATCAAAAGTTTTTTTCTTAGGATGGTTTTCTGCTCTGTTTTTGGTTTGGCTGTTACCGCCTATCAATATATTCACAGGAGAGTATGATTTTGTTTGTATTATAGGAGCGAGTGGGATTGTGTATGTGCTTGCCTTCTTCATATTCTTCAGCGGTTTATTTCGATGGAATATGAAATTACTTACCGTTTCTTTGCTCGTTGCTCTTTATTATGGAAGTTTAATCTGGGGAATTTTGCCGGAAGAATTATTTACGCAACTCGAAGAACCAAGCCGAATTTCTTGGCAATCTCACCTTTCGGGAGCGGTAGTCGGTGTCATGATGGCCTTTGCATTCAGAAAAAGTGGGGAAAAGGAAAATCGTTTTATCTGGCAATATCCTAATTATTACAGCGAAAAAGACGATAAACTTTGGCAAGAATATAAAGAAAAATATCCTGACGATTTTGAAGAATTGCCTTATCGAAAAAAGGATGAAGTCTGGGAAAAACTAGATGAGATAAGACGAAAATAAATTATCTTTGAGTACCTAACTAATCACCAAATGTTTTCTGAAGAAGTCCTGTATTCTATAGCTTTACGGCATTGTCCGCTCATTGGCGATCTTGTCTTTCGGAAATTGGTGAATGAAGCAGGATCTGCAAAAGAAGTCTGGCAACTTTCAAAATCTGGCCTAAAGAATATACACGGAATTGGTAAAAAAATCTCACAAGAAATCGGAAAAGATGAACATTTGAGATTTGCAGAAAAAGAACTTCAGTTCTGTGAGAAAGACAATATCAAAATTCTCCTCCGACATCAAGGGGAACTTCCTTTTTTCCTCCATGAATGCGATGATGCACCGGCGATCCTCTACCAAAAAGGAAATTATAATTCTGATTTAAGTCCAATCAGTATTGTAGGGACTCGTAATATGAGTTCTTACGGTCAATTATTTATCCATCAATTTTTGGATGCGATTAAAAATGAGAAAGTAATGACAGTGAGCGGATTGGCTTTAGGCGTGGATACAGAAGTTCATGAAGTTTCCCTACAAAGTGAAATTCCAACTGTGGCAGTGTTGGCTCATGGTTTCCATGTTATTTATCCCTCGAAAAACCGAAAGTTAGCGGAGAGAATTTTGGAGCAAAATGGAGTTTTGTTCACCGAATTTAATTCTTCTCACAAACCCGATCGTGAGAATTTTATTCAACGTAATAGGATTATTGCAGGCATTTCGCCGGCTACTGTAATCGTAGAAACTGCCTTTGGTGGAGGATCAATAAGTACCGCAAATTTTGCACAGCAATACAATCGTGAAGTCTTTGCTTTGCCCGGCAGAATTTCCGATAAGTATAGCCAGGGTTGTAATAAGCTTATAATGCAAAATAAAGCGGCTACAATCTCTACAGTTTCCGCATTAGCAGAACAATTAGGGTTTGCTGAAAATAAGAAGCAGCCCAGTTTATTTTCAGAGATTAAGCCTCAAAAAGAACTCCCTGAAAATCAAAATAAAGTGCTCAATGTTCTGGATAAATCCGTTCCTATTTCGCTTGATGAAATTGCAGAAAAACTAGGCATTTCTACTTATAAAGTTTTACCGGATTTGCTCGAACTTGAAATTTCGGGGTACATCAAGACACTTTCGGGAAGACAATATTTAGCCTTGTGAAAAAAAATCATTTTTAAAAATTTATAAATATTCAGTTAACTTTCAATTATTATTATATTTAATGCATAAATTATCAATTTAATAAAAATAAAGTCTTAATTTATTAATATTTTTGTATTTAATAAAATATTTGTTGCAAGTCTTGAAAAAAAAATTAAATTTGTTGACAATAATACTCAACCTATATGGAACAATTCAATGTAGAGCAAAAAATCCAGGATTTTATCGCCTCAGTAGAAGCCAGAAATCCAAATGAGCCAGAATTTCTTCAAGCAGTAAAGGAAGTTGCAGTAACAGTAATTCCTTTCATTTCATCCAAAAAACAATATGACGGGATGAAATTATTGGAGCGTATGGCAGAGCCAGAGCGTACGGTGATTTTTAGAGTTCCATGGGTTGATGATAAAGGAGAAATCCAGGTAAACAGAGGTTTTAGAATCCAAATGAACTCTGCGATTGGTCCTTATAAAGGAGGTATTCGTTTTCATCCAACGGTAAATCTTTCTGTTCTTAAGTTTCTTGCATTTGAGCAAACTTTTAAAAACTCCTTAACGACACTTCCAATGGGAGGTGGGAAAGGTGGAGCTGATTTTGATCCTCAAGGTAAATCGGATATGGAAGTGATGCGTTTCTGCCAAGCTTACATGACCGAACTTTGTAAACATATCGGTCCTGAAACTGATGTCCCTGCTGGTGATATTGGCGTAGGTGCGAGAGAAATCGGTTACTTATTCGGTCAATACAAGAAAATCAGAAATGAGTTTACCGGAGTTCTTACCGGAAAAGGTCTTGCGTACGGTGGTTCTTTAATTCGTCCGGAAGCAACAGGCTATGGAGTTGTATATTTTGCAGAGCAAATGTTGAAAACCATTGGTCAGGATTTTAAAGGTAAAACTGTTGCGGTTTCAGGTTTCGGTAACGTAGCTTGGGGGGTAATTAAAAAAGTAACTGAACTTGGCGGTAAGGTGTTAACGATTTCTGGGCCAGACGGTTATGTTTACGACGAAGATGGTTTTAACGATGAAAAAATCGATTTCTTATTGGAGCTGCGTGCATCAGGTAACAACAGAGCGGAAGATTACGTAAAGAAATTTCCAACGGCAGAATTCCATGCAGGCAGACGTCCTTGGGAAGTGAAATGTGATGTAGCAATTCCTGCTGCAACTCAAAACGAACTTGACTTTGTAGACGCTCAGAAATTAGTTGCTAACGGTGTTATTTGTGTAACAGAAGCTGCGAATATGCCTTCTACTTTAGATGCAATTAATCACTTCTTGGATAATAAAGTTTTATTCTCCCCAGGAAAAGCTAGTAATGCCGGTGGTGTAGCTACTTCTGGATTGGAAATGACACAAAATTCAATAAGACTGAATTGGTCTTCCGAAGAAGTAGATGCCAGACTGAAAGAAATTATGATTGGTATTCATAAGGCTTGCCGCGACTATGGTACGGAAGAGGATGGATACGTAAATTATGTAAAAGGAGCAAACATTGCAGGCTTTGTAAAAGTTGCCGAAGCAATGCTCGCTCAAGGAGTAGTATAAATTTTAAAGCCGGATTGTCTCCGGCTTTTTTATTGAAATATCCCGGCCCGGGATTAGGGCAAAAAGTGAAATGAAAGGAGAAAGCGCTGTTTATCAGCGCTTTTTTTACTTTTTAGTCGCAATCTTCTGCATTTGTTCAACAAACTCAAAAGCTGCTGGACAAACGACCGTATTTTTTATGGTAAGGTGATTGATCTGATAAATTTTCTTGCGGTCTGTATGGGGAAACTCTCGGCAGGCTTTTGGCCGAATTTCGTAGATTGAACACGTATTATCTGCATTCAGAAACCAGCAAGGCAGGTTTTGCAAAACCTTGTCACGATCTTCATCGACTCTTAAAAATTTGTCTTCGAAATCGGAAGGTTTCATCCTTAAGCCTTTAGAAATCCTTTCGATATCCTTTTCTGTAAAAAGTGGCCCTGTAGTTTTACAACAATTGGCACATTGCAGACAATCAATCCGATCAAAAACTTCATCATGCACTTCCTGCGCTACATAGTCGAGGTTTTTAGGAGGTTTTTTTTTCAGACCGTCCAGAAACTTGCGGTGTTCTTTCTGTTTCAATAAGGCCTGATTTTTATAAGATTGCAAATCCATTCTGCAAAAATAGATGTTTCAATTGAAACCTGAGATGAAGTACTGTCTCGGTATTGCGGCCCCGATAGAAAGGGCTACCCCACAGGGAGGCGGACGAGCGAAGCGGAGCGGTCGGCCGAGGAGTAATAGTGAATAGCGGGAAATGTCCGCGAAAAGAAATTATTGAGTAATTTTGAACTATGAAAAAACTGGAAAGTCGTGAAGATATTGAACTGTTGGTTAATTCATTCTATGCTAAGATTGCCAATGACAACGTCATAGGATTCTTTTTTAACGAGGTTGCCAAAGTTGACTGGGATGCACATTTGCCGAAGATGTACAATTTTTGGGAAACACTACTATTTGGACAGATTTCATACAAAGGAAATCCGATGGCTGCTCACTTCCCGATTAATGCACAAGTGCCAATGGAAAAAGAGCATTTTCAGCACTGGCTTAAAATCTGGACCGAAACGGTAGAAGAAAATTTTGCCGGTGAGATTGCGGATAATGCGATTTATAAAGCGACGAATATTGCAAATCTCATGGCTCATAAAATGAGTGTTGCACGACGGTAATCTAAGGGAAAATTACCGTAAAGATATACGCTGCTAAGTTTACCAAAAGCACGGTCCCGTAAAGGTGATTGGTTTTCCCACGACTTAGAGATAACATCACGATAAATACTGATAGTGCCAGAAGAATGGTAGATTTTAAATCTAGTCCCAGCACAAATGGAATATCAAATATTATACACATCAGCGATACTGCAGGGATGGTAAGTCCCACACTCGCCAGCGCAGAACCCAGACCAAGATTAATTGAAGTTTGAATTTGATTTTTAGCAGCCGCTCGCACTGCCGCCATTCCTTCAGGAAGTAGTACTACGGTTGCAATAATAACCCCAACCAATTCGCGCGGAGCTCCAACGCCTTCCACGAAATTCTCAATTACCGGCGAAAGTCCTTTTGCCAACAGAATTACCGATCCTAAACAGATAATCAACAGCAGTAAACTGGCAAAAGTTTGGACGGTGCTTGGTGGATCTGCTTCGTGTGTGGTTTGGTCTGCTTCTGTCACGATAAAATAGTTTCTGTGACGTACCGTTTGGAACATTAAAAATGCTGCGTAAATGATAAGACAAGCAAAAGAAACAAAAAGTAATTGTGCATCACTGTAAAAAGGGCCGGTTACACTTGAGGTATAATTCGGTAGAATTAAAGTCAATACTAAAATTGCAACCAAGCTCACCAAATAAGTAGTAGCCGAACTTCTGCTGAGGAATTGCTCGCTATATTTTCGGCTTCCTACCAAGATACAAATGCCAAGGATTCCGTTTAAGATCAACATAACGGCTGCAAATACGGTGTCTCGCGCGTACGTCAATGCACCGTCACTTCCTGAAAGCATAAAGGATATAATTAATCCAACTTCCAAAATCGTAATACAAATCGCGAGGATGATTGTTCCGTAAGGTTCTCCTACTTTGTGCGCGACCACCTCCGCATGGTGTACCGCAGAGAGTACAGTTCCAAAAAGTAAAACTGCGCCAACAATATTGGAAACTATGGTGTCGGTTAAAAATCCGCCAAAATAAAAAATTGCTGCAAGGATGGGCAATATTGTATGCCACTGAAAGTATTTTTTTATATTCATAAAAAGCCGATTTTCACAATTATACAAAAAATATTTCAAAAATCCCAGTAATAACTGTTCTAAACCCGCTTCCAGAGGTAGAAATCCTGAAAATCAGTTAACATGTGAAAAAATAATCCAACTGCTATTATGCGATAATTTCCTTTTAGAAATAACATTCCTAGAAAGTAGATGGCAATCATCGGATACGTGTGTAATAGGTGAAAACCAACGCTTTTGCGTTGAGAATCGAATATTGGATCTGCCAAGAGATGATCGAGGTCTACAAGCATGGTTGCCAACATTAGGAAATAGGCTTTCTTCCAATTGTCTTTGAAGAAAAACCAAGCAATAAAAACCGGAAAGATAAAATGGAGGAAATAGTGAAAGATTTCTTTTGAATGATAAACATTTTCGATCATATCTCTCCTTTCAAATAACGTTGCCGTGTTTCGTTATCGAACTTCTCAATGGTATAGCGCAAGGTCGTTCGGGGCATATTTTGATAGTGTAATGCTAGAAACTCTATAAGTTCCTGCTCGTTTTTCTTACCCATTTCGCGTAAAACCCATCCATTGGCTTTATGAATTAGATCGTGTGGATGTCGTAAATTTTTTAAGACAATGTTCTTAAGAAGTTTAAAACTATTATGTTTAACGTAATATAAGGTTGAGACAACTGCAATTCTTTTACTCCACATTGAGTCCTCCTCAGCAAGGTTTACAAGAATGTTGTCCTGATGATTTTCATAACAATAATGACCCAGAATCTTATAACATGAATTGTCGACCAAGTCCCAGTTGTTGATGTATTTTTTGTTTTCAAGATAAAAATCTACCATTTCTTTCTGAGAGTGTAAATCTTTAGCCTTCTGATATTTCTCTACAAGAATGAGAAGGGCAATATGCCGGTGTTCATGAACTTCAGAGGATAATAAAGATTGCACCTCACCCAAGTCCAATTTGTTCCAGAATTCTTTAACGATTTTTCGTTGATCCGGAACCGTAACGCCTAGAAAAACATCGCCTTCTGCGTACTGACCCGGACCTGATTTAAAAAATCTTGGAAAAAATTCGGCTTTTTCTGGAATAGCAAGGTAAGACAATGCTGTTTTTAACTCCTCGACATGTTTCATACTTCGTCTTCATTATCGTAATACTCGAACAGGAAGTCATTATAAGGAAATCTCGAAATATGGATTTTAAGCACCTCGTCGTAAATCAGTTTTTTCATTTCGGCAAAGTTTTCCTTTTTCAACGCGGAAATGAAAACTGTTGGGTATTTAGATTTCGACATCCAGGTTTTTTGCCATTCTTCTAAAGAAATATTTTTTCTTGTGTCCGGAGTTAGATCATCTTCTTCTTTCTGAACATAGGAGAAATCATCAATCTTGTTGAATACCATAATCATCGGTTTTTGATGCGCATTGATCTCCATAAGAATTTGATTTACAGATTCTATATGATCTTCGAAACTTTCATGGGAAATATCTACTACATGAATCAGCAAATCAGATTCACGCACCTCATCAAGAGTAGATTTGAAACTTTCAACCAACTGCGTCGGAAGTTTTCTGATAAATCCTACGGTGTCGGTCAAGAGAAAAGGCAAATTACCAATGACAACTTTACGTACCGTAGTATCCAAGGTTGCGAAAAGTTTATTTTCAGCGAAAACCTCGGATTTTGAGATCGCGTTCATCAGTGTAGATTTACCAACGTTTGTATATCCTACTAATGCAGCGCGAACCACTTTACCACGGTTGTTCCGCTGGGTTGCCATTTGCTTGTCGATAGTCTTTAGTTTTTCTTTCAATAATGAAATGCGGTCGCGGATGATTCGACGGTCAGTCTCAATTTCTGTTTCCCCTGGACCACGCATCCCAATACCCCCTTTTTGTCTTTCAAGGTGAGTCCACATTCGGGTAAGGCGTGGTAGTAAGTATTGATATTGAGCAAGTTCCACCTGTGTTCTTGCGTAGGATGTTTGCGCACGCTGTGCGAATATATCAAGAATAAGGTTTGTTCTATCGAGAATCTTCACCTCAATTTCTCGCTCTAGATTTTTAAGCTGCGAAGGTGAAAGTTCGTCATCGAAAATTACCGTAGTAATATTATTTTCTTTAACGTAATCTCTTACCTCTTGTGCCTTCCCACTTCCGATAAAAGTTTTAGGATCAGGCTGAGTGAGTTTCTGGGTAAATCTCTTCACTACGGTCGCACCAGCAGTTAAAGCCAGAAATTCGAGTTCGTCGAGATATTCATTCAGTTTTTCTTCATCTTGGTGTTGAGTTACAACACCAACCAATACGGCATTCTCATATTGATGTTCTTTATTTTCGAGCATAGTTTATTGTTTCGCTGATATTACACAAAATTAGTTTTTTCTCCGTTATAAATGAACTTACAGGAGATAAGGATAATCGTTGCTACTACGGCAATACTGTTGGTAACCATCATTGATATATGATCTTGCATAATTCCATACCACAGCCAGAGTGCCGAGCTAACTACCCCAATGATACAGGTAACCAAAGATATTTCTACAGCCGACTTTTCTTTTAATATTTTGATAATCTGAGGGATAAATAATGAAGAAGACAGCCCACCGGCGATAAAGCCTATTATTTCGGGATTAATGTTCATTCTGTATTTTTTAGGAAATATTCCATTTTTATGCCGAGTTTTTCGTTAACTTAGTACTAAACATTTTCTTCAATGCCTTTTCAGACTCCATCTCACTATCTCATTACCGATCGGCTTTTTTTAAAGTTAGTGGAAGTAGAAGATGCGGAACTGATTTATAAATTGTACAATCAACCAAAGTTTATACGTTTTATTGGGCAGAAATATATCAATACGCTTGAAGATGCTAAAGAGTACATCACCACTAGATTTAGACCACAGATTGAGCGTTTAGGATATGGTAATTTTGTGATTATTAGAAAGGAGGATGGCGAAAAAATAGGAACGGTGGGTATCTTTGAACGGGAGGGTTTGGATGTTCAGGATATAGGTTTTGCGCTTTTGCCTGAGTTTGAAAAAAAAGGCTACTGTTTCGAAGCAGCACATCATCTTTTTGAAAATGCCGGACCAAAGTATGGTATTAAAAAATTGTCAGCCATTACCGCAATGGAGAATTACGCATCGCAGAAAGTCATCGAAAAACTTGGAATGAAGTTTATTAAAGTAACCAGATTGCCGGGCGAAGATGAAGATCTAAAATATTATGAAAGTGATGAACTGATATAGAAAAAGGAAGCTCAAGGCTTCCTTTTATTTTTATAGATAATTCATCGACGCTCGCTTCGCTCGCGCCGATTGTCTTAAGCTTTCCACTCGACTACTGCACGGATAAACGCTTCCGCATTTTCTAATGGGATATCTGGTAGAATTCCATGACCTAAATTAACGATATATCGATCTTTTCCAAACCTGGTGATCATTTCGTAGACCAATTTTCTAATAGTTTCCGGAGAAGAGTAGAGTCTCGAAGGATCAAAATTTCCCTGTAGAG
Organism: Kaistella sp.; assembly: GCA_041913105.1. Lineage (GTDB taxonomy): Bacteria > Bacteroidota > Bacteroidia > Flavobacteriales > Weeksellaceae > Kaistella. Next base: position 213,016 of record JAYSFV010000002.1, on the reverse strand, counting down.
TAATGTTAGTTCCGGTCAGTTTTCTTGCATGCTCTGGCCGAATCGTCCAGTCAACTCCAAGAGCTGAAGCTTTAGAAGCTGCCATTTCTTCGAGTGCAAACCAGCATCCCTTGCCGAAAACAACAACGTGTGTTAGTGGACTAAGTGCCTCCACAATTTGGTTGATGTACGGCCAAGAGAATTCCTGATAATCGTATGGAGACAGCATTCCGCCCCAGGAATCGAAAACTTGAACGGCAGAGACGCCTTTTTCGACCTTTCTTTTTAAATAGGCGATTGTTGTATCAGTGATTTTTTGAAGCAGTAGATGCGCTGCTTCCGGGTTTTGAAAACAGAATTTTTTCGCGACATCAAAAGCTTTAGAGCCCTTACCCTCCACACAATAGCATAAAATGGTCCATGGAGAACCTGCAAAACCAATAAGTGGGATATTGTTTTCTAGCTTTTGTAGGGTTATTTCTATCGCATCGAAGACGTAGCCTAAAGTGTCATTAACATCTGGTACAGGGATATTTTGCACTTGTTCAAGCGTTCTCACAGGATTTTCCAGCCAAGGACCTACCCCTTCTTTCATTTCAAAATTAAGACCCATCGCTTGCGGAACTACCAATATATCAGAAAATAAGATGGCTGCATCTAAAGGATATCTTCGGATCGGCATCATGGTTATTTCGGCAGCTAATTCCGGAGTTTGACATCTTGTGAAGAAATCATATTCATCGCGCAATGCACGAAATTCTGGCAAAAATCTCCCTGCCTGACGCATCATCCAAACAGGTGGTCTTTCCACAGTCTCACCTCTTAAAGCCTTTAAGTAAAGGTCGTTTTTTATCATATCTAAGTTTTTTCGGGATTTCTAAGGATGAGATGCTGCAATTAGTTGGAGTAAATCTTCCACATTACTTTCCCGGCTTGTAATTATAGGTTGTTTCGTGAACTTTTTGAGTTCATTTTCAGTGGTTTGTCCAATGCAGTAGAGTTGTTTGTTCTCCAAAGAATTGAACTTCGCAAAACTACGAACTCCGCTCGGACTAAAAAAACACACAGCATCATAATTTGATGATATTTGTGGGTACAATAACGTAGTCTCATAAATCGGAACTTTGCGATAAGAGATATTTTGCAGAGGCAAAGTTTGGTTAAGAACTTCCAGTGCGAGATTCCCACAAAAGTGGATGAATTTTTCTTTCGAACTTTTGTCAATGATAAACTCGGAGAGTTCTTTTGCGTGTTTGGTGACTTTAAAAGTCCCGAAGCCATATTTCCTTAGTTCTTTTTTTGTTTTTTGACCAACGGTATAGATCTTATTATAATTTCGACTCGTAAAATTTTCATCGGGTTTGAAACCATTTTCAAAGAAAGCAGCCACCCCATTCACACTGGTGAAAATTAAAGAATAGTCTTTAAGGTCGAAAGGTTCTACCTGAAGTGGTGAAATTTTAATTACTTCTGTAAAATCATAAGAAAAATGACTTCCTAAAATTTTGGAAATCATTAATTTATTAATTCTTTTGGTGAAGATGATTTTCATTGGTTTTTAGCTATTCTTTTTCAGCTCTTCCATAATTTCTTTTCCGCCGTTAATAAGTATTTTCTCTGCCAGCATCTTACCGTAGTCTGTACCCTTCTCATAGTCGAAAATCTCATCGGTTTCAATGCAATTCTGGCCATCAAGAGAGCAAATACGTCCGATAAAACGAACTTGTCCTTGCTCATTTACCTCCGCAAAAGCACCAATTGGCGCAGTACAACCGCCTTCAAGTGTATGAAGGAAACTTCTCTCAATTTCAACACAAATATGGGTGTTTCTATGATTAATTTCCTTGAAAAGTTCCTTTAATTCTGTATCATCTTTTCTTCCACAAATGGCAACAACTCCTTGCGCCGGAGCTGGAATCATCATCGAAAGATGTTCATAATCAACGGGTAATCCCATTCTTTCAATGGCCGCAGATGAAAAAAGCGTGGCATCAAAATCCTGTTCCTCCAGCTTCGTTAAACGCGTTTGAACGTTCCCTCTAATATCACAAAATTCGGTTTCTGGAAATTCTTTAGCCCAGAATGCTCGTCGTCGCAAACTGCTGGTTGCAATTTTAAGTTGGTGAAGTTCTAGCGTTTCTGCATCTTTTTTTCTCACTAAAACATCGTGCGGATAGTCTCGTTCCAGAACAGCAAAAATTTCGATATTCTGTGGTAATTCGACCGGAATATCTTTTAGGGAATGTACGGCGATATCTACTTCATGATTTAATAAAGCGATGTCTAAATCTTTGGTAAACACTCCTGTAACACCCATCGCATAAAGTGGTTGGGTGAGATTTTTGTCTCCAGTAGAAACTACCGGAACGATTTCTGTTAACTGATTGTCGTTCTGCAGATGTCTTGCAACTTCCCGCGCTTGCCACATGGCTAACGGAGAATTTCTAGTCCCAATTTTAATGCTTTTCATTAAACTCGTTGTTAGGTTGTTCTACCAGTATTTCGTGCATGAGACGGCTGATTTCTTCAGCTTTCCATGGATTGTCAATAATGTATTTTGCAAAACGGTTGGTGATTTTCTGAATCATTTTGTTAGAAAGATCCATATCATGCACATTCACATATTTATGTTTTTTGTGAATATTGTGCATCTCATTCCGCTCCATATTTTTCAAAACAGCTTTGAAGTGATGGATATTCGGCGCTAATTTGCGTTTCTTTTCCCATTCAAGAAAATCTTTGGTCATTTCGCGGATGATTTTTTCCGCTTTCGGTATTTCTCTCTGTCGGGAAACCATCGTTTCGCTAATTTGTCTGGAAAGATCATCTACATTGACCAACTGAACGTTCTTATTTTCAACAATATCTTTCTCCACATTGTTAGGAATTGAAAGATCGATTACCAAAGTTTCTTTTCCGTTGGGGAAATGAGATTTGTTAATAATTGGATGTTGTGCTCCGGTGGCAACGATTAGGATATCTGTTTGGCTGAGTTCTTCTTGTAGCTTTTCAAAATCAATGTGTGGAATCTTATATTTCTCCGCAATTTTTTCTGCTTTATCCGCCGTTCGGTTTGCCACTTTTACTTTAGGTTTGTAAACATGCTTCACCAAATTTTCAACCGTGTTTTGTCCAATTTCACCCACACCTAGAAGCAGAATATTCTTGTCCGCAATTCTTGGCTGATTTTTAAGAATATAATGCACGGCTGCATAAGAAACTGAAGCAGCACCATTTGAAATACCGGTTTCGTTCTTAATTCTTTTAGAAATCTGGATGGCTGAATTAATCGCACGCTCTAAATATGGATTGGCATTGCGCTTCACTTTTTTGAACCGGTGGTAGGCGTTTTTAATCTGTCCGATGATTTCAAAATCACCAATGATCTGACTTTCAAGTCCCGCCGCTACTCTGAAAAGATGGTTAAGTGCTTCCTCATGCTTCAAAATATTAACGTACTGCATGAATTCTGTTAGACTCACGCCAATAGTTTTACAATAAAGTTCGGCAATTAGGAGGTAATTAGGCGAGGTTGCGTAAATCTCAGTACGGTTACATGTAGAAACTACAAATGCATCACCTAAATTCTTTTCATGGATTTCGCTCACAAAATTCTTGATATTTTCATCAAAAAATGAAAATTTACCCCGCGTTTCGGCATCGGCTTTCTCAAAACTGATGCTCAGAACAGAGAAATTGGCGGTTTTGTGAATGTTAGAATCCTGGTTCATAAAGCAACCGCAAATTTATGATTTTTAATTGAAACCGCGAAAGTTGAGACCATGAAGATTGACGATATCTATCGTATAGGATTTGCCTCTTTTTGCCAGAAAATTAGTGTAGTAAGAAAATAATAATCAGTTCTTAAAGTTATAGGAGATAGCACGGTTGTTTTTAATAAAACTTTAACCAAAAATAAAAGATTCTAATTCTTGGAACTGTTCTAAATTTATATCTTTGTACACTTAAAAAATTCACGAAAAAACATGGGTCTATTTGATATGTTCACGCAGGATATTGCGATTGATTTGGGAACGGCGAACACACTGATCATACATAATAATAAAATAGTAATCGATCAGCCTTCAATTGTTGCGATTGAACGTTCTACTGGTAAACCAATTGCAGTGGGTGAGAATGCAAAGCACATGCAAGGTAAAACCCATGAAGACATCAAGACCATCCGTCCCCTAAAAGACGGTGTAATTGCAGATTTCCATGCTTCCGAGCATATGATTAAGGAGTTTATCAAGCAAATTCCGGGCATCAAAGGGAAGTTATTTCAGCCAACTCTTAAAATTGTGATCTGTATTCCATCAGGTATTACAGAGGTTGAAAAGCGTGCAGTAAGAGACTCCGCTCAAAAGGTAAATGCTAAAGAAGTTCGTTTGATCTATGAGCCAATGGCAGCAGCAATTGGGGTAGGTATTGATGTACAGAAGCCTGAAGGAAATATGATTATCGATATAGGTGGAGGAACTACAGAAATTGCTGTGGTAGCGCTTGGAGGTATTGTATGTGATAAATCTGTAAAAATTGCGGGAGATGTGTTCACCAATGATATTGCTTATTATTTAAGAACTCACCATAATCTCTATATCGGTGAAAGAACTGCTGAGCGTGTAAAGATTGAAGTAGGTTCTGCTGTTGAAGAGTTAGATGTTGATTTAGAAGATATTCCGGTGCAAGGACGTGATTTAATTACAGGTAAGCCAAAAGAAATTATGGTTAACTACAAAGAAATCGCTCGTGCTCTGGACAAATCTATTATCCGTATTGAAGATGCGGTGATGGAGACGCTTTCTCTTACTCCTCCAGAATTGGCAGCAGATATCTACAAAACAGGTATTTATTTAGCGGGTGGAGGGGCTCTACTAAGAGGTCTTGCAGATCGTCTTCATAAGAAAACCGGACTTCCTGTATTTGTAGCGGAAGACCCACTTCGTGCTGTGGTACGCGGTACCGGGATCGCTCTTAAAAACATGGATAAATTCAACTTCCTGATTAAGTAATTCGCTAAAATCAATTTGCAATAACTGATGGGATTTTTGCTGCGATTATTTTCGAAGAACGGTTTGTTTGTATTCTTTGTAGTTCTGCAGCTGATCGCTTTAACCCTAATCTTTAGTAGAAACTCTATGCAACAGTCCTGGCTTGCTGGGCAAACTGCGGCATTTAATTCGTGGGTTTCGGGCTATATCGATGAAGGAACTTCTTACTTAAAACTGAAACAAATTAACGAGCAGTTGGTCATTCAGAACAAGGCTTTAATGAAGCAGGTTTACGGAAAGAATGCAGATAAAGTTCCGGTTTTCAGAAAAGTTCATGATACCATCGGTGGCGGTCAAATATATACTTTCGTGGATGGCGAAATTGTATTCAACAGTATTAACCGCAAAAACAACTATTTTACCATTAACCGTGGATTGCGCGACGGGGTACAGTCACAAATGGGAGTTATCGCACCGAACGGAATTGCCGGCATAGTTGTTAATGCCACCAACGCCTATGCTTTGGTGCAGTCGGTTTTAAGCGTCAATAAAATAAAGATCAACGCCTCCCTTAAGAAGTCTGGATATTTTGGTACCCTAACATGGCGAGGAGACGATTCTAGAATTATGCATTTGGCTGACATCCCGAAATATGTTCCTTTGCAGGTGGGTGACACGGTAATTACAGACGGTAAGTCCGCCATTTTCCCCGAAGGCATTATGATAGGTCGAGTTGCAGGATATGAAGTAGATAGCAAAACGGGCTTTTGGGATATTTCAGTTGAACTCAGCGAAAAAATGGGTAACCTCAATAAAATCTACGTTGTTAAAAACTTGAAGAAAGCTGAGGTGAGAAAAATAGAAGATACTCTACAAGCAACTATTAGAAGAGATAATGATTAGCAGAACATTACTTACCGATATTTTGATGATCGTTTTGCTGGTTGCATTACAGATTTTCGTCCTTAACCGAATTACGTTGTTTGGAAAGTATACTCCTGTTCTTTATCCGGTTTTTGTGATGTTTTATCCTTTTTTTAGGAGTAAATATCAATTTCTATTCTTGAGTTTTCTACTCGGTTTATGTATTGATGCTTTCCTTTACACTTGGGGTATTAATGCTTTTGCGACAACGGTTATCGCTTATTTCAGAACCTTGATTTTTAGAACTTCAACCGATACTTCGACTGATTTTTTCTCTTTCCAATCTTTGCAGTGGTCTCAATATCTGTTTTTTATTCTTTCAAGCATCTTCTTACACCAACTGCTTGTTCAGTTTATTGAGTTCTTTAAGTTCAGTCGGTTTTTCGAAATCTTCCTGAATGTTCTCGCAACAAGTGCTATTTCGTTTGTATTTATTATATTATATACCTTAGCATTTAAAATCAAACAGAAAGTTTGAAATCACAGTATTTAAAAATAACTTTTACGCTCGCTCTACTTGCAGTTATATTTATTGCAAGGCTTGCTTATTTACAGCTTTTCACCGATCGCTATGCCTTGAATGCGGCGAACACCTCTATTAAAACAGAGTATATTATCCCTCAACGGGGCGTTATCTTCGACCGTAATGGTAAAATCTTGGTGGGGAATCAACCTTCTTATGAAATTTCCTTTACTGAAGCATTAATTCGACCAGATTTCGACACTTTGGCATTCTGTAGTTTAATGAATATCACTAAAAATGATTTCATTACTACGATCAATAATATTAAGAAAGAGAAATACTATTCAAGATTGACACCCATGACTTTTATGAAGAATTTAAGTCGTGAAGATATTGCAAGAATTCAGGAAATTATCTTTAAATATCCGGCATTTAATATTGTTTCCAGACCACAAAGAAGGTACGAGGTATCAACTTCCGGAAATCTTCTCGGGTATACCAATGAAGTTAACGAAAGAGACATCAAAAAAGATTCTTTGTATTATTTGCCGGGAGATTTCATCGGTAAAACCGGGGTTGAAAAATCTTATGAAGAAGTTCTCCGAGGTGAAAAAGGGGTGCAGTACATCCAGAAAGATATTCGGTTAAGAAACATAGGCCCGTACAAAAATGGTAGTCTAGATAAAGAAGTGGTGACTGGTAAAGATGTAACCTTAACTATTGATTATGATCTCCAGCGTATAGCCGAAGAAATGATGGTGAATAAACAAGGTGCTATTGTCGCTCTTGATCCGTCTAATGGCGAAATTCTCGTTTTGGCTACAGGTCCGGATATTGATCCAAACCTTTTCACTGGTCCGGACAAATCCAAAAATCTGTATCGTCTTCAGATGGATACGATTTACAATAACAGGCCGACTTTCGATCGTTCTATTCAGGCAGCATATCCTCCAGGTTCTACATTTAAATTGTTGACGGCAGCTGCAGCAATGCAAATGGGTGTAATGGATGAAAACACCATTTACCCTTGTGGAGGCGGGTTTAATTATCGAGGATTGAGGGTTAAAGGTCACGGCGGTGCAGATCCTTTGATACCAGCAATTCGGGTTTCCAGTAACTGTCATTTCTCTTATGCATTTATTGAAATCATGAATAAATATCCGGGAGATCCGGGGCGGGGAGTAGATGAGTGGAAGAAAATCATGAACAGTTTTGGGTTAGGCGAGTTTTTAAATAACGATTTAGCCGTAGGTTCACGCGGGCGAATTCCTTCTGGAGAATTTTACCGTAAGAGAAGCGGAGGTAAAAAAGACTGGAGTTCTGCTTACACCATGAATGGTTCCATTTTCAACGGAATGGGGCAGGGTGATGTACTTCTTACTCCGCTTCAGATGGCTAATTTTGTAGCGGCTATCGTAAATCGCGGGTGGTATTACACTCCTCATATTGTAAAATCAATTGATGGAAAACCAAATCCCGACCCTCGTTTTAAAGTGAAACACAAAACATTGGTCGATGCGAAGCATTTCGAACCTATTATTAAAGGGATGGAAGCTGTGGTCCTTAATGGAACCGCGCGAGGGCTAAAATCCAACGATTTTACAATGCTTGCTAAGACCGGTACTGCACAGGTTCCCCAAGGAAAAGATAATTCAATTTTTGTATTAGCAGCGCCAGCCGATAAACCAAAAATAGTTATTGCTGCCGTGATGGAACATGCTGGGTTTGGTGCCACATGGGCTGGACCTGCTGCTACAGTGATTGCTGAAAAGTATTTAACGGGTGATATTAAACGTGAGCACCTGTATAACAAGATGATTAACGCCAGCTTTATGCCGGAATATCGTCGTCAATGGGTGTCCGAACTTAAAAGAAAAGGTTTGTATAAAGAACCCAATAAAGATTCGTTGACATTAGAATATATCCAGGATAGTTTAAAATTTGTGAAAGATAAAAATCTTCGTTCTCAATTAATTTATAAAAGAGATTCTATACAACGTCGATTAGGCATAAAAAACACAGCGAAATGAAGTGGGCAGAGGGCATTGATAAATTAAGTATTTTCTTATATCTGGCGATATCTGGCTTTGCTGTGGCCAATATTTACAGCGTAGATCAAGGGTTGGGACAGAAGCAATTTATCTTCTTTTGCATTTCGCTTTTCGTAGGTTTGGTAATCTTCTTTATGCGAACCAAATTCTTCGAAAACTTTGCTGGAATTTTCTATTTCGCGGGTATTTTGTTGCTGATCGGTTTGTTTCCTTTCGGAACGGAAATTCTCGGTCAGAAAAACTGGTATAAAATAGGAGGCATGACGATGCAACCTGTTGAGTTCGCTAAGATTGGTGTGGCATTGATGCTGGCGAACTATGTCTCTGGCGGCGATTTTAATCTACACCAAAAGAAGTCCCTTTATGGTGCGTTGGCAATTATAGGAGTCCCTGCAATTGTGGTTTTGGCTATACCCGATGTAGGATCAATGTTAGTTTTCACCGCATTTTTCATTGCCTTATTCCGGGAAGGCTTAAGCGGATGGCTATTCGCAGTTGGAGGAATTATTGCAGCGGTGTTCCTGGTTTCCCTTGCGGTTAATCCACTCTATGTGATTGCAGGTTTAGCGGTGGTTATTCTTTTAATAATCATTTCTAATAAAAATCGTATTCATTGGAATGTAATTTCAGTTTCCTCCTTCGTAGGTTGCTTCCTGTTGCTAGCTGGGCTGGCTTACAGCGCTCCGTTAATTTTGGAGAAACTTCCAAAACACCAAAGAGAACGAATTGAAGTTTTGTATAAAGGTGAAAAAGCCTTTCGGGATACTTCAGGTTATAATCTTCTGTATTCTAAAACAGCTATCGGTTCGGGTGGATTTTTTGGTAAAGGTTATATGGAAGGCTCGGTGACCCGCGGAAAGTTTGTACCCGAACAAGAAACAGACTATATTTTCTGTACAGTGGGTGAAGAATGGGGTTTCCTGGGTGCGTCCCTTCTCATTATTTGTTATGCGGTATTTATTGGAAGGATTTATTATCTGTCCGAAAAACAAAAATCAACTTTTAACCGAGTTTTTGGTTATTGTTTCGGATCAATATTGTTGATGCACTTTGGGATTAATTTAGGGATGGTTATGGGATTGTTTCCTACGGTAGGTATCCCTTTGCCGTATTTTAGTTATGGTGGAAGTTCCTTCTTGGCTTTCTCTGTGATGGCTTTTATCTTTTTCAAGCTGAATTATGCAGATCGAAACAGTTTGGTTTAAACGAGATGTAACTAAATAGATTATGCTGATTCGATTTTAAAGGCTAGTCATATGTTAGCTAAGCAGTTTTCAGTCGAGCTTAGTTGCTATCGCATCCAAATTAAAAACTATATTTTAAAACAAAAAAGCTGCCCGAGGGCAGCTTTTTTGTTGATCAATTATCTCTATTAATTATTTGCGAAGTTCACATTAACATCATCAGCATTTAATACTCTTTTTGCAAATCTGTATTTTGGTCCCCAATAAGAGTCATTCAGAGAAGAAATCATTACCCCTCTGGAAGTGGCAGCGTGGATAAATTTAACTTCACCTTCTGGAGTTACGTCTTCTACAATCCCTACGTGAGAAATACGACCTCTTCCTTGAGAAAAGAAAACTAAATCACCTTTTTGAAGATTTTCTTTTTCGATTTTCTCGCCTTCTTGTGCTTGGGAAGCAGCTACTCTTGGAAGAGTCATGCCAGTTACTGTTCCGAACACGGAAAGTACAAAAGCTGAACAGTCGATCCCGTTTCTAGTCATTCCGCCATATTTATAAGGAGTTCCTAGGTAAGTTTCAGCCTCAGCAAGAATGTCATCAATTCTTTTTGTAAAACGGATGGTTTTTGCAATCTCCTCATTTTTAATTGCGGTCTCCATTGTCTTTGCAGCTGCAATTTTTTCATCTGCGAAACTGCTAATTAATTGAGACTTTGCAATTTCTAATTTCTTATTATCGAGAGATGCAAGTTTGGCATCTGATTTGTATTGTTCTTTATAGGTTGCCGGAGCAGAAACGACGTAATTTGTTACACAAGACTGTAGAGTAAATACAGAGGATATAGCAACTAAATAAAACAGAACTCTTCTCTTCATATATATTTGATTTTCTGTGTTAATAACTGATACTTCTTTTTAAATGCAAAGCAAAATTAGGTATTACAGCTGGCGCAGGGGTTATAAACGCCCATTGATACAGCTACTTTAACACATTTTAACATTTATTTTTGTAATGTTAAAAGAAAATAATTAGCAACTCCCTTATTTTAGGGAGTTGCTTTTTTGTTGAATTTAAGATTTGTTAACATTTAAATATTCTATTACTAAGATGCCCCACATCTATAAAACGGCCATTTAGCATTTCTTATAAAAAAAAACTCCGGTGAATTCCGAAGCTTTTTTTATAACTATCTGGTAAATAATAGTTCACGATATTTTGTCATTGGCCAAAGCTCATCATCCACAAGCATTTCTAAGGCGTCTGACGCATCACGAATTCCGTCAAATAAAGGTTTAACATCATTACAGAATTTCTCTGCCATTTGCTGGGAGTTTTCACTTGCTTTTGCAGTATCAATAGCTGCCAGTAATTTCTCTACTTCAATTTTAATAACTGACACATGTTCCGAAATCTCCGCAATCATATTCATTTGTTCCTTAGCTAGCTTTTCGAATTGATCTTTACCGAAAATGTCTTTCAAGCCTTTTACGTTTTCAATCAATCTATTTTGATAGTTTAGTGCACAAGGGATGATGTGATTTCTTGCGATATCAGCCAAAACTTTTGCCTCAATAGCAATTACAGTAGCATATTTTTCCAGCTTGATTTCATTTCTAGCCTCGATTTCACGATGGGTATAGATGCCTAAGTCTTCGTATAGTTCTATAAATTTCGGATCCAACTCACGTTCTAAAGCTTCTGGAGTGGTCTTAAGATTTTTAAGTCCTCTCTTTTCAGCTTCTTCAGCCCAACTTTCTGAGTATCCATCTCCTTCAAACATAATGTTTTTGGAAACTTTGATGTATTCTCTCAACACATTGAAGATGGCTTCGTCTTTCTTTAAACCTTTATCGAAGATTAATTGATCAACCTCTTTTTTGAAGGTTCTCAGTTGTTTTGCAATAATCGTGTTCATTACCGTCATTACCTCAGCACAATTTGCGGACGAACCAACGGCCCGAATTTCAAATTTATTTCCGGTGAATGCAAAAGGTGAAGTTCTGTTTCTATCGGTATTGTCTAATAGAATCTCAGGGATTTTACCCACAACATTTAGTTTTAGATCGGTTTTTTCTTCAGGTGATAATTTACCGTCTTTTACTTTTTCAAGTTCTTCTAATACGCCGAATAACTGACTTCCAATAAATGCTGAAATAATCGCAGGTGGAGCTTCATTGGCACCCAAACGGTGATCGTTACTTGCAGAAGCAATACTAGCACGTAGCAAATCTGCATAATCATGTACCGCTTTCAGGGTGTTAACAAAGAATGTTAAGAACTGAAGATTTTTCTTTGGATTTTTTCCTGGACTTAGAAGGTTTTCGCCTGTATCAGTGGCTAAACTCCAGTTGTTGTGTTTTCCACTTCCGTTCACTCCCGCAAATGGCTTTTCATGAAAAAGAATATGAAAATGATGTTTGTGGGCAACTCTTGCCATTATATCCATAAGAAGTGAGTTGTGGTCTACAGCAACATTTACCTCTTCGAACATTGGTGCAAGTTCAAACTGGTTTGGTGCCACTTCATTGTGACGGGTGGTAACCGGAATTCCGAGTTTCATGGACTCAATTTCCAATTCTTTCATAAAATTCATCACTCTTGTCGGGATTGAACCGAAATAATGATCATCAAGTTGCTGTCCTTTTGCCGGAGAGTGTCCCAACATTGTTTTTCCGGTAATAACAAGATCCGGTCGAGATTGATAGAGCGCTGAATCTACCAAGAAATATTCTTGCTCCCAACCTAAAGTTGGAGTTACTTTGGTTACATTTTTATCGAAGTAAGATTTACATACATCTGTCGCTGCTTCATCAACTGCATGAAGAGCTCTTAATAATGGTGCCTTATAATCTAGGGTCTCTCCAGTGTAAGAAATGAAGATAGAAGGAATACAAAGGGTTGTACCCATGATGAATGCAGGGGAAGTTGGATCCCAAGCTGTATAACCTCTTGCTTCAAAAGTATTTCTTATTCCACCATTTGGGAACGAAGATGCATCAGGTTCTTGCTGAATTAACATGCTTCCGCTGAATCTTTCAATAGCTCTGCCTCCCTCAATTGGAGAAAAGAAAGAGTCATGCTTTTCCGCAGTAGATCCTGTTAATGGCTGAAACCAGTGCGTATAGTGTGTAGCACCTTTAGATAATGCCCAATCCTTCATTGCTACTGCAACCTGATCAGCAATATGGCGCTGGATCTTTGTTCCTTTTTTTATAGCATCAATAATAGAGTTGAAGGCTTCTTTTGTTAAGTATTCTCGCATTGTTTCTTCAGAGAATACATTAGCGCAAAATAATTCAGAAAGTTTAGCTGGTACTTCAACAGCATTATCTTGTCTGAAATTCTTAAAAGAAAGCGTTTCTAAAGCTTTAAATCTTAGGTGTGACATATTATATGTGATTTTTATGGGGGTAAAATTACAAAAAAATGATTTTCTACTGTAAAAAACTTTAAAATTTAGGGGGTTGGTATTAAAAATTTAAGAATAGGCTTGTTGATAGATGGTTTGTAATGGTTGATAACGTAACTTTCAGTTCATGGAAATTTGCGACAGATGTATTATATTTGCCAAAAGATACACTATGGTAAATTCTCGTGCTCGCGAAACTACCGAAGCTATTGAAAGGCTTTACGTTTCGATGCGACATCTATTCTATCGCGGTTTTTTTAAACCTTCCGGGATCTCCGGCGAAAGTCTCCGCTCTTTATTGATGACCATTAACCCTGAAATCTACGGAACTATGGGTGTTCCGAATAAGATTGAATTAGATGGGTTGTTGTATGTTTTAGATCGTCTCCCGGAAGGGATTGAGGAGTGTTCCTTTATTCACCTTACCTCTGATGAAGGCTTCGAAAAAGGAAGTTTTGAAGTAATCGTACCGAAAAAACGTCGCCGTAACTGTTACCGGATTGATGAGCATCAAATGAATATTGAAGTGCTTTTAGGACGCTCAGAAATCTATGATATTTTAACGCACCTTACCTTCTTATATATAGAAGCAGATAAAATCCGAAATTTAGCATTTATTTCTGATGAAAACGACAGGCCGACTCGTGCGTGGAAAATCATTGAAGAAGTAGCAAAAGCAACTAAGAAATACAGTCGCAAGGAGAAGGAAGTAGCACTCATCCATCTGTCTTCTCTTTTAGGGCGAACATTTGATGAAACCCTGAACGCGTACAATAGTTTTGGTGATGATGCTAATCCGGATCGTCTTTTCAAAATCATTTATCATTTAGGAAACGAAAGTTTTAATGATTATAAGAAAATTCGGGAGCGTGAAGTTCATTTTTCGGCAATTTTACGGGAGCGTGTCGGTCACCATTTCTTCGGAGAGAAGTGGGCGAACAATGTAAAGATGGTTCTTGCAGAGAATAATCTTCATATGAGACCGCTTCATATTATTTCTGCCAATATGCATTCGGTGAAGAATATGCTGTATGCTAATGATGCATTGGATAAGAAACCGATCAAGGATGTCGATTTCAAATTGTATGAAGAAATTTCAAACAAGAAATCACTTCAAGAAAAGATTTTAACCCATAGCCAAAAAGCAGGGTTAATCTATATAGATGATCAAAGCGGAAGTAATATTGATGTTCAGATCATCGATCTTTCAAAAACAGACTTAAGCAATACTCCTTTTGCTAAACATAATTTCCAGGGCGATGATGTAGTGATGGTTTTCGACTACGCATTTGGAGAGCAGGCTTATGAAATTATGGATGAGCTTCTGCGTCCATACGACTTCAATGAAGAAATTTATACCATGAAAGTGAAATCTATTTCCATCATGGGAAAAGCGGGTATTTTGATGGGTGGAAAAGGAGATATTATGATCCCAACTTCCCACGTTTTCGAAGGAACTGCGGATAACTATCCTTTTGAAAATGCACTTTCTTTGGCAGATTTCGAAGATGATGAGTTACAAGCATTTGAAGGCGGAATGGTAACTGTTCTTGGGACTTCACTTCAAAACAAAGATATTCTCAGATATTTTATGGATACTTCGTGGAAAGCAATAGGACTTGAAATGGAGGGGGCGCATTATCAAAAAGCGATTCAGGTTGCATCAAAAATTAGACATCACATCTCGGAAGATCTTTTCGTGATGTATGCATACTACGCCTCTGATAATCCGCTAGAGACAGGTTCTACTTTATCTTCAGGCGGTCTCGGCTTAACAGGGGTGAAGCCAACTTATCTTATCACTCTTAAAATATTAGAAAAAATATTAAGCAGTAGTAAGCCGCCAATTCCGGCAAAATAAAAAATCCAACCCTTTTACTTCACTGTGAAAGGGTTTTTCATGAGGTTTAATGGGACCTCGACAAAAATTCTTATCTTTCAGCTCCAAAAAAAATTATTTCTAAGATGAATAAAGGCTTTCTTCTATTACTCACGTTTGTTTACGGACTTTTTTCTGCACAACAGGGTGCTTATTATCAGCAATATGCCAAATATAAAATGGATATTGATGTGGATGCGCCAAATTTCACCTATCAGGGAAATCAAACCATTACCTATACAAACAATTCTCCGGATGAATTAAGCGTGGTATATTTTCATCTATACTGGAATGCCTTTAAACCGGGCTCAATGATGGATCAGCGTGTACAAAATCAAGGAAAAAATGGAGATTCAAGATTACAGCGTGATGGCATTTCTCGCTTAGCTTCCATCCCGCCGGGTGAAGAAGGTGCGCAAAATATCCACTGGATTAAACAAAATGGACGCGAATTAAAGTTTGAAGTGCAAGAGACTATTATGAAAGTCGTCCTTAATACTCCTCTAAAACCAAACTCTTCTACCACATTTACAATGGAGTGGGATGCAGTCATTCCGCATCAAATTAGACGTTCCGGACGTAACAACCGTGAAGGTATTGATATGACGATGACGCAGTGGTATCCTAAAATTGCAGAGTACGATTATGATGGTTGGGCAACTTTCGACTATGTTGGAAGAGAGTTTCACGCCCCGTTTTCCGATTATGATGTGACCATTAAGATTGATAAAGATTACGTAATCGGAGCTGGCGGTACGTTGGAAAACCCAACCGAGGTTAAAGGTTATAACGCCAATGCAAATATTAAAGCGGATAAAGACAATAAAGCTACATGGAAGTGGAATGCTAAAAACCTCCTGGATTTTGCTTGGGCAGCAGACCGTGACTACACCGTAGAAGAATTTACCATCTTGGACGGACCGAAAGTATATTATGTTTATCAAAAATCAGAGAAGACCGCACTTTGGGAGCAATCTAAACCCTATGTTACCAAGTTCTTCCAGTTGATGAATGCAACTCTAGGACGTTATGTTTATCCATCCTACTCTTTTATCCAAGGAGGTGACGGCGGTATGGAATACGGTATGTGTACCATGATAATGGGCGAAGGTCGTTCGTTGGAAGGCCTTGTAGGCTTGATGGTTCACGAAGGCGGACACTCTTACAACCAGCAAATTTTAGCATATAATGAAAGTGTAAGACCTTGGATGGATGAGGGTTTCACCAGTTATTATGACGATTATGTAATGCATCAACTTTTTCCACCAACGCAACCAGTTGCTAATCCTTTCATCGGCTCTATAAAATCTTACGTCAATTTCACAAAATCCGGAAAAGAAGAGCCTGCAGGGTGGCTGGCAGATCATCACGATAATGGCAGTGCTTATTCCGTAGCTTCTTATGTTAAAGGAGATTTGTTCTTGGTACAACTGGGTTATATCATCGGTGAACAGAATTTATCCTTGGTCATGAAAGAATTTTACAATCAATGGAAATTGAAGCATCCAACGGATCGTGATTTCATGCACATTGCTCAGAAAATTTCCGGAATGGATTTAAAGTGGTTTCATCATTATTGGATTAATACCACGAAAACTATTGATTACGGGATTAAAAACATTGAATACGGAGACGGTTCAACGAAAATTACTTTAGTAAATAATGGGGAGATCCCAATGCCGATTGACTTTTCAATTATGACTAAAGATAAAAAGGTTGAAAATTATCATATCCCACTCAACATGACGCATACTTGGAAGACTAAAGACATCTATGGTAAGTTCACCACCCTTGCTTATTGGCCTTGGACGCAAAAAGAATATACCGTTACCATTCCTTATACCAAAGAAGAATTATCTGCTGTGGGAATCGACTTTTCACAGAGAATGGCGGATGTAAACCCTGAAGATAATTTCGTAGAAGTCACTGCTGAAGTTAAAGGGAAAGCAAAGTAAAATGACGACAATTGTAATTAATATTGGCAATACCAATATTCGTTTTGGTCTTTTCAATGGGGATGAGTGTAGTATTTCGTGGATACTCAACACTAAGCCATACCGAACCAGTGATGAGTTGATGATTCAGTTTATGATGATGTATCAGACTAATAAAATTGATGCAACATCGGTAGATAAAGTTATTATTGGTTCGGTTGTACCTCAACTGACTTACGATATTTCCAGAGCAATTCATAAAATGCATGGTATCAATCCGGTGATGGTAGACCGAAATACTCCTTCTGGAGTTCAACCGAAATCCAAGCAAATGGGGACCGATATTTACGCAAACCTCGTAGCTGCACATCATCTTTATGCAAACCGTAAGAAAATCATTTTCGATTTTGGTACGGCGCTTACGGCCAGTTGCATCGATGAAAACGGTGAAACATTGGGGGTTATTATTGCACCTGGAATTATCACTTCGTTGAATTCACTCATCCATGATACTGCGCAACTCCCTGAAATTGAATTGATAAAGCCAAAAAGTGTTTTGGGTCTAGATACCGTTTCCTGCATGCAAAGTGGCATGGTTTACGGTTATTTAAGCATGGTGGAAGGATTTATTGATCGCATTAATGCTGAAGTACAAGATGATTGTCTAGTAATTGCAACAGGTGGGGTATCTCATGTGTATAAACCACTCACTGAAAAAATCCACGTGGCAGATCGTCTTCACACCCTAAAAGGTCTTTATTTCTTGGGCAGAAATATTTAATCACTACCGTTTAGAACGAAAAAAATCTTTGATGATTTGCGAACATTCTTGTTCTAAAATTCCAAAAGTAATTTCAGTTTTGGGATGCAGTTGCAGATTTTTATTCAGGAAACCACGTTGCTCGTCTCTTGCACCAATAACCACTTTAGAGATTTGGGACCAGCTGAGTGCACCGGCACACATTACACATGGCTCTAGCGTTACATACAGTGTGCAGTTTTGAAGATATTTTCCGCCAAGATAGTTCGCGGCGGAAGTAATTGCCTGCATTTCAGCATGGGCTGTAACATCGTTCAGAGCTTCGGTGAGATTGTGCGACTTGGCTATAATTCGATTATTAGAAACAATTACGCAACCTATTGGCACTTCATCTTTTTCCAGAGCGTAATGTGCTTCCACAAGCGCTATTTTCATATAATATTCGTCCGTAAACATCAGAATTTAATTTAAATCTAAACTTAAAGGAAATCTGAATCTGTACGGAATAGCTTTCCCGTCGAGTCGCGCAGGGATAAATTTTTCCGGGAGTAAATACATGGCAATCATCGCCTGTTTATTAAAGCCAGAAAATGGACCTTCAGCTAAAACATTGGTAATATATCCCTCACGATCTACTTCAAACACAACCTGTGTTGCAAAGGTATTGCCTGCTGAAATTAGTGCCTTTTGGTAAAATAATTCTGCAATTTGATTGCGCATCGCCATAAAACCGCCGGGATATTCGGCTTGTCTGTCGATGTTATTTTTTAGAGGATTTAGTTGGTTAACTGCTGCGTTTCTACTTTGGGCTACAGCGGAAAGGTCTTCTCGATTTTTAACCTTAATTAAAGCATAGAGATACGCAGAGTTTTCGATACTGTCGAGTTTTTGCATAAACTCTGTAAAATCTTTTTTGATGAATTCTCGCTTCTCATCCGTCTCTATCGCATAAGCTTTTCTGAACTCTTGATCGAGCCGCATTTTCTGATAATCGAAATACTGCTTGGCAGCACGAAATTCCTCATTTTGTTGAGAAAACAAAATGGTAGAGACGCACAAGGCGTAAATACAAAGAAATCGGAAAATCAATATTAAATTTTTTTAGAACATACCAAGTTCGAAGCGCGCTTCCTCACTCATCATGTCCTTGTTCCAACTAGGCTCGAAGGTTAATTCCAGATCAACCGTTTTTACGCCTTCAACACCGGAAATTTTTTCTCTAACCTCTGCAGGTAAACTTTCGGCAACAGGACAATTGGGAGTTGTTAAAGTCATAACGACCTTCACATCGCCGGTATCTGAAATCTGCACATCGTAAATTAAACCCAGTTCATAGATGTCGACCGGTATTTCCGGATCATAAACAGTTTTTAATTCTTTAATGATTTTGTCTCCTATTTCCGCGATTTGTTCGTCTGTATAAGTCATTTAATAAGTCTCTTGGATAAAAATTATTTATTCCATGCGCTCTAGTAATGGTTCCTGTCTCATGCGCCGGAATATATTTGCCAAAGTTAAGACATCTTTTTCACAATATTGAACTATTCTAAATAAGTCTTTTTCAATATGATAAATTGAAGAAACCATTGAACCGTCAATATCATCTTTGGGAGTAGGTATATTGAAAACGTGTGCAAGAAGTTCAAGAGAAATGTAAGATTTGTAATCCCCGAATTTCCAAAGTTCCATGGTATCGAGATGCGGAATCTCCCAAGGTTTTTTACCAAACATTTGGAAAGGAACCGGCGGTTGCAATCCATTAATCAAAAAGCGGCGTGCAATCCATGGAAAATCGAACTCTTTGCCGTTGTGTGCACACAGGATAACTTCCCGCAATTTCGGACGGTTAAATATCTGTCCAAAATCCTCCAGTATCTGTCGCTCCTCATCACCATAAAAACTTTTAATCATCAATTTTTCATTTTTATCGAGAATGCCTACGCTGATGCAAACGATTTTTCCAAATTCCGCCATTATTCCGCCACGCTCTGCGTAGAATGCTTCAGCGGTGTGATCTTCTTTTCTCTGGTTTCGGGTTTTTTTATCCCAAAGCAATTGGCCATGCTCACCAATTTCGTCATAATTGGCGTGCTGTGGTACCGTTTCAATGTCCAGAAACAGTACTTTTTCTAACGGAACATGTTGCAGCATAATTTATTGTTGGGTATTTGCTTCGTAGGCCTTACGAAGTGAACTCACGTAATTATAGGTCAGTTCATGTTGCTCGTCTGTGAGTTTAGCTTTCGGAGCCATACTGTTCATAATTCCGACCCATTCTACTGAAGTATAAGCAGTTGGATTGGGTAAATCATGGCATCGTGCACAAGAGTTTTCAAAGATTGTTTTCCCTTGTTGTAAATTTTCTGCACTAATGGTATTGGCTTGGGTTACGATAGGTTTGGGTGTACACGATGCGGTAAATACGACTGCACAGGCAAATAATGATATTTTGGATAAATTCATAATTAATACTTTCTAAAGTGGGTTATTTTCAAAAATAATGATTTTTTATTTAGGGAGACCTCATCTATTTAGATAAGATATCAGTAACAGTAATTAAGTGTATCTAAGTAGGAATCTCAATCTATTTCTTTAAATTTGACTAATGGCAACGCATTCAGTACACGATGTAGTCGAAGGAATTTTAAGTGGCAATAAACGGTATTTGGCCAAGGCTATTACCTTGGTTGAAAGCAAGAAGCCCGAACATCGTGAAGTTGCTGATGAAATCTTGAAGCAAATTTTGCCTCATGCAGGCAAGTCTATACGTGTCGGAATTACCGGAGTTCCGGGAGCCGGCAAATCAACTTTAATTGAAAGTTTTGGCAAAATGCTTATCAATCAAGGCAATAAAGTAGCAGTCCTTGCTATTGATCCCAGCTCTTCGAGAAATAAAGGTTCAATTCTAGGCGATAAAACCAGAATGGAAGAACTTGCCAAGGAAGAAAATGCTTTTATCCGTCCTTCCCCTAGTTCAGGATTTTTAGGGGGCATCGCGAATACGACCTTCGAAACAATGTTGCTTTGCGAAGCTGCGGGGTATAATTATATTTTAATTGAAACCGTCGGTGTAGGGCAGAGTGAAGTTATGGTTGCTGATATTTCTGATGTTTTTCTTTTTCTTAAAGTGGTAGGAACAGGCGATGAATTGCAAGGGATTAAACGCGGAATTATGGAAATGGTGGATGTTGTGTTTATAAATAAAGTAGAAGAAGATAATCGACAGAATGCAAAAAATACCAAGCAAGAATTACTGAGAGCTTTACACTTCATGCCTGAAAAAGATAAAGGCTGGAAAATTCCTGTCATTCTTGGATCAGCTTTAAAAAATGAAGGTTTGGAAGAGGTTTATGCACAAATTGAAAAGTTTATTACCTTAAAAAAAGATTCTGGTTCATTTGATGAGGTTCGAAGGGAGCAGGCTGAAAAACGCTTCAACTACTGGGTGCATGAATATATTTTGCAAAAAGCTCAGAATGATAATTCTTCGGCAGACTATCAACAGCATAAAAAAAATGCCTTAGAACTGAAGTCTAATCCAAGTTCCGAAGCAAAAAAGTTTGTTGAATCCTTATTTATTTTGAAGGAGTAGTATTTTCGATAATATAACCATCGTAAGAAATTGCTTGGCGGTCATTGGCATCAATAGAAACATAGGCTTTGCCATTGGGATAAACTTCCATGATAATGCGTCTTACTTCTTGTTGATCTTTAGGTATAATGGTGAAAATCTGGTTTCCTTTTTTACCTTCCGATTGGTTGACGGTGTAATCTTTAGAGGTGAATCTAAAAGAATTCTTATTGGTGTCGTAGCTTGAATTAAACATTCTTCCAAAATATGGGAGTTCAACAAGAAGTTCCGAGGATTTCAGACGGATGGTATAACCGTAATCTAAGTTCAGCATTCGGTTTGCATTGTTTGCAGGAAGAGAATTCATCACATTGATAACATCGAAATTGGTAGGAATTGCACGTTCTGCCATGAAAGTGAATTCTTTGCTTTGGAGCAGTGAAGCGACTTTTTCGCGGGGTAAGCTTCCTGTGGAACCACATGACTGTAAAATCATTAGCAATAGGACTCCGAGGTATGGTATATATTTTTTCATAACGACTTTTTAGAATGAATACAAAAATGATGCAAGTTAAATTGTAATTTTTTAAATGGAATAGAAATTGTTTTGAAAGCGAAAATAAATCTCAAAATTATGAAAAACGTAAATAAACTTCTAGGGATTGGGGCGTTGTCGCTAACGATGTTAGCATGTACCACCAATCCGATTACGGGCAGAAAATCTCTGCAGTTAGCAAATGATCAAGAAATAGCATCAGTTGCACTTCAGCAATATCGTCAAACCTTGGCACAGTCTAAGGTTGTTACCGGTACAACGGCAGCTAAATCTGTCAAAAACGTAGGAGCCAGAATTAAAAATGCGGCGAATAATTACTACAGAAATATTGGTCGTGCGGATGATCTGGCTAATTATCAGTGGGAGTTTAATTTAATTGATGATAAGCAAATAAACGCATGGTGTATGCCAGGAGGTAAGGTAGCGGTATACACTGGTATTTTGCCCGTTACTAAAAATGATACTGGTCTTGCAGTAGTTATGGGGCACGAGATTTCTCACGCACTTGCAGGACACGGAAACGAAAGAATTTCTCAAGCAATGGTTGCTCAATATGGAGGAGCAGTTTTGGGAAGCACAACCAGTGGTCAGATGGCGACTATTTTTCAGCAAGTTTATCCAATCGGAGCTCAAGTAGCGCTTCTAAAATATGGTAGAGGTCAAGAACTTGAAGCAGATGAAATGGGTTTATATTTGATGGCAATGGCAGGATACGATCCTCGTCAAGCACAGCCTTTCTGGGAGAGAATGGAGGCCTCTAGTTCAGGGAATCGTCCACCAGAATTCCTTTCTACTCACCCGAGTCCGGAAAGCCGTCGGGCAGATTTGCAAAAACATATGCCGAAAGCGTTAGAATATTACAGAGCTGCAGGTGGTAAAATTTAAAATCCAACGATAAAACATAAAAACCTTCCTATAAATTCATTAGTTTTGGGAAGGTTTAATTTTTATATGCTATGAAAAATTTACATTTTATTGGTTTTATTCTATTAGGTTTAGCTTTTCTGTTGTATTATATGCTGCCAGAATTTTCGTTTGTCAAATTGTTTGAACCTATCAGTTTAATGGGGATTCTTGCTGGTATCGGGATAGGATTAATTATTGGAGGTATTGTGGGTTACGTCAGCAAAGGCTCAGCTTTAAAAGAGGAACAACGCCGTCGCGAGCTGATGCAATTGAGAAAAGAGAAAGAAGAGTTCGAAAAACAAAATGCTTTGGCTCAAAAAGAAGCAGAACTTCGCTTAAAAAACGAAAATCCCCAGAACTTTTATTAGTCTGAGGATTTTTTGTAATTAATTTATTCGCTTAAAATTCATAACCGAGACCAAGAATCAACATGCTTGGACGCGCATCGTAACGAATGGTTTGGTTCGTATTGTTATTGATGAAGTCGCGCTGATCTTCTGAAAAAGCACCTTCGTATCTACCGTTAATAATCAACTTTTTAAGTTGAACCTGAGCTCCGAACTGATATCCGACTGTAAACTCGTTTTTAGCATTTTCGCGGAAATTTTCAAATTGATTGTCCGTAGATAAGTTATATGAAGCTACTGGCCCAACAAAAACACCCAAAGTATTCCCAAGGATATTATAGCCTAAAAGTACCGGTAGATCTACACGGTTGCTCTTTACTTCAAGTTTTGTATCTGTTAAAGGCTCGGTATATTCAGATTTAAAAGTAGTGTAATACAATTCGGGCATGATAAATAGGGACATTGGCAAATTAATTTTTGCTGAAAGTCCAACGTTGAACCCGGCATTATTTTTACCACCTTCTTGGTAAGCCGTACCTGCAGTTGTAGAGATATCTTTCCACTTTCCACTTTCAGTATTGAAAAGTACATTGGCTTTAGCTGCAAAACTTACTTGCGCCGAAGCAAAGATCCCAGCTCCCAAAAGAGCCATCGTGAAAAATTTAGTCATTATTTTCTTGTTTTGTGATAACGTTGTCAATTGAAGTTTTATTGGTTTCAAGGAAGTACTCCCTTAGCTCCTTGAAGAGTTCCGAAGAATAAACGAAATCAATAAGGTTTTTATTGCCTGCATTAATTAGGATGTCCTTATTACCTTCCCACTCTTTAAGGCCTAAACGCAGATAAACGATTTTTTCACCAATCGTCATCACAGAGTTCATATCATGGCTGTTGATGATGGTGGTTGTATTATATTCTTTGGTGATTTCCATCAGAAGATCATCAATAATATTCGATGTATAAGGATCTAGTCCGGAGTTTGGTTCGTCACAAAACAAATATTTTGGATTGTTTACAATAGCCCGTGCGATGGCCACACGCTTTTGCATACCCCCGGAAATTTCCGAAGGATATTTTCTGTTGGCTTTCTCCAGGTGTACACGGCCGATAACTTCTAAAACTCGTCTTTTTTTCTCCCGATAGGATAAGTTCGTAAACATATCCAGAGGAAAAGCAATGTTTTCTTCTACGGTCATCGAATCGAATAAAGCGCTTCCTTGGAATACAGTCCCAATTTCAGAACGGAGAACTTGCTTTTCATCACGTGACATCGTGTTAATATTTCTACCGTCAAAAAGAATTTCGCCTGAAGTAGGTTGAAAAACATTCAATAAACTTTTCAGAAATACGGTTTTACCCGAACCACTCTGACCGATGATGAGGTTAACTTTACCTGTTTCTAAAGTTGTGCTTACCCCTTTAAGAACCTCAACGCCATCAAAACTTTTCTTTAAATTTTTAACTTCTATCATTAGCTGAGGAACATTTGTGTTAATATTAAGTTAGTGATGATAATGGCCACAATCGTCCAAACCACTGCTTGCGTACTGGCACGTCCCACTTCCAGAGATCCACCTTTTACGTTATAGCCGAAATAGGCTGGAATGCTCGCAATTAAGAAAGCAAAAACAGCAGTCTTAAAGAACGCATACCAGATAAAATGCTGTGGCATATACATTTGGATCCCAGTGATATAGTCAGCCTTACTCCAGTTTCCTGTAGCAATACCTGCTAAATAGCCACCCCAAATACCAAAAACAATACTGATGGCAATAAGTAAAGGATTGAAAATAATGCTGGCTATAATTTTTGGTAGAATAAGGAAGTTAGGAGAGTTAACTCCCATAATATCCAAAGCATCAATTTGTTCAGTAACACGCATTGTGCCAATACTGGAGGCGATGTATGAGCCCACCTTGCCCGCAAGAATTACCGAGATAATTGTGGGTGCAAACTCCAGGATCAAAACTACTTTTGTAGCGTAACCAATAAAAGAATTCGGAATAGGGAATGTTGACGCACTGAAGTTGTTATACATCTGTATTGCCACAACGGCTCCGACAAATATTGAGGTGAAGAGTACCAACCCAAAAGAATTAACTCCAAGATCATTTATTTCCCTCATCAAAAGTTTTCCGAAAACAGAAGATTTCTGAGGGCGTTTTAAAGTTTTGGAGAGTAGCAGAAAGTACGCTCCTACTTGTCCAAATAAGTTTTTTAACATTCTGCTAAATTAGTGTTTTATTTGTTTCTACTATTTTTAGTTGGCATTTTTGTCGCCGCCTAAAACTTGAAAAATGGTCTTGAAAATAATTACCATATCCAACATGAAACTCCAGTTTTTGACATAAAAAGCGTCAGCCAGAATTCGTTTTTGCATCTTAAGATCCATATTTCCACTGTCACCACGCAAACCGCTTACTTGTGCCAATCCCGTTACACCGGGTCTCACCAAACTCCGTACCGAATATCTTCCAATTTTCAGTTTATAGAAATCATCAACTAAAAGCATGTGTGGTCGTGGTCCTACTACAGACATCTCTCCTTTGAGTACATTGAGGAACTGTGGCATTTCGTCCAGACTTGTTTTACGCAAGAATTTTCCAATCTTGGTAATTCGTGGATCATTTGTTTGGGTGGCACTCAGACGCTCTTCGTTCTGTACTCGCATGGTTCGGAACTTTATGCAATGGAAAACTTCATCGTGAAATCCATATCGTTTTTGTTTAAAAAACACCGGCCCACCATCATCAAGTTTAATTAATAGGGCAATTAATGGGAAAAGCCAACTTCCTACAAGAACTAATATTATGACTGAAAATGCAATGTCAAATGTCCGTTTAATAACGATATTGGTAAGGAAATCCAAGGGAAACTTGGACCGAAGCAAAACAGGAAGAGTCTCAATATAGCCTAAATCATACTGGAAAAAATCATTTCTTACAGCACTAGGCACAAGAGATATACGCACTTTGTATAATTCTGCCAACCTATAAACTTCCTTCTCTTGTTCAGTTTCGAAACCTGCTGTGGAAAGATACATGGTATGAATACCATTTTTCTTCCAGAAATCAGTTAAAGCCGAAAAATTGATCTTCTTATCATCTTCAAAATCAAATATTCTAAAACCATAATCTTTTCTTTCCTGCAGTACTGATTTTAAAAGTTCTGTGGAAGAATTCTTACCTAAAAACATCACGTTACGATAATTAATCCCTAGTATACGGAGATATTTCAACATGAAAAACACCACGGTCTTAACAAATGAAAGGAAAGTAAAAAGCCAGAAAGCGATAAAGAAACGGTCTTCTTTCAAATACTCATTATTACTCACTTTAGCAAAAAGAATGACCCCAAACAAAAAAATGAAGATATGCGTTGCCAACCTTTCCAAATAAATGGTGTACGTAAGATTTCTCGGAATAGAATATAGCTGTGTACGCCCACTTAATAAAATCCAGGAGAATAATAAGAGTGTCAGTGAGAGTATATTTTGCTCCCAAATATCAAAGGAAACTTCTTCAGGAAGATTTCGAAGAAAATAAGTTAGAAAAACCCCGGTAATAATCAATACATCCAGGATGATGAAGATAATTTTGAAATACCTGGAATACCGAATTTTCTGCATAAAACCGAAGTTACAATAGGTAAATTTAACTTATTTTATGGAATATTCAAATATTTATGGGTTTGTACAGAAGCCTGCCATTTGGGGTTTGCCAAAATAAAATCAGTGATTTTCGGATACATTTCATCTCTCTTGCTCCACTCGCTTTGCATATAAAGTCGGCAAGTTGGGGAAACTTTTTGAGCTTGTTCTTCAGCAAACTTGAAATCGTTATTATTAAAAATAATTACCTTCAACTCCTGAGCTTTCTCATAGATATCTGGTAATGGCAAGCTGGTTTTCTTTGGGGAAAGAGTTATCCAGTCGAGGTGGCCACTCATGGGATAAGCGCCC
This sequence comes from Kaistella sp., assembly GCA_041913105.1. GTDB lineage: Bacteria > Bacteroidota > Bacteroidia > Flavobacteriales > Weeksellaceae > Kaistella. The sequence continues at coordinate 186,101 of JAYSFV010000002.1, read as the reverse complement.
GAAGTTTCGATATGAATGGTACAGCCGAGTTCCTTAAGACGCGAAGTTAAAATTTCGAGATTCCACATCAAAGGTTCGCCACCTGTTAATACGATGGTCTTACAATATGAAGCTGCAGTTTCTGCGATGAATTCAGCACTCATCAATGGATGTAAATTAGGATCCCAACTTTCTTTCACGTCGCACCAATGACAGCCAACATCACAACCGCCTAAGCGGATGAAGTAAGCAGCTTTACCGGTGTGGGCACCTTCGCCCTGAAGGGTGTAAAAATGCTCCATCACGGGGAGCATTTTACCTTCATTCAATAATATATTTTCTTCTTCTTTAGTCATTATAAACTGAGGTTTTATATGCAAGGATGGTATTTTTCATCAACATCGCGCGAGTCATTGGCCCAACACCTCCAGGCACCGGAGTAATCGCTGAGGCAATTTCCTTACAGCTGTTGAAATCTACATCTCCTGCAAGATGATAGCGTTTTGGAGAATCATCGTCAACACGGGTAATACCCACGTCAATAACGATCGCTCCTTTCTTAATCATATCTGCCTTTAAGAAATTGGGATCGCCAAGAGCAGTAATTACTATGTCTGCATTTTTAGTAAATTCTTCAATTCTGGGTGTGTAAGAGTGGGTTAACGTAACCGTTGAGTTTCCCGGAAAATCCTTTCTGCCCATCAAAATACTCATTGGCTTCCCAACGATTCGGCTACGGCCAATAATTACACAGTGCTTTCCTTTGGTGTCGATTTGATATCTTTCTAACAGAGTAAGAATTCCGAAAGGAGTAGCGGGAAGAAAAGTATCCATCTCCAACGCCATTTTTCCGAAGTTCTCCGGATGGAAACCGTCCACATCTTTTCGAGGGTCAATTGCCATAATAATTCTCTCCTGATCTATTTGTTTAGGAAGTGGCAACTGAACAATAAACCCATCAACTTCCTTAGATAAGTTTAATTCTTCAATTTTTTCCAGAAGTTCAGCTTCGGACACAGTACTGGGGAATTTCACCAATGAAGATCGGAAACCTACTTCCGCACAGTCCTTTATTTTATTGTTCACATAGGCGATACTCGCACCGTTTTGTCCCACCAAAATAGCCACAAGGTGTGGTGGACGACGCTTACTGTCAACAATTTTTTGTACTTCTTCGCGGATTTCTTTTTTTATTTCCTTCGAAACTTTGAGTCCATCAAGAATCTGTGCCATTTTTACTTTTATTTTTAGATTTTATTTCTGAGCTTGATAGTAATTCATCAATCCATTGGTCGATGAATCGTGGGTTGTCACCTCACCATTTCCTTTTAGTTCCGTTAGGATCTTTCCTGCCAAGACTTTTCCAAGTTCTACCCCAAACTGATCGAAACTGAAAATATTCCAAATGGCACCTTGAACAAAAATTTTATGTTCATATAAAGCAATTAACTGACCCAAAGAAAAAGGAGTTAACTCATTGAATATAAACGAATTTGTTGGAGAATCTCCTGTGAAGACTTTGAAATTTAAAAGTTTTTCAATCTCTTCGTTAGATTTTCCAGCTTCTTCAAGTTCTGTTCTTACTTCTTCTTCATTTTTTCCGAAAGCTAAAGCTTCGGTTTGTGCAAAAAAGTTGGCCAATAGTTTATCTTGATGATCAGAAACGTCATTGCAGGATTTTGCATAGGCCAGAAAATCTGCCGGAATCAATTCTGTGCCTTGGTGAATGAGTTGATAGAAAGCGTGCTGACCATTGGTGCCAGGCTCTCCCCAGATAATCGGGCCAGTTTCGTATTCTACATATTCGCCGTTACGGTCTATTGACTTTCCGTTACTTTCCATGTCTCCTTGTTGTAGATAAGCCGGGAATCGGTCCAGATATTGGGAGTAGGGAAGCACAGCATGAGTGCTGGCGCCGTAGAAATTGCGGTACCAAATTCCCAAAAGTCCCATTAGGACAGGTACATTAGATTGGAAGTCTGTCGTTTTAAAATGTAAATCTGACTGATATGCTCCTCGAAGCAACTGCTCAAAGTTTTCATAACCAACTGATAAAACAATGCTCAGTCCAATCGCGCTCCAAAGGGAATAACGGCCGCCCACCCAGTCCCAGAATTCGAAAATATTTTCCTCTGCAATTCCGAATTCTTTTACCGCTGACACGTTAGTTGATAGTGCTACGAAATGTTTAGCGACGTCTTCTTCTTTACCCGATTTCAAGAACCAATTTTTTGCCGATTCGGCGTTCGTCATCGTTTCTTGAGTCGTAAAAGTCTTCGATGCGATAATGAAAAGTGTAGTTTCCGGATCGAGATTTTTTAAAGTTTCGGCGATGTGGTTTCCGTCAACATTCGATACAAAATGGGTGTTGAGGCGAGTTTTATAATGTTTCAAGGCTGAGCAAACCATCACAGGACCCAGATCCGATCCACCAATACCTATGTTGACAACATCGGTAATTTGCTTTCCGCTGAAGCCGAGATGTTCTCCTAAGATTACTTTTTCTGAAAAAGTTTTCATTTGGTTTAAAACTCGGGTAATCCCAGGTTTAATATCTTCACCATCAACCAAGATCGGCTCTGACCCGAAATCACGTAAAGCCGTGTGTAATACCGCGCGTCCTTCGGTTTCATTGATTTTTTCTCCGGCAAACATAGCGTCGATAGCCTCTTTCAGTTTTGTCTCCTCTGCCAACTTCAAAAGCAGCGCTAAGGTTTCCTTATCCATTAAGTTCTTACTATAATCAAAAAGATAGCCTTCACCTTTTACCGAAAATTGATTGAAACGCTCTTTATTTTGTTCGAAAAGGTTTCTAAGTTCAAATTCGTTTTGTGAAAAATGCTCTTCAAGATTAAGCCAAGCCTGTGTTTGAAATGGATTGATTTTAGGTAACATGCAATTGCAGTTTTGGAGTTAAGGTTCTGTTATTGAATTGTAAATTCGGTGCAAATTTACAGAAAAATAAAACCTCCGTAAAATTACGAAGGTTTAAGTTTGTGCTGAATTATTTTACTCATGAAATAAACATATTACAAGGCTATTTTTCGATAGCAAGTTCGATGACTTCGCTCATTCGGCTGACATAATTAATTTTTAAAGTCTTTAAGTAATCTCTTTTAATTTCTTCCACGTCTTTACGGTTGGCGTCGCATAAAATAATTTCTGTGATGCCAGCACGCGCAGCAGCCAGAAGCTTTTCTTTTATCCCTCCTACCGGTAATACTTTTCCACGTAAAGTAATTTCACCGGTCATGGCGAGATGTGGTTTTACTTTTTTGTTCTTAAAGCTTGATACAATAGAAGTTAGCATGGCGATGCCCGCGGAAGGTCCGTCTTTTGGCGTAGCACCTTCGGGAACGTGCACGTGAATATTTTTCTTTTGAATATCTTCCGGCGAAATGCCCAATTCTTCATGCTTCGCTTTAATATATTCCAAAGCTATCGTTGCAGATTCTTTCATGACATTTCCGAGGTTTCCGGTCATGGTTAGATTTCCTTTTCCTTCACTTAGAATACTTTCAATGAATAAGATATCGCCACCCACGGAAGTCCAAGCCAAACCAGTCACTACGCCCGGAACTCCGGTAATCTCTGAAAGGCTTTTAGGTCGGGGCACGCCTAATATTTCATCAATTTTTTCAATAGAGATTTTAGGACTGTAGTCTTTTTCTAAAGCTGTTTGCAGCGCTACCCAACGAGCGACAGCCGCGATTCTTTTTTCTAAAGTTCGCACGCCACTTTCTGAAGTGTGCGCATCAATAATATGCTTTAATTCCGCGTTTCCTAGCTTAAAAGATTTAGCATCAAGTCCGTTTTCCTCCTGTTGTTTTTTAATGAGGTGACGTTTCGCAATTTCAACTTTTTCTTCTAAAGTGTAGCCAGCAATTTCAATGAGTTCCATCCGATCAAGTAATGGACGCTGAATTGATGAAAGCGAATTTGCAGTGGCGATAAACATGACCTTTGATAAGTCATACCCTAATTCTAAATAATTATCGTAGAAAGCGTGATTTTGCTCCGGATCAAGAACTTCTAATAACGCAGAACTTGGATCGCCGTGAATGCCCTGTCCAATTTTATCAATTTCATCCAAAACAATCACAGGATTTGAGGTGCCCGATTTTTTAATTGACTGTAAAATACGTCCTGCCATCGCACCAATATAGGTTTTTCGATGTCCGCGAATTTCGCTTTCATCATGTAAGCCCCCTAAAGAAACACGAACGTATTTTCTTCCTAAGGCATCGGCTACCGATTTACCCAAAGAAGTTTTACCCACCCCCGGAGGACCGACTAAACACAAAATCGGGGATTTCATGTTATTCTTTAATTTCAGCACCGCCATGTGTTCCAGAATACGCTTTTTAATATCCTCTAATCCAAAATGAGCTTTGTCCAGAACTTTTTCAGCTTTTGCAATATCGAAAAGGTCTTTCGAGTAGGTTTCCCAAGGTAACTCGGTGAAAAAATCGAGGTAATTACGCTGTACGTTATAATCGGGTGAATTAGGATTCTGTCTTTGTAAACGCCCGATCTCTTTTTTGAAATGAGTTTCTACTTCCTCGCTCCACGTAACTTTTTTAGCTTTCTCTACAAGTTCTTCGATGTCGGTTTCTGGTCCGCCTCCCAATTCTTCTTGGATCGCACGCATTTGCTGATTCAAGAAATATTCTCTTTGGCTTTTATCGAGTTCGCGATTGGTTTTTTGATGAATTTGGTTTCTTAGTTCAAGTTTGCGGAAGTCATCATGCATTAATTCATAACATTTCTGAGCACGTGCAATAAGGCTTTTTTCTTCCAATAGTTTTTGCTTGTGAGCTCCAGAAAAGTTTGCATTGGTACAAATGAAATTCAGTAAATCCTCATTACCATTCATGTTCTTGATGGCAAAACTTGCTGCGCTAGGAATGTTAGGATCGAGTTCGATAATCTTCAGCGCTAAATCTTTTATATTTTCGATTAAGGCATTGAACTCCTCCTTTTTACGCGGACTAACATCTTTTAATTTGGAAACTTCAGCGATAAAATAAGGTCTGGTTTCCGTAAAATTTTTAACTGAGAAGCGCTGATAACCTCTTGTAATTGCAGTAATGTTGCCTTCGGGAAGCTTGATAATTTTAATAATCTTGGCCAGAGTACCAACTTTATGTAAGTCTTTTTCAGTAGGATTTTCAATGCTGGAGTTGTTCTGACTCAAAATACCAATGAGTTGGTTATTTTTTTGTGCGTCTTCCAAAAGTTTGATAGACATTTCTCTACCTGCCGTAATCGGTATTACCACTTTCGGAAACATCACCATATTTCTCACCGGTAGAATAGGGAAAAGAGTTTGGTCGTGATCCTCCGGAAGCTCACTAAAATCAGAGAGATTTATTTCTTCTGCTACTATACTAAAACCGTCATTCATCAATTCGTCGAAATTGTGTTCGTTAAAATCTGCCATAATATCATCAAATGACATATTGTCATTTTAATAAGAGAGTTTGAGAGTAAAATAGGACGATAGCCCTAATATATTTGATATGGCTATAATTCGACAATCGTCGTGCCAATGAGATATTAAGACAAATTTGAATGTATGTTCAAAAAATAATATAGAAAATCCACATTTTTTTCTTAATCTACTAAAAAAGTGTATTTTCGCATCCTGATAAAATTTATAGAAAAAAATGGCAATTTTAGGAGAGATTAGAAGTAGACCTTGGCTATTAATGGGTATTATTGCTTTAGCAATGTTGGCTTTCGTAGTAAACCCGGACAGTCTTGAGCAATTATTCGGCGCTAAACCTGGTGTTTATGGGGAGGTGAACGGAGAAGAAATCACTAAAGAAGATTATGATGATCAACTTTTTATTCTTCAGCAACAGGCTCAGCAGCAAGGGCAGCCCGTAACAGGTTTAGAAGAGCAGGCTTGGCAGATGATGGTGCAGTCTAAACTTATCAAGCAGCAGTTTGAGAAAATGGGCCTAACCTTAACTGAAGATATGTTCTGGAATCAGCTTCAGTTTGATCCTATGTTTGCTCAAAATCAGGAAAATTTTGACGCTAAAGGCAATTTTAAAGTTCAGGAAATCAGAAAGCAGATTACTGATCTTCAAAATAGCGGTAATGTCGAAATGTATAACAATTGGTTGAGAGCTCGTAAGGCTATTGAGTACCGAATGATGGCTCGTCAACTTTTTGCTAACGTTTCAACAGGTATCACTGCTAGTAAAAAGGAAGCAGAAGAAATGATGCGTCAAAGAGACCAGATTGCCAATATTGATTATGTGAAAATCGATTATACAACTTACGCTCAGAAAAATCCTGTTAAAGTAAGCACAGAAGAACTCGCAGAATATATCAAAAAACATCCTGTACTCTTTAAAAGAGATGCAAGCCGTAATTTAGGTTTGGTTTATTTCCCTGCCACCGCTAGTCCTCAAGATGAGGCTGCGACACAAGCGGAAATTAACAAACTTTTTGCTCAGGGAACTGATGTAAGTGAAGGTAAAGAAAATTTCCAAAATACGACTAACGACTCGATGTTCGTATCACTTCACAGTGATATGCCATTTAATCCGCAGTATTTCTCCGCAGAGCAATTACCGTTGGCTATAAAAGATAAAGTAGCAGGGGCAACCCCGGGAACTACCTTTGGACCTTATAAAGAACAAAACTTCTATGTTGTAAGTAAGTTACTAGATAAAAAACCGTCAGATTCTACACTGTCAAGACATATTTTGATCAGTTATAAAGGCAATCAGGCTGGAGGTAATGAAACAAGATCTAAAGAGGAGGCGAAGAAGTTTGCTGATTCCATCGGAGCGATCGTTAAAGCAGATCCATCAAAATTTGCAGAATATGTAAAGTTTTCATCAGATCCAGGTTCAGCAGCACAGGGTGGAAGCGTGGGTTGGACAACGCCAGCAACGCCTTTCGTTCCGGAGTTTTTAAGCTTCTTGGCGAACAATGGAAAGGGTGCGACAGGAGTAGTTGAAACACAGTTTGGTTACCATATCATCAACATCGAAGATAAAAAGTCAGGTGCTATGACTTATAAAGTAGCCAATCTTGTAAAAGCAATTAAGCCTTCTGATAAAACAGAGAACGAAGTTTACACAAAAGCTACCAGATTTATTCAACAAGTTCAAGGCAAGACTTTCAATGATTTCTCTAACATGGCTAAAAAGGCGAATTATCAGTTCTTTAATCCAAAAGAAATAGGACGTTTCCAAGGTCAGTTGCCGGGCTTAGCGACAGATAAAGATCAGGAAATTATTGCTTGGGCATTTAATAAGAAGCGCGAAAAAGGGGATACTGAAATCTTTACCGTTGATGGAACTGGAGATCGTATCGTAGCTTACGTAAACGGTATCCAAGATGCGGGTACTGCAGATCCTGAAGCAGTAAGAGATCAAATTGAACCAATCGTGAAAAATCAGAAATTAGCTAAAATGATTTCTGAAAAGATTAAAGCTTCAAAAGCGACGACGTTAGATCAAATCGCTAAACAATTTGGCGCTACAAAAGCTGCTGGCCAGGTGAATATGTTAAGTCCACAGATTGCTGGTGCGATGGAGCCGAAAGTTGCTGGTGCAGCGTTCGGGGTGGCTAAAGGAAAACTGTCTATGCCGGTTGAAGGTTTTACTGGCGTTTACGTTTTGGTGAAAAACTCTGAGAGTATCAATAAGCAACCTGGAGATATTAAGCAGGTAACTGAGGCAATCGCAAGCCAGAATGCTCAGCAGTTTGGACAGGCTCTATTGAAGAGTTTACAAGCCAACGCAAAAATTAAAGACTACAGAATTGAGCTTTACAACCAAACAGCTCAATAGTAAACAAATTTTATTTTCGTATTTAAAAGCGGCTCGTAAGAGTCGCTTTTTCTGTTGTGGAACGAGAATTGCGGAAGGAGACTTTGTTTAAAATATAGTATATTTGTTTCCTTAAAAAATAAAAAGAAGTGAAGTTCTCAAAAGAAATAAAAGCAGGTTTAATCGCTGTTTTGGCGATTATTGGGTTTGTTATCCTTTTTCAGTTTATGAAGGGGAAAAGCCTATTCACGACAGATAATATCTTCTATGCAAAATTTGATAATGTAGAAGGTTTAGAGCCTTCAAATCCAGTATCAATCAATGGTCTTAAGGTTGGGCAGGTTGATGAAATTATTCCGATAACCCAAAAAGACGGTCGTTTACATTTTGTGGTGAAGGTTACGGTTGATGATAATTTTGAGTTTTCAGATAAATCTACTTTGGAAATCTTTGAACCAGGAATTATGTCCGGCAAACAAATGCGTGTAAATCTTGCGTACGGGGGAGATTACGCCAAAGATGGAGATACTTTGAGTGGCGCATTCAAACTTTCAATGCTTAATGATATTGGCAGCCAAGTTGGTCCGGTTAAAGATCAAGTTCAAGTCGTACTAAAAAGAGTTGATTCTCTTATGAATAGCGCTAATCAGTTAGTGAATGAAGAAAACAGAGCGGAAATAAGAGCGTTACTGATGAGTTTGAATCGTACCGTGGCTTCATTTGAGGGTACAGCCAGACAAACTAACACCTTGTTGATGAACAACGATCCAAGATTGCAGCGCGTGTTAGACAATGCTAATCTTGCAACGATGAGTGTTAAAAATACGGTTGATAAATATGGACAGGTGGCAGAGGATGTCGATGTGGAAAAATTAAATAGTACCATCGATCGCCTAAGCATAGCTGCTGACAAGTTAAATGGTGTTATTTCCGGCATACAAAATGGCGAAGGATCACTTGGTAAACTCGCCAAAGATGAAGAACTTTACAGAAACCTCAATCAATCTTCAGCTAATCTTAACAGTTTGATTATTGACTTGAAAGCCAACCCAAAACGTTATCTGAACTTTTCAGTTTTTGGGAAAAACAGTTCTCCGAAAGAATAAAAAACTATCAATATGCAATATATCGACAACGTAATCTTCTTTATTGCCCTTATTGCAGGCTTTGGGCTTTTCTTTAAGAGCCTAAAAGAAATCTACAGGAATATTAAACTCGGGCGCGAGATTGACCGAAGCGACCGTCCGTCTGAACGGTGGGCCACTATGGGTAAAGTAGCTTTAGGACAGAGTAAAATGACCAAACGTCCTATCGCCGGAATTTTACACATTATAGTTTATGTAGGTTTCATCATTATTAACCTCGAACTTATTGAGATTATTGTCGATGGCGTATTTGGTACACACCGTTTCTTAACCGGAATTTTCGGAGAGTCTTTTTACGCTGCTTTCACTGCAACGTTGGAAGTGTTAGCGCTTTTAGTTTTGGTGTCTGTAGTGATTTTCTTTATCAGAAGAAATTTCTACGGCGTAAAACGTCTAACAATGAAAGAGTTATTCGGATGGCCTAAAAACGATGCTAACTGGATTTTGGTGATTGAGTTTGCATTGATGACTGCGTTCTTCACGATGAATGCGGCAGACTGGGCTTTACAACAGAGAGGAAGTCTAAATGCTCATGGTAATTTCCCAATTTCGGCGAATGTTTTAGGACCACTTTTTACCAGTTTTGGAGATACAACCTTATTAGTGGTAGAGCGTGGAGCGTGGTGGTTTCATTTTATTGGGATTCTGTTCTTCATGAACTATCTTTATTACTCCAAGCATTTACATATTATTTTTGCGTTCCCAAATACGTGGTTTGCCAATCTTAATAAAAAAGGGGAGTTCAATAATTTGGCTTCAGTTACTGCTGAAATTAAGCTAATGATGGATCCCAACGCAGATCCTTACGCAGCTCAACCGGAAGCAGATCCCAACGCAACTCCCGATAAATTCGGTGCGAATGACATCTTCGATCTTAATCAAGTACAGTTGCTTAATGCCTATTCTTGTACAGAATGTGGCCGATGCACCGCAGTTTGTCCGGCGAATATTACAGGTAAGAAGTTGTCACCACGTAAAATTATGATGGATACCCGTGACCGTATTGAAGAAGTGGGTAAAAACATCAATACGAACGGAAAATTTGTCGATGATGGTAAAAAGTTAATCGATGATCACATTCAGCGCGAAGAAATTTGGGCATGTACCACTTGTAATGCTTGTGTAGAGGCTTGTCCGGTACTTATTGATCCACTTTCAATCATTGTTGAACTTAGAAGATTCTTGGTAATGGAGCAGTCGGCTGCACCTCAGGAATTGAATATGATGATGGCAAATGTGGAGAACAACGCTGCACCTTGGCAATACAATCAGGCTGACCGATTAAATTGGGCGACAGAGAACTAAGAATTTCCCATCTAATTACAATCAAATTTATACAATGGATTTCACGATAAAAACAATGGCAGAATATGCTGCCGAAGGTAAATCACCGGAAGTGTTATTCTGGGTAGGTTGTGCAGGTAGTTTCGATGACCGTGCAAAGAAAATTACCCGTGCGTTCTGCAAGATTCTCAATAAAATCAATGTAGAGTATGCCGTTTTGGGGCAAGAAGAGTCTTGTACAGGCGACCCAGCGAAGAGAGCCGGTAATGAGTTTGTGTTCCAAATGATGGCATTGACCAACATCGAGGTTTTGAACGCCTATGACGTGAAAAAAATTGTAACTGCTTGTCCGCACTGCTTCAACACGTTGAAAAACGAATATCCAAGCCTTGGCGGTAAGTATGAAGTTCTTCATCACACTCAATTCTTAAAGCAGTTGATGGAAGAAGGAAGACTGAAGGTTGAAGGCGGTACTTTTAAAGGTAAGAAGATCACCTTCCATGACCCGTGTTATTTAGGGCGTGGTAATGATGAGTATGAAGCGCCAAGAATGTTACTTGAAAAACTCGACGCCGAATTGGTAGAGATGAAGCGTTGCCGAACCAATGGACTTTGCTGTGGTGCCGGTGGTGCGCAAATGTTCAAAGAACCGGAAAAGGGAAATAAAGATATCAACGTAGAAAGAACCGAAGAAGCCCTTAGCGAAAATCCAAGTGTCATCGCGACTGGTTGTCCGTTCTGTATGACGATGATGACGGACGGTGTTAAACACTTCAATAAAAACACCGAAGTTGCCGTTAAAGATATTGCAGAGCTTCTTGCCGAGGTTGAAGATCTGTAATGAATATTTACAAGTTTATAATTATTGGGAGTATCGTTCTGCTAATCATGAATATTTGGTACGCCCAATTTCTAATTGATAATATAAACTTTTGGGGTATGAGCAGTAATATATTGCTGATAGCCTTAGGAATAATAGAATTAAGAAAGAAAAAGAATGAAAATTGAAGAATCTAATGTCGTTGAAACCAACGATTATCGAGTAATCATATATCCCGCTTCACGACCGTTTACAGCGAGAGAGAGTAAAGTTATAACAGAGAAACTGTACGATTTTCTTTCTACGTGGGCTGCTCATGGCAAGCCACTTTCCTCTAGTTTCAAGATTGAAAAAAATCAGTTTATTGTTGTTTGTGTTGATGAAGATAAAGAGGCAGCGTCAGGTTGCTCTATTGATGCTTTAGGAAGCGTGATGCGAGAAATTGATCAGGAGTTTAGTCTTGGTCTTTTTGATCGAATGAAAGCAAGCTATGTTGAAAATGGAGAGGTAAAAACAATGAAACTGCAGCATTTCAAGCAAGCTCTTAAATCGGGTGAGATTTCACGTGATATCGAAGTTTTTGATTTCTCAAAAAATACTTATATCGCGTTTTTAAGTGATTTCCTCCTTCCACTCAATCGTAGTTGGGCGGCAACAATCATTTAGTCTTATGAGGATACTTTTTATTTCCTCCTGGTATCCCAACAAAATTGAGCCGACTAACGGTAACTTTGTACAGCGCCATGCAGAAGCAGTGGCGCTTTTACATAATGTAGAGGTGATACACGCGATAGGTTGTGCAGCGCAGTCTGAAAAATTTTGTACTGATGATCAGGTGATTAATAATCTTCGCACTGTTATTGTCTATTATAGAAATACACGTAATCCTTTATTGAATTTTTGTCGGCGAATGCAGGGCTATGATCTTGCGTTCAAACGTGTGCAGAAACCTCAGGTGGTACATGCCAACGTTCTGCATAATTCAATGCTGTTTGCAATATATTTAAAGTTGAAATACCGTATTCCATTTGTCTTGTCAGAACATTGGTCAAAGTTTCTGAAAATCAACCGTTCAAATTTGTCTTTCACAGATCGACATTTAGCAAAATTCATCGCTTCCAAAGCATTGCGGATATTCCCTGTAAGTAAGGATTTAGAGAAAAACTTAAAAGAACTCAACATCGGAAGAGATTATCGAGTTGTGGGTAATGTGGTTGATACTGATTTGTTTCAACCTGCCAAAAAAAAGTCTGATGTTTTTAGATTCCTTCACATTTCTAATCTTGTGGATCTTAAAAATCCTGATAAAATCATTAATGCAGCTATCCGTTTACGACAGGAATTCCATGAGTTCGAACTTCATATTGGGGGAGATGGCGATGTTTCGCAATTAAATAAACTGATAACCAAGCATCAAGCCGAGTCGTTCATTAAGACTTTTGGTGAAATTTCACATGGCGAAGTTGCCAAGAAAATGAGCCATAGTGATTGTTTCGTTCTTTTCAGTGACTACGAAAATCTACCTTGTGTGCTTCTAGAGTCGCTTTCAAGTGGTGTTCCTGTTATTGCAACTGCGGTTGGCGGGATACCGGAGATTATCAAGGAAAATTACGGTTTGCTTATACGCAATTACGAGGAAGATTTGTACATTGCAATGAAGAAGATGCTAGAAGGAGCGACGCGAAAATACAATCCTCAAGATCTTCATCAATATGTAGAAGAAAACTTTTCGAAACGTGTTATCGCAGAAAAGTTTTCAGCGGTCTACGAAACCATCGTTTAAACTTCGGCTTCAAATCCATTAATGAGAAATTTTAAGGATTTTATTAAAGCTTTTTTCACCAATAAAGGTCAGCATGTTTTCCTCTCATTACTGATTGCAAAGGTGTGTTCTTTTTTAGGTTCGTTATTTGTAATCCGAATCTTGACGGAGCAAGAATTCGGAACCCTCAGTATTGTAGCATCCATATTCGCGGTCTTCGCGCCTTTTAGTGGTTTAGGCAGTTATCAAAGTTTGTTGAGATTTGGTTCTATAGCTGAAAATCCAGAGGATCGTCTGGCAGTTTCGCAGTATCTTTTTAGACAGGGATTTTTTTATCATCTTATTGTTTGCTTTCTCTTTTTACTTTGTTCTTTCTTTTCCGCAAACAATAACCAATTTATCGTCTACATATTCTTTTTCTTTGCTGTACGATTAGTGGGGGTGTATTTTTTGAGCCATGTTCAGGCAGAAAGGAGGATGCAACTGGATAATAAAAACTACGCCGCTGTTAGCAACAGCGTTAATATCGCCGGCCTTATAATGATGATTGCGTTGTCCTATTTTTTTGGACTTTATGGATATCTTATTGCCAATGCTGTTGCACCATTTATCTCTCTTTTTTGGTTGAAAAGTAAGTCTCTAGCCAACAAAGGATATTTAAATTTTAGTAAAAAGGATTTGTGGAGTTTCGCATTTCATTCCTCCATCACCATGGTGATTACCGAAGCTTTCTTTTCAGCTGATATTTTGTTGTTAAATTATTTTTACGATGAAACGGCGGTTGCCAATTATAAGGTAGCATTACTAATCCCGAGCAATATCACTTTTATAGCGTTGGCTTTTTTGCAAAGTGATTATCCCCTCATTGCCAGAAATTTCACAAATAAAAGTTTTCTACGGAACTACATCATCAATTATTATCGAATTTTTTTGCCGTTAGTAGTTATTATATTAATCCTGGGTTGGTTGCTTAGCGATTACCTGCTAAATATTTTATTTGGAAAATTATATGCAGATAATCTATGGGCGTTTAATCTTCTTTTAGCAACCTTTTGTGGCAGTATTTTGCTAAGAAATCTCTACGGAAATATTCTTGCGGCAGTGGGATTAGTAAAGTATAATACTTTCTTTGCTGTTGGCGCAATTATCTTATTAATTGGTTCGGCGTCGATAATTGTTCCCGACTATGGAGTTCAAGGAATGGCTGTTTCGGTAGCTTTCTCTCTAACTTTAACCGGATTATTAATGATGTTTTCTTTTAACAATTACCTTAGAAAACTGAACTAAAGTATATTTGCATTATGAAAAATTTACTTTCAGGACTATTTATTATTTTGTTTGCGATTCTAAGTTGCCGTTCGGACGAAGAAGGACTGCAGCAGATCGATCAGGTACTTCATTTCTACATTGATTCTGTGGGACAGGATATGCTTAATAGTAATATTGCAGGAAGCTATCGAAATCCCCGATTTAATGATGTCTATGGCGCTGTTGATAATGCACCGGTAAGTTTCACTCTCAGAAAAGACAACGATACATTAAGTTATTTAGAATATGTTGCAGGAGCCAGAAGAATTGGGATTGATTCTTTAGGAAGTACAAAGATTTACGAATCGAGAATAGCATTAGCGTTTGATAAACCAGTGACAGATTCTACCGTTGTGACCATTAACGATACGCTTGTTTTACAATATTCATCAACGCCAGAATGGTTTCAAATTTCCAGAATTTTTTACAATGGGGAAGAAGTGTCTTTTCGTAAAGACGGTGAAGCTAATATTGTGGAAATAAAAAAGTAGTCTCACTTTATTCAAAATCGTAAATTTGTCGAAACTGAAGCTTTTTAACTTCATTAAAACAATTTCAAATCTAAAATTCACATGCTACAGGTTAATTTTCTGCGTGAAGAGCGCGAACGGGTTATCGAAGGATTAAACAAAAGAAATTTCAAACAGATTAATTTGGTGGATGAAGCTGTAGAAGCTGATGATCTCCGTAAAAAATATCAGTTTGATCTTGATCAGAACCTGTCAGAAATGAACCGTATTTCGAAAGAAATTGGGATGTTGATGAAAGAGGGGAAAAAGGATGAAGCAGAAAAAGCAAAAGCTCAAACGGCTGAGTTTAAACAGAACGCTCAGGAACTTCAGCAGAAATTAAAAGAGGCTGAAGCGAAGCTTTCGGAAATCCTTTATCAAATCCCAAATATTCCATTTAATAAAGTCGTTGGTGGAAGTACAGCCGATGATAACGAGATTATTTATCAGTCGCACGACGTCCAAGGCCTTGGTGACGGTGCGATCCCTCATTGGGAACTGGCAAAAAAATATAATCTTATCGATTTCGAACTGGGCGTGAAGATTGCGGGCGCTGGTTTTCCGGTCTATTTTGGGAAAGGAGCACGTTTACAAAGAGCGTTGGTTCAATACTTTTTGGATAAAAACACGGAAGCAGGGTATGTAGAGGTTAATCCGCCACATGTTGTCAACGAAGCTTCAGGATATGGAACAGGCCAATTGCCAGACAAGGAAGGACAAATGTATTTCATTAATGAAGATAATCTTTATTTAATACCAACCGCTGAAGTACCAGTAACTAATCTTTATCGGGATGTTTTACTAGACGAAAAAGATTTACCTATTAAAAATACAGCATTTTCACAGTGCTACCGAAGAGAGGCTGGTAGCTATGGTGCTCACGTTCGTGGTCTAAATCGATTACATCAATTTGAGAAAGTTGAAATCGTAAGGCTCGAAAAACCAGAAAACTCGTATGAAGCTTTGGAGGAAATGGTAGAGCATGTGAAATCTATTTTGGAAGATTTGGAATTGCCTTTCAGAATCCTTCGACTTTGTGGAGGTGATATGGGCTTTACATCTTCTATGACTTATGATTTCGAAGTTTGGTCTGCCGCGCAAGAAAAATGGCTAGAGGTTTCTTCAGTTTCTAATTTTGAAACCTTCCAGGCAAATCGTTTGAAGTGTAGATTTAAAGGTGAAGGGAAAACACAACTTGTCCACACGCTGAATGGTTCAGCCATGGCTTTACCAAGAATTATGGCTGCACTACTTGAAAATAACCAAGTAGAGGGCGGTATCAAAATTCCAGCAAAAATTGCGGAGTATACAAGATTTGAACTTATCAATTAAAATAAGAAAGCCACTGTAAAGTAGCTTTTTTTATTTAGTGGTAACTACAATCTGTTTGTCTTTATGGGTTAGCGCTTTATTCTCATCCATCAAATCTTTTGTTCTTACATTGATTTGTATTGTACGGTCATCAATTTGTTTAACAAAGTCGTGCTTACCAGAAATTGTTGCAATAGGTTCTTGAAATTTTATCGTGCTATTCAAATTCATATTGAACATCTTCATCATTCCTAATATACCCTGAGCCATTTGCCGTCCATAAACTTCTACAGAATCACTTTTTGTCTTCGGAGTCGTATTTTGTTTTCCAGGCGCAGCTTCGGCAATTTCGGTTAGGGTTTCTGCGGCGTTAAACTTCTCAGTGTTGATGATTAAAGTTTTACCGTTCCAAGTGGCTACATTCTGCAGAGGCAGACTTTTCAATTGTTTACTTTGGGAAAGCAATGACGCGATTTCTTTCGGAAAGAGTTTGTCATACTTCATCGATAGTCCGTATACTTGGCCATCCTCTTTATTAAGTTTCAAGAACAGTTTCTTTAGAACTTTCGCAGAATCTTGGTTGAGGGTAATTTTTTCATCTTTTTGAAGATCGTACAAACTCTTCCAGTCTGTAGTAAGGTTTTGGAAGGTTTTAGAGTCTGCAATTTGCTTCTGTTGTCCGCTCATCATGTTTAACATGCCAAGTGCACTTTCATCCATTAAAACATTTGCTTCCATGCTTGAAGCAGAATCTTTATAATAAGTTGTTTCGCTACTTAATGAACACGCTTGTAGAACCAAAAAAGCCGTACTGAATATTGCTATTTTAATTTTTGACATAGGAATTCAATTTTGAACCTTAAATTCAAAATTTATACCTAAATCTTACTCAATACTAACTACTTAGTGACAGCTTTCGTGATTGCCGTTGTGATGCTGATTCGAGTTGTTATGTTTTACCTGTAAAACTTCTTTTTTAGGAGATATAAGAGGGATACCCATTTCGAGCCCACGAACAATAAAAAGACCTCCTAAAACAAGCATCATCACAGGCACAAATTGAAGTACTTTTGCTCTGAATGTGTTGGTCATCAAATTTCCAACAAGCACGACAAAGAACATGAATGGTAGAGTACCTAATCCGAACAAACCCATAAATGCTGCACTTTCCCAAATTCCACCCGCAGCAAGACTTGCGGTTAATGCCATATAAACCATCCCGCAGGGAAGAAAGCCATTCAAAACTCCTGTTGAAAACCGGGACCGATAATCTGCTTTTTGAAGCAATTTTCCAAGGTTCATCTTAACTTTTAGAAGAAAAGTAGAGAGAAATGGGATTTTCGAAGCGAAATCTTTTCCTCCGAAGGAGAAAAGCGCCATAATAATTAACGTAAGTCCGGCTATAATCGTCAGATATTTCTGAAATCCTGCCAATTGAAATCCTTCACCGATAATCCCTAGCAAAGCTCCTAAAAAAGCGTATGTTGCAATCCTTCCAAATTGGTAAGTTAAATTTTGAAGGTAATAGTTGGTGGCTTGTTTTTTAGTTAATCCCAAAGAGAGGGCGATGGGACCACACATCCCGATACAGTGAAAACCCGAAGCAAAGCCGAGGGCTAATGCCGATAATACTAATGCTATTTCCATAATACATCAAAGTCTACTTGGTAAGGAGTTTTATAGTTTTCCCATTTCAGTATTAAAGTATAAGAGCCAGGGAAAATAACTTTAGCTGGAATTAAAAATTGACCGTTTCCATTCAGTTCTACCTCTTTTTTAACATCGAGGTTAGAATCATCGGTACGGAACAAATGAAATTCTACCTTAGAGTCTTGTGGTGCGATGGATTTTGGAAAAGTAAGCGTAATTCCTGCTTTTGATTGGCGAAACGCCGGCTTTTCTGCAAGATCCTCCGCATTGTTTTTAGCATCGATAGTTTCTTGGTAAACCAGTTCGTCCTGATAATAATTGTCGGAAATAAGTTCCGAGTTTTTCATTCCGTTAGAAAATACGAATATTAAAAATAGAATGAATGCTATAAAAGAGCCGAGTGCGATCACAATACCATGTCCCCAGCTAAAATTTTTGAACATATTTTTTAAAATTGCAATTTAAATGGACCTTCAAAATAGGTATCGAAGGTATCTAAAAGTTCTCCTTTTTGGTTATAAACGCCAATCTGAACATTTTGTTTTGACAGTTTAATCTCCTTCTCGGGGAAGTTAATGTTAACAGTGCCTTTAGTCATTTGGTCTCTCTTTAAGAGGATTTTATTGCTTCCGGAAAGCGTAATGTTTCCATGTGCTGGTGAAATGACTTTAATCGTAACCAATTGATCTTTGTTCGATTTATTTAAGAACGTGTAATTGTATGTATTATTAATTCTACCATCTCTAACAAAGAAAGTTGATCCCGCAGGCTTAATGAATTTTGCTTCCATCTCACCACGATTGCTTAGCAGAAATCCTAAAAATCCTACCAATAGCAAAAGTACTACAGAGTAAGCTTTCATTCTGCCGGTAAACTTAAAGGGCTCTTCTTTCTCAATCTCATCTTCCGTTGCATATCGAATTAAGCCAGTTGGCAAACCGACTTTCACCATTACTTCGTCGCAAGCATCGATACACGCAGTACAGTTGACGCATTCCAACTGTTGGCCATCACGGATATCGATTCCTGTTGGACAAACAACAACGCATTGGTTACAATCGATACAATCTCCCTTACCAGCAGCTCTCCGATCTTCTCCTTTTCTCCATTTTGCACGGTTTTCTCCTCGTTTAAAGTCGTAATAAACATTAATAGTTTGTTTATCAATTAATACCCCTTGAAGTCTTCCGTAAGGACAAACGAGTGTACAAACTTGTTCTCTAAACCACGAAAATGTAAAATAGAACGCAGCGGTGAACAATATCATTACCAAAAAGCTTGTGAAATTATTCAGTGGACCTTCAATCACCATTTGGAAAACGCCTTCATAACCGATGATGTACATAAACATCCAGTGCGTAATGACCAGGGATATAATGATGAAGATGAACCATTTCAATGATCTTTTCCAGATTTTTTCTGCATCCCATTCCTGGCGGTCAAGTTTCATCTGCTTATTACGGTCTCCCTCAATTAAATAATCTATTTTTCTAAAAATCATTTCTAGAAAAATAGTTTGAGGACAAATCCATCCACAGAAAATTCGGCCAAATACCACCGTAAATAAAATGATAAATACTATTGAGGTAATGGCGCCGAGCGCTAGTATAAAGAAATCTTGAAGATAAAAAGGCTGACCTGCAATAAAAAATTGTCGATCCACTAGGTTGAGCAAGAGGAATGGATTCCCGTTAACTTTTACAAAGGGTAGTGCGAAGAAAATTGCCAAAAGAATCCAGGCAACCAAAGTTCGATAGTTGGTGTATCGGCCTCTAGGTTTACGCGGAAACACCCATTTTCTTTTACCGGACTGGTCCATGGTGCCCACAGAATCCCTAAAGGTCTCTGCTTCGATTACCTGTCCTTGTCCGCCTCTATAATTTTCATCTATAGACATTGTGATATCTCATTTTAAAAACAAAAACATAATCCGCTATGGTTTTAAGACAGCGCATTATGTTTAATAATTTATTTAGCTTGGTAAATTTTTCTATTTCTCCCAGTTTGCAGGAGTACCCTGCGGAGCCGCACCTCCTTTGTCTGGAGTAACTGGCGGCAATTCCTGGTTGATATGATAAACATAAGCTGCTACGTTTTGGATGTCGAATCCGGAAAG
The DNA here is from genome assembly GCA_041913105.1 of Kaistella sp. Taxonomy (GTDB): domain Bacteria; phylum Bacteroidota; class Bacteroidia; order Flavobacteriales; family Weeksellaceae; genus Kaistella. Next base: position 166,421 of record JAYSFV010000002.1, on the reverse strand, counting down.
GATATTATTTTTTCCGAAAGCCTGCATCGTTGGGTTATTTTGAGAACCATTTTCAACCATGTGGAATACGTTTTTAAATAACGTTTTTTCCGGTTGGTTGATCCATGCATTATCAGTTAAGTTAGGGCCGATACCACCTTTACCACCGTCACCATGACAAGAAACACAGTTGGTTTTAAACACTTCTTCACCTGCTGCAATATTGTCCGGTGAGTATACTGCGTTTTCAATAGTTGGAGGCGGCGTATTCTTTAGATACTCAGCGATATTAGCAGTTTGCGCTTTATATTCCTGATCATATTCCACGATTGGGTCAGCAAAATCACTAAATCGATAAGATACCAAATAAACAACACAGTATGCTACTCCGAAGTAGAATAGGCCTAACCACCATTTTGGCAACTGGTTATCCAACTCCATAATGCCATCAAATCCATGGTCAATAAGGATGTCTTTTTCTTCGGTCGCCGACTGTTTCTTGAACGCACTATCGTAGAGGGCTTTTAAATAGGGAACTTTCTTGGCTTCTAAATATTCCCTTTTTTCCTCGTCGGTTAATGTTTTAAACTTCGTATTTTCTACCAAATCTCCTATTGCATGTTGAATCATTGCGATGATCGATGCAATTACTATCGTACCCCAGAAATATGGTGAGGCAAAGAAAGATGAATTTTGGACAAACATATAACAAACTATCACTAGGATCGTCGCTATAATCAGGATGGTTATATAAACCGGGGTTCTCTGTTTCATTGTGGAAATTAATTAGAAATTAAGAGTTTTTATCTTCAATATCGTCATCCAAAGGCGCATTGGCTTCCTCGTCATAATATTTTTTAGGGCGAGAAAAAACGTAATACACAATCCCCAGGAAACAGAAAAGGAACAATAACAGAGCCAACGTTTGTAAAAACGCATTGTTTTCTGTGTTCGATAATATATCTTTTACGTTTTGAGGAATCATATGACGTACTTTTTAAAGGTTATTAGTTAGTACTTGCCGTTTTGATTTCGGTTGTCTTAATATCTGTACCAAGTCTTTGTAGATAAGCAATAAGAGCTACGATTTCTTTTTTCTCAAGTGGAACAAAATTCGCGCCTTCCGCAGCTTTTCTTTCTTCATAAGCTTGTTTAACGTCAGCCGCTTCAGTGTAGATTTGGTTTACAATCAGTTTAGCTTGGTTATCTGCCCAAGAATCTACAGAGTCAATTTGAGCCTGAGTATAAGGAACATCAAAAGTGTTCTTCATTAACTCTAATTTCGCTTTCATTTTGCTTCGGTCATGATCGTTTGAAATTAACCATGGATAACGAGGCATGATTGATCCAGCAGAAGTTACTCTTGGGTTCAACATGTGCTTATAGTGCCAAGAGCTTGGGTTTTTACCACCTTGACGGTGCAAATCTGGACCAGTTCTTTTAGATCCCCAAAGGAAAGGACGGTCATATACAAACTCTCCAGCCTTAGAGTATTGTCCGTTTTTACCGTTGAATCGTACAACTTCATCACGGAAAGGGCGGATCATTTGTGAGTGACAAGAGTTACAACCTTCGCGGATATAAAGGTCTCGTCCTTCTAATTCTAATGGTGAATATGGTTTCACCGCAGTAATTGTAGGTACATTGTCTTTTACCGCAAGTGTAGGTACAATCTCTACTAAACCTCCAATTGCTACTGCAACAAAGGAAAGTATACCCATAATAAGTGGTGTTCTCTCTAACCACAGGTGGTAGCCTTCGCCCTCTTTTCTTTTCTTATTGATGTTAGCCAATGGTGGAGCTTCTGCAGGTACTTCTTTTTGGAAAGATCCTTGTCTAACAGTCATAACTACGTTAATAGCCATTAAAACAGCCCCTAATATGTAAAGGAAACCTCCCACAAATCTCATCTGATAGTAAGGGATAATTGCCGTTACTGTGTCTAGCCAGTTTTTATATACCAATGTACCGTCTGGATTAAACTGCTTCCACATCAAACCTTGAGTGAAACCAGCAATGTAAAGAGGAACGGCGTAGAAAATAATCCCTAACGTCCCTAACCAGAAGTGCCAGTTCGCTAATTTAACAGACCATAATTTAGTTCTCCAAAGAATTGGCAATAGGAAGTAAATCATACCGAAGGTCATAAATCCATTCCATCCTAAAGCCCCGATGTGGACGTGACCAATTACCCAGTCGGTAAAGTGTCCAATTTTATTTAATGTTTTCGTTGCCAATAGTGGGCCTTCGAAAGTTGCCATACCATAACAAGTAATCGCTACAACGAAGAATTTTAAAACAGGATCTTCTCTTACCTTGTCCCAAGCTCCTCTTAAAGTTAAAAGACCATTAAGCATACCTCCCCAAGAGGGTGCAATCAACATAATTGAGAAACCTGTACCCAATGCTTGAGCCCACGCAGGAATAGAAGTGTATTGTAAGTGGTGAGGACCTGCCCAGATATAAACAAAGATCAATGACCAGAAGTGAATAATCGAAAGTTTGTAGGAAAACACCGGACGATTAGCTGCTTTTGGTAAGAAGTAGTACATCAAACCAAGAATTGGAGTTGTAAGTACGAATGCTACTGCGTTGTGACCGTACCACCATTGTACTAATGCATCTTTTACCCCTGCGTAAGCCGAGTAAGACTTCCAACCGGTGAAAGATAGAGGAACCTCAAGGTTATTGAAGATATGCAACATTGCAATCGCTACCCAAGTACCGATGTAGAACCAAATGGCAACATAAAGGTGACGCACTCTTCTTTTCACGATGGTACCAAACATATTGATACCGAATATTACCCAAATTACAGTAATTAAGATATCAATTGGCCATTCGTGTTCTGCGTATTCTTTAGAAGTGTTAATACCCATTAAGAAGGTAATAACCACTGATACAATCATCAACTGCCAACCCCAGAAATGAATCCAAGATAGGGTATCACTGTACATTCTTGTTTTAAGCAATCGTTGAGTAGAATAGTAAGCACCCGCAAAGAATCCGTTACAAACGAATGCAAAGATTACGGCACTGGTGTGCAACATACGGATACGCCCGAAACCAAACGCACCTTGGGTATTAATTAATCCCTGTAGATTACCGCTCTGGAGACTTTTGATGGTAGCATCATCAGTACCAAACAAAAACTCAGGAAGTTCGGGATAGAAAAGCATCAGTGCGGCAATAAGCCCCAGTAGAAAGCCTACGAGACCGAAAACCACGGTCGCATAAAGGAATGCCCGCACGATATTATTGTCATAACTAAACTTTTGTGTTTCCATATAATTACTATTCACTTTTATCTTCTATACTATTAGTTGATTTTTCTTCTTTTTCTCGTTGATCCTCCTTGATTTCAGAATCCATTAGAATGCGTACAGCAGGGGATTCATCATCTTCAAACTGTCCTTTCTTTACACTCACTATAAAAATGATCAGGAAAATTACAGCTACTGAGACGCTGCAAAGGATCATTAAATACAAAATATCCATAGCCGTGCAAATTTAGGTAAAAACCGCTTCAAATTTAATTAAAAATTATGATAAACATCATTCTGTATTAAATCAATTTAACATAATTAGAATTCAATATTTAATAAGATCCTCTAACATGTTGTATGTGTGTAAACTAACTTCTAATTTTTATTCAGTTTAAAATACTTAAGACTTCGCCACCAAGTTGCCACCGAAGTAAATATCACAACGCTGATGGAACTAATCGGCATTATGATCGCAGCGAATAATGGTGACATATTTCCGGTAACGGCGAAGCTTAATCCGATAATATTATAAAAGAAACTAATAGCGAAGGTCATCTTTACAATCACCATCGAATCTTTTGCATAACGAAGGTAATGATCTAAATTAGTAAGTCGTTTTCCTGCCATAATAACATCCGATGAGGGAGTGAAAGAGTGGGTGTCGTCAGCGACAGCAATCCCGACATTACTCTGCTTTAAAGCTCCAGCATCGTTGAGGCCGTCACCCAACATTGCGACTCTTTCCCCTTTGTCTTGCAACTGTTTGATATAATTAAGTTTATCTTCTGGGCTTTGGTTGAATGCAATACCTTGATAGTGAGGAATTATACTCTTTAATTTGTTTTCTTCGGATGCATTATCGCCACTCAAAATATGTACTCTGTAATTTTTAATTTTTGAGAACAATTGATCTAGATTTTTACGGTATTCATTTTTGAGAATGAATTTACCTAAAAGATTTCCGTTGCGGCTTACGTACACGGCGGTTTCTAGGTTAACCGACTGTACTCCAGCTAACTTAGCTGATCCAACAATATATTTTATATTCCGGACTTCGGCAGAATAACCTTTCCCTGCAATTTCCGTGAAGTTTTCGACCGGTAGAAATTCATCTTCTGCTTCTATAAATTCGTATAATGATTTTGATAGTGGATGATTGGAATTTTTTACTAAGGATTTAAGGTTCTTTAAGTCAAACTCGCTGATTTCTTCGCCTTCATAAATGATGTTTGCCTCTTTATTATGAGTAATGGTCCCGGTTTTATCAAAAGCCAACGTGTTAATCTTGGATAGTTTTTCAATCGTTAACGTGTCTTTCACATAAAATTCGTTTCGCCCAAGAATTCTCATTACATGACCAAAAGTGAAAGGCGCTGAAAGTGCTAAAGCACAAGGACATGCAATAATCAGGATTGCCGCAACCACCTGAAACATCTTCTCAAAATCATGCTGACCCCAATATAAACCTGCAACAAGGGTAATTGCTAAGATGGTAAGTGTAAAATATTTCGAAATATTGTTCGTTAAAGTGTCTAGCCCGGTCTCATGCTTCTTAAACGCTTCTTTATTCCAAAGTTGAGTTAAATAACTCTGGTTCACGGTTTTAATGACTTCAAGTTCCAGTAGGGAGCCAATTTGTTTGCCACCTGCAAAAATTTTGTCTCCAGGTTTTTTGGAGATAGAGGCACTTTCCCCAGTAATAAAACTGTTATCAATGTTTCCTTCTCCACTAATTAAGATGGCGTCAACCGGAATAATCTCCTGGTTTCTAACCAATATTCGATCTCCTATCTTCAATTCAGAAAGTAGAATATTTTGTTGAGATTTATCAAAATCTACTTTAGTAACGGCAATTGGGTAGAACGATTTGTAATCGCGATCGTAGGAGAGTGCACTGTATGTTCGCTTCTGGAATATTTTTCCTAAAAGCATAAAAAACAACAGACCGCAAAGGGTGTCAAAATAGCCGGGACCATAATCGGTAAGGATTTCATAAATGCTTCGTCCATAAAGCATCATAATTCCTAAAACAATGGGAACGTCGATATTGATGACCTTATTTTTCAAGCCGTACCATGCCGATTGAAAATAACCTGAAGCTGAATAAAAAACAACCGGCGTTGCTAAAGCAAACATAATAAAGCGGAAAAGATGTTTGTATTTATCCATCCACATGTCAGTAGTGCCCATAAGTTGTTCTGCGTACTCAGGATAGCTGAAAAACATGCCATTTCCAAAGGCAAACCCTGCCACAGCAAGTTTAAGAAGTAAAGATTTATCGTATTTCTCCTCTTTTTGATCGGCAGTTTCAAGATTTATAACCGGTTTATAGCCTAAATCTGTAAGAAATTTAGCCAGCTCACTTAGTTTCAGTTTTTCATGATTAAATGAAATCTGTACTGTTTTTCTGGTAAAATTTACCTGAGAATAATTAATGTTCTTATTCAAAGTATGAAGACTTTCTAAAAGCCAAATACATGATGAACAATGGATGACTGGAATCTTGAAATTAACCAATGAGGTTTGTCCTTCCGAGAAGTGGGTGACTTTCTCAAAGATTTCCGGGGTGTCTAGATAATCGAACTGTGTGCTGTTTTCTTCAGGCCGAATACCTGATCTTTTGTTGAGTTCGTAAAAATCAGTAAGGTTGTTTAGGTTTAATATTTCATAAACCGATTTACATCCCGTACAGCAGAAAACCTTCTCATCAAATGAAATTCTTTCCTTCTCGATAGCTTGGCCGCAATGGAAACAGTTTTCTGGCATTTTACTCGAAAAAATTGAATGCAAAATTATGATAATTATATTTGTACTAAGGCTTTAAATACCGTATTTTTGCTGATAAATGTCATAAATATGTCGCTGGAAAAACAAATGTTAATTGAAGAACGTCTGCATAAAGTTTTTAACGACGAGTCTTTCAAGCAAATGCTTTCCCCGGAAGATTACGCGCATTATCTATCGGTAAAAAAGATCCTAAAATTTAATAAAGGTGAAACCATTTTTGAGGATGGTGAAACTCCTAATGGGGTATACTTTTTAAATAAAGGTACTGCAAAATTATCAAAGCAAGGATTCTACGGGAAAGAGCACATTCTTCGATTTATTAAAGAAGGAGATTTAATCGGTTACCGATCGCTACTTTGTGGAGAACAGTTTCAGGCAAGAGCCGAAGCGATGACCGGGGTTGAAGCTACTTTTTTACCTTCAGACGTATTTTTACATTTGTTAGAGGTGGGATCTGAACTTGCATTTGTAATGTTACAAAAAATATCCTACGAACTAGGAGAATCGGCCAATACCGTAACTTTCCTCGCACAAAAAACCGTTCGAGAAAGGTTAGCGGAGATTTTACTTTTGTTAGAACAGAAACTCGGGACTGATCCTGAAGGGTTTATTAAAATTACCCTTACAAGGGAGGAAATTGCCAATTTGGTCGGGACAGCTACTGAAAGCGCAATTCGATTAATTTCTGAATTCAAGCAGGATGGACTCATCGAAGCTGATGGTAGAAATCTAAAAATCTTAAACCGGGAAAAACTTATTAAACTGGGACACGTTACTTTGTAAATTAGAGTCTCCAGATTCATATCCCAAATAATTACCAACATGTCGGTACACTCTGAAATTAAAAAAATCACCACCGAAACCCTTCGTAAAATGAAGTATGATGGTGAAAAAATCACCATGCTCACCGCATACGATTATACTACCGCTAAAATGGTAGATGCAGGTGGCGTAGATTCGATCCTTATTGGAGATTCTGCCGCAAATGTTATGGCTGGTTTCGAAACAACGTTGCCAATTACGCTAGATCAAATGATTTATCATACACAGTGTGTAGCAAGAGGGGTAGAGCGTGCACTGATCGTTGCCGATTTGCCTTTCGGAACCTATCAGAGTAATTCTGAAAAAGCTCTGGAATCTGCAGTTCGTATGATGAAAGAAGGTGGTGCACACGCCATTAAAATTGAGGGAGGTGTCGAGATTGAAGATTCCATCAGAAAAATAGTGAATGCCGGTATCCCGGTAATGGGACATCTAGGTCTTACTCCACAATCCATTTATCAATTCGGGACGTATAAAGTGCGAGCTAAGGAAGATTTCGAAGCTGACAAGCTATTGAGCGATGCTAAACTTTTAGAAGAGCTTGGATGTTTTGCTTTGGTTTTGGAAAAAATTCCGGCTCCGTTGGCTAAGAAAGTTTCAGAAAGTGTGAGTATTCCTACCATTGGAATTGGAGCCGGGCCCGACTGCGACGGTCAGGTACTTGTTTATCAGGACATGGTTGGGATGAACAAAGGGTTCTCTCCTAAATTTCTGAGAAGATATCTTGATTTATATACCGAAATCACGGGTGCAGTTTCTCAATATGTGAAAGATGTAAAAAACGTAGATTTCCCTACAAAAAACGAAAGTTATTAAATGAAAACCAATACACAAACCATACAAGGCGTGCTGTCCATTGCAGCCTTAATTTGCCTTTTAGTAGGATTCTTCAATCTTTTTACACCTGAGGTTAATGGCTTACTTTACAATCATGTTTTTTATGTGCTGATAGGTGCAAGTTTCTTTTTTCAGGCACCTACTTTCACTAATAAGAATATGATCTACCCAATGTATGCAGCAGCAGCATTGTGCGTAGTTGGTGCGTTTCTGCCACAAGGTTCACAGTTTGCAGTTATTAAGACCATTGGTCTTTTTGCCGGAGTTCTATTATCAATCTTTAACCGTCCAAGACCGGTTCGTAGAGGTTAATATTTTCCCGAATTCAATATTTTTTCGAAGTAATTTATAAGAAGCTTTCTTTCTGCAGCGGTTAGGTTGGCTTCTGGATGTTGTGCAATGTAGCCAGGCATTGGCATAGAATAATTCTGAATAGAGGAAATGGATTTTTCCAGCATGTTTTTCTTTAAATCCCTATTGTAAGTCTGCCAAATTGAATAGTTTAGGTGCTCTCTTCCTTCATCGATATGGTTTTTTACAGACCAGGAAATCGGGGCAATGTACGAGTAGCTTGGATACTCTGTCTCATTACTGTGACAATCATAACAAGCATTTCTAAGTAAATTCTGCACATTTTTCGGTGTCGCAAAAACATCCACGAAGTTCTCTTGGGATTTTACAGGCAAATTGGTGCGGTTTACTGGAATGAATTGTATGAGAACCAATGCGAGCAGACTCCAGAATAAAATCGTTTTAAATGTCTTCATACTAACGATTGCTTGGCTCGGTAGGTGGTAAATTAACTTCCGAAGGAGATTTATTGCTCTCTGTCTTCAAATCCCAACTTTCACGGATTTCCCATAATGGCCTAACGTCGATAATTTTGTTATAGAGATAAACTTCCTCTGCAAAAGTTCCAGATAGGAGGTCCGCTGCGTCCCATACGGTATTCTCATTTTGATCCACCAAAATACGAACCCGATATCTGCCAGGCTTTACCGCATTGAAAGAGTGGTTATAACCGCTGGTATACGCTGAATATTCGACAGTATTATTTTCTGTAAGGAGTTGAAGCCAGAATTTGGTCGCAGGAGCATTCTCAATAATTAGGTTAAACGATCCATAATTTTCGGTTTTATCCGCTTCGAAATCGAATCGGTAAGATTTTTCAATGGTTTCATAAAATGAAGAGACCGTACCTCTCTGCACCGTTAAAGAATATTTCTTTCCTTCTTTAAAATCAGAAGTAATAAACACTACGTAAGGATTTTGCTCCGAAATCCTTGCTGTAAAATCTTGCTGAATACTGTCCGAAACCAAAGTCCAGTCCCGAATGTCTATACTGTCGATATGGTAATTTGAGCTGATGATGAAATCACGATCTGGCGCCAATAAATTTCCTTTAGAATTAGATACAATCATTTCATTCTTGGTGTTATAACGATAAAAAACTGAAACGGTATCTTGCTTGATGCCATCGTCATAACTGAATCGTAGATTTTCACTTGCAGAAATACCAACATCAAGCTTTTCAGCGTCGAACCAGATGTTAACGGAGTCGGATTTTGGACGATGGGTTATACGGTAATCCTGAATTTTTTCATTCAGTGAACGAACTTGTACACTGTCCGGATTTCCTTCAAAAGTCATAAGGATTCCGCCAGGATTTTCCTTCATTTCAACATATTTTACTGCTTTTCTGGAAGGAAATAAATTTAAATTTAGGCCGGAAATGCTTTTGCCCAGCTGTACGTTTTCCGGAAGGAATGCCACATTTTCAGTGCCCGCATCGTAAACAGAATTCGTATTGGTGTCCTCGAAGGCCAGAATTCGGTAATTGCCCGGAGAAAGATAATTAAGTTCGAAGTAGCCATCGGGATCAGCTTTCGCTATGTAATAAGGCTTCTGTCTGTAGTCCATACTGTCCGTAACAGGATATAAGCCAACTACAAGGTTTTTTTCTTGGCTGTTTGTGTTGTTGCTATTCTCTAAAATGTTTCTTAGCTCACCGCTGATGTAAAGTTCATCAATTTCCGGCCCCGTTGAAAACGCGAAATTATAATATCTTAAGGGGTTTCCTTCATTATTATCTTGAATAGCGTTACCAAAATTGAAGTTATAAGTCGTGTTCTCTTTTAAGGTGTCGTTCCACTTAATTAGTAGGTACTTGTTTGCCATTCCGCTAGGAATAATTTTCGTCATTCTCTGTAAAGGGGGCGAAACAATTAGTTGACGGTTAATGTCCTTTAGCGTAATATATTCATCAAAATCAATTCTTAATTCTCGGATGTCGGTCGGGACGTTTACGCGTGGACTGTCAATATTACTGCTGATAACATTGGGTGCCAGGGTATCTTTATCGCCACCCGCCGGTGAACCTACACGTGCGCAGGATTGAAAAAGGATCGTGAAAACAATTAGAAAAAGAATTTTCTTCATTGATGAATTTTAAGCAAAATTACTAATTATTCACTGAAGTTTTCGTTACCTGTGATGGTGTCAATGGTTCCGGAGTTTTTAGCAAGGTTACGGTCCTGCATTATTTTCTGAAGTTTTGCAATTTCCGGCGGGAAATCTTCAAACAAACCTGTTAATGCCATAGAGGAGTAAACCCTTTGCGAATATTTATTGCCGATGGCAATAATGGTTACATTAGATTTTAAAAGATGCGCAAATACAGAGTTGGTACCATGCCACCAGCCGTTATGATAGGTGAGTTTCTCTCCATTGTTAAAAATCTTCATTCGGAATCCGATTCCGTAATTGTTTACGCCTGGACGTTCGTTGCTGTAAGGTTCGAATATCAAATTGTATAAATCGAGGTTCAGAAAATGTTTAGCGTACAAAGCCTTAGAAAAGTTGAGTAAATCTCGTGGTGTAGTATAAACATTCTTGTCTCCATAGATAACATCCAGCCGATCATAAGGATGAACTTTTGGGCCTCGTTGATAAAAAGATTTTGCTGCTTTTAAGGTATCCTTCTCCTGAAAAATGTAAGTGTTTTTCATTTTCAATGGTCTGAAAACCATTTGCTGCATTGCTTCCGGAAAAGGTGTTTTAGTAATTTTTTCAATAATTAATGCGAGTAAAGCATAATTGGTATTGCAGTACATGAAGCCGGTATCCGTAGCTCGTGCTAACTCCGGTTTGTATTTTATAAGAAAATTGAGAATATCTTGATTGGTGAGAAATTTCTTATCGAGTTCCGCTGGTCGTGGAGTAATTTTCTCAATGAAATATTCATACTTCGGGAGACCGCTTCTTTGTGTTAGAAGGTTAAAAACGGTTACATTTGGATAGGGAAAACCCGGAAATATAGTTGTTAAAGGTTCGTGCAAATTTAATTTCTTAGCCTCTACTAACTTCATCACCGCCATTGCCGTAATCGATTTGGATATTGAGGCAACATGCAGCGCTACGCTGTCATTAATAGGTGCTTGTTGGAGATCTTGGCTGTAACCGCGATAAGATTCGAAAAGAATTTCGTCTCCCTTTGCAACCAGAAATCCTCCCCATAAATCACCTTTTTCCCATACGTTATCATAGTATTGATTGATGACATTAACAATTGAATCTTTATTCTCTAATTTGTTATCGCGCCTATTGAAAATATCCTCTAAATCAATGCCGCCAAAATGGGGTAATGTCCTTGCAGGTGGCTCTGGCTCAGTGTTTGCTTTAGAACAAGAAGCTAAAGTTATCAGTGTTAGTAGGATAAAGATTGTTCTGCGGAATAAAATCATGTTTAGCGGTTAAGGAACAAAAATTTCCGCAAGATAAGCGAAATTCTTCGCAAATCTCCCTTAACAAAATCTTAAAACTTGTTAAGAATTACAGAATAGAGTAGCTATTTTATCTACAATGATTTGAGCTAATTTCTCTTTGCTCTGGATGGTCCAGCCCGCAATATGAGGTGTAACAATCACTTTGTCAGAATTTAATAAGTACTCAAGATCCTCGTTTTTGGTTTCAATATTCTCGAAAGAAGGTTTTTCAAACTCCAGCACGTCTAAGCAGGCTCCTTTTACCTTTCCGCTTTCAATAGCAGAAATCAAAGCTTTTGTTTTGATATGCTTACCTCTGGCTGTATTAATAAGATAGAGACTTTTCTTAGTTGCGCCGAAAAAGTGTTCGTCAACGAGATGATAAGTTTCTGGAGTTTCAGGCAGATGTAAACTGATAATATCCGAATCTTTTTGCAGTTGCTCTAGTGAAACTTGAGTCGCAAACTCATCTGAGAGATGAGGCAAAATGTCGTGAAATATCACTTTCACACCGAAACCGGAGAGCCGTTTAGCCACTGCTTTACCCATATTTCCGTAGCCGATAATTCCGAAAGTTTTACCGAGTAGTTCATCTCCACGATTCTCTTCGCGTCTCCAAATGCCGTTTTTAACTTCGAGTGAGGAGATAAAGAGTCGATGCATTAAAATAAGGAGCATCCCGACAACATGTTCAGCGACAGAATCTCGATTACCCTCGGGAGAGCTGATCAGGGCGATATTTTTGCTTCTAGCAAATTCTATATCAATATTTTCCATGCCGGCACCAACCCTTGCGATAAATTTTAAGTTTTTTGCGGGCTCCAGCAAGTTTTTATCAATCGGGATTCTACTTCTTAAAATTATGCCATCATACACACCAATTTTCGTCAAAACTTCTAAGTAGGTTGAAATAGTATCTTCCTCCACGCTAAAGTTCATCGCAGTAAGTTGCTCTGTGATGAGAGGATGGTTTTTATCGAGCTGTAAAATTCTCATTTATGAATCCTGAAAAAGTTTTTTCAGTTCAGTAGATTCGGTGGGTTTCATTCTGCCGGAAAGGATAAGAGAGAGTTCTTTTCGGCGTAGCGCTGCATCAAAACGTTTTATCTCAAGATCGCTTTCTGGTTCCATCTTCGGAATTGGAATCGGCCTGTTGAACTCGTCTACCGCAACAAAAGTATAAATCCCTTCGTTGGTATGTATTTTTTTCTGATTGATGGGATCATCTAACCAAACATCTACATAGATCTCCATGGAAGTAGAAAAAGCTCGGGAAACCTTAGATTCCAGCACTACAATACCTCCTTCCGGAATTGGATGATTAAAAGAGACATGGTTAACCGATGCTGTTACAACACGGCGTTCGCAGTGTCTTGCGGCAGAAATAGATGCGCAGCGATCCATCTTTGCGAGCAACTCCCCGCCAAAAAGATTTCTTAGAGAATTGGTCTCGTTAGGGAGTACGATATTGGTCATTACCGTTAATGAATCGGCGGCTTTCTTTATTTTTTCCATGTTTTAACTGTAGGTTTAATGGCGGTAGAATCTGTTTCTAAAGAATCTTTTATGATGTTGGATTGGGTAACAGGTTTAGTCTTAATGCTTTCAACTTTTTTCTCAGGAGCGATTTCGTTTTTAAAAGTTTTTTCACCGAAAAGCAATTCTGGTTGTGTAGCTGCCAAATATCCTATGGCAGCACCAATCAAAAGCAGAGGCAGCAACCAGTAAACTGTTTTCGCAAAACGATATGATGAATTTCCTGAAGTAATTCTCTTGGAACTTTTAATGTCTGAAATGTTGATTTCTTCAAGTCCGTAGAAGTCTGGTGAAAGATTCTCGAAACGGTTTCCGTTGAAAAGTAAACTGCTATCGCTCAGGGTAAAAGTGCCGATGTTGTCGAGGGTGAGTTGCCCGTCTTTTTCCAGAATTGAATTCCAATAAGTGATCTGTTTTTTAATTTCGTCTTTTGCTGTTTCGACAGTAGTTGAGTTTTGAGTGGCTAGGAATTCGGCAAATGCGTCATCCGCGCTATCTGAATTATGATCGAATGCAACAACTTTACCAGGCGGAAGTATACGGTTGGTGGTGGTTTCAACAATTGCATTACTTTTCTGGAGATAAAAAGTGCCAAAACTTTCAACCGAAACGCGGTTGTTTCTTTTAAGAAATTGATAGAGATTCTCTTGGAAATTCATGTGCGCAAATTTATGCTATTTGAACGACTTATTCAAAACAAAAAGACCACTGGAATGGCGGTCTTCTAATTCGTTATCATTTACTTAAGCGATTGGTTTATATTATTTAAATTGAGGAACATTATTTTATTGAAATCGCAATCCTAAACCAAACATAAAGTTTGTCCCAGCCTGTGCAAAATAGATGGGTCCATCGTAAACATAGCCATTATTAACAAATTTCTGGTTGAACAGATTATTGATAATCAGTTTTAGATCCACCTCTATTCTAGAGAATTTTAGAATATACTGTGTGCTAAAATCTGTGAGGAAATAATCATCTAATTGCAATTCAGGATTGTTGGTGTTGTCTAAAAATTGTTTCCCAACATATTGGTTCTGAATATTTAAGCTTAAATTATTTATAGGGCTATAACTTGCCATTAGATTCGCGATGATATTCGGAGAAAATGAAAGTGGGGTATTGCCGAGATTTTCAAGACCTGAAGACGTTTCATTTTTAAAATCAATATTTCGATTCCGGCTTAGATTTAAATTGCCATTCAATGTCCAATGGTCAGAAAGTTTAGCTACGGCACCTATTTCCACGCCTAGTCGGTAACTTCTTCCGGAATTAACCCGAATAAATTCGCCAATATTGTTAATCTGTCCGTTGTAAACCAGTTGATTAAAGTAATCCATATAGTAAATATTTCCGCTAAAAGAAAAATTACTGTTTCCTTTTTCTATTCCGGCTTCGAAATCGTAGAGTTTCTCTGCTTCGGTGTTTGGGTTGGCAAATAAATCATCACGATTTGGTTCTCTTTGGGCAACAGCGATAGAGAAGAAGAGTTTACCAGAAGGAATTTTATAATTTATACCTGCTTTGGGATTAAAAAATGTCCACTTCTTGTCTAGGTTCACGCCTTCGTCGTCACCCTGTAACTGAATTTTAGTATCGTAGTCAATATGTCGCAACTGTAAATCACCAAAAATTTCAAATCTGTTTAACCGAACTATCGCCTTTGCAAAGGAGGCAGCTTCATTTTTCACGGAACGATTTCGATAATACTCATGATCTTGGATTTCGGTAAAAAACACTCCATTAACCTCGCCGAAGTGTCGTCCGTAGTATTGATTGCCGACCAGTCCAAAATTAAGATCTACATTTTCAATCTTACCGTAAAGCGTCGCTACTGCGCCGTAAAAATCGTTGTCGAGCCACTTTTTTCTGATAAAATCTGAGTATTCCTCCGATCCTTGGTCTGGAAGATTATACCGTGAAAAAGGGTCGCCTTGTTTATAATTTTCGTAATAACCTTTTCCACGGGTGTAGTGTAATGTGGTTTCGAGATTCCAGTTTCTACTCAATTTTTGCTCCCACAGGAGGTGGTAGTGATTTTGGCGATAATTATCGGTTTCATTATCATAGAAACCTACGATGTTTTCCCAATTGGTATCATAGATTGCTCCTGAAGAATTGTAAGTAGGATTTTTTTCCCAAGTTGTGCGGTCTATCCCGTTCCATGCCTGATAAGTTTTTTCTTTTCCACCAAAGGTTAAAAAGCGGATTTTCGTGTTTTTTTCTTCAAATAACGCAGTGAAATTATACGATTGGAGATCAGAAAAAGCTCTGTCGATATATCCATCAGAATGTATTTTGCTAAAACGTCCCATTAACGATAGTTTATTATCCCAGAATTTTCCGCTTCCAATCTCAGCTGAATATTTATAGGTATTGAAAGAGCCATAGGAGTTGTCGGTTTTTACATAAAACTTTTCCTCCGGGTTTTTTGACAGAATATTGACGCTCGCCCCGAATGCAGAAACACCATTTGAGGAAGTTCCTACACCGCGCTGAATTATAATTTGAGATGCGGAACTCGTAAGATCAGGAACATTCACAAAAAAAGTTCCTTGAGATTCGGAGTCGTTATAAGGTACGCCGTTAAGCATTACATTGATTCCATTTCCACCCACGCCTCGAATTCTTAATCCGGTGTAGCCAACTCCATTTCCGGCATCAGACGTTGAAATGACTGAGGTTTGGTTTTTCAATAAAATCGGAAGATCCTGTCCTAAATTTTTATGACCCAAATCCTTTTCAACGTTAATGATTTCCTTTGAGACTGGTAATCTTTGTGTAAAATTTACACTTTCAATCTGTTGGGTTTTAATGGTGTCTTGCGTTAGGTTTTGCGCAAAGTAGAATGGACCTGCGATGAGGCCAAAAACAAAAAATCCTTTCATTCTTTTAATTTTTAAATATTAATTGAATAAAAGGGGCGATTATCAGAAATGATCAGGTTTATAAAACAATACGTCTATTGATTTTACCTTTTCATTTCAGTTGTCCCTAAACAGCATTACCTGTTCCAGGTTCATTGGGTATAATCTCAGCTTTTTACAGCACCCCTTTATTTCGAGCAGCGAAGTTAATAAAATTTCATTAATAACCCTTGTTGTTGGCGTCAATGTAATAATAATTGATACCATCTTTGGTAACTTCGAAAAGTTTAGCGAGTTTCCAGCTGAAATTTCTTTTGATATCACTGTACTCAAATGGTACAACCACTCTATTATGTATATCAATAATACCAAAACGGTTGTTTCTCGATGCAACAATCATCGGATTCTCTAGATTATCACCTTCAAGTATATGCAAATAGTCATACTGAGGATAGATGGTGAATTGTCGGTAATCTCCCGGATGCTCGAATTTTGTCTTATCGATAATCCCAAAAGTGTCGTTCATGATATAAGCATGATAAAGTTGCGCCTTGAATTCGGATGGGCATTTTCCTAAATCACTTTTTTTGAATTGGTATACTCGTTTCCCGGAAGCATTAATTCTGAAATCCACGCCATTGTAGCGAACTGAAGCATAATCCTTTGATCCGAATTTTCGAACCTTAATATTAGGAGAATTTAGTAAGGTACAGTCCTCTGCAAAAAATCCTACGTTGCTATACACGTGTGGAATAACCACTTTACCGGAATGATCGGTATAACCGAATTTACCGTCTATTTTTTGCGGAATTAATTTGGCGATTTGATTTTCAGATTTACTAGAATCAACCTTGATAGGGAGATCTTTCTCAATAGATTTTTGGCTCTGAGCAAAATCAAATACGAAAGTCAATAATAAAAGGAAACAGATTTTCAGCTTCATAGATAACCACTTTTATGGGAATGCAAAATTACGGTTTTAGAAATTACGCAAAACTCCAAACAAAATTATGACCAATATTGCTATAGCCAATGTTTTCCAGCTGACTAAAATAACCTTTAGTTGTGGGATTTTTTTTCTGATATAAGTTGTTTTGGACAGAAGTAGGAATCCAAAATAAAGTATAGTGATAATCACCAATGGATTCAGTACAAAAGCTTTTCTGAAATTTAAATGTAGTAATTCATAAACAGCACGCTGAGAGCCACATCCCGGACATTGATACCCAGTCAGATAATTGAAAGGACAACGTATGAAAAACAAATCAACATTTTGCCTGTAGATAAGCAATAGTAAGCCAGTCATTAAGACTAGAAGTAAGACGATGAAAGCGGGCCTGATTGTGATATTATTGAATTTATGGTTAAAAATAAACTGAAAGTGCGAGATAAAGTAGCTAATTAACGTTTTCATTTAGTATAAATATAGATTTATACCATAGCATTTATAACGATTCTAAATGATTAATGACTAAATCAAAGGTAAAAAATTTGTAATTTTACGTTTTCAAAAAATCAAAAAAAATTATAGATATGATATTCGATTTTGATATGATCAAAGCGGTGTACGAACGCTATCCAGAAAGAATCGCGAAAGCACGCGAGATCGTGGGAAAACCGCTTACCCTATCCGAAAAAATTCTTTACACGCACCTTTGGGAAGGTAATGCAACGCAGGCTTACGAACGCGGGAATTCTTATGTGGATTTCGCACCAGACCGTGTTGCGATGCAAGATGCGACAGCACAGATGGCTTTGCTTCAGTTCATGCAAGCAGGTAAACCAAAAGTTGCTATACCTTCAACTGTGCACGCAGATCACCTTATCCAGGCACGTGTTGGTGCGGAAGCAGATTTACAGGAAGGGATTAACAAAAACTCAGAAGTATTTAACTTTTTGAGTTCAGTTTGTGACAAATACGGAATCGGATTTTGGAAGCCAGGTGCAGGTATTATTCACCAAGTGGTATTAGAGAACTATGCTTTCCCTGGAGGAATGATGATTGGTACTGACTCTCACACTGTTAACGCAGGTGGTTTAGGGATGGTGGCAATTGGTGTTGGTGGAGCTGATGCTGTTGATGTAATGGCTGGTATGGCTTGGGAACTTAAAATGCCAAAACTTATTGGTGTGAAGTTAACCGGAAAACTAAACGGTTGGACTTCCGCTAAAGATGTTATCCTTAAAGTGGCGGGTATCCTTACGGTAAAAGGAGGAACAGGTTGTATCGTTGAATATTTTGGTGAAGGAGCAGAAAGTCTTTCCGCTACAGGAAAAGGAACTATTTGTAACATGGGAGCTGAAATTGGTGCAACAACCTCAACTTTCGGATACGATGATTCCATGAGAAGATATTTAGCAGCAACAGGCAGACAAGCCGTTGTTGATGAAGCTGATAAAATTGCAGAACACTTAACAGGGGATGCTGAAGTTTATGCAAACCCTGAATTGTATTTCGATCAGGTTATTGAAATTAATTTAGATGAGCTAGCGCCACACCTTAACGGTCCTTTTACTCCGGATTTGGCTACCCCAGTGTCAGAATTCCGTGCGAAAGCTGAAGCTAACGGTTGGCCTTTAGATGTAGAATGGGCCTTAATTGGTTCTTGTACCAACTCATCTTATGAGGATTTATCAAGAGCAGCATCTATTGTAGAAGATGCGGTTGCGAAAGGAGTTAAGCCTAAAGCAATTTTAGGAATCAATCCAGGATCTGAGCAGGTTAAATTCACTGCAGAACGTGATGGTTTCTTAGATTCATTCAGAAAGTTTGAATCTGCAAGAATCTTCACCAATGCGTGTGGTCCTTGTATCGGGCAGTGGGATAGAGAAGGAGCTGAAAGAGGTGAGAAAAACTCCATCATTCACTCATTCAACAGAAACTTTGCCAAGAGAGCAGACGGAAACCCAAATACGCACGCATTTGTTGCCTCTCCAGAGATGGTAGCAGCGGTAGCAATTTCTGGTCGTTTAGATTTCAACCCGATTACAGATACGTTAACAAACCAAAACGGGGAACAAATTAAACTTAATGAACCTAAAGGTCACGAGCTTCCGCAGAAAGGATTTGCTGTAGATGACAACGGTTATCAGGCACCTTCGGAAGACGGTTCTCAAGTTCAAGTGGTAGTAAGCCCGGATTCTGACAGACTTCAATTGTTGGAACCTTTCAAGCCTTGGGATGGACAAAATATTTCTGGAGCTAAGCTTCTAATCAAAGCCTTCGGAAAATGTACAACCGACCATATTTCAATGGCTGGTCCTTGGTTGAAATACCGTGGTCACCTTGACAATATTTCGAATAACATGTTGATTGGAGCTGTTAATGCTTACAACATGGAAACGAATAAGGTCAAAAATACTTTAACTGGAGAGTATGATGAGGTTCCTAATGTAGCAAGAGCTTACAAAGCAGCAGGTATAGCATCTGTGGTAGTGGGCGACCAAAACTATGGGGAAGGTTCTTCTCGTGAGCACGCTGCGATGGAGCCGAGACATTTGGGAGTTAGAGCGGTTTTAGTAAAATCTTTTGCAAGAATCCACGAAACAAACCTTAAAAAGCAAGGGATGTTAGGACTTACATTTGCTAATCCGGAAGATTATGATAAAATCTACGAAGATGACACGATTAACTTCTTAGATTTAGATCAGTTTGCTCCAGGGAAACCTTTGACGCTAGAGTTTGTACATGCAGACGGATCAAAAGATATTGTTATGGCAAATCACACCTACAATGAGCAGCAAATCGGTTGGTTCCGTGCAGGTTCTGCATTGAATCTTATTGCTGAAGAAGCTAGAAAAGGTCTTTAATAGATCGTTTAGATAAATAAAAACCGTTCAGATATTGAACGGTTTTTTTATCTTATACGGTTTCGCAAGCTTTCCAGACAGCGTCAGATTGTGGAACAGGTGCTGTAACCTCTATATTTTCTTTTGTTACAGGGTGCTTGAAAGTTAGTTTTCTCGCGTGAAGGTGAATGCCACAATCCGGATTTGATCGAGCCGAGCCGTATTTCAAATCTCCCTTAATAGGAACTCCGATCTTTGAAAGTTGCGCTCTAATCTGGTGATGTCGCCCGGTTTCTAGGTCAACCTCCAAAAGCTGAAAATTATCGAGAACTTTTATAATTCGATAATTTAGAATCGATTCTTTAGCTTTATCTGTGGGCTTAATAAAAATGGTAGCCTTGTTGGTTTTTTCGTTTTTCTGAAGATAATGCACTAAACGTTGTTCCTGCGGAATATTTTCTTTGGTTACCACAGCCCAATAGGTCTTTGTAATCTCCCGGTTTTTAACCATCTGGGTTAGTCTCGTAAGGGCTTTGGACGTTTTAGCGTAAATTACCAAGCCGGTAGTAGGACGATCAATACGATGAACCAATCCTAAGAAAACATTTCCGGGTTTGTGGTCTCTTATTTTAATGTAATCTTTAATAAGGTCAAGAAGAGAAGCGTCTCCTGTTTTATCTCCTTGCACAAGTTGTCCTGCCTTTTTATTAATGATTAAAAGGTGGTTGTCTTCGTAAACAATTTGTTGGGCAATGTTAGGAGTCTCATTCATTCGCCAAAAATAAGACATTCCAGATTAGAAATGTAATGGAATTATAATTTCAGCCACTGACCGAAGAATTTCTTTTGAGATTCAAAAGCTAAATCTTCGATATTAAGTTCCTCAGCTTTAATCCAGACTACTTCAGATATTTCATCCACAGCCAGTTTGAAATTACTCTTTTCCGCAAGTTCGGTTTCGTAGAACAAATCAATTGTGTTGTAATTGATGTTTTTATATTCGTAAATGTTCGGTAAACTCTTCAGATATTTAAAGTTTTCCTTTGCTATGGTGATGTTGAGTTCTTCCCGAATTTCTCTTTGACAGGCTTCTTCAGCACTTTCTTTGGGGTCGATAAAGCCGCCTGGTAAATCGAGTTTTCCTTTTTTAGGCTCTTGATTTCTTCGGGTGAAAAGGATTTCGCCTTCCATTTTAATCAGTACTGCAACTGCTCCTGCCACATTATGGAAAAGGGTATAACCACATTCTTCGCAGGACCATTTTTTTTCGCCGTCCCACGTTAAAGATTGCTGACCGCATTTTGGGCAGAATTTCAAATCCATTACACCACTTTATTTCGAGGATGGTAATTTAAAATGACATCGCGAAGTTCTTCATTTTTAAGATGCGTGTATATTTCTGTCGTGGTAATGCTTGAATGGCCCAACATTTCCTGAATGTATCGTAAATCGGCTCCGTTCTGCAGTAGATGAGTAGCGAAAGAATGTCTGAAGGTGTGTGGAGAAATCTTTTTGTTGATGCCCGCTTTTTCAGTAAGCTCCTTAATAATAATAAAGACGATTACCCTTGACATCGCCGAACCGCGGCTGTTTAAGAACAAGATATCTTCACACTTTTTATTAATTTTATATTTCGAACGAACTTCGTTGATGTAGCCCTTAATCAATTTTGCGGTGTAGGTGGCTAGAGGAACAAATCTACTTTTGTCACCTTTCCCTTCTACCTTCAGATAAGATTCACGGAAGTTAATATTGGATATTTTAAGATCGATAAGTTCGGAAACCCGTAAGCCACAACCATACAGAACTTCAATCATACATTGATTTCTTCGGCCTAAATCGGTATTGATGTTTATTGCTTTCACGATTCTTTCCACGTCCTCAAAACTCAAAGTGTCGGGTAGGTAAAGTCCTAGTTTGGGACTTTCCAGTAATGTTGTGGGGTTATCATCGCGGGCCTCGTCTTCATTTAAATATTTGAAGAAAGCCTTAATGGAAGAAATCCATCTTGCCTGAGATCTTTCACTGAATTTCTGTTTAGACAGTTGGAAGAGGTACTCCTGAAGATGTTCATAGGTAATTTCCAGCGGGCCAATGTTGTCAATTGTTTGTTCGGCATAATCACGCAGTTTACGAATATCACGCAGATATGCGTCAAGAGTGTTGTCCGAAAAGTTTCGTTCGAATTTCAGGAAGTTTTCGAAATCTTTAATTTTTTCGTCCCAGGTGATCATGCTTTGTGTTTTAAGGGGTTATAGAAGTTCTTCTGCTGCTATCTTTAGTATGTCTATTCCGTGGTTTTTTAAAAATTCAATTCCAGAATTATCTGAATAATCATCCATATAGACAATTCTTTTGATACCTGCTTGCAGTGCTAATTTGCTACATTCTTTACACGGTGAGAGCGTTAAGTATAAAGTAGCATCTTTAGCAGATTGTGTAGATCCTGCCAATTTAAGAATGGCGTTGGCTTCGGCATGAAGAACGTACCAGTGTGTTTTCCCGGCACCATCTTCACAGCAATTTTCGAAACCTGAAGGTGTTCCGTTATAACCATCAGAAATAATCATCCGGTCTTTCACGATAAGAGCACCCACTTTTTTTCTTTTGCAGTACGAAAGCTTGGCCCATTCCATGGCCATTTTTAAATAAGCAAGATCAAATTTTGTGGCTTTCAATTAAAACTTTATTAAAATGAAGGTTTTCTTTTCTCTAAGAACGCTGCAACGCCCTCTTTCTTATCGTCCATTTCAAAGAGTTCTCCGAAAGATTTAATCTCAGTTGCAAAACCTTTGTCAGTGTCATAAAGGTTTACCGCCTCAATAGCTTTCGAAATTCCCATTGGCGAATTTTGTGAAATCGTGTTTGCTAATTCTTTTGCTTTATCTAGAAGTTCGGCTTGACTAAAAACTTCGTTTACAAGTCCCATTTCTTTTGCGCGGATAGCCGGAATCATTTTAGCAGAAAAAATAATTTCGTTCGCTAAGCCTTTACCCACTAATTTTGGCAAGCGTTGAGTGCCTCCGTAGCCAGGTATTAAACCTAAGGTAACTTCTGGGAGACCAAGTTTTGCGTTATCTGATGCATAACGAATGTGGCATGACATCGCAAGTTCTAACCCGCCACCCAGAGCAAAACCATTAACTGCTGCAATTACAGGTTTGCTTAAATTTTCAACTTTGTTAAAAAGTGATTCTTGTCCTTTTCTCGCAAGCTCTTCAGCTTGTGAAGTCCCGAAATCAGAGAATTCTTTAATGTCGGCTCCGGCAACAAAAGATTTTTCACCCTGGCCAGTAAGGATGATACATCTTACTTCCGGGTCATTTTCCAGACTACCGAAAGCTTCGCTTAATTCGCGTATTATTTCCGAGTTTAATGCATTAAGACTTTGTGGGCGATTTATGGTTACTACAGCAATTTTTTGCTCTTTCTCGACAAGAAGGTTATTGTAATTCATTGTTATTTATTAGTTCAATTTTGCAAATTAGCGAATTTTTTTCATTAAATCGTGCTTAAAAGCTGTTCATTGTATGGCTCATCATGTTCGCATCGATATTTATTTGTAATCCCGTTGCGATTTTCACCCCTAACTCAATATTCGCTCTAAAATAATGGCATAGTTGACGATTAATAATCGAAAGTCTTGCCGGTCCTGAAATTTGTTTCATGGATGCGACGATGTTGTTAATAAGAGTCGCTCGACTTTCATCATTTAAGGCTTTAGTGTAAAATAAACCGGCTTGGGTATAATGATCATCCTCATTCTCATAGCTGGTATTAGTAATCAAGGAATCGCCCGATAGTTCTGCCGCTAAGTGATGAGGTTGAATGTGAGGATTTCGGTTAACTTCCAATTGATCTGAATGCATGCCGGTGCGGCTTCGTTGTGCTTCGCTGTAAGAAAAAATGCGAGATTGAAGAATTTTATCTGGTGACAAGCCGATACCTGGCACTAAGCTTCCTGGGGAAAATGTTGCCTGCTCCACGTGTGTAAAATAATCTTCGGGCAATTGGTTAAGTTCGAGATCACCAACCTCCATTAAAGGAAAATCATCATGAAGCCAGACTTTGGTGGGATCAAAAGGATTCCAACGGTACTCATTAGCTTCTTCATCCGTCATAACTTGGATGTAAAGGGTCCACTTTGGATTTTCTCCGCGGTCTAGTGCGTCTACCAAGTCTTCCTGAGCATAGTCGGTTGAAACTTCCGAAGTTTCATTCTCCGAAAAATTCTTAATCCCCTGTTTTGATTTCCAATGGAATTTTACCCAAAAACATTCTTGTCTGTCGTTGATGAACGAATAGGTGTGAAGACCATATCCATTCATGGCTCTATAACCACGTGGTATTCCTCGCTCCGAAAAAAGAATCAGTAATTGATGAAGGGATTCCGGATGAGCACAGAAGAAGTTCCACTTTGCAGTGGTACTTACCAAATTGGTACGCGTATCTTTCCCATGCGATTGCATTAAACGCCCAAACTTTTGTGGCTCTTTTACATAAAAAACGGGGAAGTTGCTACCCACTAAGTCCCAGTTTCCTTCGTCGGTATAAAATTTAGTTGAAAAACCGCGGATATCCCTTACGGCATCAGGACTGCCGACTTCTGAAAACATAGTGGAAAAACGCACGAAAACCTTTGTTTCCTTTCCAATCTCTGAGAATAAATTAGCTTTTGTGTATGAATTGATATCGTGCGTCACCGTAAATTTCCCGTACGCTCCACTACCTTTAGTGCTCACATAACGATACGGCGTTTTCTTTTGAATTTGCTTTGCCAATTGATTTTGCATGTAAGCAGCGTAAAGAGGACTGATATATGAGGTTTCGTTTTGGTTTTCCATAATATAATTGCTTGAAGACCTGCGATCTATTGATGTAACAAATTTAAATAAATGTAATAGAATAATATTCCATTTAAATTTAAAATAGATAAAAGATGTAGATTTGCATAGATAAACCTAATCAAATGAATATTCAGCAATTGGAATATCTTATCGCAGTAGATAAGTATAAGCATTTTGGCAAAGCAGCTCAATCCTGTTTTATAACACAGCCCACGCTTAGTGCCATGATTCAAAAGTTTGAGGATGAACTGGACGTGAAAGTTTTCGATCGTACAACGCATCCTATCCGTACGACCGATGTAGGAATTCAACTTATCGAAAAAGCGCGACAGGTTATCGATGCCGTTAATGACTTAAAAAACCAAGCAAGTTTGTTGAATAATGTCCTCGCAGGTAAATTAAATCTAGGAATCATCCCGACAACTTCGAGCTACATCTTACCGGATGAAATATTTTCTTTTCTGCAGAATAATCCGAAAATTGAACTTAGTGTTAAAGAGATGACGACAGACAGCATCATCAAAGGTCTTAAATCCGGAGAACTTGATGCGGGAATTATTTCTACTCCTTACGAAGCTGCTTCCGAATTCTATCAGCATTTTCTCTTCAATGAAGAGCTGATGATTTACTCTTCGGAGAAAATTACGAAAGACACTTTTGTTCTTCCTGAAGAAATCGACAGTAATAAAGTTTGGCTTTTGGAGGAAGGCAATTGCCTAAGAACGCAAGTGGAGAACATTTGTATGCTGAAGGAAAATTCATTGAAACCTAAAAACCTTGATTTTTTAGCATCTAATGTGAATACTTTGATTCAGATGGTTGACAAAGTGGGCGGAATTACCATTGTCCCAGAGCTTGCGGTATCCCAAATGTCCAAAGATCAGTCGGAAAAAATAATGCGCTTCCGCAAACCTTTTCCGTCGCGAGAAATTAGTTTAATTTACTACAAACCAACCTATAAACAGAAGATTCTTGATGAAATGGCGACTTCTATTAAAAAATCTCTCGAAGACAAGCTAAATTATAACAAAAATCCAGAAGACTATACCAGTGTAAAACCTCAATAAAGAGAGTTTTAAGGATTTATTTTTTGCTATTCTTCAAATAGTCTGTAACTTTGCGGACTTGTCATGAGGAAAAATTTGAGCTGATTGCAACCTCTAAAAAAAATGCTAAAACAGATTTTCTTTTTAGCTTTTTTTCTGCTCAGCTTCCTCTTATTTTAACTTAAACCAAAAGAAGAATATGTCCTATTTATTTACGTCCGAATCTGTTTCCGAAGGACATCCGGATAAAATTGCAGATCAGATTTCCGATGCGCTTATCGACCACTTTTTAGCTTACGACCCACAATCAAAAGTTGCCTGCGAAACCTTGGTAACGACAGGACAAGTGGTGCTAGCTGGAGAAGTAAAGTCCGAAGCGTATCTAGACGTTCAAGATATTGCCCGTAAAGTAATCAACGAAATTGGATATACCAAAGGCGAGTATATGTTTAACGGCGATTCTTGTGGAGTGATCTCTGCGATCCACGAACAAAGTCCAGACATCAATCAGGGTGTTGATCGCGTTAATGAAACGGTAGATTTTGAAACGAGAGCAAACGCACAAGGCGCTGGAGATCAGGGAATGATGTTCGGATATGCGACCAATGAAACTGATAACTACATGCCTTTGGCTTTAGATTTGGCTCATACAATCTTGCGAGAACTGTCCAATCTACGTCGAGCGGGAGATCAAATTAATTATCTTCGTCCGGATGCTAAATCACAAGTAACCATCGAGTATTCTGATGATCACAAGCCGATTAGAATTGATTCTATTGTAGTTTCAACTCAGCATGATGAATTCGACACGGAAGAAGAAATGCTGAAGAAAATCAAGCAGGATATTATTGATATTCTTATTCCTAAAGTTAAAGCAGCACAAAAGCCTGAAATCCAGAATCTATTCAATGATCAAATTAAATATCATATTAATCCAACCGGTAAGTTCGTAATTGGGGGACCTCATGGTGATACTGGTTTAACAGGAAGAAAAATCATTGTGGATACTTATGGTGGTAAAGGAGCCCATGGTGGAGGAGCCTTCTCAGGAAAAGATCCTTCTAAAGTAGACCGTAGTGCTGCTTATGCGACACGTCATATCGCTAAAAATCTTGTAGCTGCGGGCGTTGCTGATGAGGTTTTAGTTCAGGTTTCTTATGCTATTGGGGTAGCGGAGCCTTGTGGGCTTTTTGTAACCACTTACGGAACCTCTAAGGTAGACTTAACAGATGGAGAAATTGCGGAGAAACTTAAATCGATTTTTGATTTGAGACCTTATGCAATCGAACAAAATCTGAAACTTAGAAATCCTATTTATCAGGAAACTGCTTCTTACGGTCATATGGGAAGATCCTATTTTGTTGCTGACAAAACCTTCAATATTGACAAAAGCAATCAAAAAACCATCGAAAATCTAGAATTCTTTACTTGGGAGAAACTAGATCGAGTGGAAGATATAAAACAGGCGTTCGGTCTGTAGGAAATTCACAAACTGCTTTATCAAACGATAAGGCAGTTTTTTTTAACTTTAGCGGATTAATTCAATCTATATTATGAAGAACATCGTGGCAATTAGCCTTTTAATGTTGCTGGGAACTACCGGGATGATGAAATCACAAACAGCAGTACACCGTCTAGTTCATGCAGGGTATGCCTATCAGAATATGAGTTTTGGAGAAGTAGGAGCAAGACTACTTTTTCTGAATACGGATGATGTGGTGTATCGAGTAGGCGCTTCGGCTTTGATGGGAGCAACGAACGTTGAATTTGCAATTTTGCCAAAGGTGCAAGGAGATATTTTGCTTAATTTTCAGCGGAATGTTGATTTATATCATTCTTACTATTTTCTGGCAGGTGCAGAGGTGACTACCAAATATGTAGCACCAAAAATAGGGGTGACGCTGTTAGGATTAATTGATTTAACGGGAGGCTATGCATTTTCTCTTGATAAAGATGGGGTGAACGGAAAAGAGTTAAAGGGGTTTAACTTTAATTTTACCATCAATTTACCTTTGGTTATGTTGCAGGATCTCGCACGATAATGATATTTCATTAAATTATCTTGTATTATTCTTAAACTATATTAAGTTTTTATTTATTTTTACCACTATAAACTCTACTACTATCGAATAACAAACTTTACTTCTTAAATCCATATTAACTAAAAACATCCGAGGAGAATCGGTGTATAGTCATATGGCCAAAATGATGAGAGTTATGATTACACAACCCGATAGCTGGTTAATCTCACAATACCGAAAAGGCGACGAAAAGTCCCTGGAGATTTTAATCGAGAGACACCAAAAGGATCTTTTTTCCTTTATTTACTATAAACTGATGGATGATGATTTAGCAAATGACATCTTTCAGGATACGTTCATGAAGATTATTGTAACATTAAAGCAAGGTCGCTACAACGAAGAAGGTAAATTTATCCTTTGGGCGAAGCGTATCGCGCATAATCTTATTATCGATCATTTCCGTCTGAAAAGCAAACAAATTAAAGTTTCAGAAACATCTTACGAGAATGAGGAGTTTTCAATATTCGACTTACTTGCCACAAGGGAAGAAAATATTGAAGAACGGTTAATTACCCAACAAATACATGATGATCTTACGAAAATGCTGGTTTTCCTGCCGGAAAATCAACAGGAAGTCATTCGTTTGCGTTTCTTTGATGGTCTAAGCTTTAAAGAAATTGCGGATCATACAGACAGTAGTATTAATACGACACTCGGGCGTGTGAGATACGCACTTATTAATCTCCGGAAAATTATGGAGGAGCACCGTATTATTCTAACCCGTGAATAATATTTTTCAACTTCTTTCGTTTTTAGGTAAATGCCAAGATGCCTATGAAAAATAACGACACTTTAAACGAGAGACTTTTGAAACCGAAAAAACAAACTGTAGATTTTCTACTAAGCTACTCCAAAAGTGTAGCCGTAGTGAAATCTAAGAACAAGAACCACGTCGTGGTGAAGAATTAAGTTTTAAAAAACCTTAAATTTGTGCTGTATGAAAATTCAGCACATTTTTTTTGATCTCGACAATACTTTGTGGGATCACCGCAGAAATGCCTATTTAACCCTTCGGGATATATTTACAAAACAAGAGATCTCAGCAAAATACCAACTTAATTTTGAAGAATTTCATAAAGAGTATTTTACGATTAATGAAAGACTTTGGGAGCAGATTAGAGATGGAGAAATTGATAAGGATTATTTAAGAAAACACCGTTTTTACGACACTTTTTTATTTTTCGGAATCGACGATTTTGAACTTTCTCAAGTTTTCGAGCAGAATTTTCTAGACGAAATCCTGAACCACAACGAATTGGTTGAGGGTACTATTCCCTTATTAGACTACCTGATTGCGAAAGATTATAAACTTCATATCCTCTCTAATGGTTTTGAAGAAGTTACGTACAGAAAATGTGAATTTTCCGGAATCAGAAGTTATTTCCAAACCATAACTAGTGCTGATGAAATTAATATCCGAAAACCTCAGCCCGAAATTTACGAGTACGCCCTTAAAAAAGCAGGCGCAAGTCCTTTTGAAACGATGATGATTGGTGACGATTGGACCGCTGATGTTGAAGGCGCGAAAGCCTTCGGTTTGAAGGTTGTATTCTTTGATGTGTTCAAAGATGGCTATACTGCAGATGGAGTAGAAGTAGTGACTTCATTGCATGAAATTAAAAATTTGCTCTAAATAAAAAGCTAGGGAATTTCGAAGAACTTCCCTAGCTTAAAGAGTAGCTGTATATTTACATTCCTAAACTTTTTCGTATCCGTTTTAGTGTTTCGCTTGCCACAACGCGGGTTTTTTCGGCTCCCTGCTGTAGTTTTGCTTCTAATTCAGGCAGGTTTTCCATGTAATAGTTAAACAGTTCTCTTTCCTTGCTGAACTTTGTTAATATGAGATTCAATAATTCAGTTTTTGCATGTCCGTAACCAAAGTTTCCGGCTAAATATTTCTTTTCCAATTCCGCGGTTTGCTCTTCAGAGGCAATCAGTTTATAGATTGCGAATACCTTATCGGTCTCAGGATCTTTCGGCTCTTCTAATGATTTAGAGTCAGTTTCAATACTCATTACCTGTTTCTTCAATTGTTTTTCAGGTAAGAAAATGTTGATGATATTACCGCGCGATTTCGACATTTTATGGCCATCAACTCCAGGAACGTATTTGGTTTCCTCCTGCAGTTCTGCATTGGGTAAAACAAATACTTCCCCCATCTGGTGGTTAAAGCGTGATCCCATATCGCGAGCCATCTCTAAATGTTGTAATTGGTCTTTCCCAACCGGTACCACTTCTGCATCGTACAACAGGATGTCTGCAGCCATAAGTACAGGATAAGTGAACAATCCGGCATTGACATCCTCTAATCGGTCGGCTTTGTCTTTAAAAGAGTGCGCGAGGGTAAGTCTTTGATAAGGAAAAAAGCATGATAAATACCATGAAAGTTCGCACACTTCTGCAATATCACTTTGTCGGTAGAAATAGGTTTTGTCGGTGTCTAAACCACACGCAAGCCATGCTGCAGCAATTTCATAGGTGTTTCTACGTAATTCTTCAGCGTTTTTAATCTGCGTGAGTGAGTGGAGATTCGCAATGAAAAGAAAAGACTCGTTTTCTTCTTTTTTCGCCAACTCGATTGCTGGAATAATTGCTCCTAATAGATTACCCAAATGGGGTGTTCCAGTTGCCTGGATACCGGTGAGTATACGTGACATTATATTGTTTTAAATTTGATGGTAGTGCTACAAAAATACGGATAAATTCTGCTCCAAAAAAAAGCCTCATTGGGAAAATGAGGCTGTAGTATTTAAAGGTCAAATCCTTCAGGAAAGGCTTTTTTTCTGAAAATCAAAAGTAATAACCCTCCAACAGTAATCGCAGAATCTGCAATATTAAATATGTATTTAAAGAATTCAATATGTTTTCCACCGATTAATGGCCAACTGTCTGGTACCCACCAATCAACCAGCGGGAAATGTAACATATCAACTACGCAGCCTTTCAAAAAGTTGGAGTAACCTTCACCAAAAGGAACCACTTTAGATATTCCGCCGTAATCAATCCAGCGATCGATGGTTTCGTCATATGTCGAACCACTGTCGAAGATTAAGCCGTAGAACATTCCATCAATTAAATTTCCTATTGCCCCAGCAAAAATCATGGACATTGGGATGAGAAGGTAATTGCTGTGTATGCCTTCTTTCAGCCATTTTCTGAAAAGATAAATCATCCCACCAATTAAAAAGATTCTCAAAATGACCAAGGCATATTTCCCTAAAAGTCCTCCGAAATGAAAACCGTAAGCCATGCCAGGATTTTCTACAAAGGTCAGCTTAAAGCCAGGAAAAACATCTACACTTTCCCCGAGATGAAAGTTGGTTTTAATATAAAATTTTGAGAGTTGGTCTGCGAGCAGAATGATAAAGGTAATAAGGGCAATCTTCTTCATTATTGATCGTTCTTTGGCTTGTATTTGAAGTTGCGCGAGTTTTTAGTTTGGGCTGGAGTATTCTTCTGACTTTTCAGGTTTTTGGTATGAAATTTTTCATAGCGTATGCCCATATCTTTCATCACACTTTTCAGTGCGTTAAGTTCCATCTGGTTTTTTGGATGAACGATTAATGATTCCATTATTTTAATTTTTTTGAAAGTTCTTCAAGTCTTTTCCTGTCTTTTTCGCTGAGGTCATCAATGCCATTTTTGCCCATTTTACTCAACAGGCGGTCGATTTCTATTTCCCGTTCGCGCTTCTCAGCATTAAACTGATCATCAAGGCTAACATATTTTCTGTCTTCTCCTGAAACGGTTCGTTTGATTTTTTTCCTAAAGAAAAAGAAGATGATTCCTACAGCTGCAATAATAAGAATTGCTTCCAAAATGATTTACTTTTTTAAATTTAAATAGGTTTATAACGCCATGGTTACCCTGCTGCATTATAAACCTAATTTCTAGTGATTCTGAGCTATTTTATCGCTGCATATTTTTTGCCTCGATGCTTAGGGTTGCATGAGGGACTGCTCTTAGACGCTCTTTACCGATTAATTTTCCGGTTACTCTGCAGATGCCGTATGTTTTGTTTTCGATACGTATTAGCGCATTTTTTAGATCACGTACAAATTTCTCCTGTCGTCCTGCCAAAATTGCATTTTGCTCTTTGCTAAGAGTTTCCGCACCCTCTTCAAATGCCTTGAAAGTTGGTGATGTATCGTCTGTACCGTTATTTTGATCGTTGATAAAGCTTTCACGGATGAGCATTAAATCCTTTTCTGCTTTTTCTATTTTTTGTTGAATCAGTTCCTTGAACTCTTTCAAATCAGCGTCGCTGTAGCGTTGTCTTTCTTCTGCCATAATACTTGAATTTGAGTATGAGTTAAATTGATAGCGGACTTTCAAATAAGGAATAATTGATTGTCCATTCCCGCATCATCACATTTTGTTAATATTTACCTTGAATTTCTTATCGTCAATCTCGATTTCTTCAAAATTCGGAAGTGAATTTACAATTTCTATTTTATCTGACAATACTTCTTCTGAAATATATCCTTTGTTTGCAAGGAGTTCGTTTTCGTAAGGGGAGCCTGTTTCGATTTCAATGGTAATTCTGTCGGTAAGTTCAAAATCCTTTTCTTTTCTAAGGTTTTGAATTCTGTTGACAAACTCACGTGCAATTCCTTCAGATTTCAATTCTTCCGTCAGTGTCAAATCCAATGCCACAGTCATCTTTCCTTCACTAGTAACAGTCCATCCGGGGATATCTTTTGTGAAAATTTCTACATCATCCAACATAATTTCATGTCCATCGATCATCATTTTTCCTTCTTTTTCCAAATCTGCGATTTGCTCTGTCGTCATGCCTGAAATCTGAGCGCCTACCGATTTCATATCTTTCCCTAATTTAGAACCAAGGGTTTTAAAGTTCGGCTTAATCTGTTTTACAATAAGGTGGGCGGCTTCCTCTGCATTGATAAGTTGAAGTTCTTTTACGTTAACTTCTTGCTTAATAAGCTCAGAAACGGCCATAATTTGGGACTGAGTTTTGTTATCCAGAACCGGAATCATGACTTTTTGAAGTGGCTGGCGAACTTTAATGTTTTCTTTTTTTCTTAAAGAGAATACCATTGATGTAATCTGTTGAGCCAAGTGCGTTTTTTCAACTAAATCTTGATCAATTAAACTTTCGTCAGCGACAGGGAAATCAGTTAAATGGACGGACTCAGCTTTATTTTTCTCGGTGATTTTATTCAAATCCTGATAAAGTTGATCCATAAAGAATGGTGCAACAGGAGCTGAAATTTTCGCAACAGTTTCTAAGCAGGTATATAATGTTTGGTAAGCAGAAATCTTGTCTTCTGTATATTCTCCTTTCCAGAAGCGTCTTCTGCAAAGTCTTACATACCAGTTGCTTAAATTGTCGTTTACGAAATTGTTGATGGCACGAGCTACTTTCGTAGGTTCGTAATCGTTATAAAACTCGGTAACTTCTTTAACCAGAAGGTTAAGCTCGGACAAAATCCACCGGTCAATTTCCGGACGGTTAACTACTTCAGCTTCAGTATACTTAAATCCATCTACATTCGCATAAAGCGCAAAGAATGAGTAGGTGTTGTAAAGAGTTCCGAAGAATTTACGGCGTACTTCATCAATACCTTCGATATCAAATTTCAGGTTTTCCCAAGGATTGGCATTGGAAATCATGTACCAACGCGTTGCATCAGGCCCGTATTTTTTTAGGGTTTCGAAAGGATCCACCGCATTGCCTAGACGCTTGCTCATTTTTTGACCATTCTTGTCGAGTACCAATCCGTTCGACATTACGTTTTTGTACGCAACCGAATCAAAAACTGCGGTTCCGATAGCGTGTAACGTGTAAAACCATCCTCGCGTTTGGTCCACTCCTTCTGCGATAAAATCCGCAGGAAATGCTTTTCTTTCGTCAATCAGCTCCTTATTTTCAAACGGGTAATGCAGCTGGGCATAAGGCATGGAACCTGAATCGAACCATACATCAATTAGGTCGGATTCGCGTTTCATTGGTTTTCCGGAAGCCGAAACCAGCGTAATTTGATCCACGATATTCTTATGTAAATCAATCTTTGCATAATTTTCTTTTGACATATCTCCGGCTTCGAAGCCATCAAAAGGATTTTTAGACATCACTCCAGCCTCGATTGATTTCTGAATTTCTGTCATTAATTCTTCCACTGAACCGATGATGATTTCTTCTTTCAAATCTTCGGTCCGCCAGATAGGAAGAGGGATTCCCCAATATCTTGAGCGGGAAAGATTCCAGTCGTTTACATTTTCAAGCCAGTTGGCAAAACGACCTTCGCCGGTTGATTTCGGTTTCCAGTTGATTGATTCGTTCAGTTTTACCAAACGGTCTTTTACCGCTGTCATTTTTACAAACCAAGAATCTAATGGATAATACAATACCGGTTTATCGGTTCTCCAGCAATGTGGGTAACTGTGCACATATTTCTCTACCTTGAAGGCTTTGTTATCAGTTTTAAGCAGGATAGCAAGTTCTACATCCCAAGATTTTTCAGGCGCAGTACCTTCTTCATAATATTCATTCTTGATGAATTTTCCGGCAAAAAGTTCTGGTGTATTTCCACCCGAAATAAAGCGTCCTTGAAGATCCACCAGCGGAACCAGATTATCATTTTCATCTTTCACCAACATCGGCGGAATACCGCTTTCTTTCGCAACTCTGGCATCATCAGCACCAAAAGTTGGAGCGATGTGGACGATACCGGTACCGTCTTCTGTAGTAACATAGTCACCAATAATAACACGGAACGCATTTTCTGGATTTTCAGCAGGCTGAAACCATGGAATTAGCTGCTCGTATTCCGTACCTTCCAGATCTGAGCCGGTCAATTCAGCAATAATTTGATATGGAATAACCTTACTTTCAGAAGTATAGTTCGCAAAATCTTCCGCTGTTCCTTCAGTGTATTTTTTACCGAAGTTTTTCTGTAGTAGCGCCTTTGCTAAAACGATATTAATCGGTTCGAAGGTGTATTGGTTGAAAGTTTTTACAAGAAGATATTCTATGTCTTTGCCCACCGCTAAAGCAGTGTTAGAAGGCAATGTCCAAGGAGTGGTAGTCCAAGCCAAAATGTGAATTGGGACATTCCCTGTACCTGAATTTTCTTTATCAAATTCTTCCCAATGAAGTGCACCACCGCAAGTCGCTCCTGCAATTTCCTCAGTTGAAATGTTATTTTGATGAGAAGTTAGAGTTACTTTTTCCCGCAATTTTTCCGACATTTTCTTCACGCGGAACTGTGCGACAACAGTAGTGTCAGAGACGTCACGGTAAGTGCCAGGTTGATTCAATTCATGTGAACTTAAACCTGTTCCGGCAGTAGGTGAATAAGGCTGAATAGTGTAGCCTTTATATAGTAAATCTTTATTGTAAAGTTGCTTTAGGAGCCACCAAACGGTTTCCATGTATTTGGAATCGTAGGTGATATAAGGATCATCTAAATCTACCCAATAACCGATTTTTTCAGTAAGATCGTTCCAGACATCGGTGTAGCGCATAACGGCGTTACGACAGGCCTGATTATACTCTTCAACAGATATTTTTTTACCGATATCTTCTTTGGTAATTCCTAGTTCTTTCTCAACGCCTAATTCTATCGGAAGTCCATGAGTGTCCCAGCCGGCCTTACGAAAAACCTGTTTTCCATTCTGTGTTTGGTAACGGCAAAAAATGTCTTTTAATGCTCTTGCCATCACGTGGTGAATTCCCGGCATCCCGTTCGCAGAGGGTGGTCCTTCGTAGAAAACGTACTCCGGTTTACCTTCGCGAATTTTCACGGATTTTTTAAAGGTTTCATTTTCGTTCCAGAATTGTGAAACATTTTCGGCAATTGCCGTAAGGTCGAGATTTTTATATTCGTTAAACTTCTTCATTGTCAGTCAGTTCAAATAGAATGATCCTTAGTTAATTAAGTTTGCGAATATAAGGATTTTTTAGGGGAATCTTCCGTAAGAACTCCATGGCTTGTCATGTTGGGAATTGTGATTGTCACGCAGGTTCCCGAAGGCATGCCGTATTCATGAAGATCCTTATATTCTATAGTAAATTTTTTTGGTGCGAAGTAATTTGTAAGCATTTCGCAGGCGATATCGACGCCGAAAGATTTCGCAGGATTGTTACCCAGCGATTTAATCGCTGCGGCTTTCTCACGTCCTACTCCGCTATCAGTAATAACAATGTGGATTTGACTGTTTTTTCGGGAAATATCAAGGGTTATATTCTTGTGGTCTACTGTTGCAATGCCGTGCAGGATTGCATTTTCGATAAAGGGTTGGAGAACCAAAGGCGGTAATTTTATGTCTTCGGGATTGATGTCGGGTTGAATGTTTATATCAAAAATAATATCTGTAAAACGTAAATTTTCAATATCAACATAGAGTTGCAGAGTGTGCACTTCTTGGGACAGCGTAAACTCCTTCATTTTTGAAGCAACCAAAATAGTCCGCATTATTTTGGAAAATTTGGTTAAATAGTTAACTGCTTTTTCAGTTTCCTGTTCCAGAATACAGTATTTAATCGAGTTTAAAGCATTGAAGATAAAGTGAGGATTCATCTGACTTTGTAAAACGGCAAGTTTTAAGTCGGTAATTTCTTGAAGGTACTTAATTTGCTGCTCTTGAATAGTAAGTCTTTTCTCGTTTTCGCGATGAACATTTTCGCGAAGTTCCTCATTCTTCTTCAGTTCACTTACTAAATCCTTATGGTATGTAATTTTTTCTTCATTGGTTATTTTCTGCTTATGTCCTAGCGCCAGAGAAAACGCAAGGTTTTCTATAAATAATCCAGCGAAATAGGTAAAGTCACCCATCTTTCGCGAAATATTAATTCCCGGCAGTTGACGTATTTGATGAATCCCAATTACAGAACAGATAAAAAGAACGATTCCACCAAACAGTATATAATATTTAAGATTGTTTTTAATCTTTAGGAGTAGGTAAAAGCATACGATGGTGTGAACGGTTATTAATACGATAAAATAGTTCTTAAAAGAATACAACATATTGTTACC
The DNA here is from genome assembly GCA_041913105.1 of Kaistella sp. GTDB lineage: Bacteria > Bacteroidota > Bacteroidia > Flavobacteriales > Weeksellaceae > Kaistella. The sequence goes on along the minus strand of JAYSFV010000002.1, from coordinate 129,798 downwards.
GCTTATTAAGAAAACGACGGTAAGTAGAATGGAAATCCCCAACAGAACTAATGGAGGAATCATAATGATTTTATACCAGCGTGGATTAAGTTTCTTAATATTTAAGAATGCGGCAAAAAAGAAGAAATAAATACAGTTGAACGCAACCGTGAAAAACACTTTCGTATATTCTCCTATCCCGGTCTCGATGGAAAAAGTTTTCAAAATACCACCTTCGATTACGGGGGTGTAAGCTATAAAAGAACAGAAAGTATAAAAACTATATAGTAAATAGCTCCGGTCTTTATTTTGAAAGTATAGCGAAAGATGGTAGCAACTTAAAAGAAACAGTCCGCCCAGCACCATATAAAGGATGCTGTTGTAAGCATCACGTTCAATAATCGTAACGAAAAATTCTGGCATTAGTTATATTTCAAGTAAAATTACAATATAATCTTAATTCTAAGCGTACATATTAATATGAGAATCATCGACAAAAAATGAAATTTGTGATCAAAAGTATTTAGAAATTATCCCTATTTATGGCATTAAAAAAAAACTTCTACTTTTGCAAAAATTTACTGAATGGCAAAAAATCTCGTAATTGTAGAGTCTCCGGCTAAGGCAAAGACCATCCAAAAGTACCTTGGGAAAGATTTCGAGGTGAAGTCCAGTTTTGGACACATCCGGGATTTACCAAAGAAAGGAATGGGAATTAACCTGGAAAATTTCACTCCAGATTACGAAGTTTCTGCTGATAAAAAAAAGTTGGTTACCGAGCTCAAGGCAGCTGTAAAAAAAGCGGATACCGTTTGGCTGGCTTCCGATGAAGACCGCGAAGGAGAAGCTATTGCTTGGCATCTTGCTCAGGAATTAAAATTAAAAGAGGATCAAACTAAAAGAATCGTTTTCCATGAGATAACAAAAAATGCCATTCTAAAAGCGATTGAAAATCCTAGAAAAATTGATCAAAACTTGGTGAATGCCCAACAGGCGCGTCGTGTGCTTGACCGAATTGTCGGCTTTGAGATGTCACCAGTCCTCTGGAAAAAAGTTAAAACCGGTTTATCTGCAGGAAGAGTTCAGTCCGTTGCCGTAAGATTGGTGGTAGAGCGAGAACATGAAATCAGAGATTTCAAACCAAAATCTTCATTCCGTGTCGAAGGACACTTTCTGAATGGAGAAAAACAAGATATTGTAGCAAAACTCAAGAAAGATTTTGCAAAGGAAAATGAGGTTGAAGAGTTTTTAGAAAAAGCTCAAGATGCTGAATTTAAAGTCCTAAATGTTGAAACCAAACCTGGATCTCGCTCCGCCTCTGCACCTTTCACCACCTCTACGTTACAACAAGAAGCCAGCAACAGATTGGGCTATGGAGTAACTTCTACCATGAGAGTGGCGCAGAGACTTTATGAAGAAGGTTACATTACTTATATGAGAACGGACTCTGTAAATCTTTCTCAGGAAGCTATCAATGGGGCTAAGGTACAAATTATTGCGGAGTATGGAGAAGAATATTCTAACCCACGAAATTATACTACCAAATCTGCTTCTGCACAGGAAGCGCATGAGGCTATTCGTCCTACCGATTTTTCAGTAAAAAGTATCGGCGATGCTCAGCTTAATAAATTATATCAGCTTATCTATAGACGAACTTTAGCCTCGCAAATGTCGAATGCTAAAATCGAAAAAACGGTAATCGAAATCGGGAATCCTAATTTGCCTCAGCATTTCGAAGCACAAGGTGAAGTCCTTATATTCGAAGGATTTTTGAAAGCCTACGGCATCTTCAAAAGCGAAGAGGATAATGAAGAAAGCAACGACAAACTTTTGCCAAAGGTAAAAGTTGGAGAGGTTTTAAGTTATAAAGAAATTCAAGCGACAGAAAAGTTTACAAGACCCCCCGCACGATATACCGAAGCCGCTTTGGTGAAAAAGTTGGAAGAATTGGGGATTGGTAGACCTTCGACTTATGCGCCTACAATTCAGACGATTCAGAATCGTGAGTATGTAGACAAGCGTGAAGTTTTGCCACAGGAACGTGAAATTTTAAAATTTTCTCTCAGTTCCCAAGGTATTTCTAAAGAGATCGTTACCGAGAAATTCGGTGGAGATAAAAATAAGTTTTTGCCAACCGATATCGGTGAGGTCGTAAACGATTTCCTTATTAGCAACTTTGCGGAAATATTAGATTACGGTTTTACTGCAAAAGTAGAACAGGATTTCGACGAAATTGCAAACGGAGAGGAAAAATGGAAAGAAGTTTTACAAGATTTTTATAAAGATTTTCATCCACGGATTGAAGATGTTGAAGAAAATGCCGATCGCGCGAACGGCGAAAGAATTTTAGGAACAGATCCGAAGACCGGCAAGAATGTAATTGTAAGAATTGGACGTTTCGGGCCAATGGTTCAAATCGGGGAACAAGATGATGAAGAAAAGCCAACTTTTGCGAGTGTACCGCCTTCACTCAATATTGCGACTATTACGCTGGAAGATGCATTAGAACTCTTCAAAGTACCGTTTGATTTGAATGAATTTGAAGGTCAACCTGTTTCTGTGGGGGTAGGAAGATTTGGACCTTATGTTAAGTGGGGTGAAACTTTCATTTCTATACCGCGTGGTGAAGAGCCCCTTTCTATTACTCAGGAAAGAGCTGAAGAAATAATTCGGGAAAAACAACTTGCAGATGCGCCAATCGCTACTTATAAAGGTGAGCCGGTAACCAAAGGAACGGGTAGATTTGGTCCTTTTATAAAGTATCAGTCTTTATTTATTAATGTGCCTAAACGCTATGACTTTGATAACCTTTCTCAGAGTGATATCAATGAGCTGATTGAAGCAAAACTCAAAAAAGAAGCGAACCGGTATATCAAACAATGGGAAGCAGAGAAAATTTCAATTGAAAACGGACGATGGGGACCGTTTATTAAGTTTGGTAAAGCCATGTTCAAAATTCCAAAGAATAAAAAGGATGAAAAATATACTTCGGAAGAATTGGCAGAAATCTCCTTGGATGAGGTGAAAAAATGGATAACCGCACAGGATAAAAATGCCTTTAAGGAAAAACCGAAGAAAAAGCCGGCAGCCAAAAAAACTGCTGCTAAAAAGGCTCCAGCCAAAAAATCAACTGCAACAAAAAAGAAATAGTTTACAAGCCGTTCAGATATCTGAGCGGTTTTTCTTCTTAACAGAGAAACCCGAAACTATTTTCCTTAATTTTGGCGCCTAACCAAACGAAATAAAATGAATTTAGAGGATGTTTTGCTTCAGTCAGAAAAAATTAAAGTCGAAAAATGGCAGTTGGGTAGTTTAATTAAAGGAGAAATTACAGAAGGTGCTTTGGTTTTGATTTTCTGCTCGGATTATCGCGGTGCGGGTCTAACTGAGCAACAAGCCGATTTTTCGCAGGTTAGAAGAGCGCTTTATTCCCTTTCTAGACTCGATTTTACTGTTCCGATTTGTGATTTAGGAGATTTAATCAGTGGAAAGACTCCAGAAGATACCCATTATATTCTTGAAGAGTTGGTGACTTTATGTTTGAGGAAGCAAGCGTTTCCTATAATTGTTGGCGGAAGTAATGATTTGGCATTTCCACTCTTTTCAGCACTTAATCAAGCGCAGGAAAACCTTAATTATACCCAAATATCAAACATTGTTTCTCTGTCTAATCAAGAAGAAGAGATTAATGAATATAATTTTTTACCACGCATTTTAAGTTCTAAGAAATTTACATTGGGCAATTATCATCATTTAGGTTATCAAAAACATCTCAATGAAATTGATTCGATCAAACTCATGAAAGAAGTTGATTTTGAGATTAAAAGATTAGCTGATATGATGAATTCTACAGAGCAAACCGAACCTTTTTTCCGCCGGGCGCATTTGGTTACCCTTAATTGTGATGCGGTAGAAAGTTTCAGTGAAGCCTTTTCTGTTCATCCGCAGGTTAATGGACTTAATAGACGTGAAATTTGCGCTTATATGAAAGAAGCAGGCTTAAGCGACCGACTTATGGGTCTTGGGATTTTCAATTATAATGTCGGGAGTTCGCATCAACTTAACCACCAGTTGTTGGCGCAGATGATCTGGCATTTTGTAGAGGGAATAAATATTCAGAGGTCGCATCCCCAAGAACGAGAGTTCGAAACTTTTTGGATCTTAATCGATGAAGAGCAGTTTGCCTTTCAGCGGGACACTTTTAGCGGGTTGTGGTATTTTGGAGCTGATGAAGATGTTGAAAAACTAATTCCCTGCTCATCTCAAGAGTATGAAGCAGCCAAACGAGGTACGCTCAATCCCCGGTTTTTTATTTAATCAGCTGTTATTTTATAGAATACTTGCGATGATACTGCATAAATACAATCTTATAATTTTGCAACCGAATGATTGAACAAAAGTCTTTCCGATGCCCAATAAATTATGCTTTTTTGCAGGTATTTAACTAAAAATTAAGAATTTCCCTAACATAAAAATGTTCTATATTTGCAAAATTATATGAAAATTGATGTTCCAGCATTCATGAGGAAGAGTTTGCTTTATTCCTTTTTTGTGGTCTTATTCGGGTCAGGCGCCAGTTATGGTCAACGGCATGAAATAGGGGTACAGCTGGGCATGAGTAATCTTGTTGGTGACATAGGTCGCACCAGTTATATCCTTCAGAAACCTTTTAGAGACATTGATAAGTATGGTTTGCCGTTTTACGGAGGCGTACTTTATCGGATGAACTTTAATCCCTATCAAACTTTACGTTTTAATTTGGGTTATAGCCATATTCAGTTTGTGGATGCAGGTGCGAAGGAAGCTTATCGAAGAAATCGAAAATTATGGGGAACTAATTCTGCGGTAGAAGCGGATGTTATTTTCGAATATAACTTTCTGCCGGTTAATGATGAACAAAGAGGGATGATAAGCCCTTACGTTTTTGGCGGGGTAGGCGCTATGCTAACTAATGCGAACAAACTAACGGTGGCTCACGATTTTAGACGGGATCCTGCAGGCATCGCAGTACCTCCCACAAATCCTGAGGATTTTACGACAACACCGGATTTTTTAGCATCAGGAAAACAGCTTACAATGGCAATTCCCTTTGGTATTGGACTTAAGTATAAATTTAATTATAACTGGGCTTTGTTCGGCGAATTTATGTTCAGGCCAACATTTTCAGATTCTATTGATTATAGTGTCGTTGATGAGAACAGCGTTCAGGTAAGTTATAATAAAGACATTCTCTCTCCAGGAACCACAACCACATCACTGCTTCAGGATGCACCATATCGGGAAATTGCAGAAGCGCGTGTTGCGGGATATTTACAAAATCGTGAGATTGGCAATGTCAACTCTAAGGATTGGATTAACTCCATCACCCTTGGACTTAGTTATTCATTTGGTAGACCGCCGTGTTATTGCGGAGATTAAGATGCAGACGTTTAAAGATAAAATAAATCCCAACCAACTTCCAAAGCATGTTGCCATTATTATGGATGGAAACGGAAGATGGGCTAAATCAAGGGGAGAAAAAAGAACTTTTGGGCATAAACACGCCATTAAAGCAGTTCGTGAAGTGGTAAATGCCTGTAACGAAATATACATTCCTTACCTTACCCTCTATACTTTTTCCTCTGAAAACTGGAATCGTCCTGAAGATGAGGTGGATACATTAATGAGTTTGATTTCAGAAACACTCATTCAGGAAGCGGAAGATATCTTCACCAAAGGATTAAGAATGCATGTTATTGGGGATATTAAGAAATTACCCCCATTAGTGCAGGAGCAGATGCTGCATCTGATGGATATTACCAAGAACAATACCCGTGGTAATTTAATCTTAGCGTTAAGTTACGGTTCACAGGAAGAAATTTTAGGAGCTGTAAAGCAAATAAGCTCCAAAGTGAAAAACGGTGAACTTAAAGAGGAAGAAATCACTGAGAAAGTATTCGAAGATCATTTGTATACGAAGGATTTTCCACCGGTAGATTTAATGATTCGCACCAGTGGAGAAGTTCGGATCAGTAATTTTCTGTTATGGCAAATTGCCTATGCAGAGTTGCAGTTTTTAGATACACTTTGGCCGGATTTCGGGCGCGAAGATTTCTTTAAATGCATCCATGATTATCAGAATAAAGAACGCCGCTTCGGCAAAATTAGCGAACAGCTCGAAGAAAATATTTAAAAGAAAGTTAGCAAGATAAAAAATGAAGTTTAAATTCTTACCCATCATCATGTTTGTGGCCTCGGCACATTTCTATGGTCAAGTAACTCCCGAGCAAAATCCACAGGATAACAATCCAGTTTATACCCAGAACCAGACGGGTACTTATATGCTGAAGGACATCGTGGTAGATGGTGTAAAAAAATATACTCCGGCGCAAATCCTACGTTTTACCGGACTTAATAAAAATGAAAGCGTTGAAATTCCTGGTCAAAAGATCAGCAACGCTATTAAAAAGCTTTGGGAAACTCAGTCATTCTCTGAAGTTGAGGTTTATGTACAAAGCATCGAGGGTGATCAAGTAATTCTTCGATTCAACCTTCAGGATTTGAAGGATTTAGGAGAAGTAACTTTTACCGGAAAAGGTATCGGTAAGTCTAAAAGTGAAAAACTTGCCAAAGACAATAATCTGAAGCCAGGTACTAAGATTACCCAAAACCTAATTTCCACTCTAAAGACGAACATTCCACAAGATTATGTGGAGAAAGGTTACGCTGATGCTAAAGTTACGATTCAGGAGAAAGTTAACGCACAAGATCCTGAGCTGGTAGATTGGGTAATTGAAGTTGATCGAGGCAAAAGAGTAAAAATTAGCCACATCGAATTTGAAGGAAACGAAAGTGTATCTGACAGAAAACTACGTAACAAAGCTTTTAAGGATACAAAACAAAAACGTTTCGGCATTAAGGGAATCCTTAAACCTTCTAAATTTATCGAGGAAAAGTATGAAGCAGATAAAATTAACTTGGTTAATTATTATCGTTCATTAGGCTTCCGTGATGCGAAAATAGTTTCCGATTCGGTTTGGAGAAACCCTAATAACGATTACGAAATCAACGTAAAACTCAGCGAAGGGAAGAAGTACTATATCGGAGATATTAATTTCTTGGGTAATACCGCATTCTCGACAGATTATTTGCAGCGAGTTTTAGGTTATAAAACCGGTGATATTTATGATGCAGTAGGATTCAACAAAAAGGTTGGTGAAGATGGAGGTAAAGAAGATGATTCTGATATCAAATCCATCTACATGAACAATGGATATCTTTTCTCTAATGTTACGCCAATCGAAAAATCAGTGGTAGGAGATTCTATTAATCTCGAAATTCGAATCAATGAAGGAGAAAAAGCAACCTGGAATCGTGTAACTTGGAGTGGTAATACCACCACCCACGACCATGTAATCCTGCGTTCGTTACGTACCAAACCAGGGAGTCTTTTTGCCAAAAGTGATATAAAAAGAACTTATTTCGACTTAGCGGGGATGCAATTTTTCGATCCTCAGCAGGTCGGACAAAATATTCAGCCCAATGCTCAGGATAATACAGTAGATATCCACTGGACTCTTGTAGAAAAAGGTTCGTCTCAGGTGCAACTGCAGGCCGGTTATGGCGGTGGCTCATTCATCGGTACCTTAGGATTAACGTTTAATAACTTCTCACTGCGTAACTTCTTGAGGTTTAAAGACTTTAAGCCGGTTCCGCAAGGTGATGGTCAAACACTTTCTATTCAAGCTCAGGCTGGGCAATTCTTTCAAAATTATGGGATCTCGTTTGTAGAACCATGGTTGTTTGGTACTAAGCCGACCGCTTTATCATTAAGTGTTAACCAATCTTTGGTACGTTATAGCGATTTATACGGAGAAACGCAAAAACTTAATATCTTCTCCGCAAGTGCTGGTCTTAACAGACTTTTACGCTGGCCGGATGATTATTTCTCGCTTTACACCGGTATCCAGTTCCAGAGTTATGATTTCGAGAACTATCCATTCCAGTTTGGTAATACCACGGAGTATAACGGATCTGCAAATAACTTCAGTCTTAATATTGGTTTAAGTAGAAATTCTGCTGGTATTGATCCTATTTTCCCAACACAAGGCTCAAATGTAGAAGCTTCCGTGAAGTTTACTCCACCATATTCATTATTTAGCGATAAGGACTACTCTACCATGTCGAATGTAGAGAAATACAAGTGGTTAGAGTTCTATAAAATTAAATTTAAGGCCGACGTATACAATACAGTAGTAGGAAAACTCGTTCTTAGAAGTACAGCAGAGATGGGCTTCTTAGACGGTTATAACAGCGAACTAGGTGCACCACCGTTTGAACGTTTTTATGTAGGTGGTACTGGTTTGTTTGGAGGAAGATTTGACGGGCGTGAGTTGGTGCCGCTTCGTGGATACGAAAATGCGTCTTCTACAGGAGGTACTATTGATGACGTAACGCCTTACGGTGGAGCGACAATCTATAACCGTTTCGCGATGGAATTACGTTACCCAATTTCAATGAACCAAACTGCAAAAATTTATGCATTGACGTTCGTGGAAGGTGGTAATGCTTGGAATTCTTTCGGAAGTTACAACCCGTTCCAGTTAAAGAGATCTGCTGGTGTTGGGGTTCGAGTTTATATGGGAGCATTCGGACTTATCGGGTTTGATTTTGCTTATGGCTTCGACAAAACATTAATGGGCACAGAACCAGCAGGTTGGAAAACTCACTTCCTCATGAACCAGTCATTATAAAAATATTTTAATGAAAAGCTTTAAAGTTCTTTTACTCGTTTTATTTTTCTCGGGGATGGTAAACGCCCAAAAAATTGGTGTTGTCGATACCGATTATATTCTGAGCAAACTTCCGCAGTACCGAGAAGCTGAGGAAAGATTAAACAGTCAAATTGCCGCTTGGCAAACAGAGATTCAAAATCTTCAGTCAGAGTTCGATAAAAAGAAGACTTTGCTTGAAAATGAACGGGTACTTTTGGTGGGTGACCAATTGAAACTTCGCGAAAAAGAAGTCGATGATTTGGATAAAAAAATCAAAGGGATGATTAATAATCGTTTCGGGACGATGGGCGAAATTAACAATGCCAGATCCAGTTTAACGAAGCCTTTCCAAGATCAAATTTGGAGTGCCATTAAAACAGTGTCAGAGAAGAATGCGTTAGGTATTGTTCTTGATAAAAGCAACAATATCAGTGTGATTTTCCTTGAAAAAAGATACGATTATACAGATAAAGTGTTAGATTTGCTTCTGAAAAATTCTGGTTCAGCAAGTCCTACAACGAAACCAAATTCAGGGGTTAGTAGAGGACGGGCAGAATCTGCAAGAAGTATCAACCGCGATCGTCCTGCAAACGTCAGTACAGATCGTGTTAGAAAATAAATAAAAACCAAAACAATAAATTTTTATTCTCAATTATGAAAAAATTAAGTGTATTATTTGCAGCAGTAATGATGTTGGTTGCAGTAGGAAATGCAAATGCTCAGAAAATTGCATCTATGGACTATGAAGCTGTACTTTCAGCAATGCCAGAAACAAAAAAAATGACCTCAGATTTAGATACTTTCAGCAAAACTAAAGGCGATGAGCTTAACAAGCAAGCTGAAGCTTTCCAGAAAGAAGTTCAACAATATCAGGCTGAAGGTGCTAAAATGACAGAAGCTCAAAGAACAGCAAAAGAAACTGAGTTGCAGAAAAAGCAACAAAATCTTCAGCAGCTGCAACAAACGGCTCAGCAAGATCTTGCTCAAAGAAGAGATACTGCAGTAAAGCCAATCATCGAAAAGTTAAACAATGCTGTGAGCAAAGTAGCGAAAGCGAATAATTTCGAATTTATTATCGATTCAACAGCGCTTATTTACAAAGGTGGTACCGATGCTACACCGCTTGTGAAAAAGGAATTAGGTCTTTAATTAATCACGCATTTAAAAGATAACCATCCTGTTTTTCGGGATGGTTTTTTTATTTTTGTAACATGCAAAAAGAAATTTCCTCCGTCGTAAAAGTTCGCTTCAGCGACTGTGATCCTATCGGCCACCTTAATAATGTAAAGTACTTGGATTATATGCTGAACGCCCGCGAAGATCATGTCGAAAGCGGTTACGGTTTTACTTATGAAGAGTATACAAGAAGAACAGGTTGTACCTGGATCACCATACAAAACGAAATAGCTTATCTACAGGAAGTTCGCTACAATTCCAAAGTTTTAATTTCGAGTAAAACCATTGAGGTTAACGACCGTATTTCTAAGGTCGAAATTTTAATGAAAAGTGAGGATGGGAAAACCATACACAGTATTTTGTGGTTAACCGTCATTTATTTTGATATGAAAACCCGTCGTTCCGCTTCTCAACCAGATGATATTAAAAACCTGTTTAAAAAGTTCCTGGTAGAACTTGACCAAAAGGATTTCCAAAGTCGTGTAGCGTATCTAAGGCGGTCAAACAAATCAGCATAACATAATAATTCCTAACTTGTACGGATGAAAAAAGTTTTAATAATTGGTGGAAATGGACAGCTGGGCAATTGTTTCAGAAAAATAAGTTCCGATTTTGAGGGGAATTTCGATATTCACTTTACGGACTCTAGCACGCTTGATATTACGGATGCAGGAAGTATCAGTGATCATTTCTACGATTTAAGACCAGATTTTTGTATCAATGCTTCAGCCTATACTGCTGTTGATCTTGCAGAAAGTGAGCCGGAAAAGGCATTTGCAGTAAATGCTGAAGGGGTAGGAAATTTGGCAGAAATCTGCGCGGAATATAAAACGGTTTTGGTTCATATTTCCACGGATTATGTATTCGATGGAGAAAGTAATACTTCTTATTCCGAAGATAATTTTACAGCGCCACAGAGTATTTATGGTCAATCAAAACTTAAAGGCGAGGAGCTCGCCTTAGATCTTAATCCACGTACGATCATTATTCGGACTTCTTGGCTTTATTCTGAATTTAACAAGAACTTTGTAAAGACCATGCTTAATCTATTTTCGCAAAAAGAAGATTTGGGAATAGTAAATGATCAGTATGGCCAACCAACCAACGCAAATGATCTGGCTGAAGCCGTTTTAAAAATCTGTTCCTCACCAAACCTACAGTTTGGGGTATATCATTATGCCAACTATCCGGAAACAACATGGTATCACTTTGCTGAGAAAATAGCCGAATTTTCAGGTTCAGAAATAAAGCTAAAACCTATTATCACCGAAGATTTTCCAACGCCGGCCAAGCGCCCTCAGCGAAGTACATTGGCCTTGGATAAAATTGAAAATGTTTACGGAATTGAGCCCAAATATTGGGAAAACTCACTTCAGGAATGTATCGAAATACTTATAAAATAATGCAAAAAATTCTATTTTTCAGCTTGTTTATGTTCACGCAAATACTGTTTGGACAGAATGTGATTCTTAACAAAGTTGAAAAAGTAAGTGACAACACCGATAAGTTTCTTTATCGTATCGATTCTACTAACACCGAAGCACAATATTTAGGAGAAATTGAAGTTCAGGGTTTTTCGAATGATGACACTGAAGTTTTCGGTAAAATTTATAAGAAAGCCAAGGAAATTGGAGCAAACGCATTCAGTTGGAAACCATTTGAAACCATTGAAGGTGGAGTGCAAAAAATTGATCCTGCTCACTACAGATTGAGTCTGTACTATCTTGAAGGCTCGGAATTTCCTAAAGAAGACAATTATATTTATCTAATTTCTTCACCTTACAGCAAACAGAAAATTGCGGTAAACGGACAGAATATCACTTTCGAACCTCGTACTTACACAAAGATGGAACTTCAGCCGGGAACAGTATACACCATTTCCACTAAAAAATTTCTGGGTACTTCAATTCGTTTAAGTGCGCAAGAGAATCAACCGGTACAATACTTCCAGTTTTCCGCTTTCTCGGTCAATGCTAATGACAACGGAAATGCGGGTATTAATCTTAAATCCGGAGATATTGTGCGGTTAGAACAATCCTATGCACAGTTTTTAACCACCATTTATGATTTTAAACGATAACTCCATCTAAATTTAAAATGATGAAAAAAGATATATTAGCAATTGGGGCACATCCTGATGACGTGGAACTAGGATGTGGCGGAACTTTAGCCAAGCTCATCTCAGAGGGAAAAAAAGTGGCGATCGTTGATCTTACTCAAGGCGAATTAGGAACTCGTGGAACTAATATAACGCGCGCTGAGGAAGCAGCTAAGGCGTCGGAAATTCTTGGAATTTCAGCCCGTGAAAATTTGAAAATGAAGGATGGTTTTATCTTAAATGTAGAAGAAAATCAACTTCAATTGGTAAAAATGATTCGGAAATATCAGCCTGAAATAGTTTTGGCAAACGCTATTGATGACCGTCATCCCGATCATGCTAAGGCGGCGAAACTCATCTCAGATGCTAGTTTTTTATCGGGTTTGGTTAAAATAGAAACTGAACTAGATGGTGTCAATCAGTCGGCTTGGAGACCTAAGCATATCTTTCATTACATTCAGTGGAAATCAATTCCGCCTGATTTTGTGATTGATATTACAGACTTTATGGACAAGAAAATTGAAGCCTGCCTTGCATATAAAACTCAATTTTACGATCCGAAGAGTAATGAACCGATGACTCCAATTGCGACTAAAGATTTCTTAGAAAGTCTCACTTATCGTGCGCAGGACTTAGGTCGGCTCTCGGGAGTTACCTATGCGGAGGGCTTTACAACAGAAAAATTAATTGCGTTAAAAAATTTCGAGGGAATTATTTTGTAATTTCGAGGAAATAGCTATATTTGCACACTCAAACGGTGATTGTAGCTCAGTTGGTTAGAGCGTCGGATTGTGGTTCCGAAGGTCGTGGGTTCGAGACCCATCATTCACCCAAAAAAAGCGTACTGATTTTCAGTGCGCTTTTTTATTATTTATTATTTGGGAATAAAAAAAACATCCTGTTGAGGATGTTTCTTGTTTTATAATTCTTCATCAGAATCGATGGTGAATGATTTTGCTTTATAATCTTTTTCATGTCTCTCAGAGATTACGTCTTCGCCTTTCTGTGAAATAATGAAGTCGGTAGATTCTTTAAACATTTCTTCGAAGCTTTTGAAATCTTCTTTATATAAATAGATTTTATGTTTTTCGTAGCTGGCCTCCCCATTTTCCGAGAAGTGCTTTTTACTTTCGGTAATGGTTAAGTAATAATCACCGGCTTTAGTTTCGCGCACATCAAAGAAGTATGTTCTTCGCCCTGCCTTCAGCACTTTTGTAAATATCTCGTTTTCCTGGCGTTCCTTGTAATCACTCATTTGTCGCTTATTTTTTTAATCTTATAAAACAAATATAAAAGAATTCCGCCAATTGTAAAATTTATTTTTAACTTTTGTTAAGAAATACGGATTATCGATACGGAATCCGCATTTAGGGTGAATTAAACGGTCTCTATAGGGGTGAGATTCAGTATTTTATCCGCTTTTTTCGCACTGCTTTCCCGATGAGTGATAATGATAGAAGTAGTTTTCTCCAGTTCTTTTTCGATATTTTGAAGAATATTTTCTTCGGTCTCTGTATCCAAAGCTGAGAGTGAATCATCAAAAATCAAGATCTTTGGATCTTTGATCAACGCCCGTGCTATACAAATTCTTTGTTTTTGTCCACCGGAAAGCATTACGCCCCGTTCTCCCACAAGTGTTTTGTATTGATCTTTAAATTCTACAATATTTTTATGGACGTCCGCTTTTTTAGCGTAATCGATTACTCGGTCTAAAGTAGGGTTATCCATGGAGAAACCTATATTATGCTCGATGGTATCTGAAAACAGAAAACTCTCTTGAGGGATGTAACCAATGTAATTACGGTAATTATTAAGATTATGGTCCTTAAGGTTTTTTCCATCTATGAGAATTTCGCCCTCCGTGGGATCAATCAGACGGCAAAGTAGCAGAGCGATTGTAGATTTTCCGCTGCCGGTTTTCCCCATAATCGCCAATGATTGTCCTGCTGCAACTTTAAAACTTAAATTATCAAGTGCTTTAATCCCGGTATTTGGATAGACATACGAAACGTTTCTAAACTCAATATCACCTTTAATAGGATAAACCTCACTATTGGTATTAATAATGTCGGTTTTCATATCCAAAAATTCATTAATCCGTGCCATAGAGGCTTCAGCCCGTTGATTCACGGAAGTTACCCAACCCACCATAGAGAAAGGCCAGATCAGTATATTAATGTAGAGAAAGAAGTCTGCAATTTTACCGACGGTAAGCTCGTTATTCAAATATTTTTGTCCACCGATCACAAGAATTACCACGTTTAAAAGTCCAATAACACAAAGAATTATAGTGAAGAAATAAGCTTCGGTTTTGGCGAGATCAAGCGCTTTATCCTGATAATCTTTTACCTTAGTTCCGTAATTTTTTTCAATGTATTTTTCTTTCGCGAAGAATTTTACCACCCGAATTCCGGAAAAGCTGTCTTGTACGAAAGTTGAAATCGCTGATTGGCTTTTCTGCATCACCTTAGATTTGCGATTGATAATAGAACTCACTTTGTAAATAACAAAAGAAAGTATCGGTAAAGGAACCAAAGACCATAAGGTCATCGAAACATCGGTCTTCAGCATATAAATGCTGGTGATGATTAAAAGGATTAACAAATTGACGACATACATGACTCCCGGCCCCAGATACATCCTAACGGCCACAACATCCTCACTGAGACGATTCATTAAGTCACCGGTGGTCGTTTTCTTGAAATCGGTTACGGATAAATCCTGATAATGATTGTATATTTTGTTTTTGAGTTCGTACTCAATTCTTCTCGACGCCACAATAATCGTTTGTCGCATCATAAAGGTGAAGAAACCTGTAAGAATGGAGGAAACTACAATGATTGCCACATAGATTAACACCTGCTTGTTGAAACCTAAATTTTCGGTATTTGCAATCTCATCGACGGATCGTCCGACAAACTGTACCTTATAAATACTGAAAAAATTACTGGCAATAATGAACAGAAATCCCCAAAAGAGTAATATTCGGTGTTTCCAGAAATAAGGATTCAGGGTTTTCAGTGCATTCATAATCGGCAAAAGCAGGCTTTAATTGATACTACAAAAGTATGAAAATGAAATTTGTTTCTTGCAGCTCAAGCCACTTCAAAGATCAAGCCTTTTATAAAAAAATGCTATCTTTGCACCCATTAAAAGTTCTTTGAAATGTTAGGAAGAAGACAAATTCGTGAAAAGGTTGTGGAGTCGGTATACTCTTACTACCAAAACCCGATAAAAGCCGATTTAGTGGAGAAAAATATGTTCACACAAATCGATAAGATATATCATCTTTATATCTATCAGCTTAATTTTTTAGTTGCGTTAAAGCATTTGGCTGAAAAGCAAATCGAAATTGGGAAAAATAAATACATAAAAACTGAGACCAACACCAATCCGAACCAAAAATTCATCAACAACAAAGTTCTTTTGATGATTGAGGAAAATACTGAGAGATTATCTTTCACCTCGAAACATCAAGAACTGAAGTGGGATTTGTACGATGACCTCTTGGTAAAGACTTTCCAAAGGATGACAGCAGGTAAGCGTTATCAGGATTTTATGAAGGAAGAAGGATACTCTTTTGATGAAGACCAAAAGTTTATTGGAAAACTTTTCCTTCGCTATATTGCTGAAAACGAAGATTTCCACGATCATCTAGAAGAAAAGGAAATCAGCTGGTCTGATGATTTTCACATCTCAAACTCCATGATTCAGAAAACCATTGGGTTTTTCAAGGAGAATGAGCCAAGTCACACACTTATCAAAATGATTAAAGATGAAGACGATCGAGAATTTGCTCTGAAACTTCTTCGTCAAACCCTGGCCCATTGGGAAGAAGCTGAAAAGAAACTTTCTGAGAGATTAGAGAATTGGGATCTCGACAGGATTTCGCTTATCGACAGAATTATTTTAATCACAGCCATCTGCGAATTAGATTATTTCCCACTTACGCCTGGAAGAGTCATTATAAATGAGTACATCGAGATTTCGAAAGTGTTTTCTACAGACCGATCAAACATTTTCATCAACGGGATTTTAGATAAGTACACCAAAGAATTAAATAGAAATTAATAAAATAATATGAAAAGATTAGTAAAATTTGTGCCTTTAGTAGTGGCACTTGCGCTTGTTAGCTGTAAAAAAGACCAGTCTGCAGATCAGTTAGTAGCTACTCAGGATAGCACCTCAGTAACTGTTGATCCTTCTGCGCCAGCTACACCGGCAGTTACAGGTCCACTAACAATGGCTGCACTATCTGAATCTAACTATAGCTTCGGAAAGATTAAAAAAGGTGACAAAGTAGAGCACGTTTACGAAATTACCAACACTGGTGAAAATCCATTGATTATTTCTGAAGTAAGACCAGCTTGTGGCTGTACAGCTCCAGATTATACAAAAGATCCAATTATGCCAGGACAAAAAGGTACCATTACCTTAAAGTTTGATTCTGCAAGTTTTGACGGGATGGTGAGCAAGTCAGCAGAAGTATTTGCGAACGTGGAGAAATCTCCTATTGTAATTAGCTTCACGGCTGATATTCAACCATAAAAATTACTTAGATGATTACCATATTTTTACAAGCAGCGGCGGGAGGCGATGCATCAATGATGCCAACCATGATTATGATGGGCTTGATGTTCGTAGGATTCTATTTCCTAATGATTCGTCCACAAATGCGTAAGGCGAAGCAGGAGAAAAACTTCCAAGCAGAACTTAAGGTTGGAAGCAGAGTTGTAACGACTTCCGGTATGCACGGTAGAATTGCTCAAATCCAGGAAGATGGTGTTGTAATTGAAACGCTATCAGGTAAACTGAAATTTGAGAAGGCAGCAATTTCCGGAGAATTTACTCAACAGAGATTTCCGGAAAGTACAGCCGATGACAAAAAATAAACACAATTGATCAAAAATAAAAGCAGCCTTTTGGGTTGCTTTTTTTATTTAACTGAATATCAAAATCAGCAAACTCGCTACAAATATTCGGAATATCGTAACTAGCGGATATACTTGAGCATAGCTTTGTATAGGAATATCCGAATCAAGATAATTAGTACTGAATGAGAGCGCTGCCGGATCTGTATAACTTCCACTCATAATTCCGGAGAGTTGCAGGTAGTTTATTTTCAGAAAGTAGTGTCCTACGATAACCATGATAATTAAAGGAATGAACGTAATTGCTGAGCCATAAAGCAACCATGTCCAACCATTGTATTTTACAAAATTCTCATAGAAACCGTCACCAGCATGGATGCCAACTGCCGCGAAGAAAAGGCAGATGCCAAAGTCTTTCATAAAGTATATAGCACCATTGTTTATATAAGAGTGTATAAAAGAAATGCCACCATAACGGGAGATTAACAAGGCAACAATTAGTGGACCGGCAGCAAACCCCAATTTAATAGGAACTGGTAAACTCGGGATAACAATCGGCACTGAGCCTAAGATAACCCCTAATAATAAGCCGGCGAATAAGGACAGAAAATCCGGTTCTAAAAGCTTCTTTTCGGAGTTTCCGATAATTTTTTCAGCCTCGGCAATAGCCTCTTTTGATCCTATAACCCTAAGTTTGTCTCCGTAAAACAACTCTAACGAGGGTCTTGGCAACATTTCACGGCCGGCTCGAAATACACGGGTCACTTTTAAGTCGTAAGTATTGTATAAATCGAGTTCAGAAAGTTTTTTGTGGATCGCTGCATTTTTAGTTACGAAAATATTTCGGCTTAGAATATCTGAATCTGATTCAATAAAAAGATCAGTAGACGGGCGACCAACTTTTACAATAAACGCGTCAACATCTTTTTCCAAACCCACCAACATCAATACGTCACGCTCCTGCAAACGCACATCGGCAGTAGGAGAAAGTACGGCTTCACTGCCACTATGCTTTAGTCGTGACACTACAATATCTGTTTCGCATTCTTTTAAAGTTTGATGTAATGTCTTACCGATAAATTCGGGATTTGTTACCCTCATTTTTTTGTGTATTAGCGGAAGTTCTCTGTTAATTTTAGACATCCGAAATTTTCTCATTTCGGTTTCAGGGTTTACTTTGAGCAGAAATTTAGAAACGATGATGGTACTGATGATCCCGAAAACGCCCAAGGGATAAGTGATGGCGTAGCCAATCGCGGGGTCATTAAAAATCCGGTCCGGAAAGGTATTTTGTATTTCTTCAATCGTATTTTTTGCCGCACCCAGTCCTGGAGTATTAGTTACTGATCCACTCATAATGCCGACCAAATCTTCTATTTTGAGACTCGTAAAATAATGCAATGCAATGGTGATAATTCCGCCCAAAAGAACGGTAGAGACTGCCAAGATATTAAACTTCAACCCCTCATTTCGAAAAGAAGAAAAAAATGAAGGACCAACCTGCAATCCGATTCCATAAACGAAGAGAATTAGTCCAAAATCTCTTATAAAAATTAGAATGCTCTCGTCCATTCGGTATCCAAGGTGTCCCATGAATAATCCGGTAAACATTACGGCCGATACTCCGAAAGTCACTTTACCTAACTTTAGCCGTCCCAGGAAGATGCCGGAGCCGACTGCGAGGATAAGAACGGTTATGGATTGGGTAACATTAGGATTTACTATGGGGAGTAAAAGTGCTTTCAACCAGTCGAACATGATTAATTTTTAAGTAAAGTTACTAGTATTTGGAAGTATAGTTTGATGATTCGATTTTAAATTAAGGAAATGTGGGAACAAATCATACGGTGTTTTTAAGCAGGCGATGTCCTATTCCGCATTCGAGACACCGTTTATTGATGCAATAGTTTTTATAATGATAAAGGTACGCCTGAGAATCTAAGGTGCTGTTGAAATTAATCCCTAAAGATTTCCACTGCGCAGTGATTGTATTTTTTTCTGGTGGAAGATTGCGGTAAAAAGTGAGAATATCATCTGCAGTGTTTTCGTTGGAATATTTGTCATAGTGGTATTTCATAGGTAATACAGCGTTGATCAATAATAAATTAATGAAGTCATCCGTTAACGTTTTCTTTTGATTGATATTGGAGATTTTCCCAAAGTTATAATGATCGTCCCAATACGGTGTAGCCTCGATTTTCCCAAATATTTTCTGAATATCAGAAATATTTCGAGCATTAATAATTTGTGAAAATAAGTGAGGGTTTTGATGGTAAAGTGTGGCTAACTGAGATAATCTTATCGTCGGAAAATTCGGTGGGCGAAGTTTAGAAAATTTCGGAGTTAGGATAGCATTCTTGAGTTGATATTTGGCCCTCAAAAAATCATATTCTCTTTTCCAAACAAGCATTTGCTCATCTTGCGGATCCTCTAACCATCCACAAATGCCAAAGAAAAGAGATTCCAACTGCGTGAGATTTTGTCTGATTTTATTTACAACGACAAAGTCCAAACTTTCTGCAAGCAGACGAAAAATTTCAGCGTTTACTTTCAGTCCGAAAGCATAGGCCAACTGATGAAATAGAACTGCTTCGTAATTATTATGATGACGTCTTAAGTCATCCTCAATTTGAATCGATTTTTCGTCGAGTTTTTTAAGTAGTGTTTCTTCTGTAAACCCGAAAGGAACAGCGTTCGGAGTAAATAGGTTTTCACAATGAATAAAAGTCTTTGCCTGCAGCAATGTTTCATATTTTGTTAAAACATTACGATCAATGTGATTTTTAAGTTCGAGTGTAGGTATTTCTTTTGAGCGAAGTTCTTCAATTTCAACATCGTGATGAAAAACCACATGCAGAATTAAATTCTCAAACTCCGGATTGCCAGTATGACGATGAAAGATATAATCGGAAGACTTCAGATGAAGTTCGATATTCCCTATCAAAGTAAGATTCTTGGTTTTTATTTTTCCGCATAGAAAATCAGGGCCCGAATCAAAATTCCATCTTCCAAAATCTAAAATTTCCAACGGATTTCTTTCTGTATCAAAAAAATCAAAACTTTTAAAAATCTTGAAGTTCCATAAATACTGAAGGAGTTTCTCGTTCATCTCACTGATTTAACAGTTGATGAAATTAAGCTTTTTCGTTGAAATTCAGCAAGGTACGCTCATACATTTCTTCATAAAGTGGAAGAATATTCTGTAAATCGAATTTTACGGCTTGTTCTTTTGCATTCTTCTTCATTTCTGCCAGAAGATTTTCATCGCTGAGCAATTTTATGGTGTAGTTACTCATGGCTTCAACGTTACCAATTTCAGCAAGGAAACCGGTAACCCCCTGTATATTAACCTCCGGAATACCGCCAGCGTTGGAGCTGATTACAGGGGTGTAAGCTGCCATTGCTTCTAAGGCTGCAAGACCAAAACTTTCCTGTTCTGATGGTAGTAAGAATACATCTGACAACTGAAGAATTTTATACAAATCATTCACTTTACCTAAAAGCCGAATTTCACCAATGAGTTCAGGATTTTCTTCCAGAAACTGACTGATTTTCTCCATATCTGGGCCTTCACCGATAATGATTAATTTAGATTTAATCGTACGATGCACATTTTTAAAAATCTCCAGCACCTCCCCAATTCTTTTTACAGGACGAAGATTCGAAACGTGAATGAGTATCTTTTCGTCATCCGTAGCAAATTGCTGTCGGTTACATGGTCCTGAAATTTCAAATTCTTGATTGTCGATGAAATTGGTAATCACTTCAATTTCCTTTGTAATCTGGAAAATTTTAAGGGTGTCTTTTTTTAAACTTTCCGAGACAGAAGTGATGGTATCCGATTGGTTGATGGAAAATTCTACCGCATGTTTATAACTTGGATGTTGCCCAACAAGCGTAATATCCGTTCCGTGAAGGGTGGTTACCAAAGGTACATCCTTACCTTCCTTTTTCAACATTTGTTTCGCTGTGAAGGCAGCATACGCATAAGGAATGGCGTAATGTGCATGCAACAAATCCAGTTTATACAGCGTAACAACCCGATAAATCATCGAAGACAGCGCAATATCGTAAGGCTGGTACTGGAATAGAGGATAGGTCTGAACATTAACTTTATGAAAGAAAATATTAGGATTGGTAATATCTAAACGGGCAGGCAAATTAGAGCTGATGAAATGTACTTCGTAACCTTTTCTCGCCAAAGACATCCCGAGTTCGGTTGCTACGATGCCACTACCGCCGTAGGTTGGATAGCATAAAATTCCGATTTTCATAGGGTGGGTAGAATTTTCAGTATTGTTTTTTTTTTTTTGGAGGGTAAGATCGATTCCCATTCCAGCCTTCAGTTTATCATTCACCAAAACAGGTAATCTCCCAACAATGGGTGTATCACCGCACAGAGCTGCTGCGGTAGCTTTCATGGAATCGTCGTTATTTTCATATGCTACTAAAACCGTTGAAGTTTTAGAAATGTCCAAATCTCGCAATGCATAAGGTGATCCAAAAACTGAAAGAATTACATTATGATTTTTAAGTTGTGATAAGACATTTTTGCTGACTGAGGAAATTTTATACGGCTTGTAAGCGGTACTGTTATCTTTATGCAGCCCCACTACAACTTTTGAATTTGTGGGAATACTGCTAATATCACTCGGCTTAATTGTTACGACCGTTGTTTTTGTATTAAGTTGAGTTTGAAATGTTTCGTAGGGCGCTTCTTCTAGAGGTAAGTAATAAACTTTTTCATCACAATTAAGCGGAAGTAATTTTCTATCGTCTTTTAGTAATGTCAGCGCGTTGGCGTATAAATTCTGAACCAGTTTTTGGTGCTTCTCATTATTGATATCAGCGATAACATTTTTGGGTTCACGCGACTCATAGGTATGAAGTCCCAGAAAATATTTAGTGTGTAAAATCTTTTTAACGCTTTCCTCAACTCGGCTTTGTGATATTTCACCCTTGTCAATGGCCTGTTGAATTAGTCTTTTTCCTTCTTTTACATTTTCAGAGAACAGCATAATATCATTTCCTGCTTTAAAAGCTAAAGCATCCAACTGTCCCGGCTGATATCTTTTAGAAACTGCTCCCATGTTAAGAGCGTCGGTGATAATCAAGCCTTTGTAACCCAGTTTTTCCTTTAGTAAGCCTGTTATGACATTTTTTGAAACTGATGCAGGCACGCCTTTCTGAGGTTCAAGTGCCGGAACGTAGAGGTGAGCGACCATAACACCGCCGATACCTTGATTCATTAATTGCTTAAAGGGTGCTAATTCAATCTTATTGAGGCGCTCAAGACTATGAGAAACGACAGGAAGGTCAATATGAGAATCTGTGCTGGTATCACCATGTCCCGGAAAATGCTTGATTGCCGCCAAAACATTGCTGTCCTGAAGCCCATTGCTGTATGCCAGGGCAGAAGAAACTACATTTGAAACTTCTGAACCGAAACTACGATTTCCAATAATGGGGTTATCCGGATTGGTATTAACATCAACAACGGGTGCAAAATTCCAGTTTACGCCCATTCTTTTCGCATCTTCTGCAATCTGCATAGCCATGTGATAGACGAGGTCTTTATTTTGAATGGCTCCTAAAGTCATTGCCCACGGGAATTTATACGCTGCTGCAATGCGCTGGAAAAGTCCCCATTCCGCATCCATACCGATGAGCATCGGCGTTTTAGATTTCTTCTGAAACTCATTCAGCAAGACAATTTCACGTTCGGCATCATCTTGCATTAAAATTAGACCGCCAATTTGTTCTTGCTCAACTGTTTTTCTGACATTGTTAATATAGTCTTCACCTTTATTGGTGTAAAGAGATACAATAAATAGCTGGCCGAGTTTCTCGTCCTGCGACATTGAACTGTAAGTTTCATCCACCCAGACTTTTGCCTGTTTCAACTCGTCTTCACTTATGTTTTTTGGCTGATATTGAGCAGACAGTTTTAAACTCAATAGTAAAATTGGCAGTAAAAAAGTATTTCGAAGTATGATATTCATTATTAGTGTTATAGGTGTGATGTAACAAAAATACAATTTTTACACGGGAAGTTTCAAAAACAATGGCATACATCTTGAGTTGCAGCAGTTATAATCTTTAAAAATTTTAAAAATGAAAAAGTACTTTTCCATCATGTTCCTGGCACTTTTAGCAATATTTGCAGTTAGTTGCGAGGATGACCGTAATGATGATTTTGCAGATAATGACACTTATCCATTGATGCGTGATATAACAGGATCATTTAATTCAGGAAATTCTTATACCATTACTCAGGGCATCGATATTTCAAGTTCAGATGTGGTTTTAGTTTATCGTGATATTAATTCTGGGAATTCTAACGGGTCAGTTTGGCAGTTGCTTCCAAAAACAGAATTTTTAACGAACAGTAGAGAGTTAGATTATAATTTTCTTTTCGATTCTCAAAACATTGAGATTTATACCGAAGCTAATTTTGATCAGGCCACTTTAAGTTCGACAGAAAGCTCAACTTATCTAAACAATCAGCGATTTAGGATTGTTCTAGTTCCAGCCGCTCAGGTGAAGAATGCAAATCTTAACTACAGTGACTACGATAGCGTCATCAAGTATTTTAACCTTACAGACCGTCCGTAACAGATTAAATATAGAAACCTGCAATAAAGCAGGTTTTTTTATGATATTTAACAGGATAGTCTCCTGAAAAAAGGATTTTTACGGACCGGATTTTATATAAATTTTTTAATTTCTTACCTTTAAATCCTGAAATCAAAAATAAGATTATGAGTGTTCATATTGCTGCACAAAAGGGGCAGATTGCGAAAACTGTTTTACAGCCGGGAGATCCATTAAGAGCGAAGTATATTGCTGAAAACTTCATGGACGACATTAAATTGGTTAGTAAAACCCGGAATGTTTTTTATTATACCGGACTTTATAAAGGGAAAGAAGTTACAGTTGGTGCAAGCGGGATGGGAGCACCCAGCATCGGGATTTATTCTTACGAGCTTTTTACCGAGTATGAGGTCGACAATATTATAAGAATTGGTACTTGCGGTGGATATACTTCAGATTTGAAATTGTTTGAAGTTATCAATGTAGAAAATGCAGCCAGCGAATCAACTTACGCTAAGTATGCGTGGGAAATTGAAGAGGATATGCTCTCGCATCAGGGAAATATTTTTTCTGTAATTAACGATACTGCGAGAAATCTTTCTAAGGAGTTAAGGACCGCTAACATCCACACCAGCGATATTTTTTATAGAAAAAATCCTGCTACACCAGAAATTGCCAGCAAATATGACTGTGTAGGAGTAGAAATGGAAGCATTCGCACTGTTCGCAAACGCTAAACATTTGGGTAAAAATGCAGCAACAATTTTAACGGTGTCAGACATCATACCTACAGGCGAATATATTTCTGCAGATCAACGGGAGCAGGCATTGTCACCAATGATCGAACTTGCTTTAGAGACTGCCATCAGCTTATAAAATTATTGAGGTTATAAAAATAAATAACGCTTTGAGATGATCAAAGCGTTATATTTTTGTTTTCGTCATCTAAAAGATGTCCGAAATAATCTTTTTTGACCTGTAAATAACTTTGGCTCTCCCGAGTAGAATTCATTTGGAGGGGAACGCGTTTATTCAGTTCAATATTACTTTCCTGAACGATTCGCATTTTCTCAGGATTATTGGTGAGGAGATTGACACTCTTCACGCCCAGCAAATTAAGGATTTCAATTGCCGCGGAAAAGTTTCTGTCATCGGCGGGTAAACCCAACTTCAAATTAGCTTCCACAGTATCCAGGCCTTTCTCCTGTAAGGCGTAAGCTTTTAACTTGTTGATGATGCCAATATTACGGCCTTCTTGTCGGAGATAGATAATGATGCCACCGTTTTCATGAATGTACTTCATGGCAGCATCCAACTGTTGACCGCATTCGCATTTTTTTGAGTGGAATACTTCACCGGTAATACACTCTGAATGAAATCTTACATTAACTGGAGCGTTGAATGAAGTATTTTCCGCAACGATAGCCATATGAGGCATCCAATCGTCGTTGCGATCTGAAAACGCTATCATACGGAAATTTCCATATTCAGTAGGTACGTTGGCTTCAGCCTGCACTATCAGCATATAAATATTTTTTATAAAGATGAAACAGTGTCTCTTACGATGTTACTGTTTAGCTGATTGATATTAGTTTTGATACGCACAAGATATCGGTTTAAAACCTCGTCCTCATCAGGATTTAAAAATCGTCGAAGTTTTTGTAATTTCTTATAAGATTTTTCGAACTGGTCATAGGCTTTCTCAGTTTCGGTGATGTTGTACATCTTCAATGCGTTAACATAGTTTCGCAGATGCGTTTTTAGGGCAGTAACTTCTAAATTTACCCCGTCATTCCGGAACTTAGGAAAAGATGCAATTAAATTAGTGATCTCGGAGGAGTAAATAATCATGTCTCTTGAGCCATTAAAGCGGAGCGTTTCTTTGGCGTTGCTGCCTGAAGAATGATCGCCTAGCGGTGACAGATTTATTTTTTCAGTCGTACAGGAAAAAAATAAAAAAAGCAATAAAATGTAAGAACATTTAATCTTGATCATTTTTTATGTTTTGATACAGAACAGGATTTAAACTTTCATCATTATACATCTTCATCTGCTTGTAAACCTTCATCTTTACGCTGCCATTCTCAATATCCGAGAGCAATTGGTTAATTGCTTCAGATAAATCTTTGTGCTGCTCCAATAAAACATTCAGTTTCGTGGTACAGTTAGCCCTATGTTCTTCCGTCGCGGAAACTCTTCCAGCCTCTAAAGCCATGTGGAAAATTTTCAGTGCAAGAATTGAAAGACGATCTACCGCCCATGCAGGGGTTTCGCTGTTAATTTTAGCATCTGCTGAATGCTTTACGCCAGCATATTTTTGCCAAAACCAACTGTCAATATATTCTACCAGATCAGTTCTCTTCTGATTAGAAGAATCAATTCTGCGTTTTAATTGAAGTGCATCAACAGGATTGATGTTTTCATCACGGATAATGTCTTCCAAGTGCCACTGAACAGTGTCAATCCAGTTTTTCTCATACAAAAGCCAATCCAACGTGTTTTCTGAAAAAGGATTGTTTAAACGGGCATCTACATCGTCATGTTTGTGGTAATCTTCAATCGACTGATTAAAGATTTTCCACGCTTTCTCCGCGAAATTCATTGATTAAAGATTAGGTCGTTGGGTTAGAGTTGCTGGTTTTTTCTTCCGGCTTCTTATCTTCCTCTTTTACAGCGTCTTTAAACTCTTTGATCCCGGAGCCCAAACCTCTCATCATTTCAGGGATTTTTCTTCCGCCGAAGAAAATCAATAAGATAACAGCAACAACAAGTAAGTGTTGCCAAGACAGGGCTAATATGGTAAGTGTTTGCATCTCTGAAATTTTTTACAAATTTAGACTATATTTTTTAATTCACCCAACCGAGTGGGTCAACTGGCGTAGTGCCATTCCAGATTTGGAAATCTAGAGTATAAGTGCCGTCGAAATCAGCGCCCACCGTACCAATGGATGTCCCAGCCGAAACCTGCTGATTGGCCGAAACCATCGTGTTGGAAAGGTTGGCATAAATGGTAAAGTAATCGCCATGTTTCACGAAAACCATTTTGGATCCATCACCGGAAGCAACAACCCTAGAGACTGTGCCCGGAGCGACACATTTAGCCACAGTTCCCTGTTTTACAGCGATCTTAATTCCGTTGTTTTCTTCAATAATATGCTTGAAAACCGGGTGAGGTTGTCTACCAAAACGGTGAGTTATGGTGCCATAAGCCGGCATGCCCATCTTTCCTCTGTTTGCTGCGAAGTTATTCCCAACTGCGCTACTAACTCCATAGTTGGTCATCGCTTTAGTTTCAGCTGCTTTCTTAGCATCGTCATTCTTTTTAGCAAGCGCTGCTTCTGCTTCCCTTGCATTAGCTGCTTTCTCCGCGGCTGCTTTAGCATTAGCTGCAGCAACAGCAGCGTCCCGTGCTGCGGCAACTCTTCTGGCTTCTGCTTTTTCAGCTTCCGCTGCACGACGAGCGTCTTCCGTTTTTTTAGCTTCTGCAGCTTCTGCGATTTTCGCTCTTTCTGATTCTTCTGCAGCTTTTTTATCTGCAATTTCTTTTAATCTCCTTGCTTCGTCGTCTGCTTTCTTCTTCTCGAGGGCCAAAGCTTCTAATCGTGCTTTGTTTTCAGCTTCGATTCTGGCTTTTTCTCTTTCTGCTGCCAATTTTGCGAGTCGAATTTTCTCGGCTTCCGCTTTTTTCCGTTCTTCTTCTTTAGCTTTTGCAATACGGATTTCTTCTGCAATAATAGATCGAATTTGACCTTCAAGTTTTCTGGATTCGGTTTGTTTCTGCTTCAGCTCAGCAGTAAGTTGAGATTCGTTTTTCTTGAATTCTTTTAAGAGATTCTCTTTTTGTTTTCGTTCAACTGCAATAGTCTGTAAGTCTTTTTGCTGGTTGGCCAAGAGAACTTCTTTATCTTTCACAGACTTCTGTTTAGCCTCGATATTTTGCTTAATTAGTCTTGCTGCTTCGGAGATTTCTGCGGCTTTTTTATCTTGATAATCAGCATAATCTTTTAAGTACTGTACTCGACGAAGGGCTTCACCTAAATTTTTTGAAGAAAGGATGAAGGTTACTTTATTTTGTACGCCTTTATTCTTGTAGGCTTTTACAAGAACTTCCGCGTAATTTTTCCGAAGAACTGCAAGTTCTCTGTTCTGACGGTTAATTTCTAGCTGACGCAGATAAATGTCGTCTTCAATAAGTCTCTTTTCTTTTTGAGTATTGCTGTAAACTTTCTCCCGTAGCTGAATTTTTTTCTGTACTTCGTTGAGGTAAGCGACAGAAAGTTTTGACTGCTGTTGGGTTTTTGCCAGATTGGCATTGATAGAAGCGATTTGTTTTTTCAGCTCCGCGTTTTGCTTCTGTAGCTGTTCTTTTTTTTGTGAAAATAATATCCCGAACATTAAAAATCCGAGTAAAAAGCTTATTTTCCTAATCATTTGATCTCTGTTTTCGTATAATTATTGGGAACGGAATACGGAGTATCCATTTTCGAGCCCTCAAATTTCGTATTTTCAAGGAAGATTTGGCTTGTTTTGTTGCCCTTTATATTTATTTTAACATTTTTTGGCAAATTCATTCCGTTAAATTCTACCCAATTCATGTAGTTCACTTCAAGTTCATCTTGCGAATTCACTTTTTTTAATTGTACCTGCTTTAGATTCAAACTGGTATCGTATTTCATCAAAACAGAATATTGTGCAGCCTGCTTTCCCGTTCCGAAATTAAGATCACGAACGGAAGTCAAGGTATATTCTTGTGAATTTTGAGAAAGCTTAAAGTCATTTGCATTCACCGGAATAAATGTTCTTCCCGTTAATAGATTTTGGAGAGATTGAAAGTCAATGAAGTTGACATTCAAAAGTTTATTCAGATAGCTAAAATCCGATTCAATATAGGTTTTATTCCATTTTTCATATCCTTTGATGCCCTCCGGTGTAGCAACTCCACGACCCACATTGAGGAAAACAGCGATCATATTCATCCAAACTTTTTTACCATCCTCTATATAAATCGTCGCGTCGAGGGTAGGTATAAAGCTACCTGTTTGGACGTCTACTCGCGAAGAAATTTTTACTTGATCGAATGATGGATCTGTTGTGATTTTAGCAAAAAATGCACTGGTGGAACTTACAGTTTCGGCGGTAGATTTGGGTAGATTGTGCTTCTGAGTGGCACATGAAGCCAAGATGGTAGCGGTTAGAAGGGTTATGAAATATTTTTTCATGTTTTTGAAAATTTGGTTAGCTAATAACGAAAATCTCTGCCAATTGTTTTATGAGGCAGAGATTGTGAGATTATTATCAATGATTTTTGTGCCAAATTAACTTTTCGACAGAAAATCTAATACGGAATAGTCACCCAAGGAAATTTCTCTCGCGACCCCAAAATATTGCGCGGAGTTGCCAATCATTGAGTTACTTAAATTTCCATGATCAATTAGAGTGTTTTCCTGGATGAGAGAGTTATCGATATTAGAATTAATTACTTTGGTATTGTTTCCTAACGATACATAAGGACCAATCTTAGAGTTTGATATTTCTACGTTTTCACCAATAAAGCAAGGAGGAATAATAAGGCAATTTGAAATTTTTGCTGAACTTGGGTAGCTGGAAACGCTGTCTTTTTCGTAGTGGAGAACTTTTGCATTGGTTTCTACTGTGGCATTTTTATTTCCGCAATCCATCCAGTCATCAACTTTTCCTAAGCTGAACTTCGCTCCTTTTTGACGCAGGTTTTCTAGTGCAGTTGTAAGTTGATATTCATTACCGCTTTTGATATCATTGCTAATAATGTAATTTATTTCATCCATTAACTTCTCTGCTGAGTTAAAGTAATAGATGCCAATAATTGCTAGATCTGAAACGAAAGCCTGCGGTTTTTCTACAAAGTCTGTAATAAAACCATAATCATCAAGTTTAACCACTCCGAAAGCAGAAGGGTATTCTACTTTCTTAACCCAGATTACGCCATCTGCGTTTTTATCAAGAATAAAATCAGCTTTAAACAAGGTGTCAGCAAATGCTACAACAACATTTCCTTGCATAGAGTTTTCAGCACATTTTATGGCATGTGCAGTCCCAAGAGGTTCGTCCTGAGTATATACGCTGCCTTTCGCTCCCAGGCTTTCTGCGATTTGTATTAAAGACGCTTCTACTTCGGGTCCAAAATCACCGATAATAAATGCAATCTCATCAATTTTTTCACCTGCAACTTTTGCAATGTCTTCAACAAGGCGCTGAACAATTGGTTTTCCGGCAATTGGGATAAGAGGTTTTGGAACGGTGAGCGTATGCGGCCGAAGTCTTGAACCTCTTCCTGCCATTGGAACAATAATTTTCATGTTTATGTATGTTTTTTGTTTAAAAATAAAAAATAGCTATTTAGAAGTGCTTCCAAAACCACCAGTACCGCGCACTGTTTGCACTAATTCTGTGACTTGTTGCCACTCGGCGCTTTCATGTTTAGCAATAACCATCTGGGCGATTCGGTCGCCATCCTGAATGGTAAACTCCTCAGTGGATAAATTAATAAGAATTACTCCCACCTCACCACGATAATCGGCATCAATAGTGCCGGGAGAATTAAGAACTGTAATTCCGTTTTTTAACGCCAAACCGCTTCGTGGACGAACCTGAGCTTCAACTCCAGCGGGTAGCTCTAAAAATAATCCGGTGGGAATCAACTTTCTTTCCAAGCTTTTTAAAGTGATAGGGCTTGAAATATTGGCACGTAAATCCATCCCTGCAGACTGTTCAGTTTGATATTTTGGTAGTGCGTGTTTAGATTGATTTATAATTTTAATTTTCATCTATCTTTTAAACTTTTGTATAATACTCTTCGGGATCAAATTCTGACTTTTTACTAAAATAACGGCGAAAACGACAAAAAACAGATTCCCCAGCCAAATATCGTGTTTTAAATTTTGATAAAAGACCAGAGATAAAATAATTGTTATTAAAATAATAACAATATTATTGAATGTATTGTACGGAATAGGATGTTTAATTTGTCCCCATACATAGGAGATTAGCATCATAAAAAAATAGGAAGCTAGAGTCGCCCAAGCGGAAGCCCAATAACCAAATTTGGGAATGAAGTAGAGGTTAATAGCTATCGTAATCAACGCTCCAATACCAGAAATATAGGCTCCAACAATAGTTCGGTCTGCTAATTTATACCAAATCGAGAGGTTTAGATAGATTCCTAAAAATAAACTGGCAAAGAATAAAATAGGGAGGATTCCTATGCCTTCATAATAAGCAGAATTATTCAGATAGAATTTCGAAATCCAGTCAAGATTAATACATAAAAATAAAACAATGAGACAATTCACCGCAATGAAAACATCCATAAGTTTCGCATAGGTTTTACCAGCTTTCTCATTTTTAGAATGACTGAAAAAGAAGGGTTCAATTCCCAAAACATAAGCTTGCCGAAAGAGAACTACGAAAGTTACAATCTTTGCTACGGCACCATAGACGCCCAATTCATGTCTTGCGATTTCTTCGGGAAGTAAAAATTTAAGGAACTGTCGGTCTAATGTTTCGTTAATGATTCCTGCTAGTCCAGCGATCGTGATAGGCCAAGAGTACTGAATCATTTTTCTCCATAAAGACCACGAAAAATCTCTCAATTTTGCCTTAAAAACATCTTTAAACAGCATGAATAAGGTTAGTGCGCTTGCAACTAAATTGGCTACAAAGACGTACCCAATACCGAATTGTGCATTATACTCTAATCCGAAAATACCCTCTGGAAATCGAGGCAGAACCTGCAGAAAGAATAGAACTAAAATAAAGTTTACAACACCGTTCGTGATCTTCACAGAAGCGTATTTAAGTGGTTTTTCGTTTTTCCTGAGCATTACAAAAGGCATGGCAGAAAAAGCATCTAATGCAAGAATGATCGCTAAGATGGAAAGTAGATCAACTTCTGTGGGTGTTTTGAAGGCAACTGCAAGTTCATTACGGAACAATAATGTAGCTGTTAAAAAAATCAGTGTGGCTGTTAAAACACTAAAAAATGCAGTAGAGATTAATTTACCATCATTTTTCTCGTTAAGTGCAAAGCGAAAAAATGTAGTTTCCATACCGTGAGTTAGCAGTACGGCGATAACTCCGGCAACAGAATAGAAATCTGCAAAAGGTGCGTAGGCAGTAGGGCCAAATGCATCCGTAATATAAGGGTTGATTATGAATGGGAACAATCGGATAACCACGGTAGTTAAGCCATAAAGTGCAGTTTGTCCCAGTAATTTTTTATACAAGATTTGAGTATTTCTGCAAAGGTAAATTTTTAATTAAAATCTGAAAATTTTACAACACTTCGAGACCTAAGACATATTCCTTATTTTTACACTATAAAATAAATCGAATGAAAGTCCTGGTTAAAAATGCTACTGTAGTAAATGAAAATAAAGTTTTCCAAAGTGATGTATTAATTAATGGTTCAATCATTGCCAGAGTCGCTAACAATATATCAGATAAAGATGTAGATCGCGTTGTGGATGCTACTGGAAAATGTCTTTTGCCGGGTGTTATTGATGATCAGGTACACTTTCGCGAACCGGGCTTAACACACAAAGGGGATATTGAAAGTGAGTCGAGAGCAGCAGTTGCAGGTGGTGTAACGAGTTTTATTGAACAGCCAAATACCGTTCCCAATGCAGTAACTCAAGAGCTTTTGGAAGAAAAATATAAGATAGCTTCAGTGAAATCTTTCGCGAACTATTCCTTTATGATGGGGGGGACTAATGATAATTTAGAAGAAATCCTAAAAACCAATCCCAGAAATGTTGCCGGAATCAAACTTTTTTTAGGTTCTTCCACCGGAAATATGCTTGTAGATAATCCTGAGACATTAGAGAATATATTTTCAAAAACCAAAATGTTGATTGCCGTACATTGTGAGGATGAGGCAACCATCAGAGCGAATACAGAAAAATACAAACAAGTGTATGGAGATGATATTCCGGTGGAGTATCATCATCTTATACGGAGTGAAGAAGCTTGCTATATTTCTTCTTCGAAGGCAATTGAGTTGGCAAAAAAGACAGGAGCCAGACTGCATGTTTTCCACCTTTCAACGGCAAAGGAAACTGAGCTTTTTAGGAATGATATTCCTTTAAAAGAGAAAAAAATTACTGCAGAGGTGTGCGTTCATCATCTAACATTCACAAACGAAGATTATAAAACTAAAGGCACACTTATTAAATGGAATCCCGCAGTGAAAACAGGAAATGACCGTATTGGTTTGTGGGAGGCTTTATTGGATGACCGGATTGATGTTATTGCGACGGATCATGCTCCGCATACGTTAGAAGAAAAAAGACAGGTGTACACAAAAGCGCCTTCGGGTGGACCTCTGGTTCAGCATTCATTACAAATTATGTTAGAAAATGTTCGCAGTGGTAAAATTACGATTGAGAAAGTAGTTGAAAAGATGTGTCATAATCCCGCTATCTTGTTCGAGATAGAAAAGAGAGGTTTTATTCGGGAGAACTACAAGGCAGATTTAGTTTTGGTGGATATGGAAAATCACAATACCGTGTCCAGAGATAATATTCTTTATAAATGCGGTTGGAGTCCTTTAGAAGGCGTCACCTTTCACTCATCCATTACACACACCTTTGTTAATGGTCATTTAGTTTATGAAAACGGTAAGGTTAAGGCAGAGAAGTATGGTGAAAGATTGCTGTTCGACCGCAATTATTAGGGCGCCATATTCCGTCTTCCGCTCCCGCTTTTTACAGCCTATGCTATTTCCCAGCTTTGCAAAAGAGCTCCGCTCAAGCCGGGGCGCTAATTAGTACGCTTCAATTCGACACTTTTTGGCGCTCGCTTCGCTCGCGCCACCTGTATTTCCTGCATAGCAAAACCTTCGGTTAACATCCATTTTTCCTTAAATTTACAGAAACAAACATTATGAATTTATATACACAACCAATGCTTCAGGAAGGAGCGCTCAAGGATAAAGTAGCAATTGTAACAGGTGGCGGAAGTGGTCTTGGAAAAGCAATGACCAAGTATTTTCTTCAGCTTGGAGCCAAAGTAGTCATCACTTCGAGGAACTTAGAAAAACTCCAGAACACCGCAAAGGAATTAGAAGAAGAAACCGGCGGAAAAGTACTTAGCGTTGCGTGTGATGTAAGAAACTGGGAAGAAGTTGAGGCGATGAAAGAGGCCGCAGTGAAAGAGTTTGGGCAAATTGATATCCTGCTTAACAATGCTGCAGGTAACTTCATATCACCTACTGAAAGATTAACCCATTCCGCATTTGATTCTATTTTGGATATTGTTTTAAAAGGCACAAAAAACTGTACGCTCTCTGTCGGTAAATATTGGATTGAAAATAAAATTCCAGGGACGGTTCTAAACATTGTGACGACCTATTCTTGGACAGGTTCGGCCTATGTGGTGCCTTCCGCTTGTGCAAAAGCCGGAGTTCTAGCAATGACCAGAAGTTTAGCGGTAGAGTGGGCGAAATATGGGATCCGTTTTAATGCCATTGCGCCAGGTCCATTTCCAACAAAAGGAGCGTG
Source organism: Kaistella sp. (assembly GCA_041913105.1). Lineage (GTDB taxonomy): Bacteria > Bacteroidota > Bacteroidia > Flavobacteriales > Weeksellaceae > Kaistella. The sequence continues at coordinate 95,793 of JAYSFV010000002.1, read as the reverse complement.
GGATCGTTTATTGCCGGGAGATTTGCAGGAGAAATTCGATATGAGGAAAAAAGTTCCTTTGCGAAGAGTTGGAGAACACCAGGAACTGGCAAACCTAGCTGCTTATTTGGTTTCAGATTATTCAGCCTATATGAACGGTGAAGTCGTAACCATTGATGGTGGCGAATGGCTCCAAGGAGCGGGAGAATTTAATATGCTGGAAGAGATTCCTCAAGAGATGTGGGATATGCTCGAAGCGATGATAAAGGCAAAGAAATCTAATTAATCAGATAAGAAAACTCAAGCTAAATGGTTTGAGTTTTTTTATTATAAATATAAGTTGCGTACTTGCCTTTTATAAAAAAAACGCTCTGAGGAATCAGAGCGTTGAACTTAAACTTGTAGACCCACAGGGATTCGAACCCCAGATGACTGAACCAAAATCAGTAGTGTTACCGCTACACCATGGGTCTGTTTGTTTTGAGTGGTGCAAATTTAGTATAATTTTTTTTCTGTCCAAGAATTTTTTTCAAAAAAATAAAAATTTTGTTAAAATCATCTGTCTTACGATGTTTTAAATTATTTTTTGAAATCGTAAAAAGCGGTTGATGAGAAAAGTTTTAATTCGTACTTTTGAAAAAATATACACAAGAATGAGCAGTAACGAAGATAAAAAGAAAGCACTGTCTTTAGTGCTTGATAAATTAGATAAAACCTACGGTAAAGGAACGGTGATGACTCTAGGAGATTCTTCTGTAGATGATTCTATTGAGGTTATCCCTTCCGGATCTTTAGGTCTTGACCTCGCTTTAGGAGTAGGTGGATATCCAAAAGGAAGAGTAATTGAAATCTACGGACCTGAATCTTCAGGTAAAACAACACTTACTTTGCACGCCATCGCAGAAGCTCAAAAGGCAGGAGGAATTGCAGCATTTATTGACGCCGAGCACGCTTTCGACCGCCATTATGCAGCTAAGTTAGGAATTGATTTGGATAACCTAATCATTTCGCAGCCGGATAACGGAGAGCAAGCACTCGAAATTGCAGATAACCTGATCCGTTCCGGAGCGATTGATATTGTCGTAATTGATTCCGTTGCAGCCTTGACACCAAAAGCCGAAATTGAAGGGGAGATGGGAGATTCTAAAATGGGTCTTCATGCAAGACTGATGTCACAGGCTCTTAGAAAATTAACAGCAACCATTTCAAAGACGAAATGTACGGTGATTTTCATCAACCAGCTTCGTGAGAAAATTGGCGTAATGTTCGGAAATCCAGAAACCACAACTGGAGGTAACGCCTTGAAATTCTATGCTTCTGTGAGAATTGATATCCGTAAGGCTAGCGCACCAATTAAAACTGGAGATGAAGCAGTAGGAAGCCGAGTGAAAGTAAAAATTGTTAAAAACAAAGTTGCGCCACCATTCAAAATGGCAGAATTTGATATTATGTATGGTGAAGGAGTTTCTAAAGTAGGGGAGATTCTTGATATGGCAGTGGAAACGGGTGTTGTTAAGAAAAGTGGTTCGTGGTTTAGCTACGACGAAACTAAGTTAGGACAGGGTAGAGACGCTGTACGCGATATGTTGAAAGATAATCCTGAACTTGCTGAAGAATTGGAAGCTAAGATTAAAGAGGTTTTGCAAAACAAATAGATTTAACCAGATAAATAATTGAGGACAGCAGAGATGCTGTCTTTTTTTGTATACAAAATGTCAAATTGTCAGAATCTTGCGGATGGTATTCAATTTGAAAAATGAGAGGAAAATCAAACCTCAACATTATGACTAAAGGAAATATCAATGTATCAGTCGAGAATATTTTTCCACTGATTAAAAAGTTTCTTTACAGCGATCACGAAATATTTTTACGCGAGTTAATTTCCAACGCAACAGATGCTACTTTAAAACTGAAACATTTAAGCAATATCGGCGAAGCTGATGTCAATTATGGAAATCCTCAAATCGAAGTTAAAATCGATAAAAAGGGCAAAAAACTTCATATTATCGATCAAGGTATTGGAATGACCGCCGAAGAGGTTGAAAAATACATCAACCAGGTCGCGTTTTCTGGTGCAGAAGAGTTTTTGGAGAAGTATAAAGACACTGCAAAAGATGCGGGCATTATTGGTCATTTTGGACTCGGATTCTATTCTGCCTTTATGGTTGCCGAGAAAGTAGAAATTCTTACCAAATCATTTAAAGATGAGCCGGCTGTTCGGTGGATTTGTGATGGTAGCCCAGAGTTTACGCTAGAGGAAGCACCTGAAAAAACAGAAAGAGGAACGGAAATTATCCTTCATATCGCTGAAGATTCTACCGAATTTTTGGAAGAATCAAGAATTCGTGAACTTCTCTTGAAGTATAACAAGTTTATGCCGGTGCCGATTAAATTCGGGACTAAAACAGAAACCCTTCCTTTACCGGAAGATGCAGCAGAAGATGCTAAACCAGAAACCAAAACGGTTGATAACATCATCAACAATCCAACTCCGGCATGGACAAAAGCGCCGTCTGAGTTGAAGGATGAAGATTACCAAAATTTCTATCGAGAATTATATCCGATGCAATTAGAGGATCCTTTATTTCATATTCACCTTAATGTTGATTATCCGTTCAATCTTACCGGAGTTTTATTCTTCCCTAAACTTGCCAACAATCTGAATATTGAAAAAGATAAAATTCAACTTTACCAAAACCAGGTTTACGTAACGGATGAGGTGAAAGGTATTGTTCCGGACTTTTTGATGTTGCTGCGTGGGGTGATCGATTCGCCGGATATTCCGTTAAATGTTTCCCGTTCTTATCTACAGGCAGATGGTGCGGTGAAGAAAATTTCTTCTTATATCACGAAGAAAGTAGGGGACAAAATGGCTTCACTGATTAACGAAAACCGCGAAGATTTCGAGAAAAAATGGAACGACATTAAGATTGTGATTGAATACGGAATGATCTCCGAAGAAAAATTCTTTGACAAATCAGATAAATTTGCCCTTTATCCAACCGTTGACGGTAAATATCTGCTCTGGAACGAACTTCAGGAAAAAATTAAAGATAACCAAACCGATAAAAACGGAAACATGGTGATTCTTTACGCAACCAATGAGCATGACCAGCACAGTTATGTTCAGGCGGCCAAAGATAAAGGATATGAAGTCTTACTTTTAGATTCGCCAATTGTTCCTCATTTAATTCAGAAACTCGAGACGTCAAAAGAGAAAATTCAGTTTGCAAGAGTAGATGCTGATCACATCAATAATTTAATTAAAAAAGATGAACCGGTGATCTCGAAATTAAATGAGACTGAAAAAGAGAATCTTAAGAAAACGGTAGAAGAAAGTATTGCAGATACTAAGTTTACAGTGCAATTAGAAGATCTAGAAAGCTCTGAAGCACCATTTATTATAACTCAGCCAGAGTTTATGCGACGTATGAAAGACATGCAGGCGACCGGCGGCGGTGGTATGTTTGCGATGGGAGGCTTCCCTGAAATGTACAACCTCGTAGTGAACACCAACAGCTCCTTGGCTGAAAAGATTTTAAAAACCGAAAATCAGGAAGAAAAGGCCAGTCAGATTAAGCATGCACTTGATTTGGCAAAACTTTCTCAGAACCTGTTAAAAGGAAAAGATCTAACCGATTTTATTCAGAGAAGTTATCAAAATCTTGCTCAATAAATTGAATAACAAATGATTGATAAAAGCACGGCGGAACCAAAGGTTCCGCCGTACTTGTTTATAATTCATTTAAAGGATCCCAAAAAATGCTTTTAAAATTTTTGACTTTAGTGCCGACTAATTCAATACCTTCCCTGTTTAGTTTTACTTTAAAATCCTCAAAACAGCCAGCAGTAACATTTCCGCCAGCACCACAAACTCTGTGAGCCGGAAAGTCATCATCATAATGTCGAAGTGCATTCCCTACATGACGCGCATGATTCGGATATCCCACTGCTTTGGCAATACTGCCGTACGTGGTCATTCTTCCGGGCGGTATCAGACGTATGATTTCAAATACTTGTTGTCGGAAAATTTCATCCATGCTCAAATTTAGGATTTTATAAATTCCTATCTTTGCAGAAAGCAAAAAATATGAGCAGACCGATTTCAGATTTTATCGAAAAATATTACCTTCATTTTAATTCCGCAGCGTTAGTAGACGCCTCAAAAGCTTATGTAGCCCATCTAAAAGAAGGCGGAAAAATGATGATTACCCTTGCTGGAGCAATGTCAACCGCAGAGTTGGGCAAAATTCTCGCAGAAATGATTCGTCAAGATAAAGTGCAGTTCATCTCTTGTACGGGTGCCAACCTTGAAGAAGATTTAATGAACCTTGTAGCACATTCTCATTACGAAAGAGTGCCAAATTATCGTGATTTAACACCACAAGAAGAGTGGGATTTGCTGGAAAAAGGTCTTAACCGTGTCACCGATACCTGTATCCCTGAGGAAGAAGCTTTCCGCAGATTACAGAAGCACATTTACGAAATCTGGAAAGATGCAGATATTAAAGGAGAGCGATACTTCCCTCATGAGTATATGTACAAAATGTTACTTTCTGGAGTTTTAGAGCAGTATTATGAAATTCCGAAAGAAGATTCGTGGATGTTGGCAGCAGCTGAGAAAAATTTACCAATCGTGGTTCCGGGATGGGAAGATTCTACTATGGGAAATATCTTTGCAAGCTACTGTATCAAAGGTGATTTAAAGCCTTCTACTATGAAGTCCGGTATTGAGTATATGACCTATTTAGCAGATTGGTATCCTAAAAACTCTGGTGGGAAAGGCGTTGGATTTTTCCAGATTGGTGGGGGTATTGCCGGTGATTTCCCAATTTGTGTCGTGCCGATGCTTTATCAGGATATGGAGATGCATGATATCCCATTCTGGTCGTATTTCTGCCAGATTTCGGACTCTACAACGTCTTACGGTTCGTACTCTGGGGCGGTTCCGAATGAAAAAATCACGTGGGGGAAACTCGATATCAATACACCGAAATTTATCGTTGAAAGTGATGCCACAATCTGTGCTCCTCTAATGTTTTCTTATATTTTGGAAAACTCTTAGACAGCCAAATGAATATTTAAAAGTACAGCTCATTGGAGCTGTACTTTTTTTGTTAGTAATCAAGGTCTCAAACTAGTTCTGCCAATTTTCAACTCTTAAGATCTCTAGCTTTCTTGCTCCGTCACGAAAAGGCCATTCAATAACGTCGCCTACCTGATAACCTACGGTGGCTAAGGCGATATCAGAAAGAATTGAAAGTTTTTTCTTCTTAGGTTTAGCATCGGCTACCCCAACAAAAATGAAGTCTTGTTCCGTATTGTGGGTATGATCTTTTATAGTTACTTTTTTATTTACGGTAACTACATCTGGTGACAATTCTCTTCTTCTTACCTGTTTTGCCGTTTTAAGTTCAGCCATCAGACGGTTTTCCTCTTCTATGGTTACTTTTTTTCTTCTTAAATGATCTTTAATGACGTCATAAATGCCGGTGGTTAAAATAATATTCTTAGACATTTTATTAATTATTACAAAGGAAATGAAATGTTACAAACGGTCCTGAGACATCGCATACCCTAACGTATGAAGTCTGTCGTAACACATCTAAAAATAGGAGAAAAAATACGGAATGCACCCGCCAGGACCCGACGGGCCTAGATGATGAAGTCTTTAGAACTTTTCAGAAATGAATCTGTATGAAGATAAAGCAATGAAGACAAAATTCTTTGTCGGCGAACACTGTCAAAATTTGGTAGAGTTGTGGTCATAATTGCTTCGTAGAAAGACAAACTTACAAATTAAAAACCTATAAAACAAATTGTTAGAATTTACTTACATCCTAAACCGCCGGTTTTCTTTTTTCTCTGAGATTTGCTTTTTAGCCTTTATTCTTTTTTCAATTTGTTGCTTTGATGGCTTAGTAGCTTTACGGGGTTTGCGCCTAATCAAACATTTGTTAACGATATCGACGATTTTTTCGGTGACAAGTTTTTTATTGGCTAACTGTGTGCGAAATTCACTAACCGTCATCTGTAAAACACCTTGATTATTAATGCGATTTTGGAGTTTCTGAGTGATGATCGTTTTCTCTTCCTCTGAGAAAAACTCACTTTTATTTACTTCCCACAACACGGTAACAGAAGTTTCGACTTTATTTACGTTCTGTCCGCCCGCACCGGAACTTCGAGAGGTTCTGTATGATAATTCTCTGCTAAAATCCCTCATGATTCTCCGTTTAATAGCTGAATAATCTGTCTGCGGTCTAACTTGCCATTGGGGAGTCTGGGAAATTCTTGGAGATAGACGACTTCGCGCGGTTTATGATTTTTAGTGAACTCGGTTTCTAGTTTTTCAAATAGATTATTAAGTTTAGCCTCTATATCTGTAGTTCGTTCTGCTTCAATTGCTAACGTGAGTTTTTCGCCCAATAATTCATCTTTTTTTCCGAATAAAATTAACTCGTTTGAGAGGCTTTTCTTTAAAAAATTTTCAAGTTCCTCGGGATGAATTTTTAAACCACCGGAATTGATAACATTATCATACCTACCAATAAAACGGAAAGTATTTTTATCCTTTAGTTCTACGATATCGTTGGTTTGTAAAACTTCGGGATTTAATGCTGGAGCATGGATACGAAGACAGTTACGGTGGTCGATGTCAATCCGGATATTGTCTAAAATCTTAAAATACCTTTCCTGGCAAGGATAGATTTCCTTTAAGGCTATATGAGAAAGGGTTTCGGACATTCCGTAGGTTTCATATATAGAAACCGGCTGTATACTCAAAGTCCGATGTAATTTTTGCTGAAGATTTTCTGAAACTTGTGCTCCACCGATGATTAATTTGTTGATGTGGTGAAGGTTTTCCAGTGAGTTTTCCACTTGTAGTGGAGACATTGCACAGAAGTCAACTTCGTCCTCCAGATCGGCGATGGGTGTGATGCTCGGAGATATTACCGAAAGTTTTAGTTTTCTTTCAATCGCTCTCACCATCATCATTCTACCCGAAATATATTCTATGGGTAAGCAAAGTATTGCGGAATCTCCTTCATTTAGATTTAAAAAATCGCAAGTCATCCTCGCAGATGCTTTCATTCGATCTTTTTCGATCTCAAAAAGTTTGGGAATTCCGGTAGATCCAGAAGTTTGAACTGGAACTGTTTTTTCGGAATTGTACCATTCTTTTAAAAAAGAAATCACCTTCTCCTCAAACTCATTTTGAGGGGAAAGTGATTGTAGGTTAATTGGTATTCCGAAATCAAGTAACATCTTACATACGGTCTACGGTTCCAATTCCGAGTAATCCTAACCCTTTTTTAATCGTTTTAGCGGTAAGATCAGAAAGCTCTAAACGGAACTGTCTGGTATTTTCATCATCATGAGAAAGCACCGGATTGTTTTGATAGAAAGAATTGTATGCCTTAACAAGATCATAGACATAATTCGCAACCAGTGCAGGAGAGAACGTGTCGGCAGCGCGTGCTATTATTTCTTTGAAATTAGCCAATTCCATAACCAGTTCTTTCTCTGATGGGTTTATATCATAGTTTTCAACTTTCTTAAACTGATAATCTGCTTTGCTAAGCAAGGATTGAATTCGCGCATAGGTATACTGTATAAATGGCCCTGTATTTCCGTTAAATTCAATGCTTTCTTTGGGATTGAACAGCATTTTTTTACGAGGATCAACCTTTAGCATAAAATATTTGAGTGCGCCAATCCCCACTGTTTCGTAAGATTGCTCCTTCTCATCGGCCGTAAGATTTTCCAATTTCCCAAGTTCTTCAGCTTTTTCTTTCGCAGTTTCGTACATTTCCTGCATCAAGTCATCAGCATCAACAACAGTACCTTCACGTGATTTCATTTTTCCTTCAGGAAGTTCCACCATTCCATAAGACAAATGATACAGATTGTCCGCCCACTCGTATCCTAATTTTTTAAGAATTTTGAAGAGTACATCGAAGTGATAATCCTGTTCATTACCGACGGTGTAGATCATTTTCTGAATGTCATTCTCCTCGAAACGCTGCACTGCGGTTCCCAAATCCTGCGTCATATACACCGAAGTACCATCAGATCGTAAAAGAAGTTTATGGTCGAGTCCTTCATCGGCTAAATCACACCATACTGAACCATCTTCTTTGCGATACAAAACGCCTTTCAGTAAGCCGTCTTGAATAATATCTTTTCCTAGAATGTAAGTGTTGCTTTCGTACTGTACCTGATCGAAGTTAACGCCCAAACGTTTGTAGGTTGTATTAAATCCTTCGTATACCCAAGAATTCATCTTAGACCACAACTCACGCACACCTTCATGATTTTTCTCCCAATCCAAAAGCATTTGTTGAGCTTCTTTAATGACGGACGCTTCCTTTTTAGCTTCATCTTCAGTTTTTCCGGACGCGATAAGCTCTGCGATTTCTTTTTTGTATTGTTTGTCGAATTCCACATAATAGTTTCCGACCAGTTTGTCGCCTTTTAAACCCGTGCTTTCCGGTGTAGTTCCTTCGCCAAATTTCTGCCACGCTAACATGGATTTGCAAATGTGAATCCCACGATCATTAATGATTTGAGTTTTAATAACATTATAGCCATCTGCTTTTAAAATCTCAGCAACGGAGTAACCTAAAAGGTTATTTCTGATATGTCCGAGGTGAAGTGGTTTATTGGTATTAGGAGAAGAATATTCGATCATTACCGTTTGATTTTTGTCGGTTTTTATATCGAAATTTTCTGCAGTAGAATAGAAATTATTGATAAAGAAGTCGTTGTTGATGGAAAGATTCAGAAAACCTTTAACAACATTAAAACTTTTGACGAAATCGGTTTGTGTAGAAAGTGCATCTCCCAATTCTGTTGCAACATGATCTGGACTTTTTTTCACAATTTTAACCAACGGGAAAGTTACAACCGTAAAATCACCTTCGAAATCACTTTTGTTCTGTTGCACTTCCAGTTTCAAAGGATTGGTCTGGTTGACGTCATTAATTTGAAACACCGACTGGATGACTTCGTAAATTTTATCTTCAATAATATTCTTAATATTCATGGCTTATTTTTGATATACAAATATACGGGAAATAAAAAAACCACTCCGAAGAGTGGTTTAAGTATTAGGTTACTAAATTAATTTAGTTTTTGTCCCAGATTAGTTTAGTATTCATCTTATCGCCTCCAATAGCTGTAGATGCAGCAGCATAATTTTCAGCGTTTAGAGTTTGAATAACTGTTGGGTAATATAATCTTGTTGGAAGATCATTCAAGTCAGCAATAAGTGGTTCGAATACATAGGTAGTCTGACCATTTACTGGTACATTCAGAGCATATGATTCACCAGGAAGAAGCAATACTGAAGTATCTGGATATCCTGTTCTTCTATATTCTGCCCAGGCTTCATAAGGCTGCATGAATAATGCTACATATTTTTGAGTAAGCACGTTAGCCTTGTTAGCAGGTGGAAGTGTTGCTAGGAAAGTAGTGATTTGTGCTTCTGGCACTCCCCACTTCTCCATTGAAGCTCTAACTCCATTTACGTAGTTAGTTTGGTTCCATCCGTTATTCTCACTTAATAAGAACTGAACTTCAGAATACTCCATTAAGATTTCAGTATAATCTCTCTGATAAACAAATTTACTGAAGAAATTGGATTGTGCAGATTGAGAAGTCGATAAAGACTGATCAAGTCCGTATGGCTGACCTACATAATCATCAAGATCGTAGGAAATCTCATAAGAACCGTCAAGAATAGTGCTCTTTAAGGTACCGATTGGTGCTGCATATCTAAACAATCTTGGATCTAAACCAAATACTCCATTGTTCCCTTTTAACAGGTCGATGAAAGTCTTAGATACAGAGAAGTCTGATCTGGTTAAGAAATCGTTGTACATTGGTGATGGGTTCACTAAGTTGTTTTCGTAAGTTACCCCAACGTTGTCTGCGTTAGAAGTCATGACTCCTTTCGCAATTGCATCTGTGATATGTGCTTCCGCACCTGGAACTACACCTTTAACTCTTGTTGCAACTCTTAGACGTAAAGAGTTGGCAAACTTTCTAAGTTTTACAGGATCTCCGTCGAAAAGTAAATCTCCTTGAGTAAATACATCTTCGTTAGTTTCTACCATTTCCGCAGCTTCTTTAAGCTCTTTCATGATATCAGTGTAGATTTTTGCTTGTGGAGCAAATTTCGGTCTTAAAAACTCGTTCGCATTCAACGCTTGGAAGTCTGGGTCAGAAGTTCCATAAGAATAATAAGGAACATCTCCAAAAGTATCTGCTAGATTTAAGAATACGTAAGCAAGCATTACTCTGGAAGCAGCAATCTGGTTAGCGTTAGAACCGTACGCACTTGTAGGTCCTGCCGTTTCCGGATCGGTGTTCATTTTAATGATTTGCTTGTAGTTTGAAGCCGCAGTATAAAGCTGGGTCCACAAAGCATCACCACTTGTTAATCTATATTGATATCTATCTTCTTCGGTATATGCGGTCTGTGCAGAATATTGCATCCACGGAAGGGTAACTCTCGCTGATTCAAAGGAATTTCTAGTTGCATCAGTTACAATTTTATTTGCCGCATTCCAGATACCATAACTTAATGAGGTTTCTGGGGAGTTTGGGTTAGTGTTGATCTCCTCGAAATCCTGAGTACAACTCACGGTCGCGGTAGATGTTACTAAAACTGCCGCAATTGCGTAGGCAATTCTTTTTATATTTTTCATTATTCAATTAAAATTTAAAGTTAACATTTACACCATATTGTCTAGTTGATGGTAATGAACCTCCTTCAAGACCTTGGATATTTCCTGAACCGTAAGAAGTGTTTTCTGGGTCCATACCTTTCCAATCTAAGTTCCATGCAAGTAGGTTTCTTCCGAAAGCTGAGATTCTAACTCCTTCCAAGAAGCCTCCAATAACGGACTTCGGTAAATCGTAACCAATTGTTACATCTCTAAGTTTGATGTAGCTTGCATCAAATACGTTTAAGGCGTCAACAGTATTATAGTAGCTTGAACCATATTGTTGTGCTGTAAGTCTACGGGTGTTCGGTGTTCCATCAGCAAGTACTCCTTCTAGGATAATTCCTGCTTCACGGTTGCCGCCAAGTGTAGATTCTTCGATCATACCTGAGTACATTCCCCACATGTGTGATGTTGAGAAGTATTTACCACCTTTCTGCATATCAAATAGGAAAGAAAGCGTCACGTTTTTATATCTTAACGAGTTTCTTAGACCCATATTGTAGTCTGGTAATGTAGAACCTAAGTTTTTGATACCTGAAGCTACATATCGACCATTAGAACCAACAACTTTATTTCCGTTAGCGTCATACACAAAGTCAGTACCATAGATTGATCCATAAGACTCTCCTTCAACAGCTAATAAACGAGCTCTAAACGGTGCAACCGTAAGTTGGTAAGTGGTTACGCCTTCGTAAAGTTTAACGATTTCGTTTTCGTTCTTAGCAAAGTTCCAGTTTAATGTCCAAGAGAAATCATCTGTTTTAACTGGTGTTACAAAGACCATTGCTTCGATACCTTTGTTACGAATTTCCCCCGCGTTCACAACGTTACTTCTAAAACCAGTAGCTGGGTCAATTGTTAATGGTAGAATTGCGTCAGTTACATTAACGTCGTAATAAGTTACGTCTAAACCAATTCTGTTTCTTAGGAAGTTAGCTTCGATACCAATTTCCTTAGTTTCTTTCATCTCAGGTTTCAAATCAGGATTGTTGTTGGTAGTACCCAAAGTATATCTTGGACTTCCAGCAAAATTAACTGCCTGATTCATTACGTTAACCACTTGATATGGATCGGTATCACTGGCAACTTTCGCCCAACCAGCACGGATTTTACCGAAGGATAACCAATCTGCATCAATAACATTAGAGAAAACGAAACTACCAGTAACTGATGGATAGAAACCGTCGTATACTGTTGTACTAAACCAGTCATTACGTCCTGTAGCTTCAATAAATAAAGTTTCTTTATACCCTAATGAAACGGATCCGAATACGGAATTCACTCTTCTATTGAAGTCAGTGTTTTGTGCCAATGGCGTCTCAACACTGTTTCTTAAGTTGTAGAAGTTCGGAATGATAAGACCACCTACGGTTTGCCCAAATAGGTTGCTTAGTTTACTGTTTCTACGGTTAGCACCGATAAAGGTTTGTAGCGAGAAGTCGTCACCTAAATTTGGATCCCAGTGTACTCTCGCCTCGTAGTTAAATTCTGAGAAATTACGGGTGTTGGTTGCATATCCTGAGATTGACTGTGAACCGATAGCAACTCTCGAGTCGTTATCCTGAGCATAGATATCAGCATATACCTTACCTACCACATATAAATTATCTAAAAGATTATAGGTAAGACCAGCATGCCCGTAGAATCTGTTTCTTCTATCATTTGAAACATTCTCATAGATTGTCCAATATGGGTTGTCAGAGTATAAAGGAGTTGGATCATTCCATGCGGTTCTGTTCCAACTTCTTTGCATTCCGTTAGCAAGTTTGTAATCTTTCAATTTAGAGAAGTCTAGCTGTCTTTGTCCCCACTGATAGAATTTCTGCGCAACAGAGTTGTCTCCGTAACCTTGTTCAGGTCTGTTGAAACCGTGAGTTTGTACAAAGTTAACCCCTGTTTCAACTTTAAGTTTTTCGCTTAATTCACTGTTCAAGTTAATAGCAAAGTTGTGCTTTTTAATGCTACTCGTTGGTACGATACCGGAAATATCGGTATTTGTATAAGAAACTCTTAAGTTTGATTTCTCGAATGACTTAGCAACAGAGATGTTGTTAGTCAACGTAACACCAGTATTAAAGAAAGAGTCTACGTCGTGTTTTGGAGCTACCCAAGCAATTGGCTTCAGATAATCATCTGCAAATTCTGGATCGAAAGCATTCCATGGTAGGTAGTATAAGTTTGGATCGTATTTAGGACCCCAAGACTCATCCATTCCATAATCAGCGATATTGTAAGTCTGACCGTTGATTGTTACCGTTTCAAAAGTGTCAGCAAGTCCTCCACCATAAGAGTTCTGTAAATCTGGACGAATGTAGATGGATTCAAATGAAATCCCCGTATTCAATTCAACAGAAGTTCTTCCTCTTTTAGCCTGCTTTGTAGTATAGATAATTACACCATTACTAGCTCTAGATCCGTAAAGTGCCGCAGCTGGACCTCCTTTAAGTACGGTTACCGACTCAATGTCGTCTGGGTTGATGTCGAATGTTGTATCACCATAATCTCTACCTCCCGCACCTCTTTGTGTGTTGGTATCGTTGATGTTACTGTTATCCATAGGGATACCATCTACAACAATTAAAGGTCTGTTTTCTCCAATGATTGAACTTACCCCTCTCATTACGATTCTGGTAGATCCCCCCATTGAAGACGGAGAAGTTACGGTAACCCCAGCGACGTTACCAGATAAAGCACTCAAGGCATTGTTTTGCCCAGCATCGGAAATTGTTTCACCGCTAACTTCTTGAGCCGCGTATCCGATAGACTTTTTCTCTCTTTTAATACCTAAGGCGGTTACAACAACGCCTTCGATATCCTGCGTTCTTGCGGTATCTACCTGTGCATTTACTAAAGCAAATGATGAGGTAAGAACTACTGCTAGGACGCTTGTTGTTAGTTTCTTCATATCAAATTAAATTTTTCATTGTCACAAATGTGCAAAACTTTTATAACTTGAACAAGACTTTTGTTAAATAATTCTTAATAAATTTGCAGTAAAAATATTAAATAAGGCTCCGTAAGGTCTAAAATCCGAATTAAATGAAATTGCTGAATAAGTGGTCAGACACTCTAATAGAAGCAGGTTGCGATGAAGTAGGCCGTGGTTGTCTTAGTGGTCCAGTAGTGGCTGCAGCGGTTATCCTCGACGACCAATTTATCCAAAATTTGGTTAATGATTCCAAAAAATTAACATCAAAAACACGTCTGTATCTTGATAGTTATATTAAAGAGCAGGTCAAAGAGTTTGCTATTGCAGAGCTTCCACCGTCGCATATTGATGAGCATAATATTTTAAATGCGAGTATCCACGCAATGCATTTTGCTCTCGATAAATTGAAGACCCGTCCGGAATTTATTTTAGTAGATGGTAATCGGTTTCACCCTTATAATTTTATTCCGCATCAATGTATTGTCCAAGGAGATGCGAAGTATTTGTCGATAGCATGCGCGTCTATCCTAGCTAAAAATTATCGCGACCAATTGATGATACAATTGCATGAAGAATTCCCGGAATACGGATGGAAAAATAATATGGGTTATGCTACGAGAGAACATCGGGCTGCCCTTAACCGTTTAGGTCCGACCCCATATCACAGAAAATCTTTCCGTTTAGTTTATGCTGATTAATACATCTTATAATTAAAAAAGCCGCTTCATCTGAAGCGGCTTTTTATTTTATATATTAATCTTGATACTTATTTCTTGCGTTTTGCCTGTTGCTGTTGTTGCAGTTTTTGCTGTTCCTGCGCTTTCTCCATCATTTCTCGCATTCTTTTCTGGAAGCGCCCTTCTTTCTTAGGTTCCTTCTGCTTATTGGCTTGGATCGTTGCATGAATTTTTTCTTCATCTAAAATCCAGTATTTAATGACAAGAATAATTAAAATGTTGATCGCATTCGATACGAAATAATACCACGATAGACCTGATGCTGAGGTGTTTAAGAAGAACATAAACGTAATCGGGAATATATACATCAAGACCTTCATATTCGGCATGCCTTCTTGCTGGGGCTGCTGAATATTACCTGAAGTCATCACCGTATAGATAAGGACCACAATGGTACATGCAATAGCAAAAATACTCAAATGTTCTCCGAGAAACGGAATGTGGAATGGCAGTTTTATAACATCATCATAAGCGGTAAGATCCTTCGCAAACCAGAAACTTTCTCCACGCAAATCAATCATATTCGGGAAGAATCTGAATAACGCGTAGAAAATTGGGATTTGGAGTAACGCTGGAAGACATCCCGCCATTTGGTTAACACCGGCCTTACGATATACAGACATGATCTCCTGCTGCTTTTTCATTGGGTCAGCATTCTTGTATTTAGCATTCACTTCGTCAATTTCTGGACGGATAACCTTCATCATCGCACTCAATTTATGCTGCTTGAACATCACCGGAGATAAAATGATCTTCACGATGATCGTCATTAAAAAAATTACCCATCCTGCAGCAAGCCCCCAACTTGAGATCAGGTTATACATCGGGATAAAAAACCAACGGTTCATCGTTCCGATAAATGACCAACCTAATGGCAGAAGTTCATCAAAATTTTTATCGTAAGATTTCAAAAGTTGAAGGTCTAGAGGCATAAAATACCACTTGAAGTTTTGGTTCAATTCATTTCCGGCAAGATCAACCTGTCCGCCAAAATTAAATTTCTTAAGGTATTCACCCTCCTCAATCATATCCTGAGAACCTACGGAATTTTTAAATCCTGTTTGAGGTTCAATCACTGCGGCAAAAAATTGTTGTTTAATAGCTAACCAGTTGAGCGTCTCATCCATTTCCTCCATGGAATTCCTTCCGTCGTAATCGAAATTACTGTAATTATCGAACGAATAATTAAATTCCGTGTGGGTTTGTTCCTGAGCACGGCCTTTTTCCATTTCACGAGCATTAAAATCCCAAACGAAAGTGGCTTTTTGATCGCTAACTATTTGAGTTAGACCTTGTGTTTTTACGTTAAAATCAACCGTATATTTATCCAACAAAGTATAAATGAACTGAATGATCGCTCCATTTACATTAGTTTGCATCGTAACAGAATTTCCGTTCTGAGTTGGTATGAAAACTAAATCCTTGGTGTTGAAAGTCTTGCCGGTTTTGTCTTTAAACTGAAATCCGTAGGTTGAATTGTTTTTGTCCAAAAACATCAATGGTAAATCATTGTCATCCGTTTTACGGTTATAAGCCTGATATTCATTTAATTGAACCGTTGAAATTTGTCCACCTAAGGTAGAAATCCCCAAGGTTAGTTCTTTGTTCTTCAATTGAACTTCCTGGATAGAAGTTGCTTTTACACTATCATTAAGGTTAGTTACTGCGGCCGGCTTTGCTTTTTGGGCGGCTGCAATTTTAGCATTTTCAACTTTGTTTTGGGCTTCAAGTGCTTGCTGTTCTGCAACCTGTTTGTTTTGGAAATAAAACATGGCGCCGATCAAAAGAAGGGAGAACAGGGCGAAAGTAATCAGCTGATTTTTATCTAAACCGTTATTTTGCTGCATCTTTAGTATGAGATTTTTTTGTTTTAAGGCGATTTCCTTTTAGAGATATTGCCCATAATTTTGGCTGACAAAAATACTCATTTTTTTTCAATGAGAAGCGTTCTGTCTGCATGATAAAAAAAGAGATAAAAAGCAGGACTTTCTATCTCTTAAATTTAATTTTTTATTGCGGCTTTTATCAGCGCCTTAAATAATGGATGCGGTGTTGCCACGGTACTTTTGTACTCAGGGTGATACTGCACGCCTACATAAAATGGGTGGTCGCTATGTTCCAGAGTTTCTACCAAACCTGTCTCCGGATTTAGACCGGATGGAATAAGGCCGTTTCGCTCAAACTCTTCTTTATATTCGGAGTTAAACTCATAGCGGTGGCGGTGTCTCTCGCTGATGCTTTTAGAGCCGTAGATGTCAAATAATTTAGAATTTGGTTTAAGGCTGCATTTCCATGCCCCTAAACGCATCGTTCCACCTTTATGAACTACATTTTTTTGTTCTTCCATTAAAGAAATTACAGGTTCAGGAGTTCCGGTGTCGAACTCCACTGAATTTGCGTTTTTATAACCTAAAACATTTCGGGCAAACTCAATGGTCATAATTTGCATCCCCAGACAAATCCCTAACATCGGTATATTGTTTTCTCTGGCATAACGTGCTGCAGAAATTTTACCTTCAATACCACGATCTCCAAATCCGGGCGCGATTAACATCCCATCAATCCCTGCGAAAGTTTCTTTTAGGTTATCTTCCGTAAGATCTCCACTATAGACCCAACGCAAACGTACTTCGGTTTCGAGATCTGCTCCTGCGTGGATGAAAGCTTCTGCAATTGATTTATAAGAATCCTGAAGGGAAACATATTTTCCGACCAGAGCAATTTCAACGGATTTTTTAGGATTTTGATATCGTTTTAGAAAATTTTTCCAGTCTTTAAGATCAGCTTCTTTGTCGGATTTTAGATCGAGTTCTTTTAAAACAACGTCGTCGAAATTTTGCTTTTGTAAATAGATAGGGACTTCATAAATGGTCTCCATGTCCTTACATTCAATAACGTTTTCCAAGGCAACATTACAGAATTGTGCAAGTTTTGCTCGTTGTTCTTTTGGAATTTTATGTTCGGTTCTGCAAACTAAAACATCAGCTTGGATTCCGCTTTCCATCAATTGACGAACCGAATGCTGTGAAGGTTTGGTTTTCAACTCACCGCTTGCGGCTAAATACGGCAATAAGGTTAAATGAATAACCATGGAATTGCTCTCACCCAGTTCCCAACGAAGTTGTCGAACCGATTCTATATAAGGTAAAGATTCAATGTCACCCACAGTACCACCGATTTCAGTGATGATAATGTCGTAATTCTGTTTGGCAAGAATCTTTATTCTCCGTTTAATTTCATTGGTAATATGCGGAATTACCTGAACGGTCTTTCCTAAGAAATCTCCTTTTCTCTCCTTTTCAATAACGGTTTGGTAAATTTTACCTGTTGTAACATTATTGTTTTGAGAAGTTTGAGAATCTAGAAAACGCTCATAATGACCTAAATCTAGATCAGTTTCAGCACCATCTTCAGTCACGTAACATTCGCCGTGTTCATATGGATTCAGGGTACCTGGATCGATGTTTATGTAGGGATCAAGTTTTTGGATGGTAACGTTGAAGCCGCGTGATTTCAACAAAAGTCCCAAAGAAGCAGAGACAATTCCTTTTCCTAAAGATGAAGTAACACCGCCGGTAACGAAGATGTATTTCGTGTTCTTTTTACTCATTAGATTAGGTTTGTGCAAAGTTAGGGGAATTTGAAAGACGGCACAAATTAAATATCGATTGTCTGTAATTTCAGCCTATAATTTACTCAGATCCATGGGGCTAAAGGCAGGATTTTTGCTTATGCACCATTTTTAAAAATGTTTTAGATGAAGTTTACTCCGGGAAAGATGAACAGCAATATGTGGGCATTGGTAATTTTCTCACTGGTGTTTGCGGTGGTGTACAAATTTTCTCTTTGGTATGCTTCTCAATTGGGGGAGGTGTCTTCATTAGTATTTGATTTTGAACACAATATCCCGTTTCTTCCGTGGACAATTATCCCTTATTTATCTAGCGGATTTTTTTTTATTGTTGTCTTTCTCCTTATAGAATCTGATGAAGATTTAAAGATTTTTCTTAAACGTGTTTTATTAATGGTTTTTTTTGCCGGATTAGGTTTTATCTTATTTCCGCTGCAATACAGTTATCCAAAACCGGAAGTTACTAATGATTTTTATGCCTTTCTTTTTTGGTTTTTAGACGGTGTTGATGACCCTTACAACCAATCTCCATCACTTCACGTTGCATTTGCATTCGCATTTTGGACGGTCTTCCGGGAAATAAAATCACCTTGGAAAAACATTGCGGGGTTCTGGCTGATTCTTGTCGCACTTTCCACATTGACAACCTTTCAGCACCATCTTATTGATGTTTTTACCGGAAGCCTTCTGGCACATTTCGTATTCATTTTAGTCCCTTCAAGACAAAATAATTTCGGAATTAGAAATCAACATCTTGCCAATTTCTATTATTTATTCGGCTGGATTTCTTTATTGATCTCATTTCTTTTAGCAAAATATTTCGGTAATGGTTGGTACAACCTGAGTTGGTTTTCTGCTTTATTGTTTATTGGCGGATATCTTTGTCAGAAATTCAGTATTCTTTATCTGCGTAGCGACGTGATAAGAATTAAAAATATCAGAAGATTCTTGTAATTTTTCTAGAAAATGATAACTGTCATATTTTTCAGATTTAACTGTAAAATTTTCTTTGAATCTAATAGTCAAATAAGCAATTCAAATTAAAATATTAAAGTTATGAAAACCACAGCCACCACCTTGTTAACCTTTTTCGCCTTAATCTTTTTCGGATGGATCAATGCTCAAACACTTAACGGAAAAACAACTAAAATTTCGGTAGATGGAACTTCTCCAATGCACGACTGGACGATGACTGCTTCTGCAGCAACTTTCACAGGGAAATTAACCGGAAATACCTTAACAAATGTAAAATTTATCATGCCGGTTAAAAATCTTAAAAGTGCAAAAGGTAAAATGATGGATAATAAAGCTTACGAAGCATTGAAAGCGGATAAAAATCCCAACATTACTTTTACCGCAAACTCGATAAATGTGGGGAAATCTAATGTTGCTGGTAAATTAACGATTGCTGGCGTTACTAGAGATATTACTTTACCGGTTTCTGTTGTGAAAAATGGTTCGTCTTATCAAATTACAGGGACTGAACAATTGAAGTTATCAGATTTTGGAATGGCTCGTCCAGGCTTTATGGGAGTAAAAACCGGAGATGCTATCACAGTTAGTGTAAATATTACGGCAAACTAAAACAAAATTCATATAGAAAGATAACCAACCTTATTTTAAGGTTGGTTTTTTATTTGCATCTCAAAAAAAATCGGGAAATTCGCAGTATGGCAAAACTGAAAACAGCATATTTCTGTCAGACCTGTGGCACGCAGTATTCTCAATGGCATGGGCAATGTAAAAACTGCGGCGAATGGAATACACTAGTAGAAGAGATTGTAGAAAAAACTCCGCAAAAATCGGTTTCAGGGAGATCTAAGCAACACCTTATTAATATCATCGAGGTTGAAACTCATGAAGAACCTAGAATTACAACCCCATCCGAGGAGCTTAACAGAGTTTTGGGTGGCGGTATTGTTTTAGGATCTGTGACGTTAATTGGTGGTGAACCAGGAATTGGAAAATCTACCTTGTTGTTGCAACTCGCTCTTAAAATGAAGAAGAAAATTCTTTATGTGTCCGGTGAAGAAAGCGCATCTCAAATTAAAATGCGTGCAGACCGACTCACTGAACTGCAAAACCCCAACTGTTTTCTATTCACCGAGACTTCCGTGGAGAAAATTCTGCACGAAGCCAAAAAACTCGCTCCTGATTTTGTCATCATCGATTCCATACAAACCCTGCAAAGTCAGTTAATTGAAAGTTCGCCCGGGACAGTTTCTCAAATCCGCGAATGTTCCAATGAAATTATTAAGTACGCAAAAGATAATAATACGCCGGTTTTTCTCGTAGGTCATATTACGAAAGATGGTCAAATTGCGGGTCCAAAAGTTTTGGAGCATATGGTAGATGTGGTACTGAACTTTGATGGCGACCGAAATCATCTTTTCAGGTTGCTGCGTGCGAATAAAAACCGTTTTGGATCTACCTCTGAAATCGGGATTTACGAAATGGTTTCGCAAGGTTTAAAAGAGATTAAAAATCCATCTCAAATACTGATTACCAAGAAATTCGAAGAACTAAGCGGAAATTCTGTGGCCGTCACTTTAGAAGGGAACAGGCCGATGCTTCTGGAAATTCAGGCATTGGTGAGTTCTGCGGTTTATGGTACCCCGCAAAGAAGTTCAACCGGGTTTGATTCTAAAAGACTCAATATGCTTTTAGCGGTTTTAGAGAAAAGAGCAGGCTTTCAATTAGGCGCAAAGGATGTCTTCCTCAATATTACCGGCGGAATTAAAACGGACGATCCAGCATTGGATTTGGCCGTTGTAGCCTCGGTGCTGTCTTCCAACGAGGATGTTGCTATATCCGAGCACTATTGCTTTGCCGGAGAAATCGGTTTAAGTGGTGAAATTCGGCCTGTTTCGCAAATTGAACAACGCATTTCCGAAGCTGAAAAGCTGGGTTACGAGAAGATTTTCGTTTCTAATCTGAATAAAATTCCAAAAAAAAATTTCGGAATTAAAATTGTGGAAGTCAGCAAGATTGAAGATTTCCACGAGCATCTCTTTTAGTTAAATTTTCTTGCATGAATTTCCTCGCACACTCTTATCTGACTTTTACCGATGAACAAATTGTGGGTCAGTTTCTGCAGGATTTCATTCGAAATAAAGAGCGTTTTACTTTTCCTGCTAAAATTGGGGAAGGCATAACGCTGCATCGAGCCATTGATACTTTCACGGATGCACATGAAGAAATTTCTGAGGCGAAGAAGATATTTAGCCCCATGGTTAGGTTGTATTCCGGGGCTTTTGTCGATGTCGCTTTTGACTATTTTCTGGCTAACTCACTTCACGATGATGTTTTATACGAACATTCTTTACGTGTGTATGAGGTTTTAAGAGCCAATTTGGAATTCTTTCCACTAGAATTTTTGAGAATGCTGGATGCGATGGAACGTGATAATTGGTTATATAATTATAAAAATGAAAGCGGAATTCAGTTCTCGATGCGTAACGTCTTGCACAAAGCCAAGTATTTAGACAAAAGCCTTGGAGTGTTTGAAGTTTTTTTGAACAATAAAAATCAGCTACAAAAGCATTTTGAAATTTTCTTTCCAGATTTAGAAATGCATGTACAGCAGATTAACGCCAGTTTTAGAGATTAAAATTCTTTTTGAAGATTCCGATCAGGATACATCAGTCGATCGCTTTTCCTTTTACCTCCAACGATGATGTGGATGATGTTCATTTGGTCATCAAATAAATTATAAAGCATGCTAACGCCGGCCTCCACCTTTTGGGGAGTATTCACCATCTGCGATTCCAAATAAATATTCACTGACTCACTGTCTTCTTCGTATCCTAAATAATTGATTTTCAATAATCGGTTTTCTGATTTTAGCTTCAGATTTTCTTCACAATATTTGATGAGGTAACTGTTTATTTGGTTTCGGTAACGCTCGTCGTCAAAATGTACAGCCTGTCCAAACTTCTTTTTAAGCGCATTTTCCATGTCATCCAAGAAGAATTTTCCGCTGATTTGGAATGTTTTGGTAAAGTTATTATACTTAAATTCAACAGAACCAACATGATAAGGATGGAAGTTGGGTGCCGGTTTTCCAATTGCCGAAACAAATAGGACAAAACAGAAAATCGAAATGAAAGCGAGCGTTTTTTTCATGAATGAATCGTTAATGATAAAGGATTTTGTGAGAGATGCTTTAACGGTAAAACCCTTTATTTATTAGGAATTTACTAAAATTCTGCACGCAAAGTTAAAATATATTTTGTATTATCGTGTCCGAAAAATATAGACATTCATGCAGGATTTTATTTTCTACTTAAAACTCGGTTGGGAGCATATTATTTCTTTAGATGCGTTAGATCACCAGTTATTTGTGTTGGTTTTGGTGGCGGTTTACACTTTAAAAGACTGGAAGAAAATTCTTTGGCTGGTGACTGCCTTCACCATTGGCCACTCTATTACATTGGCTATGAGTGTTTTTGATTTAATTAGAGTTCCGAGTAACTGGGTTGAGTTTTTAATTCCGCTAACCATATTTATCACCGCAGTAGGTAATATTATAATGAGAGGGAGAAGTAACAATCTAATGCAGATGAATTATTACCTCGCGCTTTTCTTTGGGTTAATACATGGGATGGGTTTTGCAAACATTGCCCGGATGACAATGGCTGAAGAACAAAGTATTTTAGTTCCGCTTTTGGGTTTTAATATTGGTCTTGAACTGGGGCAGATTATTGTCGTGATGGTGATCCTCACCATTCATTATATTTTGGTGAATATCTTCCGAATGGCGCGCAAAGATTGGATTATGTTTGTTTCGTCTGCGGTATTCGCTCTGTCCTTACAAATGGTTTTAGAAAGGATACCTTCTTAATAATAATTATTTGGGTTTTAAGATGTAATTCTCGTAACGTTATGGTACTTTTGTTTACCTATATTTAAATTTTTCTCCTATGAACTTTAAAAGCTGCATTTTAGCACTGATGCTACCGTTGGGTTTGATTGCTCAAAATATTCAGAATAACTCCATCAGCAATCACGGTAATAAGTTTGAACAGCTGGGGACCATTTTACCTACACCGAATATCTACAGAACTGCTTCCGGTGCTCCTGGTCAGGGGTATTGGCAAAACCGAGCAGACTATGAAATTAGTGCTTATCTTGACGAAGACAAAAGAAATTTAAGAGGTTCAGAAACAGTAACCTACTATAATAACTCGCCCGATGATTTAGATTATTTGTGGCTTCAGTTGGATGAAAATCAACAATCCTCTGTCAATAATGCCGGATATCAAGATCAATCTTTGCTGCCGAAACAAATAACTACGGAGCGTTTATCTGTTACCGACTTACCGGTGAAAAATAATGGTTATGGTGTCAATCTGGAGAAAGTAACGGATGCTGCGGGTAAACCTTTAAAATATATGGTTAATAAAACCATGATGCGTATTGATTTACCGAAAGTTCTGAAGAAAGGAGAAAAATTCGTCTTTAAAATTGATTGGAATTATAATATACCCAATCGTATTGCCATGGGTGGTCGTGGCGGATATGAGCATTTCCCTGAAGATGGCAATGATTTGTACACCATCACTCAGTGGTTCCCAAGGATGTGTGTTTACAGTGACTTCAAAGGATGGCAGAATAATCAGTTTACGGGTCGCGGAGAATTTGCTTTAGCTTTTGGTAATTACAAAGTCAGCATGAATGTTCCTGCCGATCATATTGTAGCTTCGACCGGCGTTGGTAAAAACTTTGAGCAAGTTTTAACGCCAACACAACTGCAGCGTTGGCAAAAAGCACAAACCGCAAAAGAGCCATTGGAGATTGTGACCTTAGAGGAAGCCAAAAAAGCGGAGAAATCGAGATCGAAACAACGAAAAACATGGGTTTTTGAGGCTGAAAATGTTAGGGATTTTGCTTGGACCTCTTCGCGTAAGTTTGTTTGGGATGCGATGAAAGTAGTAATCCCGGAAAACAACAATCAAGTAATGGCAATGAGCTTGTATCCGAAAGAGGCTTATCATCTTTACCGAAAATTTTCAACAAAAGCAGTAGCACATACTATTAAAACGTATTCCGAATTTACCGTTCCATATCCGTATCCGGTAGCTCAGTCGATTGAAGCATCTAATGGAATGGAATACCCGATGATTTGCTTTAATTATGGCAGAACAGAAAAAGACGGAACGTATTCCGAAGGAATTAAAAACGGAATGATTGGGGTGATTATTCACGAGGTCGGACATAATTTCTTCCCAATGATTATCAACTCCGATGAAAGACAGTGGTCTTGGATGGATGAAGGCTTAAATACTTTCGTAGAATATCTTACAGAGGAGAAATGGGATAATAAGTTTCCTTCGCGCCGCGGTCCTGCTCACCTCATTGTAGATTACATGAAACTTCCGAAAGACCAGCTGGAGCCCATCATGACCAACTCTGAAAATATTATCCATTTCGGACCCAATGCTTATGCTAAACCTGCAACAGGACTTAATATTTTACGTGAAACCATCATGGGACGCGAACTTTTCGATGAAGCGTTTAAAACGTATTCAAAAAGATGGGCATTCCGGCATCCGGAACCGGCGGATTTTTTCAGAACAATGAATGATGCGAGTGGTGAAAACTTGGATTGGTTCTGGAGAGGTTGGTTTTATGGAACCGATGCGGTAGACATTTCAATAGATAAGGTTACCGTTGCATCTGCCGATGTAGAAGCTGCTCCTAAAGCCCGAGAAATAACTTACAATGTAGATGAACCTCAGGTGAATGAATTTGAAGATATTGCAAAAATCCGAAATAGAAATGATAAGGATATTCAATTCTATACAGATCAGGATAAGTCCAGTCAAGATTTTTATTGGAGATACGCCCGAGGTCAGGAAAAAGTAGATACTCAGAAAAAACATACGCTAAAGCTAGAAACGCTGGATAAAGTTTCAAGTGCTGAAAAAGCAAAATATCAGAATATTAGCGCTTATCAGATTGATTTCAGTAATAAAGGAGGAATGGTGATGCCAATTATTCTAGAGTTTACCTTCGAGGACGGCAGTAAGTTGAATGACAAAATCGCTGCGCAAATTTGGAGAAAAAATGAAAAGCAAGTATCAAAGACCTATTACTTTAATAAAAAGTTGAAGTCTATCCAACTCGATCCAATGAAGGAAACTGCTGACATTGATACCACTAATAATTTTTGGGGGGAAATCCCTGAACCGGCTTCTAAGTTTGAAGTCTTCAAGCAAAAAGTAAATGCTGGTGCACGAGGCGCATCCCCAGGATTACTTAATCCGATGCAAGCCGCTGGCAAAAAGAATTAATCAACTTATAGAGAAGCCATTTCAAAATCTGAAATGGCTTTTTTGTGACAAAATTTCACTGCACGGATTTAAAAAATCGGACAAAATTGAAACTTCTGAACCGCAATTCTGAAAAAGAACCATGTGGCAAACTTTTGGAGAAGAAACAGGCAAGTAAAAATTAACTAAAAAATATAAAGATTATGTCAGTAAACTTCAAACCATTAGCAGATAGAGTTCTTGTTGAACCAAATGCTGCTGAAACTACTACCGCTTCAGGTATCATTATTCCGGACACCGCGAAAGAAAAGCCACAGGAAGGTACTGTTGTTGCCGTTGGACCAGGGAAAAAAGATGAGCCAACTACGGTAAAAGTAGGAGACAAAGTTCTTTACGGAAAATATTCAGGTTCTGAATTGAAACTTGATGGAAAAGATTATCTGATTGTAAAAGAAAGTGATTTATTAGGTATTATCGGTTAATACTTAACTCAGGAAAATTCAAAAATCAAATCGCGGAAAATAAACGATAACCGCTAAAAAGAAATAACATTATGGCTAAAGAAATAAAATTCGACATCGAGTCAAGAGATGCTCTTAAAAGAGGGGTAGATGCATTGGCGAACGCAGTAAAAGTAACCCTTGGACCAAAAGGTAGAAACGTTGTTATCGAGAAAGCTTTCGGTGCACCACACGTAACTAAAGATGGGGTGTCGGTAGCAAAAGAAATCGAGCTTGAAGACCGTGTAGAAAACATGGGAGCTCAAATGGTAAAAGAAGTAGCTTCTAAAACCAATGATATCGCTGGTGACGGTACTACAACTGCAACTGTACTTGCGCAGGCTATCGTTCGCGAAGGTCTTAAAAACGTTGCAGCAGGTGCAAACCCAATGGATCTTAAGAGAGGTATTGACAAAGCGGTAACTGCTGTTGTTGAAAATCTTAAATCTCTATCTCAGGAAGTGGGAGATTCTTCTGAAAAAATCAAGCAAGTTGCTTCAATTTCAGCGAACAATGATGATACCATCGGTACTTTAATCGCTGAAGCTTTCGGTAAAGTTGGTAAAGAAGGAGTTATCACTGTTGAAGAAGCAAAAGGAACTGATACTACTGTTGACGTTGTGGAAGGAATGCAGTTTGACAGAGGTTACCAGTCGCCTTACTTCGTGACGAATCCTGACAAAATGATCGCTGAGCTTGAAAATCCTTATATCTTATTGGTTGAGAAGAAAATTTCTTCAATGAAAGAACTTCTTCCAGTTTTAGAGCCGGTAGCACAGGCAGGAAAATCTTTATTAATTATCTCAGAAGAGGTAGAAGGTGAAGCTTTGGCAACTCTCGTAGTTAACAAATTGAGAGGTTCGTTGAAAATTGCTGCAGTAAAAGCTCCAGGATTTGGAGACAGAAGAAAAGCAATGCTTGAAGATATTGCCATCTTAACTGGTGGTCAGGTTATTTCTGAAGAGCGTGGCTTCACTATGGAGAACGCAACTTTAGAAATGTTGGGTACTGCTGAGAAAATCGTAATCGACAAAGACAATACAACCATTGTTAACGGTGCAGGAGATGATGCTCAAATCAAAGGTCGTGTAGGTCAGATTAAAGCTCAAATGGAGTCTACTACTTCTGATTATGACAGAGAAAAACTTCAGGAAAGATTAGCGAAACTTGCTGGTGGGGTTGCCGTGCTTTACGTAGGTGCAGCGTCTGAAGTTGAAATGAAGGAGAAAAAAGACCGTGTAGATGATGCCCTTCATGCAACAAGAGCTGCAGTAGAAGAAGGTATCGTGCCTGGTGGAGGTGTTGCTTTGGTAAGATCTATTTCTGCGGTGAACATCGAAGGTTCTAACCAAGATGAAAATACAGGTATTAAGATCGTGAAGAGAGCGATTGAAGAGCCGTTGAGACAAATTGTTGCAAACGCAGGTGGAGAAGGTTCTGTAATCGTTGCTAAAGTAGCAGAGGGAAGTGCAGATTTCGGATTCAATGCGAAAAATGATGAGTATGTAAACATGTACGAAGCAGGTATTATCGACCCTACTAAAGTAGTTCGTGTGGCTTTAGAAAATGCAGCTTCCGTTGCTGGTATGCTTCTAACAACCGAATGTGTAATTACAGAGGTTAAGAAAGACGAACCAGCTATGCCAATGGGCGGCGGTGGAATGCCTGGGATGATGTAATCCCTCAAACATTAAACTTTTAATATTTTAATCCGTTCAGTTTTCTGGACGGATTTTTTTAGTGAAATTTCGTTAGAATTTTCTTTGATGTAAATTTGTCACTCAACAGAAAGCATGGACAGCAAGAAATCATACACCTTTTTGGAAATTAAACAGAAGATGGCAGCATATTGTACTTATCAGGATCGTAGTCATCAGGAAGTAGAACAAAAAATGCGTGATTTTATGCTAATTCCGGAGGCTAAAGAAGAAATCTTAATGTATCTCATGCAGGAAAATTTCCTGAATGAAGAACGTTTTGCACGAAGTTATATTCGGGGGAAATTCTATATCAAATCCTGGGGTAGAAATAAAATTAAAAATCATCTTCGTCAAAAAGGCGTACCGGATAAACTCGCCAACTCCTGCATGGACGAGATTGATGAAGACGATTATCAAAAGACCCTTGCGAAAATTTTCGAAAACTATTATTCTAAACAATCCGGAAACGAATTCGCGAAAAAATCCAAAACCATCAAATATCTTTTGAGTAGAGGTTTTGAATATGAGGAAATTTTGAAGGTATTTGACAAGATTTAAAATTTCAGAATTAGGCCCCTTTATACAAGCGATTTTACGGTTGAAGTTTTGGTAATATTAACAATTCATTAAGAATGTTATGTTTGCCAGAAAAGTCTATTGTCGATATGCCAAACAATGTTTAGATTTGAAGCAAATTATACAATATGATGAAAATTTTATCTCCTTGCTCCTTTAGTCGTGTTTTTGCTGAGTTTCTAAGCTGACGACAAGACTCCTTTGAACAGTACTTTTATATCAACATTAAGCCGCTTTCTAGCAGAGAGCGGAATTTCTGCATGTTAATACTTAAAAAACAATTTAAACAAATATTTATGAACAAAAAATTACAATCTATTTTTAAACAAGCCTTAGCGCTGTTTATGGTGCTCTGCTCGGTGTGGGGATGGGGGCAAGCGACATTGCCAGTTAATGCCACTTTTGCTAATGTTACTAGTAGTGGCGCCGGAACTATGCCAACTGGCTTCAGCCAGAATGGATTAGGCGGATATTCTGGTTCTTTAAAATTTGACACAGCGGGTGATTGGTTGCAATTGTATTTTAATGGTAGCCCTGGTACTTTAACGTTTGATATTGGAGTTAATAACGCTTTTCCTGGCACTATTCCAGCAACCGCAGAATTTACTGTAGAAGAATCGGTTGATGGAACAGCTTGGACAATATTAGGATCATATACCGGTAGTGCTGGTGGGACTAAGTCTTTAAATCTAAATATTGCTTCTCGTTATGTTAGATGGTATTACACCACAAAACCAAGCGGTACAAATATCGCACTTAAAAATATTAAATTATTAGCTCCCACCTGCACTAGTGCTGGTTCTTCTTTTCCACTATCAACGTTAGCCAAAACTACTGCTGACGCACCGTTTACGAACACTTTCACAACCAACAACACCTCTCAGACGGTATATTCCAGCAGCGATACAGGTGTGGCGACAGTAAATTCTTCAACAGGTGAGGTTACTATTGTTGGACCGGGAACAGCAGTTATTACCGTAACTCAAGTTGCTGATGCCACATACTGTGCTGTAAATACGAGTTATACATTAAATGTAGTGTCAGCAGCGCCGTCATTGGCGATCTCCGGCACAGCCAACCACGGTCCGGTGTGTACAGGTACCCCCGCTTCGGTACAGACCTATACGGTTACCAACACGGGTAATTCTGCTGCAGGCGGACTTACCGTAGTTTCAGACAATAGCCAGTTTGTGGTGTCTAATCTTTCGGCAACCACGATTCCCGGCTCCAACGGTACCGTTACTTTTGATGTTACATTTACCCCAACTTCTGCGGGAGCACAAAATGCGACTATCACTGTACAGAGTTCAACTTCAGGCAGTAATGTGGCTACTTTTGATATCACCGGAACAGGAAATACTGCGGTTAATCCTGGGGTGGCTGCAGGCAGTGCAGTGGTAACTAATGATGCGGCTACGCTCTATGGAGAGGTGACTTCTTTTGGAAGTTGCCTTGCAAGTCCTATTGTAAATCGCGGTTTTGTTTATACCGTTTTCACTTCACCCGAAATCAATGGGGGAACTTATGTTAATGAGGGAACAGCTGCGACGGGAGCATTTTCTGTCAATATAAGCGGCTTAGTACCGGCAAAAACCTACTATTATAAGGCGTTCTTGGTCGATGCGGCCGGACACTACTATTACAGTCCTACCGAAGGCACGTTCACGACTTCACTGGCGACACCTGTAGCTACCGCCGCCACGAATGTGACACCCGTAGCTTTTACGGCCAACTGGAATGCAGTGAATGGGGCAGAATCTTATGTACTGGAAGTGTATGAAGAAACGGGTGCGCCAATGACAGACCTTATTATTTCTGAGTATGTTGAAGGTTCTTCAAGTAATAAAGCAATTGAGATTTATAATGGTACTTCAAATACGGTTGATCTTTCAGGATATACATTGGTTCAGTTCAATAATGGGGCAACCAGATCGACGGGGACAAGATACGCCCTACCGTTAAGTGGCTTGTTGGAGACGGGCACTACATACGTAATCGTAAATTCTAATGCTAATATAAGCTTGAGAAATTATGCAAACCTATCTACCACTAGCTCAGTTTTGAATTTTAATGGTGATGACGCACTTGCTTTATATCGTTCATCAGACGTTTCAGGGACTACTATTTTGCCAGATGCGATCGAAATAGATATCATCGGAAAGATTGGAGATGATCCTGGAGCAGAATGGGGTAACGATCTTATCAGTACTGCTGATAATACATTGCGAAGAAAAAACACTGTAATTACAGGTGTTACAGTTAACCCAATTACGGTCGATTTAACAACTCAATGGGATGGATTCGCAATTGATACATTTTCGGGCCTTGGCACTCATACTGCCAACACACTTATACAGACATTAATTTCGACACAACACGTAGGCGATGTATTGTCTTTCAGTGTAACCGGCCTCAACCCTGATTCAAACTATACTTACACCGTAAAAGCGGTAAAAGGTGAAGTGCAGTCCGTAGCGAGCAATACCATCGAGGTGACTACCCCCGGTACACCAACCTGGAACGGCACCGCCTGGTCCAACACCACCGGTCCGGATGCTTCAACACCGGCCATTGTCGACGGCGATTATGCAGGTCCTGCGATCACAGCGCAATCATTAACCGTAAACGCAGGTAAAACCCTTACCGTAAACAACTACGTGTCTGCAGGTAACGTCACCAACAACGGAAATATCATCGTAAATGATGGAGCAAACTTTGTACAGACCGGGACATTTACGGCAGGTGCAGAATCTTCATTCAAAGTGAGAAAAGACACCAAACCGGTGAAACGCCTCGCGTATATCAACTGGAGCAGCCCAATGAACGGTTCAGCGCAAACGCTGAAACAGTTCTCTTATGGCAAAAAAGAAGACGGAACCAACCAGTCGGCTACCGGAACTGTGGATAACCGTTTCTTCAGTTATAATAACAATGCCTTCGTAGGCGTTTCGGCGACTTCGACATTCAATACGGGTGCAGGATATCTTATTCGCACACCGAATGATTTCACCACGACCCCTCAAATCTTCCAGGCTCAGTTCGAAGGAACTACTCCGAATTCTGGAACTATCCCTTATAATCACAGTGCAATAGGTGGTGATTTTGTCATGTTGGGTAACCCATATCCAAGTTCCATATCAATTTCCGATTTCTTAGCAGCAAATGCCGGAACGACTGGAACAGTGTATGTGTGGAATAGTGAAGCACAAATGGATGAAAGTGGACAGTACACAGGCACCAACTATAATACCTATAGTGCTACAGGTGAAGTACCTGTAGGATCTATGAACGGGTATATGCCTGTAGGACAAGCATTTTTTGTTGAACGTGACGGGATCACAAATCCGTTCGTCTTTAACAACGATATGCGACGTAGTTCAGAGAATGGCGTGTTCAGCAAAAATGCAACTTCGGACAGATTCTGGTTACAGCTTAGTAATACTGCCGGAAGTTCATCTCAAATGCTGTTTGGATTTAATGACACTGCTTCGAAGCAATTCGATAAAGGATATGATGCAGCACTTTTAGGGTCAAATGCAGACGCTATCTTTACTACAGTAGACGAGAAAAACCTGGTAATCGATACACACGGAGCCTTTACTTCGGACGATAATTTTGTCCTCAACGCCAACCTTAGTAAAACCGGAAATTACACTTTAGGAGTAATTAAAACCGATGGGTTATTCAGCAATGGTCAGCAGGTGTGGTTGAAAGACCTTTCTACAGGGGTGACCACGCTGATCTCAGAACAGCCGTACAGTTTTAATGCAGCAGCTGGGACCATTAAAGACCGTTTTGTTCTTCAGTTCAAACCTGGCGGAACACTGGCAACAGATTCTGCATTGAAAGGAAATCTTACCCTATTTAGTTCTAATGGGGAAGTTTATGTGAAGGCGAATCAAAATATCACGGGTATTGAGATTTATGAGATGAGTGGAAAACTGATTGCGGCAGTGAAATCTTCTCAAAAAGAGGTTTCCCTGCGGGTGGCTTTCAAAGGGGTAGTTGTCGCTAAAGTTACCTTAGTAGACGGTTCCGTACAAACTAAAAAATTAATGCTTAAATAATCAACAGATGAAAAAAATAATAACACTGATCACGGTATGGGCACTAACAGCTTATGGCCATGCACAGAGTAGCGACCGTTTCTATGACAGTGAAAGCGACTATAAACAACAGGTAGAAGCCCGGGATCCGGGTACTGACGGTCCGATTAACGGACCAGATGAACCAGCCGCCCCAATAGACGACTATCTGCCTTTGCTTCTGGCTGCCGGCCTGGGAATGGTGGCATGGGTAGCGCACAGACAGAAGACCAAAACGGTGTAACAACATCCTTAATCTTAAACAAAGACTCTCCTGAAAAGGGGAGTTTTTTTATTACAGGGTCTCAACACGGTCAACTACCCTCATTGGTCCCTGAGCCTGTCAAAAGAACAATGTAGGTTAGTAATCATTTACAGTTGAAAGGAGTTGTTGCGGCCTTGTTGCAGTGTTGTTGCGGAAGCCTTCCCAAACGGGTGAAATTTTGGGAAGGTGTCCCGAACGAGACCCGAACGAGATCCGAACAAAACCCTCCGATAAATTGTGCTTAAATACAGTTGAGGGCTATCACTTTCTCTAAGAATTTTTGGGGTCTCCTACGTAGAAATTTATACGTGGGGTCCCTGAGCCTGTCGAAAGGTCTTAATCGATGCCTAAATTTTGAGGCTGCCGAAGGAACCATGGAGGTTCAGCCATCATTTAGAGTTGAAAATAGTTGTTGCGGCCTTGTTGCAGCCATGTTGCGGAAGCCTTGCCAAACAGGGGCGATTTTGGGAAGGTGTCCCGAACGAGACCCGAACGAGATCCGAACAAAACCCTCCGATAAATTGTGCTTAAATACAGTTGAGGGCTATCACTTTCTCTAAGAATTTTTGGGGTCTCCTACGTAGAAATTTATACGTGGGGTCCCTGAGCCTGTCGAAAGGTCTTAATCGATGCCTAAATTTTGAGGCTGCCGAAGGAACCATGGAGGTTCAGCCATCATTTAGAGTTGAAAATAGTTGTTGCGGCCTTGTTGCAGCCATGTTGCGGAAGCCTTCCCAAACAGGTGCAATTTTGGGAAGGTGTCCCGAACGAGACCCGAACAAGACCCGAACAAAACTCCTCCGAAAAATTATTCTAAATACGAAATCTGTCCTGAGCCTGTCGAAAGTTTTTTGTCCATATATGAAATCCTGAGTCTGTCAAGGGACAGTCTGGATTCGGTTATCTTTAATAATTAAAAAAAATAGTTATTGCGACCTTGTTGTGGCCATGTTGCAGAAGCCTTCCCAAACGGGTACAGTTTTGGGAAGGTGTCCCGAACGAGACCCGAACGAGACCCGAACAAAACCTTGTGAGAATTATTTTAAAATTAAAAGTAAATTTCTATTTCCTCCATTAAGAACTTTCAGGTCTATTATACCGAAAGTGGCGTGAAATTTAGGAATTGTGTAAAAAGCGGACTGATTTTTGCTAGCGAGGCAAATATTAAAATGAAAGATCATTCTCATCCTTACTTTTATGCAAACCATTGTTTTTATGCCTTTGAGTGATGGATGCAGACTTGCGGGTATTGCTTTTAATTTTTACTTTTAAGAGTTTTGAAGTCAAAATGAGCCAAGATTTTAAGTCAGTATAATTTCCTACATTTGCAAAATAATAATTTTTGATGAAAAATAATCCGATTCTGTATCTTATTATGGTGTTCATGGTGCTAACTGCCTGTAAACCCAAAGAGAACATGGTCTATATGGAATCAGACCGGGCCGTAGCCGAACAGCAAGTCCGCCAGGCCATTTACGAAGGCACCCACCTTCAACCCGGAGATTTTTTGGATATAAAGGTGACCGCGTATGATGAATATGCCGTAAGGCCGTTCAACCTGCACTCGATGAACCAGAGTACCAATCCAGCAGATATACAAGTTGGTCAGGCAGCACAGGTATCACCACAGGGGTATATGGTCGACAATGAGGGATATATTGTATTTCCGGTGCTAGGAAAACTTTTGGTAAAAGGCATGACGATGGTGCAGCTTCGTGAGGAATTGGAAGGCCGCCTGAGAGAATACCTCTCTGATCCTATTGTGTCGATCCGTCAACTGAATTTTAATATTACGGTTCTGGGCGAAGTGAAACGGCCCGGTCAGTACACCAGTACAACGGACAAAGTCACTGTTCTGCAGGCATTGGGTATGGCGGGGGACATGACCGACTATGGTGACCGTACCAAGGTGAAGTTGGTGAGGCATGAAAACGGTATGGACCAAACTTATTTTATTGACTTCACCGATAAAAATCTAACGGCCTCTCCATATTATTATCTGCAACAAAATGACGTTCTTTATGTAGAGCCGGATCTCATCAAGAGAAAGTCCGCAAACATCGATCCTAACAGAAACGTCGCTTTCCAGGTTGGAAGTGTTATTTTGGGTCTGGCATCAATTATTATTACCTTAGTTCGATAAAATCAATGGAATTTACAGAGACTAATACCGCGCAACGCGATGGGGGGCAGATAAAACGTGAAATTCAGCGATACCTGCGATGGTGGCCGCTGTTTCTGGGCGGACTGCTCTTAGGGTTAACGATTGCCTGGATCTACCTTCGCTATGCGACTCCACAGTACATGAGCAAATCCTCGCTTTATCTCAAAAGTGCATCAGCCAAAAGTGGCGAGATCATGGGTCTGCAGGATTTTCAGAATATGGCTTTGCCTTCAGGCCTAATGTCCAATGAAGTGGACAATGAAATTTCGGTTCTAAAGTCCAAACCGTTGCTTTACAACGTCGTTACGAGTCTTGGTTTAGAAGTTAAGGTAATCAATGAAGGCAATGTAAAGGAAGCGGAACTTTATGAAAACAGTCCGTTCACTGGAAAGTTGCTGACGCTTCGGGATCCCCGCAGTTTCCGTTCACAGAGCTATACGATTACCCCACTGGGCGCTACTGGGTATAAACTGCAGGGTGGGCAGAAAGAGATTTCAGGGACCTTTGGAATTCCTGTAAAGACCGATTATGGATCCTTTGTCCTGAACCGAAGATCAAACATCCAATTTAATAAAGCGCTGACCCTACAGATTGTGAATCCGCGTCTCGTCGCCGACCAGGTGGAGGCGTCCATCAATGTGGTAGTGCCTCAGAAAAAATCAAGCATCATGGAACTCACCCGGATTGGGGTGAACCCCCTGCGTTCGGAAGATATCCTGAATGAACTCATGCGGCAGTACAATGCCGACGCCATCCGTGATAAAAATGCAGAAGCCATGGCCACCGCTGATTTCATCGATGAAAGACTCGATCTTATTACCGAAGAATTGGGCGGCATTGAAAACCAAAAAGAAAACTTTAAAGAAGCCAACAAAATTGCGGACCTTCAAACACAGGCACAGATGAGTCTGCAGAACGCCAGTGAGAATACCAGGAAGATGATGGAGATCGGCACCCAGTTGGAGATGGTAGACTCCGTGCTTCGCATCGCTAATTCCTCCAACAATGATCAATTGCTTCCGACCAATGTCGGCATGCCGGGAGGTCTCGAAGGGGTGATTAATGAGTACAATCAGCTCGTTCTGACCAGAAACAGAACGCTTCGTCAGGCCACGCCGTCTAACCCGGCGGTGCAACAGTTCAACAGAGACATCGCTTCGATGCGTGAGCTTATTCGTGATAACCTGAGAAAATCGCGCGCCAGTCTTCAGATTTCCATGAACCAGATTCAGGAGGAAATTAACAAATCCGGCTCCTCCTTAAGCCAGTTTCCTCGACAGGAGCGGGTGTTCCGCAGTATAGAGAGGCAGCAAAATCTAAAGGAGGCTTTATTTCTCTATCTTTTACAAAAACGGGAAGAAACTTCCATCGCCCTGTCCGTTAATACGCCGAAAGCCAAGATCGTAAATCCTGCCTATACCCTTGGCGCCCCCGTGGCTCCAAAAAAGAATATCATTTATCTTGCAGCGGCCCTACTCGGTCTGTTACTGCCGGGTGCCTTCCTCTATACTCGTTTTGCTCTGGATACCTATGTCCACAGCCGTCGTCAGATTCGTGAAGCCATGCCTGAAGTGCCGGTGATTGGTGAGATTCCGAATGCCGGGGAAGAAGGAAACGAAGTAGTAAGAATCAATGATTTTTCTTCGTTTGCCGAATCCTTCCGAATCATGCTCACGAATATGAAGTTCATTCTTAAAGAGCCTGCTCCGGGTACCGCTTCTATTCTGTTGGTATCTTCCTCCGTAAAAGGGGAAGGTAAAACCACCATCAGTGTCAATACGGCCTTAACGTTGGCGCAGAACAGAAAAGTGCTTCTGATTGGTGCGGATATCCGTAATCCACAGTTCAAAAGATTTATGAGTTTACCGGGAACCGGTCTTTCCGATTATCTGGCTTCTTCTGAATTATCTATTCAGGAAGTGATAGAGCCTTCCGGCTTACATCCCAATCTGAATGTAGTGCCGAGTGGAAGTATTGCTCCGAACCCGACCGAACTTTTGGCAAGCCGTAAATTTGAAACGATGCTGGCGGAGGTGAGACCCCATTATGATTATATTGTAATCGATTCGGCACCCATGCTGATGGTGAGTGATACCTTTAACCTGTTGGGTTACATGGACATGATGCTTTATGTGATGCGTGCGGAACATACCGATAAGGAAATGTTTGAATTTGCCCGGCAGTTACACAGTGACAATGCCAAAGGTAAATTTGCGATTGTGTTGAATGATGTCAGCAACATTCATTTAAGCTATGGCAATAAATATGGCTATGGATATTATACGGAAGGTCCGGTGAAAAAGAAATGGTATCAGATTTTTAAATAACAACCTATTCCCTAGTTCTTGAGGGAAGAAAACGAATAAGACATTCATCCAATGAAGATTACCGTAGTAGGAACAGGATATGTTGGGCTGTCCAATGCCATGCTTTTAGCGCAGCATCATGAGGTGGTGGCCTTAGATATTGTCGCGGAAAAGGTTGCGTTGTTGAATGATAAAATTTCCCCAATTGAAGACCCGGAAATCACTGAGTTTTTAACGACTAAGAATTTGCATTTCAAAGCCACTTTAGATAAAGAAGAAGCCTATAAGAATGCTGACTTTGTCATTATTGCCACCCCTACCGATTATGATCCACAGACCAACTATTTTAACACCAAAAGTGTTGAGAGTGTTTTAGAAGAGATTAAAATCTACAATTCTAGTGCTGTGGCGGTGATCAAATCAACCGTTCCTGTTGGCTTCACCAAAAAAATCAAAGAAGAACTGGCGTTGGACAACGTGTTCTTTTCCCCGGAATTCTTAAGAGAAGGCCGTGCATTATATGATAATTTATATCCTTCACGGATTATTATAGGAGAAAAAAGTGAGCGAGCCAGTATTTTTGCAGATTTACTAAAGGAAGGTGCTGAGAAAGAAGATATTCCGGTGTTGTTCACCAATTCTACAGAAGCAGAAGCGATTAAACTTTTCTCGAACACCTATTTGGCGCTTCGGGTAGCCTACTTCAATGAACTGGACAGCTACGCGCAGGTACATGGATTGGACAGTAGGCAGATTATCGAAGGCGTCAGTTTAGACCCCCGTATAGGGTCTCATTATAACAATCCTTCGTTTGGATATGGAGGTTACTGTTTACCAAAAGACACCAAGCAGTTATTGGCTAATTACGATGCGGTTCCCAACAACCTTATCAAAGCCATTGTGGAGGCGAACCGTACCCGCAAAGACTTTATTGCGGACTCGGTATTGGCCAAGAATCCCAAAACCGTGGGGATTTACCGCCTGATTATGAAAGCCGGTTCGGATAATTTCCGTGCATCTGCGATTCAGGGGGTGATGAAACGCATTAAAGCCAAGGGTATTGAAGTGGTGGTGTATGAACCGGTTCTGCAGGAAGAAACCTTCTTCGGCTCGAAAGTGACCCATGATTTGGGAGTCTTTAAGGCAGAATGTGACCTCATTATCTCAAACAGGAGGTCTGAAGAACTGTCGGATGTAGCAGAGAAAGTGTACACCCGTGATTTATTTGGAAATGATTAAACACAGCAACAAAACATTAATGAAACACATCTTAATTACAGGAGGAGCGGGCTTCATTGGATCCAATCTTACGGAATATTTCTTAGGAAAAGACTATAAAGTAACTTGTTTAGACAACTTTGCAACTGGGCATCGTCATAACATCGAATCTTTCTTATCGAATCCAAATTATAACTTAATCAAAGGGGACATCCGTAATTTTGAAACTTGTCAAGAAGCTGTAGTGGGGGTAGATTATATTTTACACCAAGCTGCATTAGGTTCAGTACCACGTTCTATTAAAGATCCTCAAACTTCAAATGAGGTAAATGTAACAGGTTTTTTAAATATGCTTACGGCTGCTCGGGATGCAAAAGTGAAACGTTTTGTATATGCAGCTTCATCTTCTACTTATGGTGACTCAGAAAGTTTACCAAAAGTAGAAGATGTTATAGGGAAACCCTTATCGCCTTATGCCATTACCAAGTATGTGAATGAATTATACGCCGATGTTTTTTCAAAAACGTATGGGATGGAGTGCATTGGGCTCCGATATTTTAATGTTTTTGGGAGAAGGCAAGATCCTAATGGGGCGTATGCCGCAGTAATCCCGAAGTTTGTTATTCAGCTCATGAAGCATGTATCCCCTACTATTAATGGGGACGGTGACTATTCACGCGATTTTACGTATATCGACAATGTGATCCAGATGAATGAGCGCGCGATGCTGACCGATAATACGGCGGCGGTCAATACGGTCTATAATACCGCGGTGGGTGACCGTACCACAATCAAGGACATGGCACAGCTGCTGAAAGGATATCTTTCTGCGTATGATACTGAAATAAAAGAAATTGAAATACTGCATGGCCCTGTGCGGGCGGGAGATGTGCCCCATTCAAAGGCGAGCATCGATAAGGCCACCGCATTATTAGGATACAAACCCAGCCATCAGTTTGCCGCCGGGCTGAAAGAGGCGGTGGACTGGTACTGGAACCACCTGGAACGTTAATATAGTATATGTTTGTTTAGAAACACAATGTCATTCTGAGCGAAGCGGGGAATCTCTTTGCGAAGCAAAAGTTTCATCCTCAACCTTAACCTCAACCTCAATATATGAATCACAAAATCGCCGTTATCGGCCTCGGCTATGTAGGTCTTCCGCTTGCAAGACTTTTCGCTACTAAATTTCCGGTAGTGGGTTTCGATATCAATACCAAAAGAGTTGCAGAACTCAACGCGGGCCATGATGATACGCTAGAAGTATCGGACGAACTTTTGCAGTCTGCACTGGTTAAGCAAAACCCGTTTGTCATCGCGGGCGCAGCGAACCCATCTAAAACCACAGGACTGTACTGTTCTGATCAATTGGCGGACATCGCAGATGCCAACATCTATATCATCACCGTACCCACGCCGGTGGACAAGAACAACAGGCCGGTACTCACCCCTTTGGTGAAAGCCAGTGAAACTGTGGGCAAGGTCTTGAAAAAAGGAGATATCGTAATCTATGAATCCACCGTGTATCCGGGAGCGACAGAAGAAGACTGCATTCCGGTGGTAGAGAGGATTTCAGGAATGAAATTCAATACAGACTTTTTTGCCGGCTATTCCCCGGAGCGCATTAATCCGGGAGACAAGGAACATACGGTAGAGAAGATCCTGAAGGTGACGTCGGGCTCAACTCCTAAAACGGGCAAAATTGTAAATGACCTGTATGCTGCCGTCATTACGGCCGGAACCCATTTGGCACCCACGATCAAAGTGGCAGAAGCGGCGAAGGTGATTGAAAATTCACAGCGCGATATCAATATCGCGTTTGTCAACGAACTGGCGAAGATCTTCAACCTGATGGACATTGATACCCATGCGGTCTTGGAAGCCGCAGGGACGAAATGGAACTTTCTGCCCTTCAAACCCGGTCTGGTGGGCGGGCACTGTATTGGCGTAGATCCATATTACTTAGCGCAGAAAGCCCAGGAGTACGGCTACCATCCGGAGATTATTTTGGCCGGAAGAAGGCTGAATGATTCGATGGGTGAATATGTGGCGGAACAAGTGGTTAAAACCATGATTAAAAAAGATATCCCGGTCAATGGGGCTGAAGTGCTTATGCTCGGAATTACTTTCAAGGAAAACTGCCCGGATGTGCGGAACACCAAGATTGTAGATGTTATTGCAGCGCTAGAGGACTATGGTACCAAAGTGACCGTATATGATCCTTGGGCCAACACATCCGAAGTAAAACACGAATACGGAATTGAATGCGTATCCAGTATAGAAGGTGAAAAGTACGCCGCCGTTGTATTGGGTGTCGCACATAACGAATTCCTGGACCTGGACCTTAGCCCGAACCTAAAAGAAACTTCGGTGGTGTACGACGTAAAAGGAATTTTAACATCGGCGCATGCCAAACTATAGTATAAAATGAAAAACATCTTCATCACCGGCGGCGCCGGATTTATCGGTTCGCACGTCGTTCGAGAGTTCGTGAAAAACAATCCCGACAAAAAGATCATCAATGTGGATGCTCTTACTTACGCCGGAAATCTTGAAAACCTAAAGGATATAGAGAACGAACCCAATTATGTTTTCGAAAAGGCGGACATTACCAAACCGGAAGAACTCCGAAAGGTATTTGAAAAATATAATCCTGATGCCGTGATCCATCTTGCGGCCGAAAGTCATGTAGACAGGAGCATAACAGACCCCAATGCCTTCATAAACACAAACGTAAACGGAACAGCCAACCTGCTTAACCTTTGCCGCGAATTCTGGATCTTAAATCCGGATCACCAGCACGGAAATTTCCCTGATGAAACCCGTAAAAACCTGTTTTACCATGTATCTACGGATGAAGTGTACGGCAGTTTGGGCGAAACAGGTTTTTTCGTGGAAACAACTCCCTACGACCCGCAATCGCCTTATTCTGCTAGTAAAGCCGCTTCGGACCATTTGGTTCGCGCATACGGGAACACTTACGGTATGCCCTTTATCGTTTCCAACTGTTCCAACAATTATGGTCCTAATCATTTTCCTGAGAAACTGATCCCGCTTTGTATTTCAAATATCATCAACGAAAAACCACTGCCTATCTATGGCGACGGGAAGTATACACGGGACTGGCTTTTTGTAATAGACCACGCCAAAGCCATTCACCGCATCTTTTTTGAGGCAAAAACCGGTGAAACTTATAATATCGGCGGCTTTAACGAATGGCAGAACATTGATTTGGTAAAGGAGCTCATCAGACAAATGGATGAAAAACTGGGCAAGCCGGCTGGTTATTCGGAAAAACTCATCACCTATGTAAAAGACAGGCCGGGGCATGACAAGCGTTACGCCATTGATGCGACGAAACTGAATGCAGAACTAGGCTGGAAACCTAGTGTAACTTTCGAGCAAGGCCTGAGCAAAACAATCGACTGGTTTCTAGAAAACAAGGAATGGTTGGAGCATGTGACGAACGGTGATTATCTGAAGTATTACAATCAACAATATCATTAGAATGAAAGGAACAGAAACCCTCTTGAAGGGTTGTTTTATCATAGAACCCGATGTGTTTAGCGATGAACGTGGATATTTCATGGAATCTTATAACACTGAAAAACTGGAAAAGATTCTTGGCTATTCGCCAAAATTCGTGCAGGACAACCAGTCGCACTCTATTTTAGGAGTGATTAGGGGACTTCATATGCAAACAGGTGAATTCGCTCAGGCGAAATTGGTACGGGTTCTTGAAGGCAGAGTGTTAGATGTGGCGGTTGATGTTCGACTAGGCTCGTCAACTTTTGGACAGACGGTGTCTGTAGAGCTTTCCGCTGAAAATAAGAAACAGTTTTTCATTCCCAGGGGGTTCCTTCATGGATTTTCTGTGATTTCTGAGACCGCAACTTTCTTTTACAAATGTGATAACATTTATAACAAATCTTCAGAAAACGGGGTGAATCCCTTGGACGCTGAGCTTAATATTGATTGGAGGGTCCCTGCCGAGCAACTCATTATTTCCGAGAAGGATCAGACTGCTCAGTCTTTCCATGAATTTAAATCCAATATAAACTGAATTTCCATATCATGAAAGGAATTATTCTTGCCGGCGGCTCCGGTACCAGACTTTATCCGTTAACAATTGCTGTAAGCA
Source organism: Kaistella sp. (assembly GCA_041913105.1). GTDB lineage: Bacteria > Bacteroidota > Bacteroidia > Flavobacteriales > Weeksellaceae > Kaistella. The sequence continues at coordinate 53,552 of JAYSFV010000002.1, read as the reverse complement.
AGCAGCTTATGCCGGTTTATGACAAACCAATGATTTATTATCCTCTGTCTACGCTCCTGCTGGCGGGGATTAAGGACATTCTGATCATCACCACACCTCATGACCAGGAGGGGTTCATCAAGCTTCTGGGCGACGGTTCATCCATTGGCTGCAACATCAGTTATAAAATTCAGCCTTCGCCGGACGGTCTGGCACAGGCCTTCATTTTGGGCGAAGAATTTATTGGCGACGATTCAGTAGCATTGGTTCTGGGCGACAACATTTTCTACGGTGCAGGTTTGCCCAAACTTTTGGAAAGTAAAACCAGGGTAAAAGGAGGCTGCGTTTTCGCCTACCAGGTTTCGGATCCTGAAAGGTATGGAGTTGTTGAATTTGATGAACAATTTAAAGCTGTTTCCATAGAGGAAAAACCTGACCACCCAAAATCAAATTTCGCTGTGCCAGGGCTTTATTTTTATGACAATTCTGTCGTTGAAATTGCAAAAAACCTGAAACCATCACCGAGAGGTGAACTTGAAATCACTGATGTGAACCGCATTTACCTGGAAAAGGGGCAATTGGAGGTAGGAGTGATGTCTCGTGGTACTGCCTGGCTGGATACAGGAACTTTTGATTCGCTGCATGAAGCGTCTGAATTTGTAAAAGTACTGGAAAAACGTCAGGGCTTTAAGATTTCGTGTATTGAGGAAATCGCTTTTTCAAAAGGATTTATTGATGAAAAGCAATTGCTACAAGCTGCCGCTAAATATGGGAAAAGCGGATATGGCGATTATCTTAAATCTATAGTTTAAACGATATGCAGCCAACACTTATCAATTTGCCGAAGATTATTGACAAAAGAGGTAATCTGTCATTTTTTGAGCATCCACAGCAACTTCCATTTCAAATTACCAGAACTTACTGGATTTATGATGTAGCCGGCGGAGAAACCCGCGGAAGCCATGCTTTCAAAGAGCAGCAAGAATTTATTGTAGCATTGTCCGGAAGTTTTGATGTGGTGCTTCATGATGGCAATGAAGAAATTAAGTTTTCTTTGAACCGTTCTTATTACGGAGTTTTTATTCCTAAAATGTATTGGAGAAGATTGGAAAACTTTTCTACCAATGCTTTAGCACTTATTGTTTCGGACAGGCATTTTGATGATCGAGACTATATCAGGGATTTTGAAGAATTTAAACAGTTGAGAAATGGACAATAAATCAGTATTTGACTGTTCGGTCATCGATCTCGGAAAGATCAATTTTGCTGAAGGTAACCTGACGGTTGTAGAAAATGCTTCTATTTTTCCTTTTGATGTGAAGAGGGTTTTTTACTTATACGATATTGCAGGAGGTGAGAGCAGAGGCGCACATGCCCACAAAGAATGTCACCAGTTCCTTATTGCGGCAAGCGGTAGTTTTGAAGTTGCTTTAGATGATGGTATCTACAAAAGGCAAGTTTTTTTGAACAGGCCGAATATCGGTTTGCATATTCCACCCGGGGTATGGGCTTCAGAAGTTAACTTTTCGTCTGGCGCAATCTGTCTAGTATTGGCATCCCATTCCTATAATGAAAGTGATTATCTAAGAAATTACCAGGATTTTTTAAATTTCAGAAATGGCTAAAATACATCCACTTGCAGATGTGCAAACAATGCAAATTGGCGAAAACACTTTCGTTTGGCAATTCTGCGTAATTTTAAAAGATGCAGTAATTGGTGATCATTGCAATATCAACTGTCAGGTTTTCATTGAGAACGATGTGAAAATTGGTGATAACGTGACCATCAAACCCGGTGTTCAGATTTGGGACGGGGTAACTTTGGAAGATAATGTCTTTATTGGACCCAATGTGACGTTCACGAATGATCTGGTGCCGAGATCGAAACAGTACCCCGAAGCCTTCGCAAAAACTTTGGTTAAAAAAGGCGCTTCCATAGGAGCCAACGCGACCATTGTCGCCGGAAATACCATCGGTGAATATGCACTGATCGGTGCCGGAAGTGTGGTAACAAAGGAGGTGCCTGCCAACACGGTTTGGTTTGGCAATCCGGCAAAACAGAAAGGAACCATAGATGAAAAAGGAAATATAACTTACCAATGATTAAATTTTTAGACTTACAGAAAATCAACCTTGCCCATCAGCAGGAAATTGAAGAAAAACTCCTGCAGACTTTCCGTTCAGGCTGGTATCTCCTGGGTAATGAGGTAAAGAATTTTGAATATCAACTTGCTTCGTATATAGGATCTAAGCACGCTATTGGGGTGGCCAACGGGCTGGATGCGCTGCGTCTTATTTTAAGGGCCTATATTGAAATGGGGGTGATGCAGAAAGGGGATGAAATTATTGTTCCGGCAAATACCTACATAGCTTCAGTACTCGCGATTACGGATAATGGGCTGATTCCCGTTTTGGTTGAACCAGATGTGAAAACGTACAATATTGATCTTTCAAAGATTGAAGAAAAAATAACTTCCCGTACGAAAGGAGTGATGATTGTGCATCTGTACGGAAGGGTTGTTTTTTCAGAAGACCTGAAGGCACTGGCTCAAAAACACCAGCTAAAAATTATAGAAGACAATGCCCAGGCCATTGGCGCAGAATGGAATGGCGTGAAAACCGGAAATTTGGGTGACGCCGCCGGTTTCAGTTTCTATCCCGGAAAAAACCTTGGAGCTTTAGGCGATGCCGGTGCTGTGACGACGAATGACGATGATTTAGCACAAACAATCCGGGCTTTGGCGAATTACGGTTCCAACCAAAAATACGTTAATACTTATCAAGGCTTAAATTCACGTTTGGACGAAATTCAGGCGGCAGTTTTGGATGTTAAACTGAAATATATTGATGCAGAAAACAGCCGAAGAAAAGAAATCGCAGGACGGTATATCACAGAGATTAAAAATACTAATCTGATATTGCCCCAAAATCCTGCAGATAACGCGGAACATGTTTGGCATCTGTTTGTGATCCGAACTTCAGAGCGTGAAAAGCTTCAGAATTATCTAACCGAAAATGGGGTTCAGACATTAATTCATTATCCGATTCCGCCACACAAGCAAAAAGCGTATCAATATTACAACAATCTTACTTTTACGATTACGGAGAAAATTCATAGAGAAGTGTTAAGCATTCCTATCAGTCCCGTGATGACCGATAAAGATGTGAGTTTTATTATCACAAAATTGAACGACTATGATTAATATCATAAAAAAACTATACAGATCTTTCGTTTACTATAAATGCCGATTTAAATACTTTATATTACCAAATTTATTTTCTCGCTGTTCTTATTCCTATTTAACCGTCCCCCTTTTTAAGCAAAAAACTTTTATTACAGGAAATGGCGCAATAAGTATTGGACAAAATTGCGTATTTGGATTTAAAGCAGGGGGGTTTCATTACAAGGGCTGTATAGAAATACAAGCGCGTACGGAGGAAGCGACAATTTCTATTGGGAATAACGTAAGTACAAATAATAATATATTCATTTGCGCGTCGAATAGTATTATAATTGGAGAGAATACATTAATAGGACAAAATGTGACAATAATGGATTTCGAAGCACACGGTGTCTCACCTGATAAAAGAAGGGAGGTAGGCGAAATAGGATCGATAGTTATACATGAAAATGTTTGGATTGGCAATAATGTAGTCATCTTAAAGAATAGTGTCATTGGGAAGAATACTATAATTGCAGCCGGGGCAGTCGTAGCAGGTGTATTTCCAGAAAACGTAATTATCGGCGGCATCCCCGCTAAAATAATTAAGTCACTTTGAGTAAAATGCAGTCCTCATATAGACAGATGATGAAAGCGACTTCAATATTTGGAGGAGTTCAAATTTTTAATATTATCATATCTGTCGTCCGTTCTAAAATAGTGGCCGTTTTATTGGGACCGACTGGAATTGGACTTATGGGGCTTTTTCAGACAGCGCTCAGTTTAATTATATCTGCTACAAATTTCGGACTGGGATCCAGTGCCGTACGCGATGTAGCGCAGGCTAACAATACTAATGACCTGCAGAAAATAAACCAAATTGTTTCAGTATTCCGAAAACTGGTCTGGATAACGGGGTTGTTGGGACTGGTACTTACGATTGCTTTGGCTCCGCTGCTTAGTAAGTTTACATTTGGTCATTTCAGATATACAACCGCTTTTGTGGCGTTGTCGGTTACAGTGCTCATGGCTCAATTAGCTACTGGCCAAACAGTAGTACTGCAGGGTCTTAGAAAGATAACATGGCTCGCTAAGGCTAGTATGTATGGTTCAATAGCTGGGCTTTTGGTTTCGGTACCACTTTATTACTTTTATGGAACGGATGGTATTGTTCCTGCCTTAATACTAAGTGCGATTACATTATTTAGTGTGCAGTATTGGTTTTCACGAAAAGTTAAAATCGATGTTTTTTGGATATCCTTACGGGGTGCGATTCACCAGGGAAAGCCGATGCTTAAACTTGGTTTCATGATGTCACTTAGCGGTCTAGTTAGCGTGGCAGCATCATATATAATTAGAATTTACATATCCAACACTGGCACCGTGGAAGATGTAGGGTTATACAATGCAGGTTTTGCTATTATTGGAACTTATGTGGGACTAATTTTCACCGCTATGGGAACAGATTATTATCCCAAGCTCGCTGCAGTTGCGCACAGCAATGACGAAAGCAGAGTTATGATTAATCAACAGGCAGAGTTAGCTATTATCATTTTAGCGCCAATTATTTTAATTTTTATAGTTTTTATTAATTGGGTTGTGATAATACTATACTCTGAACAATTTTTCGGAGTAAACAATATGGTGCTTTATGCTGCATTGGGCATGTTTTTCAAGGCCGCAAGCTGGGCGGTAGGTTTTTTATTTTTAGCTAAGGGGGCTGCTAAAGTTTTCTTTTGGAGCGAGGTAGTAGCTAACTTTTACCTTTTGATTTTTAATATTTTGGGTTACAAATATTTTGGTTTGACAGGTTTAGGAATTTCATTTATGATAGGGTATTTCCTTGTCTTACTTCAGGTTTCTATCATCTCTAAAATAAAATACAATTTTTTTTATTCGTTGGAATTTACAAAAATATTCTGTTTACAATTGCTCCTGTGTGTAATATGTCTTGCAGCTGTTTTGCTCCTTCACGGAATTTATCGGTACGTTGCAGGTACGGGATTTATAATAGTGTCCACAATATACTCCTTACGGGAATTGAATAATCGTCTTAATTTTAAGGGATTCTTAGGCTCCCGAAAAAAATAAGTTTAGTTAAATTTATAATTATTATGAAACCCCTCGTTAGTATTATCATACCATCCTACAATCATGCTTTGTATATTACGGAAGCATTAGATTCCGTTAAAGCTGACAGCTACCCCAATAAAGAAATTGTTGTTATAGATGACGGATCAAGGGATGAGTCGGTTAAAGTAATTGAAAAATGGATGGCCCAAAATCCGTCTATTAATGTTAAATTCAGAAGCAGGGAAAATCGAGGATTGTGCAGGACTCTTAACGAATTAGTAGAGGCAACTGAAGGAAAATATCTTGTAATATTGGCCAGCGATGACTATTTAGTAAATAATACGATATCTGAAAGAGTAGCTATTTTAGAGGATCATCCTGAAAAACTGGTCTTGGTAAGTGATGCGGAGGTAGTAGACGACAAGGGTGAAAAAATCTTTGACAGTAGTATGGAGGGTTTTCATAAAAAAAAGAAAAAAAACTATTTAACTGATGAAGGAATTTTAGACGAAGTACTCTTTAATTTTGGAATTTCAGGAGCTGTGGTTCTTCTTGATAAAAGCATTTATAAAGAGATTGGCTTGTATCCCGAAAATTTGCATGGTGAAGATTTATATTTCTACTCGAAAGCGGCGCTCAACAACAAAATACTATTTTATGATAAAGTAGTTTCCGGTTATAGAATCCATGATACCAATACTTCTGCAAATAAAAATCCGGATTTGTTAAAAAATGTAATGGATGTTTATTTAATGATCTTTAAAAATGTACCTGGAGTGAAAAGGAAGCTTCGTATTATAAAAAACATTGCGTGGATAATTAAATATATTACTCTGGATCAAAACATGCGTAAACACTTTCAATTAAAATATTTTGGTTTTAGAAAAGCAAAGTAATAATTCACCGATATTGAACATATATAGCAGATGTTAACCGTATGCCATTAATTTACTAATATGGAAATCTCAATAATAATCGTCAACTACAGAACTGCACAGCTCACGTCAGACTGCATTGAATCTATCCGGAAACATTCGGCCGGTGATAATTATGAAATTATTGTGGTCGATAACGCTTCAAATGACGGTTCAGCAGAATTTCTGCAGGAAAAATTTCCGGAAATAAGGGTTATCGTTGCAGAAGAGAATCTTGGCTTCGGACGCGCCAATAATTTTGGTGTCACACTGGCCCAGGGGAAATACGTATTTTTCCTCAATTCGGATACTGTTTTCTTGAATGATGTACTGGGCGAATTTCATAAGAAATATGAACAGCTCGAAGCGGAGGGTAAGGAGCCGGGCATTATTGGAGCGCTTATGCTCAACGATCAAATGCAGATAAATTCCTCTTATGGTTATTTTCAAAGTGCAGCCGATGAAATTGTTTGGGTATTCCGAAGGTCGTTGAAGTTAGTCGACTTACAGAAGAGATTTAAAAGCCAAACCGGGGACTTTCGTGTAGACTGGGTTACCGGTGCAGATATGTTCATGAAAAAAAAGGATTTTGACATGCTAACAGGTTTTGACCCTTTATTTTTTATGTATAGTGAGGAAATGGATCTGCAGAAGAGGTTGGTGAAACACAATAAAAATAACTATATTGTATCTGGTCCACTATTGATTCACTTGGAAGGAGGATCTTCACAGAAAAAATTAACCCATACAAAAAGAATGATGGTAGACAGGAGCCGGTTTATCTATCGAAGAAAGCATTCTTCATTTGTAGTTTATTTGGTGTATCGGTTTTTTTATTTTATTTTACGGCTTCCGAGCCTTTTTAATACTAATTATACGCATAGGGAAAACGTAAAATATATTCGGTTTCTGGCGAATCTGTAGAATACAAAAGGACAGCTGAAACCGTCACGCCCGGTTGATATGTATTTTTTAACCTTAAATAAATTAACTTGGATATTAATCTTGAAACCTACTATGCAATATGATTTCAGTTGTAGTTCCACTATATAACAAAGAAAACAGCATTGTCCGGACGGTCCGTTCTATACTTGAGCAATCCTTCCCGGCTTACGAGTTAATAATAGTTGATGACGGATCAACAGATAATAGCCTGAACAAAGTTCAGCAACTCGATGATAAACGAATAAATATCATTACTAAAGAAAACGGCGGTGTATCCAGTGCTAGAAATTTAGGTATAAAAAATGCTAATTTTGAGTATATCGCATTTATTGATGGTGATGATATTTGGCATAAGGATCATCTTTCTATTTTGTGGCATGCAATACAAAGTAATGATTCGGCAGATATTGCTGGTTTCGCTACTTCTTTTTATAAATCAGATACAAGTACTTTCGATCATGAAAAATTTACTCATACAGAACCTGAACTTATTAATGATTATTATGATTTTGTAAGTCAGCCGATTACATATTTCAACTCTTCTACACTTTTAGTAAAAAAGTCCAAGATTTCAGAAAGCGGATACTATGACGAAAACATTGTTTATGGAGAGGATGTAGAATTTTGGTACCGTCTCTTTAAAACGGGGAGTCTTGTATATATTAATACCGTGAGTGTTCTCTACTATATAAAGGCTGAAAATAGAAGTACAACCCATATAGTGCCCCTGAAAAAGAGGTTTCACCGATTTAATTTTAATAATGCGTCTTCCAGTGAACGACAATATTTTAATAAGTTGCTAGGACTGCTTTTTCTGGATTATGGTATGAAGTTCTCTGTAAGTAACATTTGGCGCTTACTTTTACTATACCCCACACAGATTTTAGGAGGGTTAAGGTATATAAACATTTTACGTAAGAAACAAAATGTCTGAAAATAGTGTGTATTATAATAAGCAAACTATGGCAAATTATGTGATACCCCCCAAGCGCTTCACGTTTATGGATGTAATACTTTTGTTTACCATGGGACTTCTTATTGTTTTTCCGAACTCTTTTAGGGAGATTAAGTTGCCGTTGTTCTTTGTGTCTTTCATATACTCATTGCAGTATTCTGCAGTTATGCGTAAACCTGTAATATTATTTTTATTGTTAGGTGTAGCAATTACCACTATATATGTTTTAGTGGGTCTGCAACAGGCAAAGTACCCCGATGTTTCAACACCCCAGGTTTTTTTTGTTTATGCAGTAACTCCAATCTTATGGTCCTTTATATGCAACATGTTTGTTGTCAGGTTTAAAATTAAGTTTATTCTGAACTGGTTAGTCATTTTTTCAATTCTAGGCGCAATCTCCATTTTCGCAGGTATATGGCTATTTGATATTGGTCGTCTAGATATACTAGAATATATAATTGAGAACCCTAATAAAAACCTAACAGATAACGGAATTATAGAGATGAGGTTGTTTGTATATGGCAGTCTTATTTTTCTTATACCTGCATTTATGCAGGTTAGTACTCTTTATAGGCCAGTGGTATTTTGGATATTACAAATCATCTTTATTATAGCGAGCGCTGTATCGGGCAGATCTGCGCTGTTGTTAGCTGTTGGTTTAGGGTACATATTTTTCCTCGTATTTAACAGTAAATGGAAAATCATCTTTTATATCGCCGGGGGGATTCTCTTATTATCAATATCTTCATTTATTTTGGGGTCGTTTGGCATTAACTTAGAGAATGTGTTTAGTGCATTTTCGGATAAAATAACAAGTACGGGCGACGATCCCCGCGAGCTACAGTTTAAATACTTGTTTGAAAAACTAACTTTTTTTGGTAATGGACATGGTGTTGGTGTTGAATATTTACGAAGCGAAGAATTTCCTTGGCGGTACGAAATATTACCACTAGCTATTTTATTCAGGGTTGGCGTAATAGGTTTGTTAATATATTCACTCCCATTTCTGTATTCCCTGTACATTTTTTTGGGATTAAAGGTTAAAAATGAAATGGATAAATTTATGTTTGTTGGCCTATTTTCAATGATTGTAGCTTCTTTTTCAAATCCATATTTAGAATCATTTGAATTCAACTTTTTTTATGTCTTACCGTTTATTTATTTTACTCACAGAAAATGATCAAAGTCTTAAATTTTACTAAATATTCTAGAAATGCAGGAAGTAGCAGGCTCCGAAGTTTTCAATATCTACCGTACTTCGCAGAAGCAGGTTACCATGTAGAAGTCAGTCCACTTTTCGGTGAAAGATATCTGGAATTGTTGTATGCTGGCAGACCAATTAAAGGGCAAGCTGTTAAGGGTTACTGTAGGCGTTTTATAAAACTGCTAACCATCTGGAGGTATGATCACATTATAATTGAAAAGGAACTTTTCCCTTATCTTCCTTCGTGGGTGGAGCGTATTATGTCTGTATTGGGTGTTCAATTCATAGTAGACTATGATGATGCGATATTTCATAACTATGATCGTTCGGTTAACAAATGGGTGAAACTATTTCTTTCCCGAAAAATCGACAGCGTTATGCAAAGTAGTCGGCATGTCGTCGTTGGTAACAGTTATCTTGCTGCGAGGGCAAAACGGGCCAAGGCAAAGAAAATTACCATTATACCTACAGTAATAGATATGTTGCGATACCATACTAAAGTCCCCGGGTCTGCAGGCAAGATAATTGTTGGATGGATCGGTACGAGAAGTACATTTGAAAAGCATTACACTAACTTTCTTCCTGTTATAAAGGCTCTGAAATATAATAATCAGATTGAGTTTCATGTAGTAGGCGTCACACTAAATGAAAGTGAGGATGAAAATTTGAAATTTTTCGACTGGTCCGAAACGCGGGAAGTTGAATTGATTAACAATTTCGATATAGGAGTTATGCCATTAGTAGACAGTGACTGGGAGAGAGGAAAGTGTGCTTATAAGCTGATTCAATATATGGGCTGTGGATTACCAGTGATATGTTCTCCAATTGGTATGAATAGTGAAGTGGTACGTCACGGCTGGAATGGTTATCATGCCGCTAATACGGACGAATGGGTACAAGCGATCGAATGCCTCGCCGGAAATGAAAAGTTGCGTTACCAGATGGGTAACCGGGGGAGAAAAGTGGTGGCAGAAGGGTATTCATTAGAATATGCTGTAGGAAAGTGGATTTCAGTTTTAAAATCATAGTCAAGTGATATGAAAAAACCTTCATTAGTACGTATAACTACAGTCCCTATTTCTCTAGAAAAACTGTTAGGTCCCCAGCTTTTCTTTATGAATCAGCATTTTTCTGTAACGGCCATATCAGCAGAGAAGGATGAACTGGAGAAGGTAGCGGCCAAATATGGTGTGGCACATTATCATGTGGAGCTCACGAGAGCCATTACGCCGGTACAGGACCTTAAGGCTCTGTGGAAATTGTATCGTTTCCTTAAGAAAACGAAACCGGAAATCGTCCATACCCACACCCCAAAAGCGGGTTTAATCGGAATGATGGCTGCCTGGATGGCGGGAATACCCGTGAAAATGCACACTGTGGCAGGTATGCCCCTGCTGGAAGCCACGGGTTTGAAAAGAAAAGTCCTGAACTTTACAGAAAAACTGACGTATTTCTTTGCTGATAAAGTATATCCCAATTCTTTTGTAATGAAAGATATTATTATAAAGGAAAACTTTTGCGCTGCGGAAAAATTACAGGTCATCGGCAACGGCAGTACCAACGGAATTGACCTGGACTATTTTAAACCTGAACATCTTTTAGAAGAAGATCGGACTACACTGCGGGGTGAACTGAGAATCTCTCCTGATGATTTTGTTTTTGTTTTTGTGGGTCGGTTAGTTGGAGACAAAGGAATCAATGAATTGGTAGATGCTTTTTCAACACTAAATCCCTCAAATGCTAAACTTTTGTTAGTTGGCCCTTTAGAAAGCGATTTGGATCCGTTAAATGCTGTCACGTTACAAGAAATTGAGACAAATAAAAATATTATTTCGGTTGGTTTTCAGAATGATGTTCGTCCATATTTTGCCATTTCCAACACTTTAGTTTTTCCTAGTTATAGAGAAGGATTTCCGAATGTAGTTATGCAGGCAGGAGCAATGGAATTACCAAGTATCGTTTCTAATATTAATGGTTGTAATGAGATTATCGTAGAAGGAGAAAATGGAACTATTATTCCCGTAAAAAATGTTGATGCAATTGTGGAAGCTATGCGAAAATTCTTAAATGATAAAGCATATTATGAGAAATTAAAAGAAAAAGCACGCCCTATGATTCAATCTCGTTATGAGCAAAGTGTGGTATGGAATGCTCTCTTAAAAGAATATCAAGATCTGCTTCAATCCCTCAAAAAGTAGTATGTATAAAAACTTTTTTAAAAGACTTATTGACTTTACTATTGCTTTCGTGGGATTAATTATTTTGAGTCCACTTTTTATAATTATTACCTTATTTCTTTATTTTGCAAATCAGGGAAAGCCTTTTTTCTTTCAGAGAAGACCAGGGAAAAGTGAGAAAATTTTCAGTATCATCAAGTTTAAAACGATGAATGACAAAAAAGATGCTGAAGGAAATTTATTATCAGATTCGGAGAGATTAACACCGATTGGCGCGTTTGTTCGTAAAACTTCTTTGGATGAAATACCGCAGCTAATTAATGTCGTAAAGGGGGATATGTCTTTAGTGGGTCCTCGACCGCTTCTGCCTCAATATCTTCCATTGTATGATGAAAACCAGAAACGTCGACACGAGGTCCGCCCGGGTATTACAGGTTGGGCACAGGTCAATGGAAGAAATGCCATCTCATGGACGAAAAAATTTGAGTTGGATGTTTGGTATGTTGACAATCTAAGTTTCATAACAGATATAAAGGTTGTTTTACTAACTTTTAAAAAAGTATTTAGAAGCGAGGGAATTTCACAGGAAGGTCAAGCTACTATCGAAATGTTTAACGGGAATAATTAATGATTTAAAAAAACAATATGTATCTATACGGTGCAAGTGGCCATGGAAAAGTAGTGCTTGAAATCGCAGAAGCAAATGAGGTTGTGATTAAAGGCTTTATTGATGAAGATCATACTAAACAATCACTAGCAGGATATGCTGTGTTTCACGAAATCCCTGATCAACTTTGTGATTTGATCATATCAGTAGGAAATAATTCGATTCGTAAAGAGATTGTAGAGTGTAATAAGAACCACCGTTATATAAAGTTAATTCATCCAAAGGCAGTAATCTCGAAGAGGGCGCAGATTGAAGAAGGAACTGTTATTATGGCTGGTGTTACTATAAACGCAGAGGTAAAGGTTGGTAAACATTGCATAGTAAATACCAATTCTTCAATAGATCATGATTGTAGTATTGGTGATTTCACTCATATCTCTCCAAATGCTGCTCTGGGAGGGAATGTCAAAGTGGGGCAAGGTACTCATATTGGAATTGGGGCAAATATCATTCAAGGTATAACAATCGGAAACTGGTGCACGATTGGCGCGGGTGCTGTAATCATAAAGGATGTTCCTGATGGGGCAACTGTGGTAGGAAATCCCGGTAAAATAATTAAATATCATTCAAGTAAATAAAAACTATGAATTCAAAAATATGGCTTTCATCGCCACACATGGGAGGGCACGAATTAAAATATATTCACGAGGCTTTCGATGAAAACTGGGTAGCGCCTTTAGGTCCCAACGTGAACGGATTTGAAAATGATCTGTCTCAATATTTACAGTCTCAGGTTTCTGTAGCAGCTTTGTCTGCAGGAACAGCTGCATTACATCTTGCCCTGATTCAGTGTGATGTTAAGCATGGCGACGAGGTCATTTGCCAGTCCATGACATTTTCCGCCTCAGCCAATCCAATTGCTTACTGTGGTGCAAGACCTGTTTTTATCGATTCGGAAAAAGAGACCTGGAATATGTGTCCCGTGGCACTACAAACAGCAGTGGAAGACCGAATCTCAAAAGGACAAAAGCCAAAGGCCATCATTGTGGTTCATTTGTACGGAATGCCGGCAAAAATGGATGAAATCATGAGAGTGGCTGCGCAATACGATATCCCAGTTATCGAAGATGCTGCGGAAGCTTTGGGTTCAAAATACAAAGGAAAAGCTTGTGGTACTTTTGGTCGGTTTGGAATTCTTTCTTTTAATGGGAATAAAATAATCACCACTTCGGGGGGGGGAGCTTTAGTTTGCCACTCTTTAGAAGATAAAAACAAAACGGTTTTCCTTTCTACTCAAGCCCGAGACAAAGCACCACATTACCAGCATTCCCACATCGGATATAACTATCGAATGAGTAATATCGTGGCAGGAATTGGACGTGGCCAGATGGAAGTGTTGGATCAACGCGTCGAGGCACGCAGAAAAATGCATAGCTTCTATGTTCAATTGTTTAAAGATATAGAGGGTGTCGAAGTTTTTACTGAACCAACTGATGTTTTTTATTCCAACCACTGGCTTTCGGCAGTGATTATCAATCCTGAAACAACCGGAGTGACCAGAGAAGACCTTCGTTTGGCATTGCAAAAGGAAAATATTGAGTCACGCCCTTTGTGGAAACCGATGCACCTACAACCGATTTTCTCAGAAGCTCCATATTATGGAGAAACTGTAGCGGAAAAACTTTTCGAAGACGGTTTATGCCTTCCTTCGGGTTCAAATCTTACTGATGATGAACGTGAAAGAATTAGCGAAGCCATTCTGAAAGTGTTTAATAAATAAGCATCAGTAAAAGGATTAAAAAAGTTGCACATTGACTGCAACTTTTTTTGTTTGTGCAATTGTTGTGTATCGTTTGAATATTTAGGTCTAAGCTTACTGACAGCCTCATAATCCTGATGTATTATCAATTTAGAATGATGTAATTTTTTTTTACTTAGGTTGCATTAGCGACAATCATCATTTCGATTAGTAAAATATAAACAAATCAAGTAGATTGATGATAGTAGTACCTAAATTTCTTTCGTACTAGCTGTTTTAAATGATGTTCACGACGGTTTATCACTGAATTTGAAGTCGGAATATACTGATTACGAATTTTTTTGATGACGGTTAAATTTATTTAGTACATTAGATTCATATTTTATTAATAAATGGAAATAACCCTTACTGGTGCCTCTGGATTTGTCGGTAAAAATCTTTCTCAATATTTAACTGAGAAGGGTAAAACTGTTATTTCACTTTCATTACGTGGCGATTGGCAACCGCAGTGGAATGACCAAACAAATGCTGTAATTCACCTCGCGGGAAAAGCCCATGATTTGGAAAATTCTTCGGAAGAAGCAGAATATTTTAAAGTCAATCGGGATTTAACCATTGAGTTGTTTGAAAAGTTTTTAAAATCTGAAGCCAGAGACTTTTTTTATTTTAGCTCGGTGAAGGCCGCTGCAGATAGTGTTGAGGGGGTATTAACCGAAGATATCGTTCCGAACCCACTGACTCCTTATGGAAAGTCTAAAATTGAGGCAGAAAAGCACCTTTTAAGTCAAACCTTGCCGGCCAATAAACGGCTTTTCATTATCCGGCCCTGTATGGTTCATGGTCCAGGCAATAAGGGTAATTTAAATTTGCTGTTTAAACTTGTAGAGAAAGGAATTCCGTGGCCTTTATCCAATTTCGAAAATAACCGTTCTTTCGTGAGTGTTGACAATGTATCATTTCTGATTAATGCAATGTTGGAAGATACTACCGTTCCCTCAGGCATTTATAATTTTGCTGACGATCAGCCACTTTCTACCAATGATTTAATAAGATCGATTAATAATGCCTTGGGTAAGAAGCCGAAGTTTTTGCCTGTCCCAAGAGTGTTAATTCAAGGGGTTGCGAAGGTGGGCGATACGATAAATTTCCCCTTAAATTCTGAAAGATTAAAAAAACTGACAGAAAGTTATGTGGTTTCAAATGACAAAATAAAAAAGGCTTTAGGGATCTACAAATTACCGCTTGCAGTAGAAGACGGTATGTATAAAACCATTAAAAGTTTCGCAAATAATTAATCCTGAACTTTAACATATAGGCTATGATTCGACTATTTGATTTTCTGTTTTCATTTTTTGGACTCCTGTTTTTATCACCGGTGTTCGTCACTGTTTTCGTAATAGGCTTGTTTGATACCGGTTCGCCGATTTTTGTTCAGGAAAGAATGGGACGTTATAAAAAACCATTCAAAATGATCAAGTTCAGAACCATGGATGTTAATACAAAATCGGTAGCCACCCATCTGTCGAGTCAAGCTTCCGTAACGAAATTTGGTAATTTTTTAAGAAAGTCGAAACTGGATGAACTTCCCCAATTGCTGAATGTGTTGGTGGGAGATATGAGTTTAGTGGGCCCTAGACCTAATCTGTTTTGTCAAACAGAATTAATAGAGGAACGCGAAAAAAGAGCAGTCTACAATGCTCTGCCAGGAATTACAGGCCTCGGACAAGTTAATGAAATTGACATGTCAACACCAGTTCTTCTTGCAGTTAAAGACTCTGAAATGTTACAAACCCTCACATTAGGTAATTATTTTAAATATATTATAGCTACTGTGGCTGGGAAGGGACAAGGAGATCGTATAAGTGTTGATGCGTAGACATTAATTGTTTGCCAACTAGGTCTTTTTAACGTTATTCTCCACCGTATTAATTTTATTAATAATTAACTCATTTCCGTAATAATTACTTATTTTTGCGCTCATTAGCAGCAATTTAGATTTTCTGCTCGGGTTTTTATGAAAAGACTTTTATCCGTTACGGCGCTGCTGATTGTGATAACGTTAAGTGGGCAAAACTTTAAATACGGTATTACCGGAAATTTTCATCGCGGTTCAATTGCCGGAGTACACGATGTTTCTGTCGGAAAATATGGTGGCGGTCTGGGTTTTTTTGCACAATGGTCGTTAGTTGAGAACGATGTATACGATTCGGCTTGGCTTTACATCACTCCACAAATTGAATACAGCATGCATGGCGAAAATGCTGAAGCTGAAATTGAAAAATTGGGATTACAGAAATACTCAATGGATTACGTTGCAATGCAGGTTTACCTAAAATGGTTTTTCCACCAAGGTAATATGAAACGTGACATTTTTCTTTTTGCCGGACCTAGAATTGAGTACTTGGTTAGAAAAGATGTAGAAGTTTCGCCGGAATATCAAGCTGCTTACTATCAATACAATCTGGATGATGAAGTGGCTAAATTTGGCTATGGCGTTTCAATGGGAGTAGGCGTGAAAGTTTCTCCTAAACTAGAAGGTTTCCTTCGTTTTGATCGTGGTTTTAGCAAAGTCTATACAAATAATAATCTCAACAACACTTATAACCGAATGCTTGCCGTTGGTCTCAATTTCTTTATAGAAGAAAACTGGTGGTAGTTTTTTACACAAATGATCACGATTCCTTTAATTTCTCAATTACGAATATTTACCCTGTTAACAATATTCGTCGTAGTTGCCTCATGTAAACCGAAACAAAATATCGTCTACCTTTCTAATAATAATTTTGAAGAGGAGGTTTCGCAGGCGCGTTATACAGGCCTAACTATTCAGGAAGGAGACCAATTGCAGATTTTAGTTTCTGCATTTGAAGAAATAGCGGTGCGGCCGTTTAATAAAAATACCATGACTGGCGTCGGTGGAACCGAGGCAAGCAGTAATTCAGGAGTAAATACACCGACTGAATACCTGGTAGACAGTGATGGTACTATAGTGTTTCCGGTTTTAGGTCCTGTTTTTGTGAAAGGCATGACCCAAAAGCAAGTTAAACAGGATTTGGAACGACGTCTAACGCGTTATGTGAGTGATCCGATGGTCACGGTCAAACTTAGCAATTTTAATATTTTTGTTCTTGGCGAAGTAGCTGCTCCCGGACAGAAGACAAGCCCCACAGAAAAACTGAATATTTTTCAGGCAATCGCTTTGGCTGGTGATTTAAGTTACGATGCGAACCGAACCAACGTAAAACTAATTCGTCCTTCACCTGACCATGGAAAGGATGAGGTGATATCTTTGGATTTGTCCGAAGCTTCTATTGTAAATTCTCCGTATTACTATCTTCAGCAGAATGATATTTTATATGTTGAGCCCGACCGTAACAAACAAGTTGCAGTTAACAATGATTCTTCCACAGATAAATGGATTAAATATGGAGGTGTTGCGCTGGGAATTGTTACGCTAATCATTACCTTGGCGAGATAGATTATGGAATTACTTGAAAATTCAGCTCCATCCAAGAGACAACAGCCGATAAATCTTAAAAAAGAGGTTGCAAGGTACCTTCGCAAATGGCCATGGTTTCTACTAAGTATTGTAGTTTTTTACACTGCAGCTAAAATATACCTGCGCTACACTGAACCACAGTATTACACTAAAACGTCCCTAAAACTTCAGGAATCAAAAGCTAAAACCTCGGCGTTAAGCGATCTGAAAAATCTGGGCATGGGTGTGAGCGGTGATCACGAGTTACAGGGAGAAACTACCGTTATCACCTCAAAACCTATCCTGGGTGCGGTGGTCAACAATCTCAATCTGAATGTTACTTTCTACAGTATTGGGAAAATTAAGGAAGTAGAACTTTATAAAGATTCGCCTTTGACAGCAGAAATCTTATCGCTGGATCGGCCTGATGATTTTTTTGGAACTACAACCACTATTTCACCCGTAGGAAATAATTCTTACCGTCTTTCCGGATCATCAAAGGTCTTCAGGTTTGGAGTGCCTGCTGATCTAAATTTTGGAAAAGTACTTATTAATCTAAAGCCTGGTTTCCAACTTAGAGAAACGTTGAAAGTTGTTTTTCAGAATCCCGATTCCGTTGTTAAAAATCTCGAAAGTAGAATTTCGGTCAGTCTCCCGGAAAATAAAGGTCTATTTATGGAACTTTCGATGGTAGGTCCGGTACCTAAAAAATCGCAGGATATCTTAAACGAAGTAACCCGTCAATATCTGATCGACGGAATTAAGGATAAAAATGAAGAGGCACAAAACACTCAAAACTTCATCAACGAGCGTCTCGAAATTATAACAAAGGATCTTTCAGGGATTGAAGGTCAAAAAGAGAATTTTAAACGCTCTAACCAAATCACTGATTTAGAAGCGCAAGCAGGTCAGGCTATAGCAGAATCGAGCGAAAATACCAAAATGATCGCTTCGCAATCGATGCAGTTAGAGTTGGTGAACTCTGTACTTGCCGCGAGTTACAAAGAGCAGTTGTTGCCTTCAGGAATAGGGTTGCCCGCATTAGTAGAGACCAGCATAGCAGAGTATAATGACTTGCTATTAACCCGTAACCGAGTATTGAAACAGGCCAGCGCTGAGAATCCTGCAATTCTCGAAATGAATAAAAAACTTTCCGCACTTCAGCAATTAATAAGACGGAACCTTACAGAGGTTGCGGAAACCCTACGCTTACAGATAGGGCAAGCAACTGCACAGTTAAACGTGGCTAAAGGTAATATTAGCAAATATCCCACTCAGGAAAAAGTTTTTAGAAGTATCGATCGTCAGCAGACCTTAAAAGAGCAGTTATATCTTTATCTTCTTCAAAAGCGAGAGGAAAACGCAATTACCTTGGCAGTGACCGCGCCAAAAGCTAAAATTGTTAATCCTGCCTTTACAACCGGAGTCGTAGAACCCAAATATTCAAATATTATTTACGGTTCAGTGGGTGCCGGATTTTTGCTTCCATTGGCAATTTTGGTATTGATGCAAATGCTCGATACCAAAATTCACAGCAAACAGCAATTACTTCAGTTGCTGCCCGAAGCATCAGTTATTGCAGAAATTCCTACAACCGAAGATCCTGATGCTATTGTTCATCCAAACGATTTTTCAGTATTTGCGGAGTCCTTCAGGATTTTGAGTTCAAACCTAAAGTTTTTTCTAAAAGCTAAAGATGATCTGAAAGGTGGAGTGGTGCTGGTTACGTCATCAATCAAGGGCGAAGGTAAAACTACGATCGCAATGAATTTAGCGCTCACTTTAGCCAACAAAAAGAAAGTACTTTTAATAGGAGCAGATGTGCGTAATCCTCAGTTAAGGCGCTTTATTAAAGAAAAACAAGATGTGGGATTAACCGACTACCTCGTGTCTGAAGATGATCTCATAGAGCCATATATTTTTTCCTCGGGTTTAAGCGATCGTTTGGACGTGCTTTTTAGTGGGCAAATCGCCCCCAATCCAAATGATCTGTTGGATATGGAAAAGTTTGACAAACTGCTTCAGGATTTGCGGATGAAGTATGATTATATTATCATGGATTCTGCCCCGGTAATGTTGGTGAGTGATACTTTACATTTAATTGAAAAATCTGATGTTGTACTATACACTGTGAAATCTGACTTTACAGAAAAAGAAATGATTCATTTCGCCCATGGTTTTAAAATAGAAAATAATATTCGTAATATGGCCTTTGTGCTTAATGCCGTAAAACCAGAAAATACTCGATACGGTAAAAAATATGGCTATGGCTACTATTCGTATACCCATGAAGTGGCACCTAAGTGGTGGCAAAAGCTCATAAAATAATTACAGAATCGAAGAAAATCTTAAACCATGAAACTAAATAATCTTACAGAGCTCAGAATTGCGATAGTAGGACTTGGATATGTTGGATTACCCTTGGCAAGACTATTTGCAGCGAAGTATTCGGTGGTAGGATTTGATGTTGATAAGTTAAGAGTTACCGAAATTGCTAATGGTGATGACCGCACTGGAGAAGTTAATAGTGACGAATTAAATAAAATTCTATTGAGTGAGAACCCTTTTGAGCAACGGTCACAAGGGTTATTCGTTACAAATAAGAGTGATAATCTCCAGAAAGCGGATGTTTATATTATAGCTGTTCCCACACCAATTGATAAGCATAATCACCCCAATTTAAGACCACTCCAAAACGCCTCTGAGATTGTGGCAAAGCATCTGTCAAGGGGAAATATTGTTATTTATGAATCCACCGTTTATCCGGGAGTCACAGAAGAAGAATGTGTGCCTATTTTAGAGAATATTTCGGGTTTACAATATAACAAGAGTTTTTATTGTGGCTATTCCCCTGAAAGAATTAATCCCGGTGATGAGCAACGTACTTTAGAAAAAATTACCAAGGTTACATCCGGATCCACGCCGGAAATTGCAGAATTCGTAGATGCACTTTATTCATCCATCATTGCAGCAGGAACCCATAAGGTTTCCAGCATTCGGGTGGCTGAAGCTTCCAAAGTAATTGAAAATGCCCAACGTGATCTCAATATCGCTTTCGTCAATGAACTTGCGAAGATTTTTGCCCTGATGGACATTAATACCTCTGAAGTTTTGGAAGCCGCATCAACAAAATGGAACTTCATGCCTTTTAAACCGGGTTTGGTGGGTGGGCATTGCATCGGTGTAGATCCCTTCTATCTGGCGCAAAAGGCTCAAGAATACGGATACTATTCGGAACTTATCTTGACCGCAAGAAGAGTGAACGACTCTATGGGTACTTTCGTGGCTCAGCAGGTAATCAAAGCAATGATCAAGAAGAATATCAATGTAAACGGTTCAAAAATTCTGTTGTTGGGCGTAACGTTTAAGGAAAACTGCGCTGATATTCGAAATACAAAGAGCATGGAAATAGGTACGGTACTAGAGGACTATGGTGCGGAAGTGATGTGGTTAGATCCTCACGCAAATTCTGATGAAGTCCTTCGACGATATGGAAAGGTTCTGTGCACTGAACTTTCAGAACTGAAGCATAATGAGTTTGATGCCGCTGTTTTGACGGTTGCACATGAAGAGTTTAGAAGTCTTAATCTCAGAGACAATTTGAAGACGAATGGCATCATTTACGACGTGAAAAACTTTTTTCCTGACGCAGACTTTTACTTATAATGAAGGAAGAAAATTCAACCTACCGTATTGGCTCACAACAGTCGCTGTTCGATCTGGACCTTCGCGAGGTTTGGAGGTATCGTGACCTTCTGTTCATGCTGGTAAAGCGAGACTTTATTACTTTTTATAAACAAACCATTTTAGGCCCGCTGTGGTTTATTATTCAACCACTTTTAACTACCAGTATTTATGTAATTCTTTTTGGGAACATCGCGAACCTTTCAACTGATGGGGCTCCCCAAATCTTGTTTTATCTTTCCGGAATTACCGTGTGGAACTATTTTTCAGAAAGTTTAACCAAAACTTCAACGGTATTTACAGCCAACGCAGGAATGTTTGGTAAAGTTTATTTTCCAAGATTAATAATGCCGCTATCAATTGTGTGCTCGGCTTTGATGAAGTTTGCAGTACAGCTTTCAATTTTTATCGTGATATTGCTGTATTACGTGATTTTTACCGGGGAGGTGTCTCCTAATTTATGGATTTTGATTTCTCCTGTACTTATATTGTTAATGGCAATGTTCGCACTCGGGATGGGGATGATTTTTTCTTCGTTGACGACCAAGTATAAGGATTTATCCTTTCTTCTGACTTTCGGAATTCAGCTCTTTATGTATGTGACACCAGTGGTTTATCCAAGTTCTGCACTACCGGAAAATCTACAATTTTTAGTGTATTTCAACCCATTGTCACCCATATTCGAATGTTTTCGCTACGCTTTTTTAGGAACCGGAAGTTTCGAACCTCTTCAACTTGTTTTCAGTTCCATGCTCATTGTACTGATCTTAATTGTCGGGACAATAATTTTTAATAAAGTTGAAAAATCATTTATGGACACGGTCTAATAAAAAAAGGGTTAAGCTTGCGTAACGAGAGCCGAAATAGCTGTTTTGGATTTCAATTCGTCTGAGAGTCTTTCATACTCGTCTTTTAGAGCTTCCCAAACTTTCCGTTGATTGTACTTCTCATCAATTTCCTGTCTGAGATTAATCACAAGTTGCCCACGCAAAATATAATTATTCACCATCAGTTGCATCGATTCAGCGAGCGCATCTGCATTTTTAACCGGTATAATTAACCCATTCTCTCGGTCTCGTATAATTTCGTTACATCCTGGAATATTGGTCACAATCGAAGGAAGTTCCATCGCACCCGCCTGCAGGACCACGTTTGGAAAGCCCTCACGATAGCTCGGAAATGCCAAAGAATTGCTGATGGCATAGTAGGGTCTTACATCTGCCTGAAAGCCTACCGCATGAATATGAGGATTGCTTTGGATTTCTTTTACCGTTCGGGTTTGTAGTGGATCACTTTTTCGTTCGGTACGACCAACTAAGAGTAGATGAACTTTTCCGTCCTTAAAATGTCGGCTGAACGCGGAAACTAGTTCGTTAATACCTTTATCGCCAACGATTCGACCTACGAAAAGAAATATAAAAGCGTCCTGGGGAATACCGAGTTTAGCTCGAAGTTCACTTCGTTGGACTGCACTGATATTTGTGCGGCTAAAATGTTTTGCATCGACCCCATTTACATTGCCATTCGCTAAAACTTTAAGAGGTTTTTGAGTGATCGAATATTGTAGCAACTGCTCTTTAACGCCCTGGCCTTCCGGATATATATTGGTGGCATGATAGCACAAAATTTTATCCATTAAAACCAAGAGTTGGCGCATAGGACCCTTTCTGTAAGGAAACATCAATCCCGTAAAGGTGTGCATTCTGACGGGAACTCCGGCCCATTTGCCTGCTACCATGGACAGTAAACCTGCCTTAGGGGTAATAGAATGAATAATATCTGGTTTCTCCTTTCTAAAATAGAAATATAGTTTCACCAATGATATCAAATCCTTAATTAAAGAGATATTGCGCTTGATCTCAATGGAGTGAATGTTAACTTCTTCACGTTGTTTAACCTCTCTGAGGTTTTCGCCCCCACCAGAAATAGCAGTTACATCGTAAAAAGTGCTAAGATATTTTAGTTGTCCTTTAAGTAGAATATTAAGAGAAACCGGAATGGTAGAGATGCGGAATAGTTTCATAAAACTCCGCGAGTATTAGAATTCATCATTTTTTTATGCGATCATTTGTGTTAAATCGCTGCAATATTAGGTTGTTGCAAGCAGTTTCGCAAGTTTTATCAACCCTAATTTATTATGATAAGTGTCAGCAAACCAGTTAGCTAAAGTTCAGTACTTTTCGAAATAGTTCGGTTTTTATATAACACGTAGTAATACAGCAAGATACCCATTGGTAATGCGAGAATGGTTAAGTCTTTTCTAGGAGATTCTGTGAGGAAGAATTTGTTTTTCGCCAGAAGACTCTCGGCCACGTAATGGATAGATTCCATAAATTTTCTTTTACTTGATTTTAATAGACGCATATTTTGCATTCTGAGAAATGCAAATCCTTTAGGATTTTTATAATATTGGCGATACATGTTATTAGATGACCCTCCAGCCTGATAATCAACCAATGCGAGGACTTTATTAACGGTTAAAAGTTGATAGTCCTTATCAATAAGTAAATATTTATAGGATAAACCCACATATTTTTCGCCTGGGAAAATGGGATAGGGTGGGTATCTTCTAATCACATCCGTGCGATAAGCTAGTTTTTTGTCCCCTTTTCCACCATTTAGGTAAAAATCTTCAAGCGTAGTGGTTTCACTAATAAAGGTTGTTCCAATAATTTTTCCTGAAAGATCAGCGTCAAGTCCTACCAAGCCGGCATAGTGATTTTTATCTGTAACTCCTGCCCATGTTTTCAAGATCGAATCCACCGCATTGGGGGGCATCAAATCATCAGAGTCTATGCAAGTGTTGAGTTCGGTCGTTATATTCGCGTAGGCGGTATTGTGCGCGCCGTGCATGCCCTGGTTTTCCTGGCGGATGTATTCTATCTCCACCTGATTTTCAGCCTTAAAACCCGCTACAACTTCTTCTGTATTATCCACTGATCCGTCATCGATAATCAGCCACATAAAATCCTTTGAAGTCTGGTTTTTCAGGCTTTCATAGAGTCGCGGCAGCAGGTGGGCGCGGTTGTAGGTGGGGGTAAAGATGGTTAGCGTTTGCAAGGTTGAGGTTGAGGTTAAGGTTAAGGTTGATGGTTTTGGAAATACTTTACCCAGAATTACAGCGATCTACGTACTCTTTTCAAGCAGTTCAAGGTATTTATTTTGAAGTTGGACGGCGTTTTCTTTAATGTCATAGCCTTTCGCTTTAATGATCTCGGAGACGTCTTTGCGTTCTGAAAAATCCAGTGCGGCAATTTTATCGGTCCAGTTGGAGGCGCTTTCACTAAGGGAAATTATGGTAACATTTTGATTGACCAACACGGCTTCAGAGGGAATACCGTCGGAGATCACACACTGGATACCGGATGCCTGGGCTTCAACAAGAGAAACGGGTAAACCTTCATATAACGACGGGAATAAAAACACATCCATGGCCTGGAGCAGACTCGGGATATCGTTCCGGCTTCCCAAAAGCGTCACGTGGTTTTCAAGCCCAAGCGTTTTGATCTGCGCCGTGATTTTAGGCAGCAGTTCACCCTCCCCGACTAGATAAAGGTGGAAATCGGGCTGTAAATGACGGAGCGCCGCGACAATTTCAAGCAGAAACCGGTGATTTTTCTGTTTGTTGAACCTTCCGACATGGATAAGATTTAGCTGGTTCCGCTTCCCAAGTTCCTTCAGCACGCGCTCTGCAATAGAAGGCTGGTATTTAAACTGTTCGGTATCTACGGCGTTGGGCATCAAAAAAGCATGTGAAGCGAGTTTTTTTCCAAACAGCCACTGCGCTGACTCCTTCCCACAGGTAAATGCATGGGTGATACTTAAGCGCATGCGTCGTTTCCAGTATTCGCGGAAAATAAATTTAAGGTCGTAATCGCGCAGGGCGGGTGCATTATGGGCATGGGCAATGATGACGGGGATGCCGCGTCTTTTGGCCTCTTCGTAAATATAAACACCGAGTTCTGAATTCTGTCCGTGGATAATGTCATAGCCTGTATGTTCAGCAAAGAACTTCTTAACGGCTCCTTTGTATGCATGTATTTTCAGCGGATGAATAGCTGGCAGGCGAAAGATCTGACCACCGAGCTGACGGATCTCGGTTTCATAAGCGCCTTCTTCTGCGCGGTGCACGAGGAAATCAAAATGGACTTTAGACCGGTCCATGTGCCGGTAGTAGTTCATAATATTGGTTTCCGCGCCGCCGCGGTTGAGAATGGTGAAGACCTGAAGAACGCGAACCATTGTTTAATTGTTTTTTCGGTTGATTAAACGGTAGATAAGATCCGCCATCAGGGTGACTGCGAATGCATTACGGTTTTTTGCAAAATAATAAAAAATTGGCCACGGAAATGGTACCTCGCGAAGACTGAAGCGGGAAAGGGCATCCGAATACGTGGAGTCATTGAGGATTCGCAGCAGATTCGCTTTTTTACGCTTAAAGTTCAGGCCGCTGTTCATTTCATTGAACGCGAGGTTTAAAGTGGTGACTGCGATCCTGTTGTTCAGGGCTTCTTTGTAAACCGCCGATTTCTGATGGGCAGACAGGTACGAACTGATCCATTGGTATTTATTTTTCCACTTTCCGTAAAGGTCAGGCTTATAGCTTGTGGTATAGGTAGAATGCGGAATTTTACGGTAATGGTAATAAGGCTTGTTGATAATGCGCACCTGGGATGCGTTCTCAAACACTTCGACATTGAAGATACCATCCTCCCAGGTACCGAAATCTTTAAGATCCCTAAACCGGACATCTTTAATAATGCTTCTTCGGTAGATTTTACCCCAGCAGGTAATCAGCGCATCAAATGATGAGATGTTTTTCAGTTCTTTCCCTACCAGTCCAATGATGCGGCGCTGAATATGCGCGGCGCTGAAAACGCCTTCGATTCCTAAACTTTTTGCTATCTGCCCTTGGCGAAAGTTCCGGTAGTAGGAAAAGCAGATGATGTCCTCGGTGTGGCTGCCCAGCGTTTTCTCCAGGGCATCAGGCTCCAGCCAATCGTCTGCATCCACAAAGGTTATGTATTCGCCATAGGCAACGGCGAGACCGGCATTCCGGGCGGCCGCAATCCCTTTGTTCGGTTGGGTAATAATCTGGATACGGTGGTCCTTTGATGCAAAATCCGCTAATATCTCAGGTGTTTTATCAGTAGAGCCGTCATCGATGCAGACTACCTGTATGTTAGTACAGGTCTGGCAGAGGATACTGTTCAGACACTGTTCTACATAAAGTTCAGCGTTGTAACAGAGGATGAGGACGGAGATCTTATATGCAAACTCCATGATAGTGACTTATTAAAAATTTATGTTAGGTCCATTGAATCAATTACTAAGCGAATTTACCTGCTAATTAAAAATAGAAGACAATAGCCGTTTCAACTTATACAGTAATTTAATCTTTTTATATTCTGCAATAATCTCCATGTACATACCGTCAACATCTCCTTTTGCTAATGCTAATTCAAAGCCCTGTAACTCTTGTGAGGCATAATAATTCTTTAAATCAATAAATTCCTCTGTAGCAATTACTTCGGCAATCTGCCTCTTGTGTACAACTGAAGATTCATCACCCTTAAATTTAAGTAACATTTCTATAAAAGTTTTAAGGTAATTTTTCAATTCAATCTGAGAAAATTTGTTTAAAGAGTCATTATGATACCTCACCGCGAACTCTTGTTTTTGCTTATACATTCTAAGTTGCGAAGGAATTAACTGACTATTGAACTTTGAAGTCATTCCTCCATACCTATAATTATAAACCAGATCGGGTACCAAAACCGTTTTTTTACTTTGAGGAAAAACTTGGATATTGAACATTAAATCTTCGCCAAAATTATAACCATGTGTATTGATTGTACTGCGATTAATGAGTATTCTTCTGTAAAGTTTACCGCACATAGAAACCGGAAAGATATTGACTCCAAAAAAATTGACATAATAGTTCCGCATGAAACTATCATAATCTAATATTAGCGGCTGCATGCAGAACTTTTTGCCCACCGTTTTAACCAAGCCAAGACGGTCTAACACTCTAGTATGATGACCTACAACAATATCCGCTTCAGTTTTTTTTGCATGTTGGAGTAAAATTCGCAATGCGTTTCGGGGAAGCCAATCGTCTGAATCCATAAAACATAGAAAAGTTCCAGTTGCACTATTAATACCTGTAAGTCGTGCTGCTTCTACTCCTTCGTTGTTCTTTTTGTCAATGATGGTAAAACGTTTGTCGTGGGCAGCAAATTTTTTAATTATTTTAATGCTGTCATCCGTGGAGGCATCATTAACAATAATAATTTCGATATCGGCAATTTTTTGCTCGATTACACTTTGTAAACATTTTTTTAAATACTTACCCGTATTATAAACGGGAATAATGATAGATATTTGCGGTTCCATATGATTAGATTGTTAATCCAGATGGGAAGAGTAGAGCTAAGGAATCAGTAGATGCGTATACCCTTGTAATGCAATTCCGTGAATAGTTCTTTCCACTGATTAATTACGTTATCTGAGTAAAATCGATAACTATTTTTTTTGGCATTGCTACCAATTACTTTCCTCAATTCTTCATTCTCTATAAGTTCACAAATTAATCGTGCAAACTCAGTAATATTACCAACTGGTATAATATAGCCATCTTTGGTATCATTAATAATATTTCTAGGACCATATGGAGAATCATAACTAAGAACAACTAAACCGGCCGCTTGTGCTTCTAAAAGAACCATAGGAAATGCCTCGCTTACAGATGAACTTAGAAATAGGGACGAGTTAAGTAGCTCAATTTCTGCACGACTTGTTGGCCCACAAAAATTTACATTTTTAACACCAAGGGTGTTTTTTAAAGAAATAAGACTTTTTAAAGTACCATCCCAGTCCTGGCCATAGATGTCTAAATACCAATCGGGATGTTGTCTCTCGACTAATGCCCATACCCGCAAAAGTTCGTCAAAACTTTTTATAGCAGTGAGTCTTCCTATAGCGACTGCTCTCTTACTAACTAGCGTTGCTGAAAAATTATTTTGTTCTACAAAATTTGGTATAACTACTACATTATCGCAATTTAAAAAGGTCCTTTCATCTTTATTAAGCACAACAACCTTATCATATTTTTGAGTAATCCATATCTCAATGAGGTTTTTAACTTTTCGACTCAATGATTGTTTCACCAGCTTCTGATCTATATAAAATGATTGATGAATTTCCCTAATCTTCTTTATGTTAAAAAGAATAAAAGGTAAGAAATAAAATTCGATCGTTTTGTTAGCAATTACAATGATGTCAGGATTAATCGCTTTAATTGTTCTTCTGACTTTATTAATATGAGAAAAGAAATACTTTATACCTGCAAAAGGGGTGTGGTAATTTAATTTTATTTCACTAGATATTGCATATATGGGTTCACCATCAGTACATGGAAGTAAAAACTCTACTTCATAACCGAACTTTTCCGTTAGTAAATTAGCTTTAGCTATTAATATTTTTTCCAATCCCCCATGGGAGGATAATGAATTAGTGATATATAGAATTTTCATTCAATTGCGATTTTTAAATTAAATGAGCAATTTTTTTTAATCTTTATAAGCCTCTTAAAAACATTACGTAAGTGAATAAATAATAAACAGCTATCACAACTCCAATCACCCGGTACTGATTCGGAAAAAGCTTATACCGCAATAGCGGATATGCAATTACCGGCGCCATCAGGAACCATGAAAGATAGGCAAAACGGTTGGAGAAATTCGCGCGGATCACCAGAATCCAGAAGGCATTCGCAATCATGTAGGTACCCCAAAGGTGGATATAGAATTTGTCGTTAATATTCTTCTTAAAGATAAAATACCACCCCGCGAAAACCGCAAATGACGAATAGAAAAGAAAGTCCCAGCGGAAACCGGTATAGGCAAATTGATCATTGTTCACATTGCCTTTGGTGAGGTAAGTTTCTGCCCTGGTATCACCGCCAAAACCAATGCCGCCAAACAGGTTTTCCCAGAAACCGCCGCCGATCAGTGAGAGCGGTATGGCCGCGAGCCAGATATAATAATAGAGTTTCGGATTTTTGTACACACCGGCTACCGCAAAGCCGGCAACCGGGATGATCAGTGAATTGTGAATTCCAACAGACAGTGCCATCAGCGCATACATCAGATATTTGCGTTCATAAAAGCAAAGCGCCCAGATAAACAGCGACGTTCCTATGCCGTTGCGGATCCCGTTGGTGCCAAAGGGCCAGAACATTAAGGAACCGATAAAGATAAAAAATACATAGTACCAGTAAGAGCCGCCGTATCTGCGCGAGAAAATATAACACGGCACCGTATAGAGCAGGGCACAGAGAAAGAAAAAGGAATGGTCGTTCATGATCTTCGCGCAGAAAATCATGAAATAATTAAAGATGAAGTCACCTTTTACGTCTGCTTTCTCACCGCCGGTCAGCAATTTATAGGATTTAGAATACGTAAGCATATCACCGAATACCCAACTTACCGGCCGCGTACCCATATACAGGATAATAAACGCCAGCAGGAAAAAACCCATACCCCGCGCAAAGTTTTTGGTTCCCGCGCTGAATAACTCCGCACTATAGCCGTGCATCAGCGTGATAAGCATAAGCAAAAACATCACGTGGTAGTAGATGCCTGTATAACTGCTTGTGGGGATCCAGTCGAACAATGGGTGAGGTTGAGGTTAAGGTTAAGATTGAGGTTGAGGTTGAGGCTGAGGTTGAGGGTTCCTTTGCGTGATGACCTGCTCAAATAGCGTCCGCCACTGCTGCATGACGGTATCGATGTTGAAGCGCTGCACGTTTTCGCGGCCTTTGTCGCCCATTTTCCGTCTTAAATTTTCGCCGGTCATCAGCTTTTCTAATTTCTGTGTAAAAATATCCAAATTTCTATAAGGTACAATGAAGCCGTCTTCGCCGTCAGTGACGATATGCCGAGGACCGGTCGGCGCGTCATACGAAATGACAGGCAGGCCGACTGAGAGTGATTCGAGCAGCACCATTGGGAA
Source organism: Kaistella sp. (assembly GCA_041913105.1). GTDB lineage: Bacteria > Bacteroidota > Bacteroidia > Flavobacteriales > Weeksellaceae > Kaistella. The sequence goes on along the minus strand of JAYSFV010000002.1, from coordinate 23,601 downwards.
ACACTCGGTTTCTGAAGTCATGGCGTAAATGCTGTAATTCTGCATTTCACGTTGAAGGTTGGGCGTGACTCCCATAAAACGGACTTGATTTTCGAGTCCAAGGCTGTCGATCTGGGTCTTTAGTTTATTCTGCGTTCCAATATAATCTTCGCCCCAGAAATGAAGTTCCCAGTCGGGAAACCGCGCATTCAGGCTGGAAAAAGCTTCGAGAAGATCGGCGAAGTTTTTTACAGGTGAGATCCGTCCTGCCGCAAGAATCTTCCGGTTTGCAAGATCCACAGTGACCTCTTTGATTTCCGCCGGATTGGAAATCACCGAAATGTGGTCTGAATGATAAAACGGCACTTCGTCCGGGTTCAGGACCACGAGGCGCGTGTACTTTTTTTCAACCCATGAGCTTAGTTGATCCAGCAAGTTTGCTTTTCCTTTCGAGGGTGAATGAAATCCAAAGTAGCGCGATGAATGAAACTCTTTGATCACCGGGATCTTGCCGCACACAAACGGCAGAAAGTGAAAATCCGGTCCGAAGCTGCAGCTGACGATCACATCGGGCTGCACCTGCCGGATGGTATTCCGCAGTGCCGAAATATGAGCGGGTATTTTAAGCAGATTGGTAAGACTGAAATAGCTTTTGTCAATCTCATAATTGATCTTTAAATCCAGTATGCTGACTTTGGGACTTAGCGCATACACCGGTTCTCTGTCCTGCTGTTGGTAAGTCAGAACGGTCACTTCATCACCGGCGGTATCTGCCAGATAATTGACTTTCTGCGTCAGCACTTTTTCAATGCCGCCGTGCAGGTAGAGCTGGTCTGTGAGATAGAGGATTTTCAAAATATTGAGGCTGAGGTTAAGGTTAAGGTTAAGGTTGAGGTTGAGGCAGAGGTTGAGAAACCAGGGATTTGAAAAGCCGATCCCACTGGCTGGCAATTTTTTCCGGGTGATACTTTTTAGAAGTTTCTCTAGCCGCAGAACCCATTTTTTGTCGGAGATCCGAATTTTGCATCAGCTGGCTTAATTTATCGGAAAAGGACTTGATATGGCCGTTTTCTATCAGGAAACCGTCTTGGCCATATGTGATAATATCGCCAGGGCCGTGCGGACAGTCGAAACTCACGACCGGCAACCTGCAGCTCATCGCCTCGATGAGGACCATGCCGAAACCCTCAAATCGTGACGGCAGTACGTACACTGAACTTTCCAGGTATTTGTCATGTATTTTTTTCACCGGGGGGTAATGATAGATGTTCTTTTCTTTCAGTTTTGCCGTGTCAATAAAACTTCCGTCGTTGTTGCCATACAGTTCGAGCTTCCAGTCAGGATACTTTTTCCAAATCTCATTCCATATCTCAACCAACAAATCCTGTCCTTTCTGATAGGAGATTTTACCCACACAGATTACCGTTTTCGACTGCCGCGATGAAGCCGGTTCAGAGCTGAAAGGCAGTGGATTGGGAATGACTTCAATATTGTTCAGCGATTTCCACTCTTTTTTATTGCCCTCTGTTAAAACAATGAATTTTGAAAAATCCGCGGCCATTTTCTCCATCAGTATCCACTTACTTCTGGTCACCATATTTTGGATAAAACCCTGTGCGGCACGGCCTTCAATCAATTTTGACACATGGCGTTCATATATGACCGGAACTTCAGTATTCAGGAGACGCGGCAGAAAAAAGCCTTTCAGACCGTCATCACAAACCGATATAATGTCCGGCTGTATCTGCTCAACAGTGCGCCGCATACCGCGCACGTAAGCCTTTAGATAAACGTAGGCGTTACCTGAAACCTCGAGATGATGGCGGATAATTTTAGATGAGAAGTCAAAAAAAGTATCGCTTCCTTTTTCATTTAAACTGATGATATGCACTTCATACCCAAAATCATCCGCCAACATCGACGCTTTTACCGACAGAACCCTTTCGAGTCCGCCCGAGCCGGTGATGCCGTTGGTGATATAGAGGAGTTTCATCAGCGTACTATTTGAGAGTTAAAGTCGGCTTTATAATTTAATGTGCGCAGCACCAGTCCCTGCGTAAAAGGCAATAGATCAAAATTCTGTGAGTAGACGCCGATGCCTTTTGTATCGCCCTGTGAAAAGTCCACTGCACCGTTACGGCGGGTGACAGATTGCAGATACTTCAGACCGGATTCTCTGGCCGCGAGACATTGCTCCGCAATTTCGGGAATTTGTGCCGCCAGCGTGAAAAACCAACACAGTGCCGCTGTCGTGGACGAATCCAAACGCGACTCTTTTACAAACAGCAGCCAGTTGAAAGCACCGCTTTCGCGCTGAAACTTCATTGCGGAACGTGCGGTTTTCACCACAACTTCCCGAAGTACTGCTTTTTGTGGATGTCCCGCAGCCAGCACATTCCAACTGTCGATCAGGCCGAGCGCAAACCAGCCGAAACCCCGCCCCCAACCATACAGTCCGGCAGGCATTTTCGATTCGGTGAGATAGGTGTGACACGGGATGTTTTCATCCGGCATCATGCCGTATTTCTGGTATTCAAGAATTTGCTGTATGCCCAGCTCGACGGCCTCAGAATCTCTGAACTTCATTCCGTACGTGACCAGAAAAGGGCAGATAAATCCCACCGTATCAACGAAACGGTAATTGGCATTGTGTTTTTTATAGGCCACGCTGCCATCCTCACCTTTGAGAGCTTTAATCATATCATAAGTTTCGTCGAATGCAGGTCTGAATCTGGTAAGGTTGGCGAAATCTGCATTTAAAATGGCGTAGGCCAGTAAGGCATGGTCGGAAACATTAGGCTTCTCCTTCCACTGGCCAGAGAGTGTCATTTTTTTGTCCGCAAAGTCTTCGAGCTGACGCTGAACTTTTTCATCAGGTGTGCTCTTTAGATACTCGGTTAAGCCTAAGACCAGAGCACCTTCCTGCCAGGACTGTATGGCAGATCGTTTGTAGTTTTCGCGTAGTATATCTATAAAAATAAGTCTCTTATTATCGGTAAGCGGAATGGTCGGGGTATTCCTGAGCCATTTTCCGGAAAGTTTTAAAACTTTATGTTGCCATATTTCTTTATTCTCGAAACGGCCGATGTGGATGCGGGACTGCCAGGTGTTGAATTCTGGAATTGTATCAATTAATACAATTATTAAGAATATTAGCAATAAGAGGAATAATAATATATCCATCAGTTTTCCATTAGCTCATAAAATTTGCACAACTGGATCTCGCTGTTCCATTTTTCCCTTTTTAGATTTTCGGTGAAATGAATGCGAAGTTCCTCATCAGTAAACAACCGTTCGATTGCGTTAGCCAGGTCTGTCTCATTCATCGCGCAGATTAAACCAGTTTCTTCATGCTTTATTTGGTCATAAACCGTAGGGAAATTCGTCACAACAATAGGTTTCAGCAAAATCTTTGCTTCATCGATAGCAATGGATTTACCTTCAAATTTGGATGGTTGAACGTATATAAAAGACTTAGCAATATAAGGATACGGGTTCTCTTTTAAACCCACTAACTTAACAACTCCTTGAAGTTTTTTTTCTTTAATTGAATTTTGTAATGTTTCACGCTGCTCTCCTTCGCCAATTATAGTCCATTCAAAGTCATAACCTTTTTCTCTAAGAATAGCAGATACTTTAATTGCCATTCCGAAATTTTTTAGTTCTGTAAGTCTGCCAACTGATACAATTGTTGGCTTGTTGAATCTTTCAAAAACTTTCTCATTTGCTAACCTAAAAATATTCCCGGGGGAACTGATATTTTCAATTACCTTAAACTTGCTCGCGAAAATCGGAAAAATATCTTTCAACGTGGTTAAACAATTCTCCGAGACCGTAGCTATATAATCTAGTTTTTTAAATGTTGAAATGTCATAATTCCCAAACATCCCCATTGTTTTGTAATCAGTATGTATATAACCTATTTTTATTTCCGCGCAAACACAGTCCGCAACAATATTATTAGCTGTTTTCTCCAGATATCCAATAGCAACATCATATTCTTCAGGAAATGAATTAAAGAAATGTTTTATATACCGCCAGTTTTTCTGTTCTGCTAAAACGTTATTTTTAATGGTTCGGTTATAAAATGTGAACAGTAGTTTGTTCCAAACCAATTTTAGTTTGCCCTGAAGAAAAAAAGTAAATATCGATTTATGAAATTTCGAAGAAAATGTTTGATAGTCGGGCGATTCCGGAAGTATTTTAACCTTCGCCGGTAATTGAGAAATAAAAACACCTCTACGAGTCATCATAAATAAATGCACCTCATATTTCTCAAAATCAAATTCATTCAGCAGATTTACAAGCGATTTCTCTGCTCCACCCGCGTCAAGACTTGGAATCACAAACAGCAGTTTCTTTTTCATCACAGCAGATTAAAAACGTGGTCTGCGGCTTTTCCGGCCAAACTTCTGATTTCCGGAATACGTGTGGTCAGAGTTTGCCTTAACGCGTCTTCCTCGGATTGCATTTGCTCAAACGCAGCTATCAGTTTTTCAGGATCGGAAATTTCATCGATGTTGAGCACCAGTTTTTCCTCACCAAACAGATCGTTGGCAATTCCTTTTGATTTGATGCTGTAGCCTAATACCATCGTCGGAACCATTGATGAATAGGCCGCGATGGTCGCATGCGTGCGTGCGCCAATAAAAAATCGCATTCTCGCGATATAGCCTTTGAGCTCAGTGGCATCCAGATCCGCAGGTAACAGAAGCGTGCGTTCTGTATCGGCAAACAAGGCCTGCAGTTCTTTCAGCGTCTCGTAATCATCGTTACCAGGTAAAATCACATGGGGCGTAAAACAGATCGTCATGTCAGTCGTATCCAGGATATGCTGAATCAGACGGTGCGCAGCCTCTTCCGCCGCCGGATTTTTCTTCAGTACGAGTGGGGAAAGGTTGAAACCAAGCGTATTGCCATGTTGCCAGTTTTGTGGCAGAGGCAGTTCGGTTTTCTCCATTAAAAAGGCCCCGTCAGCCACCGGTTGCACATTGGGGATTCCGGCTTCTGCAAGTACCTGCTGGGTCAGCGATTCCCGCACAAGCAACAAATCAAAACTCATTAAATCGCTGATTTTATCCGCGGAAAGATCCTCCGCGCCAATGGAGGCTCCCCACAAGACAAGTTTTTTACCCGCTTTTTTGATCTGCCTGTCAATCTCGTAAATGCCCGGCTGCTCGCCATAGCAGTAATTGTCACCGCCAATCGAAAGGAAAATATCGTACTGTGGGATCAGTTTGATAATGCTCTCGTGCATTTTGCGGAAAGCCATCGAATCATCATTCAGAAATTTAACCTTAAGTGCACTTACTAGCCCATGCAGGGAGAATTTTTCTATTGGTGAAATACTGTCATGATGCACAATGTCAATATAGGGAATGATGCGGTCCGACTCCGGATCTCCTGAAGCCAAGGCCAGTTCATTGAATTTTCCGTGATGTCTGAGCAGATATGCCGCGCTGCGTACAATCGCTTCACAGCCACGGTTTCGGCTGCCGCCGTGGAAGAACATAAGGACTTTGGGGGTTTTCGAAATCATCGGTTTCGGTAATAACTGTATTGGGTCAGCAAATATAGCGTAATTACCGATTGGCGTAAAATCCCGAGATAAACCTGCCTTTTGTAGGACGGAAAATCAGCGGTGATGGTGCCGTTATTTTCGCGAAATATCCGGGTAATTACAGGGTGCGAAACGATTTTCTGCAGTTTCTGCCAGCGCAGGCGAAAAGGGAGGCCATTTCCAGCATTGCCGTAAATATAGATCTGCGAGATGATGTTATTAATGAGTCTTTCTTTCTTAAGCTGATGCATAATTTCCGGCTCAATCAGATTCCCAATCACGGGAGTCCAGTCACGCAGGAAAATATCGACTGCATTTTGTAAGTAAGGATGTTTTATAGGATTTCGCGTGGCGCTGTCCGGAGTGTCCCGATAGTGGTAACCAGAGTAATTACAAAAATATATTCTCTCCGCATGTATTAGAAAACGGATATTGAACTCTGCATCTTCTGCATGCGTTTTTCTGACAGAGAACTTCGGCTTGTGCCCCCGAATCGTGTGTGACGAATATAGTTTATTGCAGACTGAATTGTATTGGTCATTTTTAAAGTATACGGGTAATATCTTTGCTGAAAAATCCGATTTTTCCACCAAGGGCTGACTAATATTCTGAAAATTTTCGCCTAGCATATTGCTGTATACTACATCAGCATTATGTTTTTCTGCAACCTTGTAAAGAGTGCTGATAAAGTCCGGTGCAACTGTATCGTCACTATCGACAAATGCGATATATTTTCCGACGGCTTTCTGTAAGCCCGCATTTCGGGCTGCCGATACACCGGCATTCTGCTGGTCAATTATAATAATTCGTGAATCCTGCTGATGATAGCGCGCGAGGATTTTGGGCGAATCATCAGTGGACCCGTCGTTAATACAAATGATTTCAAAGTCGGAAAAGGTTTGCGCCAGCACACTATCCAGGCATTCTGCTAGATATTTGGCAGTATTATATATGGGGATGATGACAGAGATTTCAGGTCTAGTATTAGCTAGAAACTTCCCATTCATGTTGCATATACACAAGTCCGTCATTTTTGAAAGTTGTATCGTTAGGGTAAAAAGAACCTGCGATGATATGAAATTGAATGCAGTTTTCAAACCGCTCATTAAAACCTTTTGTCTTAACTAATACGTTTAGATAATAATCCCCTTCGGTTAAGCAAATTTGAGGTACATTACAAATTGCCTTCTTTCCGTGTAGAACTAAAGATTGAAAATACTTAGTACACAAATGAGATAGTTTTAGATTTTCAAAATTATATAAACCTATATGGACTTCACAATCTATTATGTCGGATTGAAACTCAATATTAATGGATAACTGCCCACCAGTCAATAAATCGTCCAAATCACTGGAAATGTAAATTATTTTTATAAAATTGCTAGAAGCTGGTACAAATTTATGAGCAGAATGATCTTTGTGTAATTTTAGATAACTACTGATGGTGTCGTCCGCGGTTCCAATAGTACTAGTGTGGCCACAGTCTAGCAATATTCCTCGGCTACACAACTTTCTAACAGCTGACAGATTATGACTCACAAATAGCACCGTCCTGCCCTCGCCCTTACTCACATCGCCCATTTTGCCCAGGCATTTTTTCTGGAACTCCGCGTCGCCTACAGCCAATACCTCATCCACGATCAGGATTTCAGATTCCAGATGTGCGGCAACGGCAAAAGCCAGTCGCACATACATCCCGGACGAGTAGCGTTTTACTGGGGTGTCAATATAACGTTCCACGCCTGCGAAATCGACAATTTCATCAAATTTTCGTTTAATCTCGTGGCGGCGCATACCTAAAATGGCTCCATTCAGATAGATGTTTTCACGGCCGGTCATTTCAGGATTAAAGCCCGTCCCAACTTCCAGAAGTGAAGCAATACGACCCTGCACTTCGAAATGTCCGGTCGTCGGTTTTGTAACTCGACTTAACAGTTTGAGGAGGGTAGATTTGCCGGCGCCGTTTCGCCCGATAATACCTACGGCATCACCTTTTTCAATTTCGAAATTGATGTCTTTGAGCGACCAAACGTAATCGCTATTTCCTTTTCTGGTACGATCATTACTTTCGCCGATCTTTAAGAAAGGATCTTCCTTGCCTCGAATACGTGCCCAAAAACGGTTGAGATCATGCGTAATGGTGCCGGTGCCGACTTCTCCCAAACGATATTGTTTAGAGATGTTTTCGGCTTGGATAGCAATATTTTTATTCATCAGTTGTTGCAGCGAAGATAACTACTTTCTGTGTTTCTGGAAATATCCAATCCCACAAGTCAGAAAGTTTTTAAAATCTTCTTTGGACATATATCCGGATACCGGAGTATTTATTACTTCACCGTTCGGAGTAACCATAACATAGTGAGGCTGCGAATTGTTGTTGAAATTAATTTGCTGGAAGAGACTCCATTTGTCGCCAATCGTTTTAATTTTCTTTTTCTGTCCGTTGCCCATGTCAATAGAGGTCTGTTCAACTTCTGGCAACGCCTCTTTGTCGTCCACATAAAGGGAAGCTAGTACCACATCATTTTGAAGAATGGGAAGAATATCCGGCTCGCTCCATACAAACTCTTCCATTTTCCTGCAGTTTTCACATCCATAACCAGTGAAATCAATAAGCAAAGGTTTGTTTTCCTTTTTGGCTATTTCAATAGCTTCAAAATAATCATGTGAAGGATGCATGCCGAGGATTCCGTCCTCTTCATTATGCAGATAACTCACATTAATCGGAGGTAGAATTCCGCTCAGATGTTGAAGTTTTGGTCGATCGCCCGGAATTAAACCTTGGATAAGATAGATGATGAAACCAATTCCCAAGAAACCTAAAACTTTGCGAGTCGTTGAAATGTTTGGTTTTTTGTCATCGTGAGGAAATCTGATTTTTCCGAAGAGATACAGTACCAAACCAATCGTGATAAGAATCCACAATGCAATAAAAAGTTCGCGTTTCAGGAAGAATGTTTTTGAAACTAAATCTGCTTTTGAAAGGAATTTCAGCGCCAAGCCTAGTTCTATAAATCCTAAAACTACTTTTACGGTATTCATCCATCCACCTGATTTTGGCAAACTCTGTAACGCTTGCGGGAATAAGGCAAGTAGCCCGAACACAATTGCCCAGCTCAATCCAAATCCGGCAAGAGCAAAAGTCAGCAGCATAGGAACATCTGCTGATCCTGTAACGGCACTTCCCAATAAACTTCCTAAGATAGGACCCGTACAAGAGAAAGAAACAATAACAAGGGTTAATGCCATAAAGAAAATACCAACTATGCCTCCTGCGTCTTCGGCGCGAGAAGATTTGTTGGCAATTGCGCTTGGTAGGGTGATATCATAATAGCCAAAAAAACTTCCGGCAAAATAAATGAAGATGATAAAGAAGGTAATGTTTAGCCAAACACTTGTAGAAATCTGGTTAAATATATTCCCTGCAATCCCATCAATAATGTGGAATGGTAAACTTAGCAATACGAAAATAAGTAGGATAAAGAACCCATAAATAATCGCATCACGCTTACCTTTACCTTTATCCAAACTTCCTTTCGTGAAGAATGAAACAGTAAGCGGAATCATCGGGAAAACGCAAGGTGTCAGCAATGCGATTAACCCTCCAAAAAATCCCAGCAATAGATAAGTCCAGAAATTCTCATTATTTTCTGGGGTTTCAGTTCCACAAGTGGTGAGCGGATTTTTATAATCTAATGAGTTTACTTTAAGGCCTTCTTGTTTTTCAACATCTGACTTAATTGGTGCTATGACTGCAATGGAGTCTGAATTTTTTGTGACAGCAGTATCAGTAGCTGCAAGATCCGTTTGTTCAATGGTTTCTATTTCTTCAACTACTGCTTTTTCAGCGGTTGGTGGAATAATTTTCTGTTCAAATTCTAAAGTATTCGGAGCCAGACAGATTCTATCATCGCAAGTCATGTACGTGATTTCCGTCACGATATTGGCGGGAGCTGCATTGTTTTTAAGCTTGAATTTCTGCTTGAAAAGGACTTTTTTCTCGAAATAGACAATCTGAACGCCAAATGCCTCCGAAAATTCATCTTTCTTCTTACCAACTTCAACAACGCCACCAATGAGCTGAATGCCCTCCTTGGATTTCACAATCATCTGAGTAGGAATGCCAGAATCTGGAGGCAAGTCTTTGGAATAGACTTTCCAGTTATTGTCAATCGTCGCAGTAAGTACGGCTTCGTACTCGTTATTTGGGAGGTTATTAACGCTGTAACTGAATTTTACAGGATCTTTAATTTGTGCAAAAACACTCTGAACGGAAAATAAAACTATAAAGAGAAACCAATTTCTGAACTTCATTACATCGTGCGGTTATTATTTCCACCCGCTGTGGATTACCATTTTACATTAATCTTTCTGAGGGTGTTTTTTTCCTTTAAAAACCTACGGTCTTGCCGGTAAGGAAGCACCCCTATAACATCATTGTTATTGTCACACAATAACCAGATTTTGTGCTGCACAAAAGTAGGTATTTTTTCATCCTTAAAAAATTTAGTGACTTTTTTACGTCCTCTCATTCCCTTTGGAAAAAATAAATCTTCGGGATTTTTTGGTCTGAGAATCAGCGGGAAGCTTATTTTATCTGCATCAATTTCCCAGTAATCCCTGTTCACATCAATTAAATCTGTTGAAATATAAGTGCTGAGGTTAAGGTCAAAGTTGTCACTGGGTGAGTTTTCTAACACCACAATAAACTCCTGCAATATATTTTCGGGGATGTCATCAAGAGATTCAAGGGCTATAAAATTACGGTCAATCTTCAAAAGATGAGAGGCAGATTTAAAAATTTTCCCCTTTGTAGCTTTAGAAATCTTTTGAATTTCATTGGGACTTTCAAAACCATATTTCCTTAATATTTCAAATTGAACAAAATCATCCTGCTGATAGAGTTGTTCTTTATTTAGAAGTAAAATGTCTCCATTTTTTAAAGTTAATTCTGCTTCTATTTTTTCTATTTGGTTCTTGCTGAAATGTTCAGCTTGCTGAAGATATAACAGACTCTTTTTAAAATTCTGAAGAAAATTATCGTTAGTTTCTAGCAATTTAGGAGCAATTTCATTCCGAATAAAGTTCCGTAGATACTCTGATTTTAAATTAGAAGAGTCGGTACGGAATTTCACCTTCTGTTTTTTTGCATAGGCTTCAATTTCTTCTCGAGAAAATTTGAGTAAAGGTCTTAAGATTTTGTTTTCGTTGGCTGGAATTCCAGATAAGCCTTTAATACCCGCAGCTTTTGATATATTAATCAGGAAGGTCTCCAGTTGATCGTTCAGATGATGGGCGGTAACAAGGTAGTTGTACTGAAACTCTTTTTGTAGATTTCGGAAAAAATCATATCGTAACGTTCTGGCCCATAGCTGAACGGAGTTTTCTGGTTGGCCATCATTTTCAGAAACTTCATACAAATGGAATGGTATTTTATGATTCTCGCAAAAACTTTGAACCAAAAGTTGATCGCCATTAGATTCCTCACCTCTAAGATGATAATTGACGTGTGCCACCGCAAACTCTAACCTAGCTTTTAAAAAAAGATCAGCCATCACCATAGAGTCTACGCCTCCGCTTACAGCAAGTAAAAATGAAGGTGTTTCTTGTAGTGATAATAAGTGCTGTAAAGCACGCTGAAAGTTGGCTGTATTCAGCAAGTTTTAAGGATTATTTAGCAAAGATAATTCTTCTGTGTCAAATGAAATATCTAATTTTGGCTCTTATAAAACAAATTATATGAGAACAGGAAAAATTATTGCCATTGTGGGTATGGCTCTTACAATGACCTCTTGTGTAAGCAAGAAGCAATTTGATGCCTTGAATGAAAATTACAACCAATGTATCACCAACATCGGGGAAAGACAACGTGAAATTCAGGATCTTAAAGCAAGCAACGCCGGATTAACAAGCGAAAATAATTTGCTTAAAAACCAAAATGAAGCGCTTAAGACTTCTTTAGATGCTTGTTTGTCAAATACCGGAAAAGGTTCTGCTAACATTGACAAATTAATTGGCGAGATCAATTCTTCTAACAAATACATCAAGCAGTTGATTTCTACCAACGCTAAAAATGACAGCTTGAATATTGCGCTTTCTAACAAATTGAAGAGATCGCTCGACAATGTTGCGGATAATGATGTACAGGTGAAAGTTCTTAAAGGGGTAGTAATGATTTCCCTTTCAGATAAAATGCTATATAAAACTGGGGATTACAACGTATTGCCAGCAGCTCAGGAAGTTCTTGGGAAAGTCGCACAGGTAATCAACGATTACGATACCTATTCTGTACTAATTGAAGGTAATACCGATAATGTTCCTTTAAACTCTAATACTTTGCCTAAAGATAACTGGGATCTTTCTGCTTTAAGAGCAACGTCTATGGCAAAAATTCTTCAGACTAAATTTGGAGTAAACCCTTCGAGAATTACCGCTGGTGGACGTAGCGAGTACAATCCTAAAACAACTAATGCTTCCGTTTCGGGCAGAGCTGAAAACAGAAGAACTGAAATTATCATCATGCCTAAGCTGGATGAATTCATGAAGTTAATGGATATTGCGCCTGCGAAATAAAATTTATAAACAATAGTAACTAAGATTGCCGGTGATTTTGCCGGCAACTTTTTTATGCTAAATCCTTACATTTGAAAAAAAATATATGAGTTTTTTTGAAGAACAATGTCCTGAGATGGACCGTTACCTTGAACTAAATGCCTCGCAAGAGCCAGATTTATTAAGACGTTTGCGCAAGGAGACCTTTCAGAAGACTACACAGCCTCATATGATATCGGGTTATCAGCAGGGCAGGCTTCTCACCATCATTTCAAAAATACTTCAGCCTAAAAACATTTTAGAGATCGGCACTTTCACGGGTTATGCAACGCTTTGTATGGCTGAAGGACTGGCTCCTAAAGGAAAGCTTACGACCTTAGATGTTAACGAAGAACTTGCGTGGATTCCGAGAAAGTACTTTGCGGAAAGCCCTTTTTCAGAACAAATTGAATTTCAACTGCAAGATGCTAAAGATTTTCTGAGAACTACCGAGGAGTTTTTTGATCTCGTGTTTATTGATGCTGATAAGGAAAATTATGTAGAATATTTCAAACTGATTAAAACTAGAGTAAAATCTGGCGCTGTAATTATGTTTGATAATGTATTGTGGTACGGAAAAGTGCTGGAAGAACAGCCAAAACAGAAGTCTACCCAAATCATCAAGCAACTGAACGAACTTGTTGCTGCAGATGAAGATTTCGAAAATCTTATTTTACCTTTGCGTGACGGGGTTAATTTGCTCCGAAAAAAATAAATAGAACAGTTTATGGAAAGAGGTATTTGTAGAGTTTCAGTTGCACCGCTTCGGTGGGAGCCCAATCACCAATCAGAGATGATCTCTCAGATCTTGTATGGTGAAACTGTTGAAATTCTAGAAGCTGAAACTGCCTTTTTTCGAATCCGACTGGATTTTGATGGTACCGAAGGTTGGTTGGAGAAGAATCAGCTTTCATTAGAGATAGACAACTCTCAGAATACCGAAATTCTTAGTTTACCATTTATCTCCTTAAATACTGAAGAAGGAAAGATCTTACTTTCTGCAGGAAGCGAATTGTCTACGGGCAGTTTAGAAGATACGCCGACTCAAGATATGGCAGAAACTGCTAAGATGTTTTTAAATGTACCTTATCTATGGAATGGTAGAAGTTTTTTTGGAATCGACAGTAGTGCACTTACACAACTTGTCTATAAAATCCATGGACATCATTTGCCGAGAAATGTGGAGAAACAAGCAGAGCTAGGTTCCGTTCTGGATTTCATCGAAGAAGCTTCGGCGGGAGATCTGGCTTTCTTTGAAGATGCAGAAGGAAAAATTTCTCATGTGGGTTTAATGCTTGAAAACCAGCAGATAATTCATGCTTATGGTAAAGTTCGCATCGATGAGTTAGATTCATCCGGAATTTACAACAAGGAACTTCGCCAACACACTCATAAACTAAGGTTTGTTAAGAAATTGATAGATTAGAAGTATTGAAAAAACTCTATAACATATTTGTTAGCTTGCTCATTAGTGCCTTAAAAGTTGGTGCGCTTTTCAATTATAAATTGAAAAAGGGACTTGCGGGTCGTCGCCAAAGCTGTGAGTTGGTGCAAGAACATTTTAAGCCTTCGGATAAAGTAATATGGATGCATGCTGCAAGCCTTGGCGAATATGAACAGGGCCTTCCGGTGCTTGAACGTCTGAAAGCTCAGTTCCCAAATCATAAAGTCTTAATCACTTTTTTTTCGCCATCCGGATATGAAAATGTAATTCGGAAAAGCCATCCGGCTGATGTTGTTTGCTATCTTCCGTTCGATACAGAAAAATTCGTCAAAGAATTTGTGTCAAGTTTCAGTCCAGAAATTTTTATTATTGTTAAATATGATTTTTGGTATAACTTGATTGCACAGGTAAAAGCGAAGGGAGCTAAAGTGTATGTAATCTCTGCTTTGTTTTATGAAACACAAGTCTTCTTCAAAGCTTATGGAAAATGGTTCGTTAAGCAGTTGCAGCAAAATGTCGATTGGTTTTTTCATCAGACCAAGCATTCTACAGCTTTAGCCAAAAGTATTAAACTCCTAAGTTCGTCGACGGCCGGAGATACCCGTTTCGACCGTGTTAAAAGACAGTTGGAACAGGATAATCACGTTAATTTTATTGCTGAGTTTATTAAAGAAGATAAAACAGTTGTTTTCGGGAGTTCCTGGGAATCTGAAGAACGGCTGGCAGAAATTATCTGCAGTAAAAATTCTGAAGTGAAGATAATTATTGCACCTCACGATTTAAAGAGGGTTGTACACCTTCAGGAATTATTTCCCAATGCGCTATTGTATTCTCAACTCGAGAAAGGGGTTTCATTTCAAAACTCAAATTCCCGAGTTTTAATAATAGATTGTATCGGTTTGCTTTCAAGGCTGTATTCTTACGCTTCAGTTGCAGTGGTGGGTGGCGGTTTCCATACTAAAGGACTTCATAATATATTAGAGGCTGCGGTATTTGGTGTCCCGGTGCTGTTCGGTGATCAATACCGTAAAAATCCTGAAGCAGATAATTTAATTGCCGCTCACGGCGCAAAATCTTTTGAAGACGAATTTTTCGCTGCGCCATTTCTTCTTAACCTGCTCCATAATGATGATCGAAGAAAATCAATGGGAGAAAATGCTTCTAAATTTATTCAACAGCAACCTAATGCGACCGAAATTATTGTAGCCAAAATTCTATCAGACAATTAATGGTGTTTTAGAGATTTCTGCGGTAATTTGCTGAAACAATAGATTTACGTCACAAAAATCTTAAATTTGTGATCTAATTAAATCTTTATAATGTTCTACGACCATCAATCGATCGAAAAAAAGTGGCAGCAATTCTGGGAAGAAAACCAAACTTACAAAACCGAAAATAACACCGATAAACCTAAATTTTACGTACTCGATATGTTTCCGTATCCATCGGGAGCAGGTTTACACGTTGGACACCCGCTGGGATATATCGCGTCCGATATATACGCTCGCTATAAAAGACATGAAGGGTATAATGTTCTTCATCCCGTAGGATATGATAGTTTCGGTTTGCCGGCAGAGCAATACGCCATCCAGACAGGTACGCATCCTGCAGTAACTACAGAACAGAATATTACCCGTTATGAAGAGCAATTGCGGAAGATTGGTTTTTCTTTCGATTGGAGCCGTGAGGTTAGAACTTCGGATGCATCTTATTATAAATGGACACAGTGGATTTTCATTCAGTTATTCCATTCTTGGTATAATAAAATCACTGATAAAGCAGAATCCATTGAAACTCTTATTCAGTATTTTGAGAAAAATGGAACAGAAGGTTTATCTGCGGTTCAGAATGAAGTTCTACAGTTTTCTGCAGAAGAGTGGAACGACGCTGAAGAAGCGGACCGTCAGGATATTTTATTGAATTATCGCCTTGCGTTCCGGGCAGAAACTACTGTTAATTGGTGCCCAGGATTGGGAACAGTTTTAGCCAACGATGAGGTTAAAGACGGAAAATCTGAACGTGGAGGCTTCCCCGTTTTCCAAAAGAAAATGATGCAATGGAGCATGCGTATCACCGCCTATTCTGAAAGATTACTTCAAGGTTTACAAAATATTGACTGGCCTCAACCGCTTAAAGACGCGCAAGAATATTGGATTGGCAAATCTCAGGGAGCACAGGTAACTTTCAGCTTGGAGGATGAGATCAATAAAATTACCGTGTTTACCACCCGCCCTGACACTATTTTCGGCGCAACGTTTATGGTTCTTGCTCCAGAACATCCATTGGTGGAAACCATCACAACAGAAGCACAAAAATCTGAGGTAGAACAATACATTTTAGAAACTTCTAAAAAGACGGAAAGAGACCGTATGTCGGATGTTAAGAATGTGAGTGGTGCTTTTACCGGAAGTTATGCAGTGAATCCTTTCACGAATGAAAAGATGCCGGTTTATATATCAGATTATGTGTTAATGGGCTATGGAACTGGTGCCGTGATGGCGGTCCCAGCGCATGATGAGCGCGACCATCGATTTGCAAAGAAATTTAATCTTACGATTAAGAATGTAATTAAGAATGACCAAGATATTCAGGACGTTTCTTATGATTCAAAAGATTCAGTTTGTGTAAACTCAGACTTTTTAGATGGTCTTACTTATACAGAGGCGAAGGAAAAAATCATTGTTGAAATCGAAAAGAGAGCGATTGGGCATGGCACCACCAATTATCGTCAGCGTGACGCCATTTTCTCGCGCCAGCGTTATTGGGGAGAGCCTGTTCCGGTTTATTATAAAGACGGAATGCCATACACTTTGCCGGTCTCAGCGTTGCCATTAGAGCTACCGGAAGTGGAGAAATATTTGCCAACAGAAGATGGTGATCCGCCGCTCGGCAACGCCAAAGATTTTGCTTGGGATGAAGCTAATCAGAAAATCGTTTCAACCGATTTAATAGATGATAAAACAGTATTTCCGTTGGAATTGTCTACAATGCCGGGTTGGGCGGGAAGTTCTTGGTATTTCTTGCGCTACATGGACCCAGATAATAATTCTGAATTTGTAGCGAAAGATTTGGCCGATTATTGGGGACAGGTTGATTTATATATTGGTGGTAGCGAACACGCTACAGGTCACCTTCTGTATTCTCGTTTTTGGAATATGTTTTTAAAAGACAGAGGCTTTATCAGTAATGAAGAACCTTTCAAAAAACTAATTAACCAAGGGATGATTTTGGGGATGAGTGCTTTTGTTTACAGAATAGAAGGTACTCAGCAATTTGTATCTAAAAATCTTCATCAAGAGTATACAACACAGAAAATACACGTTGATGTTTCTTTATTAAAAGGAGCAACCGATGAACTTGATGTAGATAAATTTAGAAATTGGCGATCTGAATTCGCCGATGCCGAATTTATTTTGGAAGACGGAAAATACATTTGTGAAAGAGAGGTAGAGAAAATGTCGAAGTCTAAATACAACGTCGTCAATCCGGATGATATTTGCGAAGAATATGGTGCCGACTGTTTGCGTTTGTATGAAATGTTTCTCGGTCCGTTAGAACAATCCAAGCCATGGAACACCCAGGGCTTAAGTGGAGTATATGGTTTCCTTAAAAAATTCTATAATTTATATTACAGCGGTGATCAATTTGAAGTTTCAGAAGAAGAACCGACAAAGGAAGAATATAAGATTCTTCATACCTTGATTAAGAAAGTGGTTTCAGATATTGATAACTTCTCTTTCAATACTTCGGTTTCCTCTTTCATGATTGCAGTTAATGAGTATCAAAAGCTCAAAACCAACAAACGTGAAATCCTAGAAGCACTTGCGATTGTTATTTCTCCTTATGCACCGCATGTTTGTGAGGAATTATGGAGCAAATTAGGTCATAATACTTCTATTGAGTTTGAAAAATTCCCTCAATTTGACGAGAAATATTTGGTGGAAGACGAGATAGAGTATCCGGTAAGTTTTAACGGAAAAATGCGTTTTAAATTTCCACTTGCGGCCGATTTATCTGCAAAAGAAATTGAAAAAATAGTGATGAAGGATGAACGTGTAATTAATCAGCTAGCCGGAAATAGCCCGAAAAAAATCATTATAGTCCCGAAAAAAATCATTAATATTGTCTCGTAAAATAAATTTTTTGCAGATTAAAAGTATCTAAATCGCAAAAAAAATGGATTATTTTAGTAGTTTTTTAAGGTTCTGAAGAAGAACGGAAAAACTTGATAAAATATCGGGATATAATTATCAATAATATAACACAAATAGGTTTTAATTAAGAAAAAATAATATTTGGGTCGCCAGAAATGTTTGCACGATAAATTATTTTGACTTTATTTTACACCTCGAAAATTTAAAAATATAACAATTATAATTTAGTTTAGTATGGAAATGAATGTTTCAAACAACGAGGAGCAAGTAGTTGCTAAAAAAGTAGGAGGGTTAAATCCTGCACTAATTATTCCGATCCTTATTGCTATAGGTATCGCTATTTATTTATTCGTTTTGGGTAATCCAGGTAACTTTAAGGCTGACCCAAGATTAGAGGGATTGTCGTCGGTTGCTTTTTCAGGTTTGGAAACTAAGGAGCTTCATCCTGGCGATGGGTTCATGGGTATTATCTACATGGGTGGTCCAATTGTACCAATCTTGATTTCATTTATGATTATCGTTATTGTGTTCTCTATTGAGCGTGCAATGGTACTTAGCAAAGCTGCAGGTAAAGGTAACGTAGATAACTTTGTACTTACTGTAAGAAGATTACTTAACCAAAATAAAATCGACGAAGCTATCGAAGAGTGTGACAACCAACAAGGTTCTGTAGGTAATGTAGTAAAAGAAGGTCTTACAACTTACAAAGCACTTTCTCACGATAACACCCTTAACAAGGAGCAGAAAATGGTAGCACTTAACAAGTCTATCGAGGAGGCTACAACTCTTGAAATGCCAATGTTAGAGAAAAATATGATGATTCTTTCTACCTTAGGTACTGTTGCAACCCTTGTAGCACTATTGGGTACGGTAATCGGGATGATCAAGGCGTTTAGCGCACTAGGTTCTGGTGGTGGTACTCCGGATTCTGCTGCACTTTCAATCGGTATCTCTGAAGCACTTGTAAATACTGCATTAGGTATTGGTACTTCTGCTGTAGCGATTATCCTTTATAACTACTTTACTTCTAAGATTGACGGATTAACGTTCAAAATTGACGAAATCGCAATGTCAATCCAGCAGTCTTTCGCTGAATTTCACTAAGAAATAGCGACAGATTATAGACCGCCGTTTAATTTTAAGCGTAAACGGAAGTCTAATATAGGTGAAGTATAATAATAAAAATAAAAATAATGGCGAGAGTCAAACCAAAAAGACATAATATAAGGGTAGATATGACGGCGATGACCGACGTATCCTTTCTACTCCTTACGTTCTTTATCCTTACGGCTCAGTTTGCAAAACCAGACGTTGAGGATATCACCACGCCATCTTCCATCTCAGAGAAACTTCTTCCGGACGCAAGTTTGATGTCGGTTCTTGCAACAACAGACGGTAGATTCTATTTTACTCCGGTAGAAAACGGAACAGAAAGAATGCAGTTGTTGGAAAAAATGGGAGAGAAGTATGGTATGACGTTTACCGACGCACAAAAAGTAAACTTTACTAAAGTGCAGTCTGTTGGCGTACCAATGAACCAACTTAGAGGTTACCTTGATCTTTCGGACGAAGACCGTAAGGCTTTTAAAGGGCAGACCGGTGTTCCGTTAGACAGTACCAATAAACAGTTAATTGACTGGGTTCAGCAAAGTTTAGCAGTAAATCCAGATTACAAATTAGCAGTTAAAGGTGATGTTCAGACCGAATATCCTAAGGTAAAAGCTCTATTTGAAGGATTAAGAGATATTGATTTCTTAAAGTTCTGGTTAATAACAAGTCAGGAAGTGGCGCAATAATATAGAAATGGCAGAAGTACAAGTAAAAGACAGTAGCGGGAAAGGTGGTAAGGTGCGCTCGCAGAAGCAGCCGCCCCACGTAGACTTAACCCCAATGGTGGATTTGGCGTTTCTTTTGATCACTTTCTTCATGTTGGTTACCACTTTCAATAAACCGAATGTAATGGACTTAGGTCTTCCGGCGAAACCAAAGCCTGATGCACCGAAACCAGAGCCAACAGAAATTGATTTATCAAACTCTATATCCTTAATTATTGGGAAAGATAACAGAATTTTCTATCACCAATTAGACCAAGCAGGTCTTAACGATCAAACGCTGAAAGAAACTAGTTTTGATAGAGAAGGGATTACTCAAGTAATCGAGCAGGCAAAAGCCAGAGCGAAAGATCCAACGAAATTTACCGTGATCATTAAGCCGACGGACGATGCAGTATATAAAAACTTTGTAGACATTCTTGATGAGATGGCTATAACCAAGAATGAGATTTACGGTATTACCGATATCAAATCTTGGGAGCAAGCAATCTATGACAGAAAAGTTGGTGGTTCTGCACCTGCAGCACCGGCAGCTGATACAAATTAATATTTAAAGAAAGAATAATGGCAGATAATAACTCATACAATTTAGGTTTAGACGAAATTGTATTTGAAAATCGTAATAAAGCTTATGGTGCTTATGACCTTCGTCATAGTTACAGGCCAATGCTTACCAAAGCTTTTATATTTGGAACCATTCTTTTCTTGGTAGCTGCAATCACTCCATTTGTCGTGATGAAAATTAATGCGATGAATGAAAAGGAAACTGTAGAAGTGGACGCAAACCTTATTGATATCATTCCTGAAGAGGAAACAATCATTGAGGAACCAGAAGAAGAACTTCCACCTCCACCACCTCCACCAAAAGAAGAGGTACAGGAAGTAATACAGAACGTAGTACCAGAACCGGTAAAAGCTCCAAAAGTGGAGACTCCTCCACCGCCAATTACTAAGCAATTGGAAACTACTACCGGATTGGTTAACCAAGAAGGGGTTAAAACTCCATCTTATACACCACCACCTCCGCCGCCAGGTCCAGGTAAGTCTACGACGGTAGAAGTTAAACCTCAAGTTTCTGAAACTCAGGTTTACACAGAAGTAGAGCAGTTAGCTGAATTCCCAGGAGGGATTAACTCCTTTAGAAATAAAGTTAACAGCAATTTCGATACTTCAATTATGGATGGTGATGAAGGTATCGTTAAGACTGAGGTGACTTTCGTTGTAGAAAGAGATGGTACAATTACTGACGTAAAAGCAAATGGTTCTAACAAGGACTTTAATGCAGAAGCAATTCGTACCGTAAAATCAATTAAGAATAAATGGGCGCCGGCTAAAATTAACGGTCAGGCAGTTCGATATAGATTCAGAATGCCTCTTACAATGCAATTTGAGTAATTCTTAAGAAAGTTTAACATTATATAAGAGAAGCTTAGGCTTCTCTTTTTTATTTTTTTTATATTTTTGCTTATGATATTCAATTGGCTTTCCATAATTACCGGTATTTTTTACGTTATTTTAGGTGTTGTGGTAATCATATATAAATTTTTTATCATTTTTTTAGAACCACTTATTGCCTATTCTTTAGGCTCGCTCTTAATCCTCTATGGACTTTTCCGGGTAGGTCGCGCAGTTTATAGAATTCGTCAACATAATAATGAAGCATAAGGTCTGTTTATACATATTAGTTTTATTAACCACTTTTATTTCGTGTAAGAAATCGGATCGGGTGGTTGACAATCCTCAGCAGGGGAAAATATCCATAGCTACAGACGAATCCTTTCAAAGCGTTACCGAAGCATTGACTTCCCGCTATATGGCTCTTAATCCAGCTACCCAAATTGATATGGTAGTAAAGAAAGAGGATTTGGCCTTTCTGGATCTTTTAGAGAATAAGGTTCGAGTGATAGTGATGTCACGTGAATTGAGTCAGAAAGAAAAAGACGCTTACAAAGCAAAAATTGACATGGATCTCTTGCCAGCAAAGTTTGCTGCGGATGCCGTTGTGTTTGTTGTTAAAAAAGACGACTCCCGTGACTTTATTAGTATGGAAGAGCTTAAAGGTGAACTCAATTCAGAAAATAAGAATATCATTTTTGGAGGTACCAACTCAAGTAATCTAAATTTTGTTGCGCAGAAATTTGGTGTTGCTCCAAGTAGTTTAAAGTTTTCTATTATTAATGGAAACAAAAATGTCATTAAAGAAATAAACTCACAATCTGGTAAAATTGGTGTAGTGAGTCTTAATACCATAAGTCGTCCTTATGATAAGGAGTCTGAAGAACTCAGAAACTCTGTAAAAATTTTGGGCATTTCGGAGGGTAAAAAAGTTTTTTATCCGGAAGTTTCAAAAATAAGATCGATGGAATATCCTTTCACCAGAGTTCTATATTTTCTCACCAACGAGGGTTATTATGGTTTAGGTAATGGTTTGATTCGCTTTTCATGTCAACAGTTGGGTCAAATTGTCGTTCAGAAAGAAGGTTTACAACCTTATAATATCTTCCCTAGAGAAGTACAGATGAATTAAGCTTTCATTATCAAATACTTACGTCAGTATATTTGGTATGATAGTTGAAAAATTATGTTTAGCAATTAACAATTTAATTTAAATAAGTAAGATGAATTTTAAAAGAAAAGTAGCGTTAGGTATAGCAGTAGGATTTTTTTCTCAGTTCGGTTTTGCACAAACACTTCAGGAAGGTGTTGCAAATGCGGACAGCCATAAATATGCAAAAGCAAAATCGGTTTTTACAGAGATGATTGCAAAATCTCCTAGCGCCGAAAATTATTTTTATTTAGGAAATTCTTATCTTATTCAATTTGAGCCAAACTTTGATTTAGCTCAGGAAAACTTTAATAAAGGTTTAGCAGAAGATAAGAAGAGTAACCTTAACAAGATTGGTTTAGCAACCATTAAACTTGGGAAAGGAGATAAGTCTGCAGTTACGGAATTGCAGAATATCGTGAAAGATTCTCGTGAGAAAGATGCGGAAGTTTTATATAGAGCAGCAGAAGCTTTAACGCTTTTCGGAGATGCTTCCAATGCTGATTTAGCAATCGAGTGGTTGAATAAAGCAGTAGAAAGATCTCAGAAGGATGGTACACCGGCGAATTATTATTATACGTTAGGAGACGCTTACCGTTTGAAACTAACAAACAGCCCACAAGTAGCAGGATCCGCCATGACGGCTTATGATAAGGCATTACCGGTGGCTAAGAACAAAGCTTCAGTTTATACACGTATTGGTACATTGTGGATGCAAGCACAGCAGTGGCAACGTGCAAAGGAAAGTATTGACCGTGCAATTGCGGCAGATCCAACTTATGCACCAGCTTACAAAGCAAAAGCAGCATATAATATTAAATATCAGCAGAATACTTTAGCGACTCAAGATTTGATGAATTATGCGAAATATGCTGATGAAGATCCAGATACTCAGTTAGAGATTTCTAAACTATTCTTCACAAACGAAGACTATGCAAACTCTAAATTATATTTAGATAAGGTATTTGATAAGGTAAATGACCCTATTAAGTATAAATTGAAGGCATATCTATTATATGCAGATGGTTCGTACGCGGAAGCGAAAGCTAGTATGGATCAGTTTATGTCTCAGGCAGAGAAGACTCGTGTTCAGCCGGCCGACCAAGGATTACTTGGTTTAATTGCTGCTGGTTTAGCAGAAAAAGAAACTGATGCAGCCAAGAAGCAAGCTTTGATGACCGAAGCTCAGCAAAAAATTGCTATTGCAAAAGGTGCTAAAGATGAAACCATGAACTGGGATCTGGAATTAGTGAAGATTAAAGGTGGTGGTGGTGTTACTCAGGCTTCAGTAGATGCTGGTCCAACCAACCCTCAAATTGAAGCTCTTAAAAAAGAAGTAGCAACGAAACCTCAGGATACGGACGCATTATTCCGATTAGCAAATGCATATCAAGAAGCAGAAAATTGGAATGGAGCTATCTTGACTTGGCAGAAGATGAGTGGACTACTTCCGGACTGGGCTCCGGCCTATTACAGTCAGGGTTACGCTTATCAGC